>DATIWC010000098.1:0-9398 GCA_035519515.1 Usitatibacter sp.
CGTGGTGATGCTGGTGCGCGTCGTCGACGGCACGCTCAAGCCCAAGGACCGCATCAAGCTCATGGCGACCGGCGCGCTGCACCTCGTGGAGCAGGTCGGCGTCTTCACGCCCAAGTCGGTGGCGCGCGAGGAGCTCTCGGCCGGCGGCGTGGGCTTCATGATCTCGGGCATCAAGGAATTGAAGGACGCGAAGGTGGGCGACACGGTGACGCATGCCGAGCGTCCCGCCGCCGAGCCGCTGCCGGGCTTCAAGGAGATCCAGCCGCAAGTGTTCGCGGGCCTGTATCCGGTGGAGTCGAACCAGTACGAGGGGTTGCGCGACGCGCTCGCCAAGCTGCAGCTGAACGACTCCAGCCTGCGCTACGAGCCCGAGACCTCCCAGGCGCTCGGCTTCGGGTTCCGCTGCGGGTTCCTGGGCCTGCTGCACATGGATATCGTGCAGGAGCGCCTCGAGCGCGAGTACGGCATGGAGCTCATCACCACCGCGCCCACGGTGGTGTACCAGGTCGCCAAGCGTGACGGCACCGTGATCGACATCGACAATCCCTCCAAGCTCCCGGACCTCTCGCAGGTCGAGGAGATCCGCGAGCCGATCATCCGCGCCACCATCATCATGCCGCAGGAGTACGTGGGCCCCGTGATCACCCTTTGCGAGCAGAAGCGCGGCACGCAGGTGAACATGCACTACGTGGGGCGCCAGGTGATCCTCACCTACGACATGCCGCTGAACGAGATCGTGATGGACTTCTTCGACAAGCTGAAGAGCTCCTCGCGCGGCTACGCCTCGCTCGACTACGAGTTCAGGGAATTCCGCGCCGGCGACCTGGTGCGGCTGGACATCCTCATCAACGGCGACAAGGTGGACGCGCTCTCGCTCATCGTCCACCGCGAGACGGCGCGCTACCGCGGGCGCGACCTCGCCACGCGCATGCGCGAGCTGATCCCGCGCCAGATGTTCGACGTGGCCGTCCCGGCGGCGATCGGCGGCGACGTCGTCGCGCGCGAGAACATCAAGGCGATGCGCAAGAACGTGCTCGCCAAGTGCTACGGCGGGGACATCACGCGCAAGAGGAAGCTGCTGGAAAAGCAGAAGGCGGGCAAGAAACGCATGAAGCAAGTGGGCAGTGTGGAGATTCCCCAGGAAGCCTTCCTCGCCATCCTCCAGGTCGAATCGAAGTAGGAGAAAAGAAAAAATGCCGCAAGGTGGTCTGGACTGGGAAATGATCGCGATGGTCGCCGCGGCCGGCAGCACCGCGGTGATCGGGTGGGACTGGATGGCCATGCGCAACGGCGCGGAGCGCACGGACGCGCGCAAGGGCATCCTCGAGGTGGCCTGGCCGGTGCTCTTCATCGCCCTGATGGGCCTCATGCTCAAGTTCACGGACTTCGCCGCCGTGCTGCTGCTCGCCGCGGTGATCACCGGGTTGATCTGGCTCGCCGACGCGAGGCTCGCGCGCCCGCGGCGCACCGCCGGGGAGGCCGAGCCCGTGGTGGTGGACATGGCGCGCGCCTTCTTCCCGGTGATCGTGGTGGTGTTCATGATCCGGTCGTTCTGGGTGGAACCCTTCAAGATCCCGTCGGGCTCGATGAAGCCCACGCTCCTGGTGGGCGATTTCATCCTCGTGAACAAGTACACGTTCGGGATCCGCATCCCGGTCATCAACAAGAAGGTGATCGACGTGAACCCCGTCGCGCGCGGTGACGTGGTGGTGTTCCGCTACCCGGCCGACCCGAGCGTGGACTACATCAAGCGCGTGGTGGGCCTGCCCGGGGACAAGGTGGTCTACCGGGGCAAGCGCCTCACCATCAACGGCGAGGCGGTGCCGATGCAGGGCGGCGGCTTCTACACGGATGCGGAGCTCAACTACCTGCGCCTGCCGACCTTTTCCGAAAAGCTGGGCGCCCACACCCACCAGATGATGATCGTCCCCGCCCAGCCGCCGGTGGACCTCTCGCAGGTCCGCCAGTTCGCCCACCGCGAGAATTGCGAATACAATGACGACGGTTTCAGCTGCACGGTCCCGCCCGGCGAGTATTTCATGATGGGCGACAACCGCGACCAGAGCAGCGACAGCCGCTACTGGGGATTCGTGCCCGACGAGAACATCAAGGGCCGCGCGTTCCTGGTGTGGATGAACTTCGGCGACTTCAAGCGCATCGGCAACGGCATCGACTAGACATGGGGACCGGGGAGAGGAGCATGCACAACCAGCGCGGCGTCTCGCTCACACAGTTGATTGTCACGCTCGCCGTGGCCGGCTTCCTGGCCGTGATGGGGATGAAGCTCATCCCGTCCTACATCGACTACTTCAAGGTGAAGAAGATCTTCGCCACCATGGACCAGTCGGGCGACCTCAAGGGCAGCGTGAGCGACATTCGCAGGTCGTTCCAGAGGCGCAACGCCATCGAGGACGTGAGGGGCATCACCGAGGACGACCTCGAGATCGCCAAGGAGGGCGGGGGAACGGTCGTCTCCGCCTCCTGGTCCGTGAAGGTCCCGCTCATCGGCAACGCGGCGGCCTGCCTGGACTTCTACGCCACCACGGCAGCCGACAAGCCGGCCGCGGACAAGTGACCCGCAGGGCGGCGCGCATCGCGCCGGCCATCGACATCTCGGACCTCGAGCAGCGCCTGGGTCACAAGTTCGCCGACCCCGGGCTCGCCCTCCAGGCCCTCACCCACCGCAGCTTCGGCACGCCGCACAACGAGCGCCTCGAGTTCCTCGGCGATGCGCTCCTCAATTGCGCGGTGGCCACGGTCCTCTACACGCGCTTCGCGAGGCTTCCCGAAGGCGACCTGTCGCGGCTGCGCGCCGCGCTCGTGAACCAGCGCTCCCTCGCCGAGGTGGCGGGGCAGCTGGGACTGGGCGAGCGCCTGCGCCTGGGCGAGGGGGAGCTCAAGAGCGGGGGCTTTCGCCGTCCGTCGATCCTCGCCGACGCCCTCGAGGCGCTTCTGGGGGCGATCTTCCTCGACGCGGGCTTCGAGGCCGTGCGCACCTCGGTCGCGCGCCTCTTCGCCGAGCGCATCGAGGCGGCCGCGGGCCAGCCCGTGGACAAGGATCCCAAGACCGCGCTGCAGGAGCACCTGCAGGGCCGCGGCTTGCAGCTGCCGCGCTACGCGGTGCAGAAGACCGAGGGCGAGGCGCACGAGCAGACGTTCATCGTGGAGTGCCGCGTGGACGACCTGGGCCTGGCGGCGAGCGGAACGGGTGCCAGCCGCCGCGCGGCCGAGCAGGCCGCCGCCGCGGCCGTGCTGGCCCAGCTCGAGAAGGCGCCGAAGAAGGCGCGCGGCGCGAGGCGCGAGGCGTGAAGGGCGAGGCGCGAGGCACGAAGGCCGCGACGCGGGGCGCGAGGCACGAGGCGCGAGAGGCGTTCCGGACGGGAACTGTCGCGATCGTCGGCCGGCCCAACGTCGGCAAGAGCACGTTGCTGAACCGGCTGGTGGGCGCGCACGTGGCCATCACCTCCCGCAAGGCGCAGACCACGCGCCACCGCATCCAGGGCATCTTCACCGACCGCCATGCGCAGTACATCTTCGTCGACACGCCCGGCTACCAGACGCAGCACGTGAACGCGCTGAACAAGGCGCTCAACCGCACCGTGGGCAAGGTGGCCTCCGAGGTGGACGTGATCGTGCTCGTGATCGACGCGCGCGGCTGGGACGAGCGCGACGAGCCGCTCCTCGCGCTCCTGCCGCCCAGGGTGCCGGTGGTGCTCGCGCTGAACAAGGTGGACCGCCTCGAGGAGAAGGCGCGCGTCGCGGCCACGCTGGTGGAAGCCAACGCCAAGCGCGACTTCGCCGCGCTCGTGCCGGTGAGCGCCACCAAGGGCACGCAGCTCACGGCGCTCCTCGACGAGGTGCGCAAGCACCTGCCCGAGCAGCCCGCGATCTACGGCGAGGACGACATCACCGACCGCCCCGAGCGCTTCCTCGCCGCGGAGCTCGTGCGCGAGCGCATCTTCCGCCTGCTGGGCGACGAGCTGCCGTACTCGATCGCCGTCGAGATCGAATCCTTCGAGACGGAAGGCAACCTGCGCCGCATCCGCGCCACCATCCTCGTGGACAAGCCGGGCCACAAGGGCATCGTGATCGGCGAGAAGGGCGCCACGTTGAAGCGCATCGGCACCGAGGCGCGCCACGCGATGGAGGAGCTGTTCGGCTCGCGCGTGTTCCTGGAGCTGTGGGTGCGCGTGAAGGGCGGCTGGGCCGACAGCGAGGCGGCACTGCGCCAGCTGGGGTATGGATAGGGGCTACGTCCTCCACACGTATCCCTACCGCGAGACCAGCCTCATCCTGCAGGCGTGGACGGAGAAGCACGGGCGCATCGGCCTGGTGGCCAAGGGCGCGCGCCGCCCGCGCTCGCCGCAGCGAAGCGTGCTGGTGCCCTTCCAGCCGCTCGCGCTCGACTGGTTCGGGCGCGGCGAGCTGCGCACCCTGAAGACCGCGGAGCCCGCGGTTCCCGCCACGCCGCTCGCCGGCGCGAGCCTGCTTTCGGCGTTCTATCTCAACGAGCTGCTCCTCAAGCTCACCACGCGCGACGACCCGCACGAGGGGCTCTTCGCCGCCTACGACGCCGCGATCACGGCCCTGCGCGGGCTTTCGCGGGCGGCGGCCGGCGCGCCCGTGGCCGCGGAGCCGCCGCCGCCCGACGCCCGCCCGGTCGAGCAGGTGCTGCGCCGCTTCGAGCTGAAGCTCCTGCAGGAGCTGGGCTATGCGCTGGAGCTCGCCCGCGAGGCGGGCAGCCACGCCCCGATCGACGCGATGCGCGACTACTGGTACGTGGCCGAGCGGGGCGCCGTGCCCGTCGCCGAGGGGGAAACGCCCTCGAATGCGGTAAGATTGCGCGGCCAAACGCTCATCGACCTGGAGCGCGGCGAGCTCGAATCCGCCGCGACCGCCGCGCAATCCAAGCAGCTCATGCGCTTGCTGATCCACCACTCGCTCAACGGGCAGGAGCTCGCCACGCGGCTCATCGTCCGCGACCTGCAGCGCCTGGACGAAGAGGCCCCATGATCGAGCTCGGCGTCAACATCGACCACGTCGCCACCATTCGCCAGGCGCGCCGCACCTACGAGCCCGATCCCGTCTGGGCGGCGGTCGAGGCCCACCTGGGCGGCGCCGACGGCATCACGGTGCACCTGCGCGAGGACCGCCGCCACATCCAGGACGAGGACGTGCGGCGCCTGCGCGAGCTCACCCACATCAAGCTCAACCTCGAGATGGCGGCCACCGCGGAGATGGTGCAGATCGCATGCACGATCCGCCCGGAGATGGCGATGCTCGTCCCCGAGGGCCGCATGGAGGTCACCACCGAAGGCGGCCTCGACATCGCGGGCCAGGAAGGGCGGCTCAAGGAAGTGGTGGCGCGCCTCGCCGCGGCGGGAATCGTCACCAGCGTCTTCATCGACGCCGAGATCGCCCAGGTCGAGGCGGCCGCGCGCATCGGCGCGCGCGTCTGCGAGATCCATACGGGCCCCTACGCGCATGCCTTCCATTCGAAGGGACGCGACGCGGAGGCGAAGCCCGTCGTGGCGGAGATCGACCGCGTCCGCCGCGCGGGAGAAGCGATCCGCTCCCTCGGCATGCGCTTCAACGCGGGCCACGCGCTCAACTACGCCAACGTGGAGCCCATCGCGATGCTGCCCGGCATTCGCGAGCTGCACATCGGGCACGCCATCGTGAGCCGGGCCGTGTTCGTCGGCATGCGCGAGGCGGTGCGCGAGATGAAGGCGCTCATGGTCGGCGCGCGGCACGAGGCGCGAGGCGCGAGATGATCGTGGGTGTTGGAACGGACGTCTGCTCGATCGAGCGGATCCGTCAGAGCCTCGAACGGTTCGGGGACCGCCTGGTGAATCGCATCCTCACGCCCGCCGAACGGCCGCGCTTCGCCCGCGTGAAGGACAAGCCGGGGTACCTGGCCAAGCGCTTCGCCGCGAAGGAGGCGTTCTCGAAGGCGATCGGGGCGGGGATCCATGCGCCGTTCACGTGGCACAGCATCACCGTGACGCGCAACGCGAAAGGCAAGCCCGGCATCGAACCCAGCGCGGCGATGGCGAAGCACCTGAAGAAGCTGGGGGTCTCGTCGGCCCACATTTCCCTCACCGACGACGGCGATGTCGCCATGGCCTTCGTCGTGCTGGAAGGCAAGCCCTGATGCGCCTGGGGCCCGTGATGCTCGACGTGGCCGGCCACGCGCTGGGCCCCGGCGACCTCGAGCGCCTCGCCCACCCCCAGGTGGGCGGCGTGATCCTCTTCGCGCGCAACTACGCCTCGCCCGCGCAGCTCGTGAGCCTCGTGCGGGCGATCCGCGCCGTGCGCTCGCCCGAGCTCCTCATCGCGGTGGACCACGAGGGCGGCCGCGTGCAGCGCTTCCGCCAGGGGTTCAGCGCGATCCCGCCCATGCGCGAGCTGGGCCGCGCATGGGACAAGGATGCCGCTCATGGGCTCGCCGCGGCGCGCGCCTGCGGCTACGTGATCGGCGCCGAGCTGCAGGCGCACGGCATCGACCTCACGTTCGCGCCGGTGCTCGACATCGACCACGGAAACTCGTCGGTCATCGGCGACCGTTCGTTCCACGCGGATCCCGGCGTCGTCGCGGTGCTGGGCGAAGCGGTGCACGCGGGGCTGCATGCATCAGGCATGGCGAGCGTGGGCAAGCATTTCCCGGGGCACGGATTCGTGAAGGCGGATTCCCACCACGAGGTGCCGGTGGACGACCGCCCGCTCGCCGAGATCGCGAAGAGCGACCTGGTGCCGTTCCAGCGCCTCGCGCGCGCCGGCATGGCGGGCGTGATGCCGGCCCACGTGGTGTACACGAAGGTCGATGCGAGGCCCGCCGGGTTCTCGAGCGTGTGGCTGCAGGACGTGCTGCGCCGCGAGCTGGGCTTCGACGGCCTCGTCTTCTCCGACGATCTCTCCATGGAGGGCGCGAGCGGCGCCGGCGGCATCGCGGCGCGCGCGAACGCGGCGCTCGCGGCGGGCTGCGACATGGTGCTCGTCTGCAACGATCCGCGCTCGGCGGACATCCTCCTCGAGGCCCTCGAGCGGCGCCCCATCGCGGCGAGCCTCGCGCGGCGCATCGAGCGGCTGCGCGGCCGCGCGATCACCGGCGCCGGCCTCAAGGCGAGCGCCGCGTACCTCGCGGCGAGCGAGAGCCTCGCGCGCGTCCGGGCGTGAGCTTCGATCCGGCCGAATTCCTCGCGGGCCTGCCCAACATGCCCGGGGTGTACCGCTTCCTCAACGCGGCGGGCGAGCCCATCTACGTCGGCAAGGCGGGCGACCTCAGGAAGCGCGTCTCGTCGTACTTTCAGAAGAGCCATCCCAGCCCGCGCACCGCGCTCATGGTCTCGCAGATCGCGGGAGCCGAGACCACCGTCACGCGCACCGAGGCCGAGGCGCTGCTGCTCGAGACCAACCTCATCAAGAGCCTCAGCCCGCGCTACAACGTCGTCTTCCGCGACGACAAGAGCTACGGCTACATCCTGGTGACGGGCCACGAGTTCCCGCAGATCCGCTTCTATCGCGGGGCGCACGTGAAGGGCAACCGGTACTTCGGGCCGTTCCCGAGCGCGTGGTCGATCCGTGAGACCATCGGGCACCTGCAGAAGATCTTCATGTTGCGCACCTGCGACGACACCGTTTTCGCGCACCGCTCCCGCCCGTGCCTGCTGCACCAGATCCGCCGCTGCTCGGGCCCGTGCGTGGGGCTCGTCACGGCGGAGCAATACGCCGTCGACGTGCGCCATGCCGAGCAGTTCCTCGAGGGCAAGGAGAACGACGTGATCGAGGACCTCACGGCGAAGATGCAGCTCGCCGCGGGCGAGCATCGCTACGAGCAGGCGGCGCTGCACCGCGACCAGATCCGCATGCTCCAGCGCATTCTTTCGGGCCAGGCCGTCGAGGCCACCGGCGCGGGCGACGTGGACGTCATCGTGGCGGTCGAGAGCCAGGGCATCTGGTGCGTGACACTCGCCATGGTGCGCGGCGGCCGGCACCTCGGGGACCGCAGCTTCTTCCCCTCGAACGCCGCGGGGAGCGACGCGAACACCGTGATCGAGTCCTTCATCAGCCAGCACTATGCCCAGCAGCCGGTGCCCGGCCGCGTGGTCACCGACCAGGTGGAGAGCGCCGCCGAGCTCGAGTCGTTGCTGGGCGGCATCGCGGGGCGCGCGGTGAAGGTGCTCACGCGTCCGGTGGGCGAGCCGCGCACGTGGCTCGACATGGCGCGGCGCAACGCCTCGCTCGCCGTGGGCCAGCGGCTCGCCACCCAGGCCACGCAGGAAGTTCGCGTGGCGGCGCTTCAGGAATTCCTGGGCGTGGAAGCGCCGATCCAGCGCATCGAGTGCTTCGACATCAGCCATACCATGGGCGAGGCGACCGTGGCCTCGTGCGTGGTTTATGACAAGGGCGCGATGCAGAATTCGGAATACCGGCGCTACAACGTGAAGGGCGTCGAACCGGGGGACGACTATGGGGCCATGTGCTATGCGCTCGGCGTGCGCTACCGCAAGCTCGCCGACGGGGAGGGCAAGACGCCGGACCTGATCCTCATCGACGGGGGACTGGGACAGCTCAACGCCGCGCGCTCGGTCATGACCGACCTCGGCCTGCACACCATCCGCATGATCGGCGTGGCGAAGGGGGTCGAGCGCAAGCCCGGGCTCGAGCAGCTCTTCGTCGCGGGCGAGCCGGAGCCGCAGCGCCTCCCGCCGGACCATCCGGCGCTGCACCTGATCCAGCAGGTCCGCGACGAGGCGCACCGCTTCGCCATCACCGGGCACCGCGCGCGGCGCGGCAAGGCGCGCACCGCTTCGCGCCTCGAGGAAATCTCGGCCGTGGGCCCGCGGCGCCGCCAGAGGCTCCTCGAGCACTTCGGCGGCCTGCAGGGCGTGATCGCCGCGAGCGTGGACGACCTCGCGCGGGTGGAGGGCATCAGCCGCACGCTCGCCGAGCGCATCTACGAGGAGCTGCACTAGGCGATGCGGTTCAACTTCCCCATCTTCCTCACGTGGATGCGCATCCTCGCGATCCCGGTGTTCGTCGCGGTGCTCTACATGCCCGAGTCGTGGATCAGCGAGCACAACGCCAACGTGACCTCGATGTGGATCTTCATCGGCGCCGCGGTGACCGACTGGCTGGACGGCTACCTCGCGCGGCGCTGGAACCAGACGACCTCGTTCGGCGCGTTCCTCGACCCGGTGGCCGACAAGCTGATGGTGGCCGCCGCGCTCATCGTGCTCACGGAAAAGGGGCTGGTGGACCCGTTCGCCTCCCTCATCATCATCGGCCGCGAGATCACCATCTCGGCGCTGCGGGAATGGATGGCGCAGGTGGGACGCTCCAAGAGCGTGGCGGTGAACATCCTGGGCAAGGTGAAGACCGTCTCCCAGCTCATCGCC
>DATIWC010000099.1:0-4294 GCA_035519515.1 Usitatibacter sp.
CGCGTGCGCGCCCTCCTCGTCGGCCGTGACGGCACGCTCTGGATCGGAACATGGGCAGGGCTTGCGAGCTGGAATGGCAAGAATCTCGTCACGTACCCAGACTTGAACGGTCGCGTCATCAATGCGCTCACGCAGGATCGCGACGGGACAATATGGGCGTCCGGTGTGTCGCTTCCGAAGACAGAATTTCTCTGCGCCGTTCGGGCCCCAAAGACCGAATGCACTGCCGAGCACCCGAACTTCGGCCGAATAGGGTCTTTGCGCGAAACCCGCGACGGAAGCCTCTGGGTCGGTGCAATCAACGGTTTCTGGCGACAGCAACCGGGCGCCCCGAAGGAGTATTCGCTGCACGAGCCGATGACGGGTTCGCTGCACATGTTCGGCGAAACCGCCGACGGTGCGATCCTGGTTCTCACGCGCAATGCAATCCTCCGGATCGTCAACGACAAGATCGTGCCCTTCCCGACTCCCGAGTTGCCGCAGGGCGCCTTGCTTTCCCAGGTGTTGGTCGATCGCGACGGCGGCATCTGGATCGGAACGCTGAACGCGGGATTGCTTCACCTTCACCAGGGCCGCATCGATCAGTTCAAGCGCTCTGACGGCTTGTCCAACGACCGGATCTTCGATTTGTTCGAGGACGTTGAAGGAAACATCTGGGTCTCGACCTTCGACGGCATCGACCGTTTTCGCGCGCTTCCGGCCACGACCTATTCGGCCGCGCAGGGCTTGCTGGGAAGCCAGGGGGCATCGGTCCTCGCCGATAACGACGGGAGCATCTGGATCAACAATACCGAGGGCCTGTACCGCTGGCACGACGGACGCTTCGTTGCCTATCGCGCGGGATTGCCCGAGCACCCATGGGCGTCGCTCTTCCAGGATCACAAGGGTCGCATCTGGTTGGGATCGCAAAAGGGGCTCGGCTATCTCGAGAAGGACCGCTTCACGCCGGTCAGCGGTGTCGCGAACGGATACATCGACTCCATCGCCGAGGACCGCGACGGCAACCTTTGGTTCGCGCACCGGGATTCCGGGCTGTTGCGCTTGTCGCCCGACTCGAAAGTGCAGAACGTCCCATTGACCGTTGGCGGCAAGACTGTCAATCCGTATCGCATCGCAATCGATCCCCTGCACGGCGGGCTGTGGCTCGGCTTTCTGCCGGGAGGCGTCGTGCATTTCGTCGACGGGAAGGTCGACGCGTCCTACTCGACGGCCGACGGTCTCGGCAAGGGCATCGTGAACGATCTTCGCGTCGCGGCTGACGGAACCGTCTGGGCGGCGACCGATGGCGGCCTGAGCCGCATCAAGGGTGGGCGCGTCGCCACGCTGGCCGGCAAGAGCGGGCTGCCGTGCGATGCGGTGCATGCATCGCTCCTGGATGACGAGGGCGCGACGTGGGTCTACACCGCGTGTGGCCTCGTGCGCATCGCGCGTTCCGACCTCGATGGCTGGGCCATCGCGGTCGACGCGGGCAAACCAGCGCCAACGGTTCGGATGATGGTTCTCGACGACACCGATGGCGTAGCCGGCTTCCTAACGCCCGGAAGCACCGCCACGCCTCATCTCACGAAGGCGCGCGATGGAAAGCTGTGGTTCCTGTCGGTCGATGGCGTCGCGGCCGTGGACCCGAAGAACCTTCACGTCAACACGCTTCCGCCGCCGGTGCATGTCGAGCAGGTCATCGCCGATCGAAAGACATTCGAGCCCTCGACGAAGCTCGCCCTCCCGCCGCTCGTGCGCGACTTGCAGATCGACTACGCCGCGCTCAGTCTCGTGGCGCCCGAGAAGAATCGCTTCCGCTACAAGCTCGAAGGGCGCGACACCGGCTGGCAGGACGTAGGCAATCGCCGGCAGGCTTTCTACACCGACCTCGATCCGGGCAGCTATCGATTCCGTGTGATCGCGTCGAACAACAGCGGCGTGTGGAACGAGCAAGGCGCAGCACTTGATTTCTCCATCACGCCTGCTTATTGGCAAACCAACTGGTTCCGCGCCGCATGCGTGGCCGCGTTCCTCCTGGTGCTGTGGGCGCTCCACCAGCTGCGGCTGCGCCAGATCGCCCGGACATTCAATGCACGTCTCGAGGAGCGCGTCGGGGAACGCAACCGCATCGCGCGCGACTTGCACGACACGCTGCTGCAAAGCTTCCAGGGCTTGCTGCTGCGCTTTCACACGGTTTCCGAAATGCTTCCCGACCGCCCTGCCGCGGCCAAGGAAGTTCTCGACGGCGCGATCGAGCAGACCGCCAACGCCATCACCGAGGGGCGCAATGCCGTGCAAGGGTTGCGCACCTCGACGATCGAGCCCAACAATCTCGTGCTCGCAATCACGGGCCTGGGAGAAGAAATCGCGGCCGAGGCGCGCGCGGACGATGCGGCCGCCGTGTCGATCGCGGTCGAGGGCGCGGCGCGCAACCTGCAGCCGATCGTTCGCGACGAGGTATACCGGATCGCGGCCGAGGCCCTGCGCAATGCGTTCCGCCATGCCGGGGCGAAGGGAATCGACGTGGAGATCCGCTACGAGCCCCGGCAATTTCGCTTGCGCATCCGCGACGACGGCAGGGGCATCGCGCAGGAATACCTCACCGCCGAGGGACGCGAAGGGCACTTCGGCCTCCATGGCATTCGCGAGCGCGCGAAGCTGATGGGCGGCAGGCTCACCGTGTGGACCGCACCCGATGCCGGCACGGAGATAGAGCTCACCATTCCCGCGGCCCATGCTTATCCCGAGGCCGCACCCGGCCGTTCGTGGCTCGCCGACAGGCTTTCGCGAAAAGATACAGAATCCAACTCATGAGCAGCGACGCCGCCCCGATCCGCATCCTATCCGTCGACGACCACGCCCTCATCCGACAGGGCATCGCGGGCCTGCTCGCGGTTCAAGCCGACATGAAGCTCGTCGCCGAGGCCTCCAACGGGCGCGAGGCGATCCAGCTGTTCCGCCAGCATCGCCCGGACGTCACGCTCATGGACCTGCAGATGCCGGCGATGGGCGGGCTCGACGCGATCATCGCGATCCGGGGCGAGTTCCCCGACGCGCGCATCATCGTGCTCACGACCTATGCCGGCGACGTGCAGGCGCTTCGCGCGCTGCAGGCGGGAGCGCGGGGCTACCTGCTCAAGGACACCCTGCACAAGGACCTCATGGACACGGTCCGGGCCGTGCACGCCGGCAAGAAGTCGCTCTCGCCCGAGGTCTCGTTCCAGCTCGCCGAGCACGCGACCGACGACGCCCTCACCCCGGCGGAGATCGGAATCCTTCGCCTGATCGCCGAAGGGCTTGCGAACAAGCAGATCGCCGACAAGCTCTCGATCACCGAGGACACGGTGAAGGGGCGAGTGAAAAGCATCCTCTCGAAGCTGGGCGCCAACGACCGGACGCATGCCGCCATGATCGGGCTGAGGCGCGGAATCATCGAGTTCTAGTCAAGCCCTAAAGAGCGTCCCGAATACCCCTTCGGGGCTGGTGGTCATTGCAGGCCACTCGTAGTGTCGAGGATGTGCGACGACTGCTCTCGACATTCGCCCATGGCCCAGCCGGGGCCGGACTCCTGCTCCTCAGGCTGGCGGCGGGCTTCGCGCTCGTCGTGCAAGCCATCGAGGGACTGATTGCCTGGCCGCCGCCTGGCGCGATCTTCTTCCATGTCCTCTCGCTCGGCGTGGGGATTCTCGTGGCCGTGGGCCTTTGGACGCCGGTCGCCGCCGCGCTCATGGCGGCCGATGGAGTGTTGAACCTTTTCTTTCCCGGGCTGGACCCGTGGCGCTCGTTCCTGTTGGCAGCCACGGGAGCCGCACTGGCATTGCTCGGCCCGGGCGCCTGGTCGATCGATGCCCGCCGTTTTGGCTGGAGGCGCGTCGACCTTCGCGATCGAGCGCCGAAAGACTCTCCACCCTTTTGAGTCGGTCCCTCACCCCGAGGGGTTTCGCCGCCAGGCCCCGAAGGGTCCATCGGCAACGCGAGACAGGGCCGCAAATCCCGCCGATATAGTTTGAACGAGCCCCCGTTCGGGGCTTTCGAGTTGCGGCTCTCCGGTCGCAGCATGGTTCGCATGAAGACCAGCGGAGCTCTCGAAATGACACCGGACGGAATGCTCGAATCGATCCCAGGTTCATATGGCCAAGCAAGCCGCGCCGATCCTGCACGGCGCGTGGATCGCGCACTGGACATGCTGCGAGCCCATCTGCTCGATCGCACGGTCGGCAGCGACTGGAACGAAGAGCACGCTCACGAGGTCGCGCGCGCCATCGTCACGTGCCTGCGCGAGTCCACGGGGGTTCCTGGCGAAGACAGGCCGGCA
>DATIWC010000100.1:0-53694 GCA_035519515.1 Usitatibacter sp.
GACCTCGGCCACCGGCGACTTCGCGAAGATCAAGTCGGGCACGACGGGCTGCTCGTGGACGACCGGCACCTGCGACTGGCCGGTGCCCACGCAGAACGAGCCCAGCACGCTGGACGACCTCTGGCACGCCGCCGTGAACGGCCGCGGCAACTACTTCAGCGCAAGCGACCCGAACTCGCTCGCCCTGGGCCTGCAAAGCGCGCTCGCGAAGCTCAAGGTGGCGACGGCGGCGGCGTCGGCCTCGGCCACGTCGAGCCCGAACATCACGCAGACCGACAACTTCATCTTCAGCTCCACGTTCCGCACGGGGATGTGGGACGGCGAGATCATCGCCCAGCGCATCGACGTGAACACGGGCCTCGTGCTCCCGGCGATCGTCTGGTCGGCACAGGCGCAGCTGGACACGATGACGAGCGGCGGGGCGGACTCGCGCGTGATCTTCACGATCGACGAGTCGGGCGGCGGCCGCAAGAAGCCGTTCCAGTTCGGCATGCTCAAGTCGAGCCCCGTGGGCCTGATCGCCGCGGAGCAGCCCTACTTCGCCAACCAGTGCGGCGTCCTCGCGCAGTGCTCGCTGCTCACCACCACGCAGAAGGCGGTCGCCAACAGCGGCGACAACCTGGTGAACTGGCTGCGCGGGCAGCGGCAATACGAGTCGTTCAATTCGTCGATCGGCGAGTCCATCGCGCCGTTCCGCACCCGCGAGCACGTGCTGGGCGACCCGATCAACGCCACGCCCGACTACGTGGCGAACCCGACGTTCCGCTTCTCCGACGCGGTGCTGCCGACCTACGACACGTTCCAGGCGGCGCAGGCCTCGCGCACGCCGGTGCTCTACATCGCCTCCAACGAGGGCATGCTGCACGCCTTCGACGGCAACACCGGCATCGAGAAGTGGGCGTACGTGCCCCGCATCACCATGCCGATGATGCCGAAGATCGCCAACGCGAACTGGAGCGCCACCCACAAGTACTCGGTGGACGGCTCGCCGCAAGCGATGGACGCGTACTTCGGGGGCAACTGGCACACCGTGCTGGTGGCGGGCCTCAACGGCGGCGGCCGCGGGTACTACGCCCTCGACGTCACCGACCCCAACAACCCGTCGGTGCTGTGGGAGGCGTGCGCGGATCCGACGCTCTGCCAGGTCAGCGATTCCGACATCGGCTACACGTTCGGCTACCCGGTCGTCTCCAAGCGCGCCTACGACGGCCGCTGGGTGGTGTTCGCGACCTCGGGCATCAACAACGTCTCGCCGGGCACGGGCGTGGGCTACCTCTTCACGTTCGACCTCGCCACGGGCACGATCCTGTCGAAGGTTTCGACCGCGTTCGGCTCGACCACGGCGCCCTCGGGCCTGAACCGCATCGCCGGTTACGCGGACGACTTCACGCTGGATGCCACGGCGCTCTTCCTCTACGGCGGCGACCTGTGGGGCAACGTGTGGCGCTTCGACACGTCCACGGCCAACCCGACGGTGTTCAAGCTCGCGCAGCTGAAGGACGGCTCCGGCAAGCCCCAGTCGATCACCGCGCGCCCCGAGCTCGCCAACATCAGCGGCTTCAGGGTCGTGTACGTGGGCACCGGCCGCTACATGGGCGAGGACGACCTGCAGGACCCGGCCACGCTCACGCCGGCGCAGCCCTTCGCCTACCAGCAGTCGATCTACGGCATCAAGGACCGCAACGTCACGTACGCGAACTTCCGCACGGGCTCCGTGGTGGTCAACACCCTCATCGACCAGGGCACCACGCGCACGACGTCCAACAACCCGGTGAACTGGACCACGCAGGATGGCTGGTACCTGGACTTCAACCCGGGCGGCACGTCGCCGGGCGAACGCGTGAACCTCGACCCGCAGCTGGTCCAGGGCACGCTCGCCGTGGTGACCAACGTGCCGAACAACACCGCCTGCACGATCGGCGGCGACAGCTGGGTGTACTTCTTCGACTACAAGAACGGCACGTTCGTGTCGTCCGCGACGGCCTCTGTCGCGGGCACCAAGTTCACCGGCGAGATCACGGTGGGCTTCGTGGTCGTGCGGCTGCCCAGCGGCGTGTTCAAGGGCATCTCGACGGGCGCGTCGGGCAACAAGACGACGGTGGCCGTGCCGGTGCCCAGCGGCACCCTGCCGTCGCGCCGCGTCGGCTGGCGCGAGATCTTCTCGCGGTGAGCGGGGCGATGCGCGCGATCCTCGCGGGACTCCTGTTGGCCGGGTTGGCGGCGCAGCCGCCGGCCCTGGCCCAGGGGCAGGGCGGCCAGCAGGCGCAGAAGCGGGTCACGTACTACGAGGCGTTCAAGCGGCAGCGGCTGTTGAGCTGCATGAAGGACGAGGTCGTCTGGCAGGCCTACTGCGTGAAGAAGTGCATGCAGGACTTCCGCATGGACCTCACCAACACGCCGCCGCTTTGCATCGCGACCAAGGCGGACGCCAAGTTCGACCCGCCCAAGCCGGGCTACACGACGCCCGACAAGGCGCCGGGGCGCATCGACTTCGGGAAGACGGGCGCCTAGCGTCCTTCAGTCGCCGCGCGCGATGGAGCGCGGCAGCGGGAAGGTGACCGCCTCCTCGATGCCGTCGAGCTCGCGCACGCGCTGCGCGCCGAGGGCCTGCAGCCGCAGGATCACCTCGTGCACCAGGACCTCCGGCGCGGAAGCGCCCGCGGTGACCCCGATGGTGTGCTTGCCCTCGATCCACTCCGGAAGGATCTCCTCGGCCTTGTCCACCAGGTAGGCGTCGCGGCCCAGGTTGCGCGCGACCTCGCGCAGCCGGTTCGAGTTGGAGCTGTTGGGCGAGCCCACCACGATCACCACGTCGCATTTGGGCGCCATGAACTTCACGGCGTCCTGGCGGTTCTGGGTGGCGTAGCAGATGTCGTCCTTCTTCGGGCCCGCGATGCCGGGGAAGCGCACGCGCAGCGCCGCCACCACGCGCGCGGCGTCGTCGATGGAGAGCGTGGTCTGCGTCACGTAGGCGAGGCGATCGGGATCGCGCACGCGCAGGTTGGCCACGTCCTCCTCGTCCTCCACCAGGTACATGCCGCTTTCGGACTGGCCCATGGTGCCCTCGGCCTCCGGATGCCCGGCGTGCCCGATCATCACCACCTCGCGGCCCTGCTCGCGCATCTTCGCCACTTCGACGTGCACCTTGGTCACCAGGGGGCAGGTGGCGTCGAAGACCTTGAGGCCGCGCGCCTCGGCCTCGCGGCGCACGTCGATCGCCACGCCATGGGCCGAGAAGATCACCGTGGAGCCCTCGGGCACCTCGGCCAGCTCCTCGACGAATACCGCGCCCTTGGCGCGCAGGTCCTCCACCACGAACTTGTTGTGGACGATCTCGTGGCGCACGTAGATCGGGGCGCCGTGCAGCTGGAGCGCGCGCTCGACGATCGCGATGGCGCGGTCGACGCCCGCGCAGAAGCCGCGCGGCTTGGCGAGCAGGATCTCGATGGTCTCGGGGCCGCCTTGCGCGCTCGTCACGATTTCTCCTTGGCGCCGGCGGCCAGCGCGCCCGCGCGGGGCTTGAGCCCGTCCCACACGAGCATGGCCACGCCGACGGTGATGCCCGAATCCGCCACGTTGAAGGCGGGCCAGTAGTACCCGGCCGCGTGCAGCTGGACGAAGTCCACCACGTGGCCCAGCGTGAGGCGGTCGAAGAGGTTGCCGAGCGCGCCGCCGAGCACCAGCGCGAGGGCGGCGGACACCCAGCGCCCCGGCCGGCGCGCAAGCATCACGACGATGCCCGCCGAGATCACGACGGTGGCCGCGGTGAAGAACCAGCGCTGCCAGCCGCCCGCGCCGGCGAGGAAGCTGAACGCGGCCCCCGTGTTGTGCGCGAGGACCAGGTTGAAGAACGGCGTGACCTCGAGCGAATCGCCCGGCTGGAACACGCGGCTCACCCACGCCTTGGTGGCGAGGTCGGCCGCGAAGACGCCCGCGCTCAGCGCGAGCCAGCGCGCCCAGCGAAAGCCCGCCTCACGCATGGCGGCGCACCTCGCCCGGGCCCTCGAGGTTGGACACGCAGCGCCCGCAGAGGGTGGGATGTGCCGCGGCCGATCCCACGTCGTCACGCCAGTGCCAGCAGCGCTCGCACTTGGTGTGGGCACTCGGGGCGACGGACACCGAGAGCGAATCCCCGGTGCCCTCGCGCAGCACGGCGCTCGACGTGATGAACACGTACTTGAGGTCGTCTCCGAGCGAACGCAGGAGCGCGGCATCGGCGCGGCCCACCTCGAGCGCCACGTTGGCCTGCAGGGACGAGCCGATGCCTCCGGCGGCGCGAACCTCCTCGAGGCGGCGCAACACCTCGGCGCGAATCTCGCGAATGCGCTTCCATCGCGCGACGAGCCCGGCCTCGTCTTCCTGGGCCGGCAGCACGTCCTTCCACGTGTGGAAGAACACGCTGTCGGGCGGGGCGCCCTCGGGCGCGGGATTGAGGACGGCCCACGCCTCCTCGGTCGTGAACGAAAGGATCGGCGCCATGAGCCGGAGCAGGATCTGCGTTGCATGGTGCAGCGCGCTCTGCGCCGAGCGGCGCGCGTGCGACGAGCGGCCCGTCGTGTACAGCCGGTCCTTCAGGATGTCGAGCCAGAAGCCGCCCAGGTCCTCGGAGCAGAACGTCTGGAGGCGCTGCGCCACGAGGTGGAACTCGAACTTCGCGTAGTCGGCGATGCACGACTGCGCCATCTCGCGGGTCATGGCGAGCGCGTAGCGGTCGATCTCGACCCATTGCTCCACCGGCAGGAGGTCCTTCGCGGGATCGAAGTCGGCGGTGTTGGCGAGCAGGAAGCGCAGCGTGTTGCGGATGCGCCGGTAGCTCTCCACGACGCGCTTCAAGATCTCCTCCGAGAGCGCGAGCTCGCCCGAGTAGTCGGTCGAGGCCACCCACAGGCGGATGATCTCCGCGCCCAGCGTATCGGAAACCTTCTGCGGGGCGAGCACGTTGCCCAGCGACTTCGACATCTTGCGTCCGTGCTGGTCCACCGTGAAGCCGTGCGTGAGGAGCGCGTCGTAGGGAGCGCGCCCCTCCATCGCGCAGGCCGTGAGCAGGCTCGACTGGAACCAGCCGCGGTGCTGGTCGGAGCCCTCGAGGTAGATGTTGGCGGGCCACTTCTGGCCGGCGAGCTTGCGCAGCACCGTGAAGTGCGTGGTGCCGGAGTCGAACCACACGTCCACCGTGTCGGTGATCTTGCGGTAGCGCTGCGGATCCACGCCGAAATCCTCGCAGCTCGCGGCGAACCACGCCTCGATGCCGCCCTGCTCGACCTTCTTCGCGGCCTGCTCGAGGAGCGCTTCGGTGTCCGGGTGCAGCTCGTCGGTCTGGCGGTCGAGGAAGAAGGGCAGCGGCGTGCCCCAGTAGCGCTGGCGCGAGAGCGTCCAGTCGGGGCGGTTCTGGATCATCGCCGCGAGCCGCGCGCGCCCCCACTCGGGGTAGAAGCGCGTGTTGTTGATCGCGTGCATCGCGATCTCGCGCAGCGTGCGCCCCTCGGCGCCGGGCCGCGGCGTCTTCGTGACGCGGTCCATGCCGATGAACCACTGCGTGGTGGCGCGGAAGATGATCGGCGTCTTGTGGCGCCAGCAATGCGGGTAGCTGTGGCGGAACGGCTCGCTGTGCAGGAGCGCGCCGGCCTCCCCGAGCCTGGCGAGGATCGGCTTTTCCGCCTCGCGCACGCCCATCCCCGCGAAGAGCGGCACCGTGGGCTTGAAGCGGCCCTGGTCGTCCACGGGCTGGTCGAGCGGCAGCTTGTACTTCACGCCGATCTCGAAATCCTCGACGCCGTGCGCGGGTGCCGTGTGCACGAGGCCCGTGCCGGATTCGGTCGTCACGTGCTCGGCGAGCACCGTGGGCACGTCGCGATCGTTGAAGGGATGCCGGAAGCGCAAGCCCTCGAGCGCCACGCCCGTGGCGCGGCCCAGCACCGGCCCCGCAGCGAGGCCGTAGCGCTTCAAGGCCGCCTCGCGAAGCGGTGCGGCGAGTATCAACGCGCCGCGATCGGTGTCCACGAGCTCGTATTCGACGTCGGCGTGCACGGCGATCGCCTGGTTGCCCGGAAGCGTCCATGGCGTCGTCGTCCAGATCACCGCCGCAACGCGGGCGGGGACGCGGCCCGCGCCGAAGGCGTGCGCGACCGCCGCCGGATCGGCCGCCGCGAAGGCCACGTCGATCGCCGGGGAAGTCTTGTCCTCGTACTCGACCTCGGCCTCCGCGAGCGCGGAGCCGCAATCGATGCACCAGTTCACCGGCTTCAACCCCCGGTAGAGCAGGCCGGTCCCGAGGATCGCGCCGATGGCGCGGATCTCCGCCGCCTCCGTCTCGAAATCCATCGTGCGGTACGGGTGGTTCCAGTCGCCCAGCACGCCCAGGCGCTGGAAGTCGGCCTTCTGCCGCTCGATCTGCTCGGTGGCATAGGCGCGGCACAGCTGGCGCGCCTTGTTGGGCTCCAGGTTGCGGCCGTACTTCTTCTCGATCTGGTGCTCGATCGGCAGGCCGTGGCAATCCCAGCCGGGCGTGTAGGGCGCGTCGAAGCCGGCGACCGTCTTCGACTTCACCACCATGTCCTTGAGGATCTTGTTGAGCGCGTGCCCCAGGTGGAGGTCGCCGTTGGCGTAGGGCGGGCCGTCGTGCAGGACGTACTTGGTGCGGCCGCGGCAATGCTCGCGGATGCGCTCGTAGAGCTTGGTCTCCTGCCAGGCGCGGATCCAGCCGGGCTCGCGCTTCGCGAGGTCCCCGCGCATCGGAAACGGCGTCTCGGGCAGGTTGAGCGTGCCCTTGTAGTCGATCTTCTTGTCGTCCGGCATCAGGCCCTCGTGGCGCGGAAGTGCGCGCGCGCGGCCTCGCAGTCGCGCGCGATCTGTTCGGAAAGCGCTTCGAGCGAAGCGAAATCCGCTTCGTCGCGCAGCTTCTTCACGAACTCGAGGGTGAGGCGCCGGCCGTACAGGTCGCCGCTGAAATCGAAGAGGAACGCTTCGAGAGTCGCCGGGCCGCCGCGCTGCACGGCCGGGTTGGTTCCGAGGCTCGCCACTCCCTCGAGTCCGCGAGTTGCCGCTCCGAAACATTTTACCGCAAAGATCCCGGCGAGCGCGGGCTTTCCGCGGGCGAGGCGCACGTTGGCGGTGGGGAACCCCAGGGCGCGCCCGCGCTTCGCGCCGTGCAGCACGCGCCCGCAAATCGCGTAAGGCCGGCCGAGCAGGTGGGCGGCGCGCTCGAGGTCGGCGTTCGCGAGCGCCTCGCGCACGGCGGTGCTGGAGACGCGCTCGCCGTCCACCGTGACCGCCGGCATCACTTCCACCTCGAATCCCAGCGCCCGGCCCGATTCGACGAGGCTCGCCACGTCGCCCAGGCGCCGCGCGCCGTAGCGGAAATCCGACCCCACCATGACCCAGCGCGCGCGGTGCTGGTCGCGCAGGCGGCGCGCGAATTCGGCGGGCGTGAGCGACGCGAAGCGCGCATCGAAGCGCTCGACGATCGCCGTGTCGAGCCCGCAGGCGGCGATGGCGGCGACCTTCTCCGTGAGGCTCGCGAGGCGCGGCGGCGCCTGGGCGGGCGCGAAGTGCTCGCGCGGCAGCGGCTCGAAGGTGAGGGCGCCCGCCGCGAGCCCGCGTTCGCCGGCCGCCTCGCGCACGCGGGTGAACATCGCGCGATGGCCCAGGTGCACGCCGTCGAAGCTTCCGAGGGCGAGCGCGGTGTCGCGGTCGGGGTGGGCGCGCCTCAGGATCTTCACGGCGTCCTCACTCGTGGCGCGAGAAGTCCGCGAGCCGCAGGCCCATCAGGGCGAGCGAGCCGAAATAGGCGAGCGTCCCCGCGGCGATCACCAGCGCGAGCTTGCCTGCGCGCGCGGCAGCGGCGATCTCGAACCACGAGGACTCGCTGCCCATGGAATACCAGAGCGCGCCGCCCATCAGGTAGAGCGCGATGCCGACCTTCAGGAGGAACGCGTCCCAGCCCGGCTCCGCCACGTAGGCGCGCGCGCGCCGCATGAGCCACCAGAGCCAGCCCGCGTTGAAGCAGGCCCCCGCGGAGATCGCGAGCGCGAGTCCCGCGTGGCCGAGGAACGGGACGAAGGCCGCGTTCAGCAGCTGCGTGACCACCAGCGTGGCCACCGCGACCTTCACGGGCGTGCGGATGTTCTGCTTCGCGTAGAAGCCGGGGGCGAGGATCTTCACGAGGATGATGCCCGGCAGGCCGGCCGCGTAGGCCACCAGGGCGCTGCGGGTCATGATCACGTCGTGGCGCAGGAACTCGCCGTGCCAGAAGAGCGTGGCGATGATCGGCACGGCGAGCATCGCGAGCCCCACCGCCGCGGGCAGCGCGAGGAGCAGCGTGATGCGCAGGCCCCAGTCGAGCAGGCGCGAGTAGGCCCGCGCGTCGTCGGCGGCGTGGTGCCGCACGAGCGCGGGCAGGATCACGGTGCCCAGCGCGACGCCCAGCATCGCCGAGGGAAACTCCATGAGCCGGTCGGCGAAGTAGAGCCAGGACACCGCGCCGTCGCCCAGCTGCGAGGCGATCTGCGTGTTGATGAGAAGGCTGATCTGCGCGACCGAGACGCCGAGCGCGGCCGGCGCCATGAGGCGCAGGATCCGCCGCACGCCCTCGTCATGGGGGTCCCAGCGAGGCACGGGCCACATCCCGACGCGCCTCAGGAACGGCAGCTGGAAGGCGAGCTGCGCCACGCCGCCCGCGAACACCGCCCACGCAAGGGCGATCACCGGCTGCTCGAGCCGCGGCGCGAGCCAGAGCGCGCACGCGATGAAGGCGAGGTTGAGCAGCACCGGCGTGAACGCCGGCGCCTTGAACGAGCCGTACGTGTTGAGGATGCCGGAGCAGAAGGACACCAGCGACACGAACAGGATGTACGGGAAGCAGATGCGCAGCATCGCCACCGTGAGGTCGAACTTGGCCGCGTCCTTCGCAAAGCCCGAGGCGCTCAGCCACACCACGGCGGGCGCGGCCAGCACGCCGATCAACGTCGCGATGAACAACACGAACGCGAGCACCGCGAGGACCTTGCCCGCCAGCTCGCGCGTGGCCACGTCGCCGCGCCGCGTGCGGTACTCGCCCAGCACCGGCACGAAGGCCTGCGAGAACGCGCCCTCGGCGAACAGGCGCCGCAACAGGTTGGGGATGCGGAAGGCGACCACGAAGGCGTCCATCGCGAAACCCGCGCCGAAGAGGATCGCGATCAGCGTGTCGCGGATGAAGCCGGTGATGCGCGAGGCGAGCGTCATGCCGCTCACCGACGCGGCCGCCCTGAGGAGATTCATGGAAGCGCCGGCGCGCCTCGCGCGGCGCAGCCTAGGGCTTTGTTTTGTATGGACAAGTGGTGTATCATATCAGGCTTCGTTTCGACATCCCCGGGCACAAGGAATATGGCTAATACCAAGCAGTCCGCCAAGCGCGCCAAGACGTCCCTCAAGCAGCGCGCGGCCAATGTGGGCCTGCGCACGGAGCTGCGCACGGCCATCAAGAAAGTGCAGAAAGCCATTGCCACGGGCGATGCCGCCGCTGCGCGCGCCACGCTGCAGTCCCAGCAGTCGGTCATCGATTCGATAGCCGACAAGCGCATCATCCACAAGAACAAGGCGGCCCGTCACAAGAGCCGGCTCGCCGCGCAGGTGAAGGCGCTCTCGGGCGCCCGCACCTAGAAGCAGTTCGACCCGGCCGGCGGCGGCCCCCTGGCCGCCGTTGTCGTTTTGGGGGCCGCGATCTTTCGCATGGGAGGCCGCACATGAGTGCCACGCACCTGATGCAAACATACTCCCCGCTGCCCGTGGCGTTCGCCCGCGGCGAGGGATGCTGGCTCTGGGACACCGAGGGCCGCAAATACCTGGACGGCCTCGCCGGCATCGCCGTGAACGGCCTGGGCCACAACCACCCCGTGCTCGTCCGCGCGCTGCGCGAGCAGGCGGGCAAGCTCATCCACGTCTCGAACCTCTTCACCGTCCCCGAGCAGGAAGCCGCCGCCGCGCGCATGTGCGCCGCGTCCGCCATGGAGAACGCCTTCTTCGCCAACTCGGGCGCCGAGGCCAACGAGGCGGCGATCAAGCTCGCGCGCCTGCACGGCCACCAGCGCGGCGTCGAGAACCCCACCATCGTCGTGATGGAAAAGGCGTGGCACGGGCGCACGCTCGCCACGCTCTCGGCCACCGGCTCGCGCAAGGCGCAGGCGGGCTTCGAGCCGCTGATGGGCGGGTTCCTGCGCGTCCCCTACAACGACTTCGCCGCCATCGAGCGGCTGGGCGACAACGCGTCCATCGTCGCGGTGCTGCTGGAAGTGCTCCAGGGCGAAGGCGGCATCCACGTGGCCGACGCGCAGTACCTGCGCAAGGTTCGCGAGCTTTGCGACCAGCGCAAGTGGCTGCTCATGATCGACGAGGTGCAGAGCGGCACGGGCCGCACGGGCAAGTGGTTCGCGCACCAGTGGTCGGGCGTGCTGCCCGACGTGATGTCGGTGGCCAAGGGCATCGGCTCCGGCGTTCCGGTGGGCGCGTGCCTCGCGCGCGGCGAGGCGGCGAGAGTCTTCAAGCCGGGCAACCACGGCACCACGTTCGGCGGCGGCCCGCTGGTCTCGGTGGCCGTCTCCACGACCTTCGAGGTGATCGAGAAGGAAGGACTGCTCGCCAACGCCGAGAGGGCGGGCGGCATCATCCGCGCGGGCCTGGAGCGGGGCCTCGCCGGCGTGGCGGGCGTGAAGGAAGTGCGTGGCATGGGCCTCATGCTGGGCGTCGAGCTCGACCGGCCCTGCGGCGACGTGGTCAAGCGGGCGCTGGCGGCCGGCCTCGTGGTCAACGTCACCGCCGACAAGGTGATCCGCCTGCTGCCGCCCCTCGTGATGCGCGAGGAGGAAGCGCGCCAGCTCGTGGACCTCCTGGTTGCGGTGGTGAAGGCGTTCCTCGCGCAGGCGCCGGCCGCCGCGGCCGCGTGAAGCATTTCCTGCAGCTCGTCGACCTCGAGCGCGCCGAGCTCGAGCACCTGTTCGCGCGCACGAGGCTCATCAAGGAGCGCTTCAAGAACTACGTCGCCTACCAGCCGCTGGTGGACCGCATGCTCGCGATGGTGTTCGAGAAGAGCTCGACGCGCACGCGCGTGTCGTTCGAGGCGGGCATCTACCAGCTGGGCGGCTCCTCCATCGTGCTCAACATGGGCGAGACGCAGCTCGGGCGCGGCGAGCCCATCGAGGACGTGGCCCGCGTGATCTCGCGCATGGTGGACATCGTGATGATCCGCACGCACGACCACTCCAACATCGAGCGTTTCGCGGAGCACTCCCGCGTGCCGGTGATCAACGGCCTCACGGCCGACTACCACCCCTGCCAGGTGCTCGCCGACGTCTACACGTATATCGAGCACCGCGGTCCCATCGCCGGCAAGACCGTCGCGTGGGTGGGCGATGGCAACAACATGTGCAACACGTGGATCCAGGCCGCGCCGCTCTTCGGCTTCAAGCTGAACGTGTGCACGCCCGCCGCTTATGCGGTGGCGCCCTCGCGCACCGCGGGCGTGCCGGCGAAGCATCTCGAGCTCTTCAAGGGCCCGCGCGAGGCGGCGGCGGGCGCCGACCTCGTCACCACGGACGTCTGGACCAGCATGGGGTTCGAGGCCGAGGAGAAGGCGCGCCGCGAGGCGTTCCGCGGCTTCATGGTGGACGGCGCGATGATGCGCGAGGCGAAGCCCGACGCGCTCTTCATGCATTGCCTGCCCGCGCACCGCGGCGAGGAAGTGGCCGCCGAGGTGGTGGACGGCCCGCAGAGCGTCGTGTGGGAGGAGGCGGAGAACCGCCTGCACGTGCAGAAGGCGCTCATGGAGTACCTCCTGCTCGGGAAGGTGGAAAACTAGGGCTTCGTGTCGTCGTCCAGCAGCGGCACGCCGCCGCCGGATCCCAGCAGGCCCGTCTCCGAATAGATCCTCAGCTTGTCGCGCGTATCGACGATGTCGAGGTTTCGCATCGTGAGCTGCCCGATGCGGTCGGCCGGCGTGAAGTACGCCTCGCCCTTCTCCATCGTGAGGCGCTCGGGCTTGTAGGTGAGGTTCGGGCTCCTCGTGTCGAGGATCGAGTAGTCGTTGCCGCGGCGCAGCTCCACCGTCACCTCGCCCGTCACCGCGCGCGCGACCCAGCGCTGCGCCGTCTCGCGCAGCATCAGCGCCTGCGGGTCGAACCAGCGCCCCTGGTAGAGCAGGCGCCCGAGCCGGCGGCCGTTGTTGCGGTACTGCTCGATGGTGTCCTCGTTGTGGATGCCGGTGACGAGCCGTTCGTAGGCGAGGTGCAGCAGCGCCATGCCGGGCGCCTCGTAGATCCCGCGGCTCTTCGCCTCGATGATGCGGTTCTCGATCTGGTCGCACATGCCCAGGCCGTGCCGGCCCCCGATGGCGTTGGCCTCCGCGAGCAGCGCCACGGCATCCTTGAATGCCTGCCCGTTGAGGGATACCGGGTGGCCTTCCTCGAAGCCGACGCTCACGGTCTCCGCCTTCACCGCGACGTCCTCGCGCCAGAACGCAACGCCCATGATGGGGTTCACGATGCGCATACCCTTGTCGAGGTACTCGAGGTCCTTCGCCTCGTGGGTGGCGCCAAGGATGTTGGAGTCGGTGGAGTAAGCCTTCTCCGTGCTCATCCTGTAGTCGAAGCCGCGCTTGATGAGGTACTCGCTCATCTCCTTGCGCCCGCCCAGCTCGTCGATGAAGCGTTGGTCGAGCCACGGCTTGTAGATGCGAAGGCCCGGGTTGGCGAGCAGGCCGTAGCGGTAGAAGCGCTCGATGTCGTTGCCCTTGAAGGTGCTGCCGTCGCCCCAGATGTGGACGTCGTCTTCCTTCATGGCGACCACCAGCATGGTGCCCGTGACGGCGCGGCCGAGCGGCGTGGTGTTGAAGTAGGTGATGCCGGCGGTCGAAATGTGGAACGCGCCGCACTGGATCGCGGCGATGCCCTCGGCCACGAGCTGCGGGCGGCACTCGACCAGCACGGCCTTCTCGGCGCCGTACAGCTTCGCCTTGCGCGGGATCTCGTCGTAGTCCGATTCGTCGGGCTGGCCGAGGTTGGCGGTGTAGGCGTAGGGGATCGCCCCCTTCTCGCGCATCCACGCGAGCGCGGCGCTGGTGTCGAGGCCCCCGGAGAAGGCGATGCCGACTTTCTCGCCGGACGGCAGGGATTGCAGGATCGTAGCCATGGGGAATTCTAATAGAATCGTCGGATTCACTTGCCGGGGAAGAACCATGCCCTCTTTCGACATCATGTGCGAAGCCAACGCGGTGGAGCTGAAGAACGCCGTGGAAACCGCCAACAAGGAGATCGCCAACCGCTTCGACTTCAAGGGGTCGGACGCGCGATTCGAGCTCAACGACAAGGAGCACGAGATCACCGCGTTCGCCGACGACGAGTTCAAGCTGGGCCAGGTGCGCGACGTGCTCCTCTCGAAGATGGCCAAGCGCGGCGTCGATGCGCGCTTCCTCGACGTGAAGGATGCCGAGAAGATCGGCGGCGACAAGATGAAGCAGAAGATGGTGGTGAAGAACGGCGTCGAGAGCGAGCTCGCCAAGCGCATCGTGAAGCTCATCAAGGACAACAAGGTGAAGGTCACCGCCTCGATCCAGGGCGACGTGGTGCGCGTGACCGGCCCGAAGAAGGATGCGCTGCAGGAGGCGATCGCGCTGGTGCGCAAGTCCGTCACCGACGTCCCGCTCTCCTACCAGAACTTCCGCGAGTAGGGCCCGCTTGGTCGAGCTCGGCCGCTCCTCGGGCTTGTCCATCGGCGAGGCCCTCGACGCGGAATCGGTTGAGGCCTGCCGCGCCCTCTTCGTCGAATACCAGCAGGCCCTCGGCGTGAGCCTTTGCTTCCAGGGCTTCGACCGCGAGCTCGCGTCGCTCCCGGGCGCCTACGCGCGGCCGCGCGGGCGGCTCCTCCTCGCCCGCGTGGCGGGAATGCCCGCGGCGTGCGCGGCGCTGCGCCCGCTGGGCGAGAGCGACGGCGAGATGAAGCGCCTCTACGTGCGGCCGCAATTCCGTGGCATGGGACTCGGCCGGACCCTGGCGCACATCGTCATCGACGAGGCGCGCGCCATCGGTTATGCGAACCTCAGGCTCGATACGCTTGCGCAGATGCGCGAAGCGCAGGCGTTATACGAGGAGTTGGGATTTCGCGACGTGGCGCCCTACAACGACAACCCGATCGCCGGGACGCGGTTCCTGGAGCTCGCGCTCCAGCCGAGATCGCCATCGGCGTAGATCCCCGCGTTTATCATTCCCTGCATTGGAGCCCTCAAGGACTTCGCCCGTGACCGCCCCCGATCTCGCCACCACTTACGACGAGCTGCCTTACCTCAGCAAGGCAATTCCTCAGACGCACCCGAATCGTCTGGCGATGCTCGCGAGGCTCTTCGGCCTGCAGCCGCCCGAGCTCGCTTCCTGCCGCGTGCTCGAGCTGGGCTGCGCGAGCGGCGGCAACATCGTTCCGATGGCGCTGGGACTGCCGAACGCCACGTTCGTCGGCATTGACCTGTCGAGCCGCCAGATCGAGCAGGGGCGCGAGCTCGTCAGCGCGCTCGGCCTTGCGAACGTCGAGCTTCGCCAGTACGACATCGCGGACATCGACCCGTCGTGGGGCAAGTTCGACTACATCATCAGCCACGGCGTTTATTCGTGGGTTCCCGCGCCGGTACGGGAAAAGCTGCTTGCCGTCTGCAACGACAACCTGGCCGACAACGGCGTTGCCTACGTGAGCTACAACACGCTGCCCGGTTGGCGCATGCGCGGGATGATCCGCGACATGATGATCTATCACTCGCGAGGAATCGAGGGAGCTTCGGGCAAGGTGGCGCAGGCGCGGGCGCTGCTCGAATTCCTGGCTGGAAGCGCGGCGGCGAATACCCCGTACGGCATGATGCTGCGGGAGGAAGCGCAGTTGAGCCGCGGTTACTCCGACGTGTATCTGTTCCACGAATACCTCGAGGAGCACAACCAGGCCTTCTACTTTCATGAGTTCGTGGACGAGGCGGCCCGGCATGGGCTCGGTTTTCTCGCCGAGGCCGATCTGGGCAGCATGCTTTTGTCGAGCTTCCCGCCGGAGGTCGCGCAGAGGCTGCAGCGCATCGCGCCGGACATCATCCGCATGGAGCAGCACATGGACTTCCTGCGCAATCGCATGTTCCGCCAGACGTTGCTTGTCCACCAGCGCTCGCCCATCCAGCGCACGGTCAATGGCCTGCAGCTTTCCGGAATGCTGCTTTCCTCCAATGTTCGGCCCGAGTCGGGACGGCCGGTGTTGGCGCACGGCGTGAGCGAGCCGTTCGTCATTCCCGCCGCCCCCAAGCAAATGGTTTCCGACGCGCTAACCAAGGCGGCGCTTGTCGTGATGGGCAAGGAATGGCCGCGCTGCTTCGCATTCGAGGAGCTCTACCAGCTGTCGCTCGCGCGATTGCGCGAGGAGATCGGGGACGCACCCGTTGAGCACGACGATATGGAGTCGTTCGCCAAACGCATGCTGCAGGCTTACACTGCGCGCGCGGTCGATCTGCGCGTCGCGGCGCCACGGCTTGCGTTGTCGATTTCCGAGCGTCCCGTCGCCAGTCCGCTCGCGCGGTATCAGCTGGCAAGCGGAGCCAGGGTGGTGACCAACCTGCGCCACGAGCTGACAGATCTTCCCGAGTTGCCGCGGAGGGTCCTGATGCTGCTCGACGGCACCCGCGATGCCGAGGACGTGGCGACGGACATCGTGAAGCTCGGCAAGTCGGGCACGATCGTCGTCCGCGAACAGGAGGGAGGGCCGGCGGTGACCGACCCTGCCCGGATCGAATTTCTTCTCCGCGCCACGGTGGCCGACACCCTGCCCCGGCTCTTGCAAGCGGCACTGCTGCTGCAGTGAATCAGCGCGACGTGGCGTCCCTCAGCGCCGCAGCGCTTCGATCCAGCGCCGGTAGAGGCGCTCGGCGGTATCCGACAGCACCGGCAGGCGCTCGGGCATCTCGCCCACGATCTTGTCGACCGGCTGGACCGCGGGGCTAGCGAGGTTGTCGCGCACCTCGCCCGCGCCGCTCGCGATCCAGCTCGCGATCATCTCCGGGGTCATCTCCACGTGGCATTGCAGGCCCAGGTGGATGCCGCCCAGCACGTAGGCCTGGTTGGGGCAATGCTGCGCGGTGAGGATGCGCTCGCCGCCGGGCGGGATGGTGAAGGTGTCGCCGTGCCATTGGAACGTGACGAACTCGCGCATGTCGGCGCCGAACCAGTGGCGCGCGAGCGGCGTGTCCTCGACCTTCACGCGGTTCCAGCCGATCTCCTTCACCGGGTTCACGCTCACGACGCCGCCCGCCGCGCGCGCCATCATCTGGCCGCCGAGGCAGTGGCCGATCATCGGCACGCGGCGCTCCATGGCGTCGCGCATGAGGGAAAGGACCGGCTGCGTCCAGGCAAGCTCGTCGTTGGCGCTCATCGGGCCGCCCATGAATCCCAGCCCCGCGAAGGCCTCGCTCGACGCCGGCACGGGCTCGTCCTCGTCGAGCTTCACGAGCCTCCACGGCACGCGGTTCGCCTCGAGGAATGTGGCAAAATGCCCTGGACCCTCGGTATCGGAGTAGCGGAACACGGCGACCTGCCGGGCGTCCTTCATCGATGCGGCTCCATGCCTTCTTCGCGGCAACCATCCTCACTTCGGGCGGCGCCCTCGCCACCGAGGTGAACGTGGTCGGCCTGTTCCCGGGCAAGGCGCTGGTGAGCATCAACAACGGCGCGCCGCGCACGCTGTCGGTGGGCGACCGGACGGCCGAGGGCGTGAAGCTCCTCCTCGTGACGCGCAATTCCGCCGACCTCGAAGTCGACGGCGTGCGCCAGACCCTCGAGATGGGCCAGGCCTACCGCAGCGAGGGCTCGGGACGGCAGAGCGTGACGCTCCCCCAGGATGCCAGCGGTCATTTCCTCACCGACGCGATGGTGAACGGCTCGCACATGCGCTTCATGGTGGATACCGGCGCCACGCTCGTCTCGATTCCGCTCGCCGACGCCGTGCGCCTGGGCATCGACTACGAGAAGGGCCAACTGGGCTACTCGATGCTCGCCGACGGCCGCAAGGTGCCCTCGTGGCGCATCGTGCTGGACAGCGTGCAGGTGGGGGATGTGACGCTCACCAACGTCGAGGGTTCCGTGAACCAGGGCGTGGGCATCCCGCTGCTGGGCATGAGCTTCCTCAACCGCACCGAGATGCGCCGCGAAGGCTCGAGCCTCACGCTCACCAAGCGCTACTAGGTTCGGACCTTCCCTAGTCCATCCCCTTCGCGATCATCGCGTAGGCGGAGTGGTTGTGGATGGACTCGAAGTTCTCGCTTTCCACCACGTAGCCGTCGATGCGCGGGTCGGCGTTGAGCGCCGCGGCGATGTCGCGCACCATGTCCTCGACGAACTTCGGGTTGTCGTAGGCGTTCTCGGTGACGAACTTCTCGTCGGGACGCTTCAACAGCCCGTAGAGCTGCGACGAGGCCTGGTTCTCGGCCACGTCGATGAGCTCCTCGATCCACAGGAACTTGCGGATGCGCGCGGCGATCGTCACGTGCGAGCGCTGGTTGTGCGCGCCGCGCTCGGAGATCTCCTTCGAGCACGGGCACAGGCTCGTCACCGGCACCACGACCTTCAGCGTGAAGCGCTCGCGGCCCTCCACGATCTCGCCCACGAACGTGACCTCGTAGTCCATGAGGCTCGCCACGCCGGAGACCGGCGCGCGCTTCGAGACGAAGTACGGGAAGGTCATCTCGATGTGCCCGCTCTGGGCCTCGAGCTTGGCCACCATCTCGCGCACCATGCCGCGGAACGTGTCGGGCGAGATCTCGCGCTCCTGGGCGTTCAGGATCTCCACGAAGCGCGACATGTGGGTGCCCTTGAAGTGGTGCGGCAGGCCCACGTACATGTTGAAGTGCGCGATGGTGTGCTGCAGGCCGCCGCTGCGCTCCTGGATGCGCGCCGGGTGGCGCACGGACTTGATGCCCACGCGGTCGATCGCGAGCCGCCGGGTGTCGGGGCTCGACTGGACGTCGGGAATCGAAAGCTTCGCGTCGCGCTGGTTCATGGATCGCGTCCTGGGCGGTGAACTTCAATTATAAGCCGTGCCCCCATAGGATGCGTCCAGCCCCTGTGCGCGTTCCCGCGCGGACAGGTTACTTTTGCTGTATGCGATACAGGTACTCGTTCAACGCGAGGATGCGCGCGCGGACATAGCCCTCGGGAGGATTGTATGGAACCTCGAACAGGGCCTCTCGCGATTCGAGCCGATACGCCGTGCCCCAGATGGGCATGTCCCGCGTTCCATGGGCCTTCAGCTCCGTCCTGCCGTCGATGATCTCGTAGGTCTTCTGGAAGGGAAACACGCCGCCATTGTTCTTGGCGAGGACCGTCAGGTCGGGAATGGTTTGGCTGCCCAGACCCTTGTAGGGCCCGTCGCCCTTGCCCGTCAGGCCATGGCATACGGCGCATCTCGAGTTGTATTCCTGCTTTCCGAGATCGACCTTGATCGCGGGCGGGGCGGGGTCCGGGGTTTGCGCGTACGGAATCTGTGGAGTGACGATCGCTGCGCCGAACAACGCTGCGGCGAATATTGACGTTCTCATTTTCAACCCCCTTCGTCCGCCGGGCGGACAAGTGGAAGAATTCGCGCTATGCGTGAACCTAGCAGGAACGCCGGGAGCCATCTTGTCGAATATCAAACAACCGGCGATCGCCGGGTTACGGCAGCCGTCCCGCCGCCAGCAATCGGCTCGCGACGATGTGCACCGGCACCCAGTCCACGAGGTCGTCGAATTCCGCGCCGCGGGCCTCGGAATTCTCGTGGTAGACGAAGACCGGGTTGCCCGCGATGTTGCGCGATTCGTCGGAGCCGGGCGCGGGGTCGGATTGCGCATCGGGGCCCAGCGAGAGCAGCACGAACGCGGCGCGGCGCGTGAGCTGGTTCGCGGCGGGCCCGCAGGTGGACGAGGTTGCCGATTCCCCCGCCGAGCAGATCATGATGTAGCGCGAGGCGGCGCCCAGGCCCGCGAGCGTGGCCGACTGCATGCCGTTGGCGCGGGTGAGCGCGCTGGCCACGCCGTTCACGTCGCCGCCATACACGGCGTAGCGAACGCGATTGCGCGGGCTCGCCCAGGGATCGCGCAGGAACCCGTCGGCATCGAGCGGCGCGAGGCCGAGCGTGGCCGCGGGAAGCCATCCGTCGTAGAAGCGCTCGCAGGCGCCGGTGGAAGCATCGCCGCCGGCCGCGAAGCTTTCCTCCCCGCGGCTCGACGCCGAGGCCGGGCAGGGCAGCCGCCCGTGGGCGGCGGCAAACCCGAGCAGCGCCTCCTTCGCCTCGTCGAACTGGCGCCTCGCCTCGCCCTGGCGGCGCATCTGCAGCTGCGCGGCGATCGGCATCGCGAGCCCGCTCGTGAGGACGGCGAGGATCACGATCACCACCATGACCTCGATGAGCGTGTAGCCGCTAGGGCGAGGCGACGACCACATCGTTGAATGCGGCGGTTGTCGCGGACGACGTCACGCGGGCGCAGGTTCCCGCGGCCTCGCAGGGGAATTGCGGCGGGTCGGCGGGGCAGCCCGCGGCGCCTTCCAGCGTGGCGTTGGACTCCTCGAGCCACATCGTCACGTCCGAGATCGATGCGCCGTCGCGATGCTGGACGAAGCCGTCGCGCGAGAGCGGGGCGCCCGCGACGATCACCGCGAATGCGCGCGGCGAACCTGCCGGCACGCCCGCGGCGTCGCTCACGACGATGCAGCGCGACGCACTGCACTGCGAGTCGGTGGAGGCGGCCGAAAAGGCCTGCGAGAGCGCATAGAAGACGTAGGGCTTCCACGGCGTCCACCACGCGTTGGATGCGAGACCGGCGGTGGTGCCTTCGTCCGCGGGCGCGGGGGGAGGGCTCGCGCGTTGCGGGCCCGGGTCGTCGGGCGCGACGGCGATTCGGCATGCGTCATCCGCGGTGGGCAGCTGCGCAAGGTCTCCCGCGGGGCTCGCGCGCCACCAGCGATCGAGGTGGCCTTGCGCCGCCATCGCCGTGAACGGCGTGTCGGGGATGCGGCCGAAGAAGACGCCCGCGGTTGCGGCCCACGATCCCGAGCGCTGCGCGCAGGCGGGCGCCGGCCACGGGAAGCGCCCGCCGTTCTCCGCGCGCGACGCGTAGAAGCGCAGGCAGGCGGCCACCTCCAGGCCCACGCGCGCCATGAGGCGGGGCATCACGTCGCGGTAGGAGATGACGGCGATGCGGTCGTTCACCGCGAGGCGGCCGTCGGAAAGGACGACCGGACCCATGATGAACCCGTTGCCGTTTCGCGCACGCCCGGCCGTGTCGCTGCGATCGAGGAAGTCGGCGTTGTCCTCGAAGGCGAAGCGCGCCTCGGCGGCCTGGTCGAGGTAGTTCACCGGGTTGCAGCGGGCGGCGAGCTGCGGCGGATCGGTGATGCAACGGCCGCTTGCATCGCAATCCCCGGGGCCGCACTCGCGCGCCTGCCAGGAGCCCGCCCTCTCGAGCGCCGGGCCGGGCGCGATCACCACGGCGAGCGCGCCGCCCTGCGCCGCGCGCTCGGGAGCCTCGTTCGTGCCGTCGTGGATCACGGCGCCGGTGGCGTCGCGCACCGTGATCGTTCCGAGCGCCGCCGCCGGCGACATGTCGAGGCACGCACGGCTCACTGCGCAGTTGAGCAGTCCCTTGTACTTGCTCGAGACGGCGTACCAGAGGCGCTCGCCGTAGCCGTCGCGCAGGTCGGGAAGCCCGAGCGTCTTCCAGGGCAGGCGCCCCAGGCGCTGCGCCTGCCCGCTGTCGCCGCTCTGGGAGCCGCAGGTGGATTCCGCCCAGCCGTCGTCGTCCAGGTCGGGGCAGGGCAGGTAGCCGGGCCCGACCGCCGAATTGACCGGCCGGTCGACCGCGTACGCGACCAGCGCTTCGCGGGCCTGGGCGAGCGCGCGTTCGCTCACGCGTTCGCGCTGCGCCGCGCCGCCTGCGATGCCCATCTCCACGGCGAAGAGCGCGGCGGCGAGGAGCGCGGCCAGCAGCGCCACGATCGCGAGCACCACGCCACGCTCGTTGCGGGGGGTTTCCATGGCGACGCATGGTGGCGCGGCGCGCGGGAAGGCGCGCGCGCAAACCCCGAATCGCGTTTCGCGGACTTCGCTTGACTAGCGGGTGCCGGGCTTGGCGGGCTCGATGCGGACGTTGGAATCGCGCCCGCCGGGCTTCACCGCGCGCGGATCGAGCAGGGGCGCGTGGGCGCCGCGCGTGGCCACCGGCACGCCGTCGATCCAGACCGTGTTGCGGCCGTCGCTGCGCTTCACGTAGCCGGTGACGACGGGCTCGCGCGCCGTCTCCACGCCGGCCGTGGCGGTGTCGGGCTCGCCGCGGCGCAGGCGGTCGAGCCGCGCGCGCTCCTCGGGGGTGGTGAAGAGCGTGCCGAGCTCGGCGGCCTGGGCCGTGCAGGCCGCCAGGGCGAGCAGGACGGCGATGCGCCTAGACCGGGCGGTTGCCATGCTTTTCACGCAGGGTGATCGACTCGAGCGTGCATTCGGCCTCCACGCGCGGCTGGAGGGAATTCGCCTCGGTGACGTCCAGGCGGTGCATCGTGCAGCGGTCCACCGGGTAGAAGCCGTGCGGGTTCTTCTCGAGGGCGTCGATGAATCCCACGATGTCGCCCTCGTGCAGCGCGCGGGCGCGCAGCTTCACGCGGCTCGCGAGCACGTCCACCGACGGGTACACGCGGCCGCCGGGCATCTGCAGCGCGCGCTGCGGGGCGATCTCGTAGTCGAAGGAGGCGAGCTGGAAGCGCACCCGCAGGCCCTGCAGGAGCTCCACCAGGTCCAGGCGCCGTTCGCCCTGCAGCATTCCGCGGTCGACGAGGGTGCGGAAGACGTCCGCCGATTCCTTGAGGCTGTCGCGCTCGCGCCGCGCGGACTCGACCCGCGCGCGCGCATCCTGCAGGCGGCGGCCCGAATCCAGGCGGTCGCGCTGCTCCTTCTGCGCGTACCATTGGCTGCCCGCGACGATCGCCGCGCCCAGCGCGATCGAAACCGCGAGCAGCGCCCACGAGACGCGCAGCGCCTTGAAGCCGTCGACGGAGAAGACCTGGCTCATCCGGCATTCCTCTCGCGCATGATGCGCAGGAGGAAGCGCGGCTCCATGAGCGCGGGCTCGCGTTCCTGCAGGCGGCCCTGGAGCGCGAGCGCCGGGCTCGTGTCGAGGGGGCTCTCGACCACGTCGACCTTGAATCCCGCCACGCGGCCCACGTCGGCCGCGAGCGCCTCGATGGCCGCCGTGGCGCCGCGGAAATCGTTGTTCGCGACGCGCACCGTCCCTTCCACCAGCGCCACCTCGTAGTGGCCGCCCGCGAAGACCGGGTTCGCGTTGTCGTCCGGGTTGGCCGCCTGCCCCGAGGGCGCGGTCGCGCTTTTCGCGAGCGCCGTGACGGGCGGCGGCTCCTTCAGCGGCGTGGCACGCAGCCTGGGCATCGCCTTGGCATCGTCGGTCGCCTCCCACGCGAGCTGCGTGAGGCGCACCTCCGGATGCGAGCGCAGCACCTCCGAGAGCTGCACCAGGAACCCGGCCACGTCGGGAAAGCCGCGCAGCGCGCCGTTGTAGAAGGCCACCGACTCGCGCATCGTGGCGCCGCCCACGCCGAACGAGGGCAGCGTGCGGGTGATCTCCTCGCTCTCGCGGTTGAGCGCGTGGACCTGCTGCTCGACGCGCTCGTCGGCCACGCTCGCCTGCACGGTGCGCGTGAGGTTCCAGCCGGCCCAGCCGAGGCTCGCGAGCAGCACCACGACGGCCGCCTGGGTGAGCGCGATGCGCGCGCTGCGGCGCATCCCGTAGCGGCGCAGCTCCGGCGAGGCATAGTGGTTGGGCGCCTGGCGCAGCAGGAAGAGGTGCACCATCACCTCCTCCGCGGTCGAGTCGAGCGGCGGCGGCTTCAATCCCAGCTTGAGCGCCACCTCGCCCATGTCCAGCAGCCGGTACTGCAGCTGCGCGAAGTCGCGCAGGTAGGGTTCCACCGCGGCGCGGTCGTTCTTGTGCACCAGCACGCAGACCTCGAGCCGGTCTTCCGTGCCGAAGTTGCGCAGGCTGTCCAGGTATTGCCAGGTGCGCGTGGTCTCCTCGGCGATCATGCCGCCCAGGGTCTGCCCCTCCTCGAGGTCGATGGGCGTGAGGCGGCTGAACTTGATCTCGCGGTCGCGGAAGTACGTCTGGCGCATCGCGTCGCCCGGCGTGAACGTCACCAGCAGCGCGTGGGGGAAGAGCAGGTCGAGCTCGTCGAGCAGGCGCCCGCTGAACACCGCCACCGAGTGGATGCCCGCGAGCGGGACCTTCAGGCGCTCGAGGATCTCGATCCACGGCCGCAGGATCTCGGGGTTGGTGACCGCCGTGTAGATCACGCGGTCGTCGCGGCGCCCCTCGGACTCGCGGCCCTGAAGCAGCGCGTGGCGGTAGGGGGTGTTGCGGTAGATCTGCGCGAGCTTGCGCGCGAGGATCGCGTCGCGGTCGGAGGCGCCCACGTGCGGGATCGTGTCGAGGCGGAAGTCCTCCTCGGCGAGGTCGATGAAGACGTGGACGGGCTCGGCGGCGAGCGGCGCGAGGTAGCGCTCGAAGGCGGCCGCGCCGGCGCCGGACACGGCGAACTCGCGGCGCGAGACGATGTGCTTGCCGCGCGTGGTGAGGGTCACGAGGCGCGTGTTGGTGAGGTACAGGAAATGCCGCATCGCGCTAGAACTTGATCTTCGAGATCACGTCGTAGATGGGCAGGAAGATCGAATAGAGGATCGCCACGATGAGCGTGCCCAGCACGACGGTGGTCGCGGGGCCGAGAACCGTCTGCATCTTGGCGATGCTGTCGCGCACCTCGCGGTTGTAGAAGTAGCTCACGTTGAGCAGCGCGGCGTCGAGCGCGCCGGTGGACTCGCCCACCCGCAGCATGCGCAGCACGAGCGGCGGGAAGAGCTTGGTGGCGACGAAAGCCTGCGAGATCCCCTGGCCCTCCGAGATGCTGCGGCCCACGCGCTGCAGGCCTTCCTCCATCACGCGGTTGCCGACGATCTTCTCGCAGATCTGGATGCAGTCGAGCACGCTGATCCCCGCGCGGTAGAGCATCGCGAAGTAGGTGGAGAAGCGCGCGAGGATGATCTTCTGGCGGATCGCGCCCAGCAGCGGGAGCCTCAGCCCCAGCTCGTCGATGGCGCGCTGCGCCTTCTCGTTGGTGCGCGCGACCACCACCGCGGCCGCGACCAGGGCGGCGGGGATGCCCAGCATCAGGTACCACCACTTCACGAACAGGTTCGAGATGAAGACCAGCACCTCGGTCTCGCGCGGCAGCTTGGGCACCAGCGACTTGAAGGTCGAGGCGAGCTGCGGCACGAGCACCGTCATCAGCACGAAGATCACCGCGGTGATCACCACCAGCACGATCAGCGGGTAGATCATCGCCTTCTTCGCCTGGCTCGCCATCTCGTCCTGCCATTTGAGGTTCTCGGAGAGCTCGTCGAGCACCTCGGTCATCTGGCCGCTCTGCTCGCCCGCGCGCACGAGGGACACGAACACGCCGTCGAAGCAGTAGGGATGGCTCGCCATGGCTTCCGAGAGCTTGAGGCCCCCCCCGATGTCCTCGAGCAGGCTCGCGATCACCTGGCGGAAGCCCGCGTTGTCCACGGTGTCGCGCAGGTCGGTGAGCGCCTCGATGATGTTCACGCCGGCCTTGAGCAGCTGCGACAGGTGGAAGCAGAACGTGATGAGCTCGGGGCGGGTGATGCGCCGCGTGCGCGCCGCCGTCGAGCGCTTGACGCCCTCGAAGGTGACGAGGTCGAGCCCCAGGCGCCTCAGGCGCAGCTCCAGGTCGATCGCGTTGGCGGCGTCCAGGTTGCCGCTCGAGATGCGCCCTTCGGTGTCGACGGCGCGGTAGGCGAAGAGCGCCATCGCGTCGGCTCTAGATCACGCGGTCGGTGAGGTCGACCACGCGCGAGATCTCCTCGAGGCTCGTCTGGCCGAGGAGCACCCGCGCGATGGCGTCGTCGGCGAGGGTGCGGAAGCCCTTGCGCGTGGCGTCCGAGCGGATCTCGCGGCCGGTGGCGCGCCGGGCGATGAGCTCGTCGATCTCGGCATCCAGCTTGAAGAGCTCCATGATCGCCACGCGGCCCTTGTAGCCCACGTTGTCGCAGCGCGCGCAGCCCACCGCCTGGAAGACCGGGCGGCCGTCCTCGGGCGCCATGCCCAGGAGCCGGCGGGTGCCCGCGTCCGGGTTGTAGGGCGCCTTGCACTGCGGGCAGAGCTTGCGCACCAGGCGCTGCGCGATCACGCCGATGATGTTGCCCGCCATGATGTCGGGCAGCACGCCCAGGTCCATGAGGCGCGGCACCGCGCCGATCGACGAGTTGGTGTGCAGCGTGGAGTAGACCTGGTGGCCGGTCATGGCCGCGCGGAAGGCCATCTCGGCGGTGTCCTGGTCGCGGATCTCGCCCACCAGGATCACGTCCGGGTCCTGGCGCATCATCGAGCGGATGCCCGAGGCGAAGTCGAGCTTCACCACCTCGTTCACCGAGGTCTGGCGGATCATCGCCATCGGGTATTCCACCGGGTCCTCGAGGGTCATGATGTTGATGCCCTCGGTGTTGATGTAGTTGAGGATCGAGTAGAGGGTGGTGGTCTTCCCGCTTCCGGTGGGGCCCGTCACGAGGATGATCCCCTCGGGGCGGGCGAGCATGAGCTTCAACGTCTTCAGGTCGTCGCTGTGCAGCCCCAGCTCCTCGAGCGGCACGATGCCCTTGTCGCGGTCGAGGATGCGCAGCACGATGTTCTCGCCGTGCGTGGTGGGCTGCGACGAGACGCGGAAGTCCACCTGGTGGCCCGAGAGCATGAGCGAGATGCGCCCGTCCTGCGGCGCGCGCGTCTCGGCGATGTTCATGCCGCTCATCACCTTCAGGCGCACCACCATCGCCGCCCAGTAGTTCTTGTGCAGCGAGCGGATCTGGCGCAGCACGCCGTCGATGCGGTAGCGGATGCGCAGGAACCCCTGCTCGGGCTCGAAGTGGATGTCGGAGGCGCTGCGCTTGACCGCGTCGTTCAGCAGCGCATCGACCAGGCGCACGACCGGCTGCGAGTACTCGTCGAAATCGGCGGCGAGGGACTGGTAGTCGATCTCGCCCGTCTCGATCTCGTTCAGTATCCCGTCGATCGACAGCTCGAAGCCGTAGTGGTGCTCGATGCCGATGGTGATGTCGGATTCGCGCGCGAGCACCTGCTCGATGCGCAGGTCCTCGCGCGCGAGGGCCCGGATCTGGTCGAGCGCCACGACGTTGGCCGGGTCGGACACGGCGATCAGGAGCAGGCGCTTGTCGGCGTCGAAGCTCACCGGCAGCACGTGGTAGCGGCGCGCCATGTCCTTGGGCACGAGCGCGATGGCGGCCGGGTCCACGATGGTGTTCTCGAGGTCGATCGAGACCTGCCCGAGCGTCTCGGACAGGATGTCGCGGATCGTGGCCTCGGTGACGAAGCCCAGTGTCACCAGCACCTTGCCGAGCGGCGACTTGAAGCGCTTCTGCTCGGTGAGCGCGATGTTCAGCTGGTCGGGGCTGATGATCCCCTTCTGCAGCAGGGTCTGCCCGAGCGGGACCTGTGAGAGCGGCGCGGCCTGGACGGCGCCCATGTCAGCCTCGCAGCTGCGCCAGCCTGCGGGCGGCCTGCGCGGGGTCGAACTGCGCGCCGGAAGCGCGCGCGGCCTTGATCGCGCGCTCGTAGTACTGGGCGGCCAGCGTCGCCTGCTTGAGATGGTCGAGGCTCACGGCCAGATTGTAGGCGAGGTCCGCGTTGGCCGGATCGAGCCGGTAGGCGTCGAAGAACTCGACCTGCGCCTCGTTCCATCGCGACTCCGACGCGAGCAGGTTGCCGAGCGAGAAGTGCAACGCGGCGCTCTCGGGCGTGCGCGCGATGTCGGAGCGCAGCTGCGTCTCGAGGCCGTCGGGCCGCTCGGGCGCGGCGATGGATGCGAGCCCGGCACGCGCCGTGGCGTCGCGCGGGTCCACCTGGAGGGCCCTGCGGTAATAGTTCGCGGCGAGCATGCGGTTTCCCGCGCGGGCCTCGACCGTGGCGATGCCCAGCAGCGCGTCGAGGTTCGACGCGTCGGCGGCGAGCGCCGCGCCGTAGCTCTTGCGCGCTGCGGCGAGGTCGCCCGATTCGAGCGCCTGGTAGCCCGAGGTCACTTCGGGCGCCACGCGGCGCGACTCGCGCGAGGCGGTGAGGCGCACTTCCTGCGGTGCCGTCGCCGAGCTCTCGCGCAGGAGGGCCGCGACCGCATCGCGCACGGCGTCGGGCTTCTCGCGCGGCTCGGGCGGCGCGGCCGGCGCGCTGGCGGCAGGTGCGGGGCCCGGTGCGGCCGCCGGCGCCGCGGTCGAGCCCGCGGCCTGCGGCACAGCCTCGCCGCCTTGCGGCGAGGGAACGAACGGATTCGGGTTCGCGGGCCCGGCCGGGGCCGCGGCGGGCGCGGGCGTGATCGGCACGGGACGCGGCCGGCCGCTTGCCGCAATGCGCGGCGAGAACGAATTCATCTCGTACCACACGTAGCCGCCGCCACCCAGGAGCGCGATGCCCACGGCGATGCCCACGATCCACAGGACCGTGGCGCGGTTCGATGCGCTCGCGGCGCGCGAGTCCTTGGCCTGGAAGACGTTCTGCGCGGCGGCGGCTTCCGCGCGCGCGGCCCCGGCGGACGGCGCGCCGGGCGCTTCGGCGCCGGCGGCGATCGGCTGCAGCTCGAGCGAGGCGGGGCGCGGCGTGCTCACCACCGCGACCGGCACGGGCCGCTCCTTCGGCGCTTCCGCGCCCGCCCCACCCTGCTTGGCGAGCTTCTCCTGCTCCGCGCGCTTCAGGGCATCGAGCAGCAGGCTCAAGAATTCCCCTTCGGCGGATCGGGCACCGGCGTCGGCTGCGGGACGTAGCACGGTTCGCCGGGGTTGCGTCCCCACTCCTCCATGCGGTCGAGGCCCTTGGCGAAGCACGGGAAGGGGGTGCGCGTGTCCTTGAAGAAATCCTCGTCGGGCAGCAGCTTGCGGTAAGCGGCGAGGTCGCCGTCGAGGCTCGCGTCGTGCACGACGAGCGGCCGGATGAAGATCACCAGCTCGGACTTCTGGGCGTGGTCGTTGCGCTGGCTGAAGAAGTCGCCCAGCACCGGCACCCGCGAGGCGACCGGCAGCCCGTTGGTCTGGCCCTCGAAGGCGTCGAGCATGAGGCCGCCCAGGATCGCGGTCTGGCCGCTCGCCACGCGCAGCACGCTCTCCATCTCGCGCGTCTGGGTGATCGGGACCGAGCTCGTCACCTTGGCCGCGGCGAGCGCCGGGTTGGGGTCGTTCACGGTGCCGATGATGCGGGTCACGGTCGGCCGCAGGTTGAAGGTCACCATGTCGGCGTCGCTGATCTGCGGCGTCACGTTCATGATGAATCCCACCGGCACCACGTTCTGCGTGGTCGTGAAGGTCTGCGTGGTCGTGGTCTGGTTGGTGACCGAATCCGTCTTCAGGGTGAAGTAGACCTGGTTGTCGACCACCTTGAGGACGGCCGTCTGGTTGTTGAGCGCCATGATCTTCGGGCTCGACAGCACGCGCGTCTTGCCGAACATGTCGAGCAGCTTCACGGTGCTCTGGATCGACCCGCCCGCCGCCGCGTTCGGGTTGTTGTAGTGGATGGTGAACGCGTTCGTGTCGAGCACGTTGGGCGCCGACGAAACCGAGGGCCTGCCGAGGGCCTGCGTGAAGCTGTAGCCCAGGCCGTTCAGCGCGAGGGCCGACCAGTCGACGCCCGACTGGTAGTTGTCCGAGAGCGTCACCTCCACCACGGTCGCCTCGATGAGCACCTGGCGGCGCGACGAGCGGCCCACCTGCTCGAGGAACTCCTGCACCTTCTCGTGCTGGCGCGAGGTGGCGCGCACGGTGACCACGCCGGTCTCGGGATTCACGATCACGCTCGCCGCCTCGCGGAACGTGAGCTTCTGCTCGGTGTAGTCGCCGGCGCGCGCGGTCTGCGTGTCGCCCGGCGATTCGGTGGTGGCGTTGCGCGCGGCGGTGGTGCCCGCGACGCGGCCGAGGGTGGTGCGCGCCTGCGTGGTGGTCGAGGCCGCCTGGCCGCGCGCCTGCACGAACGTCTCGCTGCTTCCCTCCGGCAGCTGCTTGTCGGTCTCCCGCAGGAGGTCCTTGATGTTCTTCTCGAGCGTCTCCCAGAACCGGTGGCGCGCGACGTTGGTGATGGTGAGCGTCGAGTTGTTGGCCCCGCCCGTGGTGGCCGAGGTCCCCGTCGAGCCCGTGCTGCCCACGCCGCCCGAGATCACCTGCGTGGCGATGCCCACCGTCTCGGCGGTGTCGCGCGCCATGTTCACGTAGTCGACGTGGTAGTTGCGCAGGTAGGGCGTGTCGGGCATCACCGTGATGGTGGTGCCGTCGCTCTCCCATCGCATGTCGACCTGCTTCGACATGCGCGTGAGGATCTGGCGCAGCGTCTGGTCGATGGCGTTGATGTTGACGGTGCCCTCGATGCCGGGGTGGATGTCGAAGTTCACCTTCGTCTCGCGCGCCATCGCGAGGAGCACCTCGCGCACGGGCTGGTTGGCCACGACCACCGAGTACTTGATCTCCGACTCGCGCGCCTGCGGCGCGGGAGGCATCGGGGGCGTGCGTACGAGATCGGGAATCGGCGGCGCGTTCGCCGCTTCGGAGCGCGTCGGCGTCTGGATGTGCGCGTCGGGGCGCGCGAGGTCCCGCGTGCCGCAGCCGGCCATGGCCAAGGCCACCAGCACCATGCATGGCGCGGAAGCTAAAAACCGCATGCAGGAAAACCTGTAAGTGTTTGTTTTATGAACAGAACCACCCTCTGCGTTCTTTATATCGTTTTCAGGGGTCAAACGCAAATGAAATCCCCCACTTTTCGCAGAGGATAGACCGGTGCGCCCGGCCCTACTTTCGCTCCGCGCGCACGGCGTCGTCGCGCACGGCGTCGAGCGAGCGGACGTACGGATGGAAAGTCCTCAGGCTCTCGGGCAGCGAGGCGAGGGCGGTGGCGGCCGCCCCGCGGTCGTCGAACGGGCCGTAGAGCATGCCCATGCGCGGCGCCTCGACGCTGCCGGCGGGCACGAGGTATAGCCGGTCTGCCTGCAGCGCGTGGCCCGCCTCGCCCAGGTAGTTCTCGAGGAAGGTGCGCTCGCGGGAGTCCGCCATCAGCAGCTGGATGGCGAAGCGGTTGGCGGGGGCGGCGATGAGGCCCCGCCCGGCGGCAAGGCGGGCATCGTAGGCGTGCTGCGAGGCGGCATCCCGCGGAGCGCCGGCGGCCGGCGGACCCGGCGAGGGCTGGACCGCGGCGGGCATCGGCGCCGTGGCGGCGGCCGGTGCAGGCGCGGCGGGAGGGGCCGGCGCATGCGTGGACGCGTGGGCCGGCGCGGGGGCGGGCGAGTTGAGCGTCCCGCCCAGGAGGAAGCCGATCACGATGCCCACGGCGAGGCCGCCCACGGCCGCGAGCGCGAGGCGCTGCCGCGACTCGCGCCGCATGACCACGATCTGCGTGTCGCTGATCGCGGCGCGCGCATGGTCGGCCGTGACCGTATGGGTTCCCGCGGCGAATGCGGCGAGCAGCGTCTTGTCGGCGTAGATGTTGATGCGGCGCGTGAGCCCTTCGGACGCCTCGGCGATGATGCGCAGCACCTCGGCGTCGAACAGGTCGGGCCCGTGGTAGCCCGCCGCGCGCAGGCGGAAGTTCACGTAATCGCGGATCTCGCGCGGGGGAAGCGGGGCGAGCGTGAACGCATGCGTGATGCGCTCCTTCAGCTGGCGCATGTTGGGCAGGGCCAGGTGCTGGTCGAGCTCGGGCTGGCCGAAGAGCACCACCTGCAGGAGCTTCTCGGTGCCGGTCTCGAGGTTCGAGAGCAGGCGGATCTCCTCGAGCGTGGCGAGCGGCATCGCGTGCGCCTCGTCGATGAGCGCCACCACCTGGCGGCCGGCGGCGTGGATCTCGATCAGCTTTTCCTGCAGCAGGCGGACCAGCCTGTTGGTGTTGGCGCCGGCCGTCTCGATGCCCAGGTCCTCGCCGATGGCCGCCAGCATCTCGTCGCGCGAAAGGCTCGGCACCGCGAGGTAGATCGTCTCGACCGTCTCGGGCAGGCGCTCCATCAGCACGCGGCAGAGCATCGTCTTGCCGCTGCCCACTTCGCCCGTGACCTTCACCAGGCCCTCGCCGGCGGTGATGGCGTACAGGAGCGCTTCGAGCGTGGCGCCGCGGTTGGCGCCCGCGAAGAAGAACTCGGTGTGGGGCGTGATGCGGAAAGGGGCTTCCCGCAGGCCGAAATGCTGCAGGTACATCGTCATGGCGTGGAGCTTTCAGCGCGCCGCTGGCGCCTCATGTCCGTCAACCGTGCGATTCGCCGGGATCGGACGCCGCCATCTTAGCACCGGCGCGCCCGGCGGCCTCCAGCCTTCCGTAGAGCGTGCTGCGCGACACGCCGAGCAGTTTCGCCGCCTGCGAGACGTTGCCCTGCGCGATCTCGAGCGCCGCGTCCAGGTAGGCCTGCTCGACCGACTTGAGCGCCCCGTCGAGGCTGAACGGCTTGCCCGAGAGCAGCTCCGCGCGCGCCCGCGCGACGGGATCGGCGCGCGCCTCGGCCGCGGGCGCGAGCTCGGGCTCGAGCTCGGCCGCGCTCACCAGGTAGCCCGCGTACTTGGTGGTGAGGCGGATCACGATGTTGCGAAGCTCGCGCACGTTGCCCGGGAAGTCGTAGGCGAGCCAGCGGGCGCGCGCCGCCGCGTCGAGCTCGAAGGGCCGCGCGCCGGTCTTCGCGGCGAACTGGCCGCGGTAATAGTCCAGCAGGAGCAGGCGGTCGTCGCCCAGGTCGCGCAGGGCGGGCACCGCGAGCTCGAAGACCGACAGGCGGTGGTAGAGGTCGGAGCGGAAGCGCCCCTGCTTCACTTCCTCGCGCAGGTCGCGGTTGGTGGCGGCGACGATGCGCGCGCGCGACACGCGCGTCTGCGTCTCGCCCACGCGCTGGTACTCGCCGTTCTCGAGCACCCGCAGCAGCTTCGCCTGCAGCTCCGCGGGCAGCTCGCCGATCTCGTCGAGGAACAGCGTGCCCTCGCCCGCGTCCTCGAAGTAGCCCGCCTTGGCCGCCGAAGCGCCGGTGAACGCCCCCTTCGCGTAGCCGAAGAGCGTGGGCTCCACGAGCGAGGGCGAGATGGCCGCGCAGTTGAGCGCGAGGAAGGGCGCGGCCGAGCGCGGGCTCAGGTGGTGCAGCGCGAAGGCCACGCGCTCCTTGCCGCTGCCGGACTCTCCCTCGATCAGCGCGGGAAAGGAGGATGCCGCATAGAGGTCGATCTGGCTTCGCAGGCGCCTCACCGGCGCGCTCTCGCCGATCAGCGCGCGCGCCTCCTCGGCCGGGGTGCGGGCAAGCGCCCCGGAACCCAGCGAGCGCGCAAGGATCGCGCGCAGCACGTCGGGCTCGCACGGCTTGGGCACGAGCTCGAGGGCGCCCAGCGCGCGCGCGCGGCGCGCGTTGGACTCCTCGTTCTGCCCGGTGAGCACGAGGATGCGCGCGCGCGGCGCATGGGCGAGCAGGTCGCCGATCAGCTTGAATCCCTCGTTGGGCAGGTGCGGCACGGGCGGCAGGCCCAGGTCGATCAGGGCGAGGTCCGGGTCCAGGCCCGCGCGCAGCTTCGCCACGGCGGAGGCGCGGTCGTGCGCGCGCTCGACCTCGAAGTCGGGGCCCAGCGCGTACGCGAGGCTCTCCGCGATGAGGGGATCGTCGTCGACCAGCAGCAGCCGGGGCTTGTCCACGCGGCGATTATAGGTCGGCGCACGGCGCGCCAATGGTAAAATCGCGATCCCCTTCACCGTAAATCCCGCGCGTGCCCGAAGAAACCCTGGTCGACGTCGAGTCCGTGAGCTTCGCTTACGGCAGGCGGCCCATCCTGAAGGGCATCTCGATGCGCATCGCGCGCGGCAAGGTCGTCGCGATCATGGGCATCTCGGGCAGCGGCAAGACCACGCTGCTGCGCGTGATCGGCGGGCAGCTCAAGCCCACCTCGGGGCGCGTGCGCGTGGCGGGCGAGGAGATCCACGCCCTCGACGACGAAGGCCTCTACCGCCTACGCCGGCGCATGAGCATGCTCTTCCAGTTCGGCGCGCTCTTCACCGACATGAGCGTGTACGAGAACGTGGCCTTCCCGCTTCGCGAGCACACCCAGCTTCCCGAGGAGATGATCCGCGACCTGGTGCTGATGAAGCTCGAGGCGGTGGGCATGCGCGGCGCGCACAGGCTGCGCCCCGGCGAGCTCTCCGGCGGCATGGCCCGGCGCGTGGCGCTCGCGCGCGCGGTCGTGCTCGACCCCATGCTCGTCATGTACGACGAGCCCTTCGCGGGCCTCGATCCCATCGCGCTCTCGGTGATCGGCCAGCTCGTGCGCAAGCTGAACGACGCGCTGGGAGCGACCTCCGTCATCGTGACCCACGACGTGGTGGAGTCGCTGCAGATCGTCGACTACCTCTACTTCATCAGCGAGGGCGTGATCGTGGGCGAGGGCACGCCCGCCGAGATCCGCCGCTCGGGCGAGGCCTACGTGAAGCAGTTCGTGCACGGCGAGACCGACGGCCCGGTGCCGTTCCACTATCCCGCGCGGCCCTGGGCGGCCGACGTGGGGCTCGCGGAGGCGCGCCGTGCTTGACGTGAGGAAGCCGGTCGCGCGCCTGGGCCACAACGTGATCAACGGCATCTGGCGCTTCGGCTCCATGACGCGCTTCTTCGGCCTGGTGATCGCCTCGTCGGGCACCAGCTTCCAGCGCTTCCGGCTGGTGATGCGCGAGGTCTACTTCAGCGGCGTGCTCTCGCTCGTGATCATCATCGTCTCCGGCCTCTTCGTCGGCATGGTGCTGGGGCTGCAGGGCTTCGAGACCCTGCAGAAGTACGGCGCCACGGAGTCGATCGGCGTGCTGGTGGCGCTCTCGCTCGTGCGCGAGCTGGGGCCGGTGGTCTCGGCGCTGCTCTTCGCCTCGCGCGCGGGCAGCGCCATCACCGCCGAGATCGGGCTCATGAAGACCACCGAGCAGCTCACCGCGATGGACATGATGGCGGTCTCGCCCATGGCGCGCGTCATCGCGCCCCGGTTCTGGGCCGGCATCATCTCGATGCCGATCCTCTCGCTGCTCTTCTCCGCGATGGGGGTCTTCGGCGGCTACATCGTGGGCGTGGTGCTGATCGGCGTGGACAACGGCGCGTTCTGGTCGCAAATGCAGTCGCAGGTGGACTTCCGCTATGATGTGTGGAACGGCATCGTGAAGTCCTTCGTGTTCGGTATCGCGATCACCGTGATCGCCACCTTCGAGGGATACGACGCGCCGCCGACGGCCGAGGGCGTCTCGGGCGCCACCACGCGGACCGTCGTCACCTCGGCCCTCATGGTCCTCGCGCTCGACCTCATGCTCACCGCATTCATGCTGCGCGGCGAAAGCTGACACTCATGGAACGTACGACCATCGACCTCTGGTTCGGCGCCTTCGTCACCGCGGGCTTCGCGGCGCTGCTGGTGCTGGCGCTCAAGGTGGGCAACCTCGGCGCCGAGCGCGCCACCGAGACCTACCGCGTGGAAGCGCGCTTCGACAACATCGGCGGGCTCAAGGTGCGCGCGCCGGTGCGCAGCGCCGGCGTGCTGGTGGGCCGCGTGGCCGACATCCGCTTCGACAACGAGCGCTACCAGGCGCACGTCACCCTCGCGCTCGACCGGCGCTATTCGTTCCCGAGGGACACCAGCGCCTCGATCCTCACGTCGGGGCTGCTCGGCGAGAACTACGTGGGCCTGGACGCGGGCGGCGACGACAAGAAGCTCGCCTCGGGCGATCGCATCACCATCACGCAGTCGGCGGTCGTGCTGGAGAAGCTGATCAGCCAGGTCCTCTTCAGCAAGGCGCAGGAGTCGCCGGCCGCGGCGCCCCCGACGCCCGCGCCCGCGAAGAAGTAGCCGGAACCGCGCCCCCATGCGTTGAGTCGAAGCGGTTCAACCCCTCCACAGGAATCTCCCATGCTACGCACCCTAGCCCTGCTTGCCGCCGCGTTCATCCCGGCGCTCGCCCTGGCGCAGGAAGCGCCCGAGGCGCTCGTGAAGCGCGTCACCGACGAGGTGCTCACGATCATCAAGTCGGACAAGGACCTGCAGAACGGCAACATGACCAAGGTGGTCGAGCTCGCCGAGGCGAAGGTGCTGCCGCACTTCGACTTCGAGCGCATGACGCGCCTCGCGGTGGGCAAGAACTGGAAAGAGGCGAACGACGCGCAGAAGCAGGAGCTCGTGAAGCAGTTCCGCACGCTGCTCGTGCGCACGTACTCGAACTCGCTCAGCCAGTACCGCAACCAGACGATCGAGGTGAAGCCCGGCAAGTCGGGCGCCGGCGACAAGGAGGCGGTCGTGCGCACCTCGGTGATCCAGCAGGGCGGGCCGCCGATTCCCATCGACTACTCGATGGAGAAGACCGACGCGGACTGGAAGGTCTACGACGTCGTGATCGACGGCGCGTCGCTCGTGACCACCTACCGCGGCACGTTCAACGACCAGGTCCAGCGCGGCGGCATCGACGGCCTGGTGAAGGCCCTGCAGGAGCGCAACCGCGAGCCGCCGCGGCGCTCCGCGGCGCTGTGAGCACCCCCGCGGCGCCTGCCGAATCGCTCGCCCTCACGGGCGCGCTGTCGTTCGACACCGTCCCCGCGGTGCTCGCGCAGACGACCGAGTACGCCGCGCGCCCCGACCTGCCGCAGCGCCTCACGCTCGACTTCTCCGCCATCACGGCCGTGGACTCCGCCGCGGTGGCGCTCCTGCTCGACTGGAGGCGGCTTGCCGCGCGCCGCGGGCAGACGCTCGTCTTCGTGAACCTTCCCGCGAACCTGCTTGCGCTCGCCGAGCTCTACGGCGTGGCCGAGCTGATCCAGCCCCACGCCGCATGACGGTCGAGCCTTCTTCCATCGAGGAGTCGATCCGCGCGGGGCTGGAGTGCACCCACGTCGAGGTGCGCGGCGACGGCGCGCATTTCGAGGCCCTCATCGTGAGCCCGCGCTTCGCGGGGCTCGCGCGCGTGCGCCGGCACCAGCTGGTCTACGCGGCACTGGGCGCCCGCATGCACGGCGAGATCCACGCGCTGTCCATGCAGACGCTCGCGCCCGAGGAGTGGTCTGCCGGCTGATGTAGGCTAGCGTCGTGCAAAAACTCTCCATCCACGGCGGAACGCCGCTCGCGGGCGAGGTCCGCGTGGCAGGCGCGAAGAACGCCGCCCTGCCCATCCTCGCCGCCGCGCTGCTCACCGAGGCGCCCGTGCGCATCGCCAACGTGCCGGACCTGAACGACGTCCGCACCATGGTGAAGCTGCTCGAGCGCATGGGCGTGAAGGCGAAGCGCGCCGTGCACGGCGTGGAGCTCGAGGCCTCGGCGGTCGCCGAGCCGGTCGCGCCCTACGACCTCGTGAAGACGATGCGCGCCTCGATCCTCGCGTTGGGACCGCTCACCGCGCGCTTCGGCGAGGCGCGCGTGTCGCTGCCCGGCGGCTGCGCCATCGGCGAGCGGCCCGTGGACCTGCACATCAAGGGGCTCACCGCGATGGGCGCGCGCATCGCCATCGAGGCGGGCTACATCCACGCCACCGCCCCGCGGCTGAAGGGCGCGCGCATCTTCATGGACACCGTGACGGTGACGGGCACCGAGAACCTGATGATGGCGGCGTGCCTCGCCGAAGGCGAGACCGTCCTCGAGAACGCGGCGCGCGAGCCGGAAGTGGTGGACCTCGCCCGCTGCCTCATCGCGATGGGCGCGCGCATCCGCGGGCACGGCAGCGACGAGGTCGTGATCGAGGGCGTGGCGAAGCTGCACGGCGTGGAGCACTCGGTGATGCCCGACCGCATCGAGGCGGGCACCTTCCTCGCCGCGGCCGCCGCGACGCGCGGAGCCGTAACGCTCACGGACGCCCCCGTCGGCAGCCTCGACGCGGTGATCGACAAGCTGCGCGAGGCGGGCGCTGCCATCGAGGTGGGCGAGGGCACGGTGCGGCTCGCCATGCGCGCGCGGCCCAAGGCGGTGAGCCTGCGCACGGCGCCCTATCCGGGCTTTCCCACCGACATGCAGGCCCAGTTCATCGCGCTGAACAGCGTGGCCGCGGGCACCGCCCACGTGACGGAAACCATCTTCGAGAACCGCTTCATGCACGTGCAGGAGCTGCGCCGCCTGGGCGCGCGCATCGACATCGAGGGCAACACGGCGCTCGTCACGGGCGTGGACGCCTTGACCGGCGCCGCGGTGATGGCCACGGACCTGCGCGCTTCCGCGAGCCTCGTGATCGCCGCGCTGGTCGCCCGGGGCGAGACCGTGATCGACCGCATCTACCATCTCGATCGCGGCTACGAGCACATCGAGACGCGCCTTGCGCAACTGGGCGCGCGCATCACGCGGGTATCCTGACGCGATGATCACCTTCGCGCTCGCCAAGGGACGCATCTTCGAGGAGACGCTGCCGCTGCTCTCGGCGGCAGGCATCCGGCCGGCCGAGGACCCCGAGTCCTCGCGCAAGCTGATCCTCGCCACGCAGCGCCCCGACCTGCGCCTGGTCCTCGTGCGCGCCGCCGACGTGCCCACCTACGTGCAGCACGGGGCGGCCGACCTGGGCGTGGCCGGGCGCGACATCCTCGCCGAGCACGGCGGCCAGGGCCTCTACCAGCCGCTCGACCTGGGCATCGCCCGCTGCACGATGGTGGTGGCCGTGCCCGAGGGTTTCGACTACGCCGCCGCGGTGCGCCAGGGCGCGCGGCTTCGCGTGGCCACCAAGTACATCTCGACCGCGCGCGAGCATTTCGCCGCGAAGGGCGTGCACGTGGACCTCATCAAGCTCTACGGGTCCATGGAGCTCGCCCCGCTGGTGGGCCTCGCCGACGCGATCGTCGACCTGGTCGACACCGGCCAGACGCTGCGCGCCAACAGGCTGCGCGTGGTCGAGGAGATCATGCCCGTGTCGAGCCGGCTCATCGTGAACCCGGCGTCGATGAAGATGCAGCGCGCCGAGCTCGCGCCGCTCATCGAGTCGCTGGGGCGCGCCGCCGGTGGCTGAGCCGCGCCGCCTTTCCACGGCGCAGGCAGGCTTCGACGCGGCGCTGGAGGCGCTGCTCGCCTTCGAGGGCGCGATCGACGAGGGCGTGGAGCGCGCGACCGCCGAAATCCTGGAGGCCGTGCGCGCGCGCGGCGACGCGGCGCTGCTGGAATTCACCGCGCGCTTCGACCGCTGGAAGCCCGCATCGGCCGCGGCGCTCGTCGTGCCGCCGGGCGAGGCGCGCGCGGCGCTTGCCGCATTGCCCGGCGCCGAGCGCGAGGCGCTCGAGATCGCCGCACGGCGCATCCGCGCCTACCACGAGCGCCAGTCGCAATCGTCGTGGCGCATGGAAGGCGGCGACGGCACGGTCCTGGGCCAGCAGGTGACGCCGCTCGACCGCGTGGGGATGTACGTGCCGGGGGGAAAGGCGGCCTATCCCTCCTCCGTGATCATGGGCGCGATCGCGGCCAAGGTGGCCGGCGTGCCCGAGCTCGTGATGGTGACGCCCACGCCGGGCGGCGAGCTGAACGCGCCGGTGCTCGCGGCCGCCGCGCTCGCGGGCGTGGATCGCATCATCCGCGTGGGCGGCGCGCAGGCGATCGGCGCGCTCGCGTTCGGCACGCAGACGGTGCCCGCCGTGGACAAGATCGTGGGCCCGGGCAACGCCTACGTCGCCGCGGCCAAGCGGCGCGTGTTCGGCCGCGTCGGCATCGACATGGTGGCCGGGCCCTCCGAGGTCCTCGTCATCGCCGATGCGACCGCGAACCCCGACTGGGTCGCCATGGACCTCTTCTCGCAGGCCGAGCACGACGAGGTGGCGCAGGCGATCCTGGTCACGCCCGACGCGGGATTGCTGGACCGGGTCGCGCAGTCGATGCGGCGCCAGCTCGAGTCCATGCCGCGCCGCGCGATCATCGAGGCCTCGCTCGCCGCGCGCGGCGCGCTCATCCTCGCGCGCGGCCTCGACGAGGCCTGCGATCTCGCCAACCGCGTCGCACCCGAGCACCTCGAGCTCGCGGTGGCCGATCCCGACCGGCTCCTCGCGAGGATCCGCCATGCCGGCGCGATCTTCCTCGGGCACCACGCCTCGGAGTCGCTGGGCGACTACTGCGCCGGGCCCAACCACGTGCTGCCCACCTCGCGCACGGCGCGCTTTTCCTCGCCCCTGGGCGTGTACGACTTCCAGAAGCGCTCGAGCGTGATCGGCGTGAGCGCCGAGGGCGCGCGCCGGCTGGGCCCCGTCGCGGCCACGCTCGCGCGGGCCGAAGGGCTGGAAGCGCATGCGCGCAGCGCCGAGTGGCGCCTGAAGGGGGAGGCGTGAAGGGCCCCGCGGACCTCGTGCGCGAGGAGGTTCGCGCGCTCACCGCTTACCACGTGCCGCCGGCGGCGGGCCTCGTGAAGCTCGACGCCATGGAAAATCCCCATCGCCTTCCCGCGGAGCTCGCGCGCGAGATGGGCGAGCGCCTCGCGCAGGTGGCGGTCAATCGCTATCCCGATCCCACGGGCGCCGCGTTGAAGGCGAGGTTGCGCGAGACGATGTCGATCCCGGAACACCTCGACCTCGTGCTGGGGAACGGCTCGGACGAGATCCTGCAGCTCCTGACCGTCGCGCTCGCGCGCCGCGGCGCCGCGGTGCTCTCGCTCGAGCCCTCGTTCGTCGTGTACCGCCTGGCGGCGATCGCGGCGGGCCTGCGTTACGTGGGCGTCCCGTTGAATGCGGACTTCACGCTCGACGAGGCCGCGCTCGCGGCGGCGATCGAGCGCGAGCGCCCCGCGCTCACCTGGATCGCGTACCCGAACAATCCCACCGGCAACCTTTTCCCGCGCGAGGCGATCCTGCGCGCGGTCGAGGCGTCCCCGGGGCTCGTGGCGATCGACGAGGCCTACTACGCGTTCTCGGGGGGTGCCACGCTGCTCGACGAGGTGGGGCGGCATCCCAACCTCCTGCTCGTGCGCACGGTCTCCAAGCTGGGCCTCGCGGGGCTGCGGGTGGGCGTGGGCATCGCGACGCGCGAGTGGATCCAGGAGCTCGAGAAGCTGCGCATGCCGTACAACGTGAACGTGCTGTCGGCCGCGGCGGCCGACCTGCTGCTCGCGCATCGCGACGTCTTCGAGGCGCAGACGCGCGCCATCGTGGCGCAGCGCGAGCGCCTGGAGGCAAGCCTCGACGCGCTGGCGCGCGTGAAGCGCTTCGCCTCCGCCGCCAACTTCGTCCTGGTGCGCGTGCCGGACGCGCCCGCCACCTTCGAGGGCCTTCGGCAGCGTGGTATATTGGTCAAGAACTTGCACGGCTCGCATCCCCTGCTGGCCCACTGCCTGAGGCTCACGGTCGGAACCACCGACGAGAACACGCGAATGCTCGATGCCCTGTCCCGGGCGCTCGGCTGACCTCATGCGCAAGGCCGAAATCCAGCGCGACACGCGCGAAACGCAGATCCGCGTCGCCCTCGACCTCGACGGGCGCGGCGCGGCGAAGCTCGCCTCGGGCATCCCGTTCCTCGACCACATGCTCGACCAGGTCGCTCGCCACGGTGCGCTCGACCTCGAGGTGGACGCGCGCGGCGACCTGGATATCGACGCGCACCACACCGTCGAGGACATCGGCATCACCCTGGGCATGGCGGTGGCCAAGGCCCTCGGGGACAAGAAGGGCATCCGCCGCTATGGCCACGCCTACGTGCCGCTCGACGAGGCGCTTTCCCGCGCGGTCGTGGACTTCTCCGGGCGCCCGGGCCTCGAGTTCCACGTGGACTTCCGCCGCGCGCGCGTGGGCGAGTTCGACGTGGACCTCACGCACGAGTTCTTCCAGGGCTTCGTGAACCACGCGATGGCGACCGTGCACGTCGACAACCTGCGCGGCGACAACGCGCACCACCAGTGCGAGACCGTGTTCAAGGCGTTCGCCCGTGCCCTGCGCATGGCGGTCGAGCCCGATCCGCGCGCCGCCGGCGTCGTTCCTTCCACCAAGGGTTCCCTCTAGCCTGCGTCCCGGCCTCGTGCCCCGCACCTCCCAAAGCATCTGCATCGTGGACTCCGGCATGGGCAACCTGCGCTCGGTGCAGAAGGCGCTGCGCCACGTGGCGCCGGATGCCGACATCTGCATCACGGCCGAGGCCGAGCGCGTGCGCAGGTCCGACCGCGTGGTCTTCCCGGGCCAGGGCGCGATGCCCGATTGCATGCGCGCGCTCTCCGAGCACGGGCTGGGCGAGGCGGTGAAGGAAAGCGCGCGCGCGAAGCCCTTCCTGGGCCTTTGCGTGGGACAGCAGATGCTCTTCGAGCACAGCGACGAGGGCGACACCCCGGGGCTCGGCGTATTTGCCGGGCGCGTGCGCCGCTTCGCGGGCGGCCCCGGCCTCAAGGTGCCGCACATGGGCTGGAACGAGGTCTGGCAGGTGGCCCCGCACGCCCTGTGGAAGGGCGTGGGCGACGGCAGCCGCTTCTATTTCGTGCACAGCTACTACTGCGACCCGGGGGAGGCCTCGCTCACCGCCGGCGGCACCGACTATCCGGATCGCTTTACCTCCGCCATCGCGCGCGATAATATTTTCGCGACCCAATTCCATCCTGAAAAAAGCGGCACGGCGGGGCTGGCACTCCTCGGCAATTTCGTCCAATGGGATCCCTAGCGATTCCACCCCGCACTCCATGCTGATCATCCCCGCCATCGACCTGAAGGACGGCTCGTGCGTGCGACTCGAGCAGGGCCGCATGGATTCGGCCACCGTCTTTTCCAAGGAGCCCGGCAAGGCCGCGGCGCAGTGGTGCAAGCTGGGCGCGCGCCGGCTGCACGTGGTGGACCTGAACGGCGCCCACGCGGGCAAGCCCAAGAACGAGCCGGCCATCAAGGCGATCATCGCCTCGGTGGATTCCGACGTGCCGATCCAGCTGGGCGGGGGCATCCGCGACCTGGACACCATCGAGCGCTGCCTCGACGACGGCGTGTCCTACGTGATCATCGGGACCGCGGCGGTGAAGAACCCGGGGTTCCTGCACGAGGCGTGCGACGCATTCCCCGGCCACATCATCGTCGGGCTCGACGCCAAGGACGGCAAGGTCGCCACGGACGGATGGTCCAAGCTCACCGGCCACGACGTGGTGGACCTCGCGAAGCGCTTCCAGGATTACGGCGTCGAGGCGGTGATCTACACCGACATCGGCCGCGACGGCATGCTCACCGGCGTGAACATCGAGGCCACCGTGCGCCTCGCGCAATCGCTCTCGGTGCCCGTGATCGCGAGCGGGGGCCTGGCGAGCCTGGAGGACGTGCGCGCGCTGATGGCGGTGGAGTCGGAAGGCATCACCGCCTGCGTCGCGGGCCGCGCGATCTACGAAGGCAAGCTCGATTTCGCCGCGGCGGTGAAGCTCGCCGCCGGCGATGTCGCGTGATCGCGAAGCGTCGTCGGGAAATCCAACCATCCTCGCCAAGCGTCTCATTCCCTGCCTCGACGTGCACGCCGGGCGCGTGGTGAAGGGCGTGCGCTTCGTCGAGCTGCGCGACGCGGGCGACCCGGTCGAGATCGCGCGCCGCTACGGCGCGGCGGGCGCCGACGAGCTCGCCTTCCTCGACATCACCGCCTCGAGCGATGCGCGCGACACGATGGTGGACGTGATCGAGAAGGTGGCCGACGAGGTCTTCATCCCGCTCACCGTCGGCGGCGGCGTGCGTTCGGTGGAGGACGTGCGCAAGCTCCTCAACGCGGGCGCCGACAAGGTGAGCATCAACACCGCGGCCGTGGAGGAGCCCCAACTGGTCGCGGGCGCCGCGCGCCGCTTCGGCTCGCAGGCCATCGTCGTCGCGATCGACGCGCGCGCGCGGTCCCCGGGCGGCTGGGAGGTCTACACGCACGGCGGGCGCAAGGCGCGCGGAATCGATGCCGTAGAATGGGCGCGTGAAATGGTGAGCCGCGGCGCAGGCGAGATCCTGCTCACCAGCATGGACCGCGACGGAACCAAGAGCGGCTTCGACCTGGGCCTCACGCGCGCGGTGTCCGAGGCGGTGACGGTCCCGGTGATCGCGAGCGGCGGCGTGGGCACGCTGGAGCACCTCGCGCAGGGCGTGATCGAAGGGCGGGCCGATGCGCTGCTCGCCGCGTCGGTCTTCCATTTCGGCGAGATCAGCATCCCCGAGGCCAAGCGTTACCTGGCCGGCCGGGGCATCGAGATGCGGCTGGACTCATGAGCGACTGGATCGAGGCGGTGGCGTGGAATGCGGACGGGCTCGTGCCCGCGGTGGCGCAGGACGCCTCCAGCGGCGAGGTGCTCATGCTCGCGTGGATGAACCGCGATTCGCTCGAGCGCACGGTCGCTTCCGGCGAGGCCCACTACTGGTCGCGCTCGCGCAAGGCGCTGTGGCGCAAGGGCGAGACGTCGGGGCACGTGCAGCGCGTGGTGGAGGTGCGCCTCGACTGCGACGCCGACACGGTCCTGCTGCGCGTTGAAAGCGTGGCGGGCGTGGCGTGCCACACCGGGCGCCGGCGCTGCTTCTTCCGCCGCCTCGAGACGTCCCAGGGCGCGCGGCGCTGGGTGGAGACGGCCGATACGGATCCGGTCGTCGCCGGGAGCGGCGATGCCTGAGCGCGGCACGCTCGAGCGCCTCGAGGCCACGATCGCCGGGCGCCGCGAGGCCGACCCCGGCGCGTCCTACGTGGCCTCGCTCAACGCGAAGGGCCTCGACCAGATCCTCAAGAAGGTGGCGGAGGAGGCGGTGGAAACCGTGCTCGCCTCCAAGACGGGCGACCGCGACGCGATCGTGCACGAGACCGCCGACCTCTGGTTCCACTGCATGGTGATGCTCGCGTGGCACGGCGTGCCGGTCGCCGAAGTGCTCGCGGAGCTCGAAAGGCGCGAAGGCCGCTCGGGCCTCGCGGAGAAGGCCGCGCGCGGCAAGGAGGCTCCGAAGTGACCGACTGCATCTTCTGCAAGATCGTCGAGGGCAAGATCCCCTCGAAGAAGGTCTACGAGGACGACGAAATGCTCGCCTTCCACGATATCAACCCCGTCGCGCCCGTGCATTTCATGATCATCCCCAAGAAGCACGTGGATTCGCTGGCGCAGGTGACCGGCGCGGACGCCGCCACACTGGGCCGCATGATGGCGATGGCCGGGCGGCTCGCCCGCGAGCAGGGCTCGCCGGAAGGCTTCCGCACCATCATCAACACGGGCCGGATCGGAAGGCAGGACGTGTATCATTTGCATATCCACATCATCGGCGGCCCGAATCCCCTTCCACGCATGATCGCGAAGGAATAGCGGCCCGCGGGACCCCGGGAGAAACATCATGGGCTCATTTAGCATCTGGCACTGGCTGATCCTCCTGCTCATCGTGCTGCTCGTCTTCGGCACGAAGAAGCTGCGCAACATCGGCGCCGACCTCGGCGGCGCGGTGAAGGGCTTCAAGGACGGCATGAAGGGCGAGGAAGAGGCGGCGAAGAAACCCGGCGAGCTCACCGCGCAAGGCCCGCAGGGCTCCACCATCGAAGGCGAGATCAAGGACCGCCAGAAGGGCTAGTCCGCCGCGGGCCGCGCCCGCGATCCCCGCATGTTCGACTTCGGCTTCTTCAAGCTCTTCCTGCTTTTCGTGGTCGCGCTGGTGGTGATCGGCCCCGAGCGCCTGCCGCGCGTCGCGCGCACCGCGGGCGCGCTGTACGGGCGCCTGCAGCGCTACGTGGCGCAGGTGAAATCCGACGTGCGCCGCGAGATGGAAGCCGCCGACCTGCACAACGTGAAGAACGAGTTCGAGAGCGCCGCGCGCGCCTTCCAGTCGACGGTCGAGACCAACGTGCGCGAGGCCGAGAGCCAGATGCGCGAGGCCACCGCGAGCATCGAGCGCTCGCTCGAGGCGAACGCCCCGGCCGCCAACGACCCGCCCGTGCCCGCCGGCGAGGCAGCCGCGCCGCCCGCCTCGCCGCAGCTCGAGCTCGGCATCGACGAGCCCGCGCCGCCTGCCGCGCGCGACCGCGCGTCGGGCTGAAGGCCGCGGGGCGCGCGCCGTGCAGGAGCCGCAGGAAACCTTCCTTTCGCACCTGATCGAGCTGCGCGAGCGCCTCATCCGGAGCCTGCTCGCGGTCGGGATCCTGCTGGTGCCCGCGCTCTATTTCAGCGCCGAGATGTACGACCTGCTCGCGCGGCCCCTGATGGCCGCGCTTCCCGAGGGGTCGAAGATGATCGCCACCGGCGTGGTGACGCCCTTCCTCATCCCGATGAAGATCGCGGCGATGGCCGCCTTCCTCGGGGCGCTGCCCTACGTGCTCTACCAGGCGTGGGCCTTCGTGGCCCCGGGGCTCTACGCGCACGAGAAGCGGCTGGTGCTCCCGCTCATCGTGAGCAGCACGTTCCTCTTCTTCTGCGGGATGGCGTTCTGCTACTTCGTGGTGTTCGGGCGCGTGTTCGCGTTCATCGCGAGCTTCGCGCCGAAGAGCATCTCGGTCGCGCCGGACATCGAGGCCTACTTCAACTTCGTGCTCGGGATGTTCTTCGCCTTCGGCATCGCCTTCGAGGTGCCCGTGGTGGTGGTCGTGCTGGTGCTCACGGGGATCATCTCGGTGGACCAGCTGCGGGAGTTCCGCGGCTACGTGATCGTGGGAATCTTCGCCATCGCGGCGTTCATCACGCCGCCCGATGCGATCTCGATGATCTCGCTCGCGGTGCCCATGTGCCTGCTCTACGAGGCGGGGATCCTGGTGGCCGCGCTGGTCGAGCGCCGCCGCAAGGAAGGCGAGGCGATCGGCGAGCCGAAGCGCGAGTAGCTACTCGTTCGGGTCGCGCACGCGCGGCTTGCGCTTGCCCACCAGCACGTCCAGGGCGACTTCCTGGTTGCGCCGCAGGACCTTCACCGGCACCGACTTGCCCGGCGACACCGCGGCGATGGCGTTCAGCGTCGTGTTGACGTCGGCCACGGGCCGCCCGCCCACGGCGACGATCACGTCGCCCAGGCGCATGCCGCTGCGCTCGGCAGGGCTGCCGCGGTCGATGGCGCCCACGATGGCCCCGTGGGTGGTCTTCAGGCCCAGCGAATCGGCGAGCTCCGGCGTGATGTTCGCGACCTCCACGCCGAACCAGCCGCGCGTGACGGTGCCGGTCTCGATGATCTCCTCCATCACGGTCTTGGCGAGGCTCACCGGGATGGCGAACCCGATGCCCTGGTAGCCGCCCGAGCGCGAGAAGATCAGCGTGTTGATGCCGATCAGGTTGCCGTTGGCGTCGACGAGCGCGCCGCCCGAGTTGCCGGGGTTGATCGCCGCGTCGGTCTGGATGAACGTGCCGAACGGGCTCGCCTGGATGTCGCGGCCCGTGGCGCTGATGATGCCCATGGTCACGGTCTGCCCGACGCTGAAGGGGTCGCCGATCGCGAGCACCACGTCGCCCACCTTGGCGGCATCCGACGAGCCGAAGGTGATCGGCGTGAGGCCCGTGGCGGGGACGCGCACCACGGCGAGGTCCGTGTCCGGGTCCGTGCCCACGATCTTCCCGGCCATGGTCCGCCCGTCGGCGAGCGTCACCTGGATGTCCGTCACGCCCTCGACCACGTGGTCGTTGGTGAGGATGTAGCCCTCCCGGCTCACCACGACGCCCGAGCCCAGGGAGAGCTGCGTCTCGGGGGGCAGCGTGAAGCGCTCGCCGAAGAATCGCTGGAAGGCCGGGTCGTCGATGAGCGGGTTGTGCCGCTTCACCTGCCGGGTGGCCGAGATGTTCACCACCGAGGGCGTGGCCTTGCGCGCCGCCTCGCTGAACGAAAGGCGGGGCGACGCGGTGACCGGCGACATCACGGCCGTGGGGGCCTCGCGCACCTCGACCACCTGCGTGCGCCAGGAAAGCCATTCCGGCTTCACGAGGCTCACGACGAAGAGCGCGGCGAGCGTGAGGGTGACCGCCTGGGCGAAAAGGAGCCAGAGCTTGCGCATGGCCTCCTATTTTCTCACGAGCGCGTCGCGAATCTCCCTCAACAGCGCCACGTCCTCGGGCGGGGCGGCGGGGGCCGCGGCCGGGGGCGGGCGGCGCAGCTTGTTGACCTCCCGGACCATCACGAAGACGATCAGGGCGAGGATCACGAAGTTCACCACCACGTTGATGAAGCTGCCGTAGGCGATCACCGGGACGCCGGCCTTCTTGAGGTCCGCCACCGTCTGCGCCACGTTGGGCGGGATCGCCGCGAGCGCGATGAAATGGCCCGAGAAGTCGATCCCCCCGGTGAACTTGCCGATCACCGGCATGATGAGGTCGTTCACCAGCGAATCGACGATCTTGCCGAAGGCCGCGCCGATGATCACGCCCACGGCGAGGTCGACCACGTTGCCCTTTACCGCGAATTCGCGGAATTCCGATGCGAAGCTCATGCACCTCCCTGCCTGAAGGAAAGCCCGAATCTAGGTGCCGCGCGGGGGCCCGTCAATCCGAATCCGGGGCGGGCTTCAAGTCCCGGCCCCAAATCCAGTAAAATGCCGGGCTAAACTCGTCCCCCGCGTCCCTTCCCCGGAAATCCCCGCGCAATGACCGCCATCGTCCAGGATCAAGTCGACGAAAAGAAACGCCGCCTGCTCATCATCGCCACCTCGGTGGCGGGGGGCGTGGCGGGCGCCGCCGTGGCGGTGCCGTTCCTCGCCAGCTGGTGGCCCAGCGCCCGTGCGCTAGCCGCCGGCGCGCCCGTCGAGGCCGACATCTCGCGCATCGAGCCGGGCCAGCAGGTGACCTTCGAATGGCGGGGCAAGCCCATCTGGGTGCTGCGCCGCACGCCCGAGATGCTCGACGGGCTCGCCAAGCACGACGCGCTGCTCGTGGACCCGGAGTCGAAGGATTCCGACCAGCCCGAGTACATCAAGGGTCCCACGCGGTCGATCAAGCCCGAATGGTTCATCGCCACGGGCGTGTGCACGCACCTGGGCTGCTCGCCCACGCTCAAGAAGGAGATCGGCGCCGCCTCCGACATGGGCGCCGAATGGCCGGGCGGCTACTACTGCCCGTGCCACAACTCGCGCTTCGACCTGTCCGCGCGCGTCTTCAAGGGCTCGCCCGCGCCGAAGAACCTCGTGATCCCGCCGCACCGCTACGTGAGCGACACCGTGGTGGCGATCGGCGAAGACTCGAAGAAAGGGGCCTAGCCGATGGCCGCCGCCAAGCAGCCGGTCACGGGGCTCGGTCCCCTGAACGGCGTCGTCACCTGGATCGACCAGCGCTTCCCGCTGGTGTCGCTCTGGAAGGACCAGATGTCGGAGTACTACGCTCCGAAGAACTTCAACTTCTGGTACTACTTCGGCTCGCTCGCCCTGCTCGTGCTGGTGATCCAGATCACCTCGGGCATCTTCCTCACGATGAACTACAAGCCGTCCGCCACGGAGGCCTTCGCTTCCGTCGAGTACATCATGCGCGACGTGCCGGGCGGCTGGTTCATCCGCTACATCCACTCGACCGGCGCCTCGGCCTTCTTCATCTGCGTCTACCTGCACATGGTGCGCGGGCTCATGTACGGCTCCTACCGCAAGCCCCGCGAGCTGATCTGGATCTTCGGCGTGATGATCTACCTCGCGCTCATGGGCGAGGCCTTCTTCGGCTACCTGCTGCCGTGGGGCCAGATGTCCTACTGGGGCGCGCAGGTGATCATCAACCTGTTCGGGACGGTGCCCTTCATCGGCGAGCCGCTCGCGATCTGGATCCGCGGCGACTACAACGTCTCGGACGCGACGCTGAACCGCTTCTTCGCGCTGCACGTGATCGCGCTGCCGCTCGTGCTGCTGGGGCTCGTCGCCGCGCACCTCATGGCGCTGCACGAGGTGGGCTCCAACAACCCCGACGGCGTGGAGATCAAGAAGGACATCGATCCGGCGTCGGGCCATCCGCGCGACGGCATCCCGATGCACCCCTACTACACGGTGAAGGACCTGCTGGGCGTGTCGGTCTTCCTCATCGTGTTCGCGGCGATCATCTTCTTCGCCCCGGAGATGGGCGGCTACTTCCTCGAGGCCAACAACTTCATCCCGGCCGACCCGCTCAAGACCCCGGCGCACATCGCGCCGGTCTGGTACTTCACGCCGTACTACGCGATGCTGCGTGCCGTCCCGCCGATGTTCAACTCGCAGTTCCCGGGCGTCGCGGTGATGGGCGCCGCGGTCATGGTCTTCTTCGTGGTCCCGTGGCTCGACCGCGGCAAGGTGAAGTCGATCCGCTATCGCGGGCCCAAGTACCGCGCGTGGTTCACCTTCTTCGTGATCTCGTTCCTGATCCTGGGCTACCTGGGCGTCGAGCCCACGACGGTGTGGGGCGAGTTCGGCAAGGGCGTGCCCCTCGTCGGCGGCGACTACATCGCGCTGTGGGTGGCCCGCGTGCTCACCGTCGTCTACTTCCTTTTCTTCGTGCTCATGCCTTTCTACACGGCCTCGGACCGGGAGAAGCCCGAGCCCGCGCGGGTGACCTGGTGATGAAGAAGATCCTTGCGATCCTGTGCCTGGCCCTCCCGCTCGCCACGTGGGCGGAGGAAGGCGGCCCGAAGCTCGAGCGCGCGCCCATCGACGCGCACGACAAGCTGTCGCTGCAGCGCGGCGCCGCCATCTTCGTGAACCACTGCCTCAACTGCCACTCGGCCAACGTGATGCGCTACGCGCGGCTCGAGGACCTGGGCCTCACGCCGCAGCAGATCTCCGAGAACCTGCTGCTCGCCACCGACAAGATCGGCGACAACATGACCACCGCGCTCGACCCGAAGATCGCCAAGGCGGCCTTCGGCACCGTGCCGCCCGACCTCTCGCTCATCGGCCGCTCGCGCAGCCCCGACTGGCTCTACGGCTACCTGCGTTCCTTCTACAAGGACCCGAAGAGCAAGACGGGCTGGAACAACACGGTGTTCCCGAACGTGGCGATGCCGCACGTGCTGTGGGAATACCAGGGCTCGCAGGCGCTCGACGTGAAGAAGCACATGGACGAAAGCACGGGCGACGAGGTCGTGACCGCGAAGCTCGTGCTCGAGCAGCCGGGCTCCATGAAGCCGGTCGAGTACGACCGTTACGTGGCGGACCTGGTGAACTACCTCACGTGGATGGCGGAGCCCGCGGCGCCCAGCCGCAAGCGCTGGGGCATCCTCGTCATGTTCTTCCTCGCCGGCCTGTACGTGATCACGCTGCTGCTCAAGAAGGAATACTGGAAGGACGTCCGCTAGCGCGGGCTTCGAGCCGCTCGCGAGAAGCGGCGATACAAGGGAATCAATCGCCAATGATGACGCTCTACTCGGGGATCACCGATCCCTTCAGCCACCGGTGCCGGATCGTGCTCTACGAAAAGGGCATGGATTTCGAGATCATCGACGTGGACCTCATGAACAAGCCCGAGGACCTCGCGGTGATGAACCCGTACAACCGCACGCCGGTCCTCGTCGAGCGCGACCTGGTCCTGTACGAGTCGAACATCATCAACGAGTACATCGACGAGCGCTTCCCGCACCCGCAGCTCATGCCGGCGGACCCGGTGATGCGCGCCCGCGCCCGCCTCTTCCTGTTCCGCTTCGAGCAGGAGCTCTTCAACCACGTGCAGACGCTCGAATCGGGCACCCAGAAGGCGCAGGAGAAGGCGCGCCTGTACATCCGCGAGAACCTGATCCAGATCGCGCCGATCTTCGTGAAGCAGAAGTACATGCTGGGCGAGGAGTTCTCGATGCTGGACGTGGCGATCGCGCCCCTGCTGTGGCGCCTGGACCACTACCAGGTGAGCCTGAACAAGCAGTCGGCGCCGCTGCTCAAGTACGCCGAGCGGCTCTTCTCGCGCCAGGCGTTCATCGACTCGATGACGGCATCCGAAAAGGCGATGCGCCGCTAGGTTGGCGGGGTTCGGTTAAGCTTTCGCCATGGCGGACGTCTCGACCAAGCCCTATTTCATCCGCGCCATCTACGAATGGTGCTCGGACTGCGGCTACACGCCCTACCTGAGCGTCCGGGTGGACGAGCGCACGCGCATCCCGCTCGAGTACGTGAAGAACGGCGAGATCGTCCTCAACGTGAGCCTCAACGCCACGCGCAACCTCACGATCAACAACGAGCTGATCCAGTTCTCGGCTCGCTTCAACGGGGTCTCGCGCGAGGTGAGCATCCCCGTGGATCGCGTGCAGGGCATCTTCGCCCGGGAGAACGGGCAGGGCGCCTTCTTCACGGTGGAGAGCCCGGCGGCCCTCGCGGCCGCCCCGGCGACACCGGCGGCGGTGCAGGGCGAAGCCGATGCCGATCCGCCCAAGCCCCCAGCAGCGGGCCGCGCCCGGCTCAAGGTCATTAAGTAAGCGCCCGCTATCGCCGGCATAGCTCAGCTGGTAGAGCAACCGCCTTGTAAGCGGTAGGTCCCCCGTTCGATTCGGGGTGCCGGCACCCCCGAGGCGAAGGCAGGTCAGAACGACAGCTGCGTCTTCACGATGAACTGCACCGACTTGATTCCGGAGTCGCGCTCCAGCGGGACGGCGATGTCCGCGTGCAGCACGTTGCCGAACGCGGCGCGATCCCAGGCGAGGCGCAACCCGATGCCCACGTCGGAAAGCCAGCCGGGGTTCACGGTGTTCTGGTTCACGCCGCCCCACGCGCGGCCGCGGTCGTAGAAGACCGCGCCGCCCACGCGGATCAGGCGGAAGGGGTACCAGTCGGTGTAGGCGCGCTCCTCGAGCGTGAAGAGCGCGCGCCGGTCGCCCGACTGGTAACGCAGCGGATAGCCGCGCAGGCCGTTGTCGCCGCCCAGCAGCAGCTGGTCCGGTGCCTGCGCGCCGTCGCCCAGGCGGTCGCCGGAGGCGAGCGCGTAGAACGAGTAGCGCGGCGACTGCGGGGCGAAGAAGCGCAGCACGCCGCCCACCTGCGTGAGCGGGTTGCCGGTGCTCGCCACCTGGCGCTGCGCCATCGCGCTCGCGAGCAGGTCGTTGCCCCCGTCGAACGAGAATCCCCTGGAGACCGTCGCGTTGTAGAGCCACGCGGAGCGGGTCGATCCGAGGGATTCGAGCGCGCGCGTCACCTGCACGAGCGAGGCGAGGCCCATCTCGAAGAACTCGGTGCGCGCGATCTGGTCGCGGTTGCGCAACCTGGCGTAGCGGTCCTCGACGACCTCGTAGCGCAGGAAGACCCCGCGCACGTCATGGTCGGTGGGCAGGGGCGAGGGCGGCGTCTCCGTGGACTCGACGCCGTAGCGGTGGTCCTGCACGGTGAGCCCGCCCGAGAAACGCTGCGTGAATGCGTTCGCGAGCCCGGGCGACCATCCGCCATAGACCTCGCTCGTCTCGCTGTGGTGGGTGTACTTGGCAACCGTGTCGCCCGCGTTGTAGATCGAGTCGATGCGGTTCCAGCGGTCCCAGCTCGCCCCGGCCGCCCAGCGCGTGTCGAGCGAATAGAACGGCCGCATCACGGAGGCGCTCGTGCGGTCGCCGTCGCTGTAGCGCGACGTCTGGACGCTGAGGGCCGTCCATCCGTCGAACGCCTGGCCGTAGGAGGCGATGAACTGGGTCCCGTGCCGGTCGACGTCCGAGGTCTGGGTGATGCCGAGCTGCGTGCCGGTGCCGAGGAAGTTGTAGTCGAGGATGCCGAACGCGGTGGTGTTGGTCCCGCCGGAACGCGCATAACGGCCGGTGAGGTCGAGCGTCCAGGTGTCGCGCGTGGCGATGTCGATGTCCACGACGTTGTCGTGCACCGCCGCGGGCTTGATCACGACGTCGTAGAGGAAGCGGTTGCCGCGCATCACCCGCTCGGTCTCGTCGATCGCCCGCACCGTGAGCCGGTCGCCGGGCTTGAACAGGACGAAGCGCCGGATCACCTCGGGGCGCGTCCGGATGTGCAGCTTGTTGGCGAGGCGAAAGAAGGAGTTGTTCTCCCGCGGGTCGTCGAGGTCGAAGATGTTGCGCGAGTCGACTCGGATCGTCCCGATGGTCGCGCCCGCCGCCTCCAGCTCGGCGAAGGTCTGCAGGGGGGTCGCCACGACGGGCTCGGCGCCCCGCACCGCGAAGACGGCGAGCAGGCACGCGACCGCCAGGCAGGGTGGCGCCCGCCGCCACGACGTCGAAGTAAGTGCTAACACTTGGAAAGGCTCGATGATCTATTGTCCGGCGGCGGATTCCTGCCGGGCGCGAACCCAATCTACAAGGGAAAATCCCGGTTTTGTTTGCCAGAAACCAAGGATTTAGTGGATAATCGAGAGTTTCGCGGAGGGGTGCCCGAGTGGTTAAAGGGGGCAGACTGTAAATCTGTTGGCCTTGCGCCTACGTTGGTTCGAATCCAACCCTCTCCACCAGGTTGAACGTGGCACTCGCCACAACGGCCCTCGAGCAGTCGGCCGGCGGTGCATGCAACGGTGTGGGTCGGGGAACCGCGGCGGGTGTAGCTCAATGGTAGAGCAGAAGCCTTCCAAGCTTACGACGAGGGTTCGATTCCCTTCACCCGCTCCACAGTTTTTCGGCCCATGTAGCTCAGTGGTAGAGCACTCCCTTGGTAAGGGAGAGGTCATGCGTTCAATCCGCATCATGGGCACCAGCGACATCAACATCATCGGGACAAGCAATCATGGCCAAGGGCAAGTTTGAGCGCACCAAACCCCACGTGAACGTGGGCACGATCGGTCACGTGGACCACGGCAAGACGACGCTTACGGCGGCGATGACGCTGGTGCTGTCGAAGAAGTTCGGCGGCGAGGCCAAGGCCTAC
>DATIWC010000101.1:0-11581 GCA_035519515.1 Usitatibacter sp.
TGACGAACACCGGCGCGAGCGCCGCCATGGCCGGCGCTACTTGCGCTTCATGAAGAAGGTGAATTCCCTGTTCGCTTCGGCGTGCTGCAGCAGCTCGTTGCCGGTCTGCTTGCAGAACGCCTGGAAGTCCTTCACGGAGCCCGGGTCGGTGGCCATGACCTTCAGCACCTGGCCCGAGGTGAGCTCGCCCAGCGCCTTCTTGGCGCGCAGGATCGGGAGCGGGCAGTTGAGCCCGCGAACGTCGAGGTCGCGGTCGAATGCTTGCATATCGCCTCCTCCAGTGAAGGCCGGGGATTCTAGCATCGAAGGATGCCATTTCCGAACCCGCCTCCCTGCCCAGGCCCGGCCCACGTGACGGCCCCTCGCGCGATCACGTTCCGCGAGGCGCTGCGCTTCTGGGTGAAGCTCGGCTTCGTGAGCTTCGGCGGCCCCGCGGGACAGATCGCGATCATGCACCGCGAGCTGGTGGAGCGGCACGCGTGGATCTCGGAGTGGCGCTTCCTGCACGCGCTCAACTACTGCATGGTGCTGCCGGGCCCGGAGGCCACGCAGCTCGCGACGTACATCGGCTGGCTTCTGCATGGCGTGCGCGGCGGCATCGCGGCCGGGGCGCTCTTCGTGCTGCCCTCGCTCGTAGTGCTCATCGTGTTGTCGTGGATCTACGTGGTCTTTGGCCAGGTGCCGGCGGTCGCGGCGGTGCTCTACGGCGTGAAGCCCGCGGTGGTGGCGATCGTGCTCGCCGCGGCGTGGCGCATCGGCACGCGCGCGCTCAAGCACTGGCTCCTGTGGGCGGTCGCGGCGGCGGCCTTCGTGGCGCTGTACGCGTTCGACGTGCCCTTCCCCGCGGTGATCCTCGCGGCGGCCGCGATCGGCTTCGTCGGCGGGCGCGCGGCGCCGGCGATCTTCTCCATGGAGGGCCATGCGGCGGCGAAGGACACTGGCAGGCCCGCGGTGATCGACGACGACACGCCCACGCCCGCACACGCCCGCTTCTCCCCGGGAAGGCTCGCCGCGATCGTGGCCGCCTTCGTGGCGATCTGGGCGGTCGCGCTGGGCGCGCTCGTCGCGGCCTTCGGCTGGGCCTCCGACCTCGCGCAAATGGGCTGGTTTTTCACCAAGTCGGCGCTGGTCACCTTCGGCGGCGCGTACGCGGTGCTGCCCTACGTGCTCCAGGCCGCGGTCGAGCAGTACCACTGGACCACCGCCACGCAGATGATCGACGGCCTCGCGCTGGGCGAGAGCACGCCCGGGCCGCTCATCATGATCGTGGCCTTCGTGGGCTTCGTGGGCGCGTGGACGCACCAGGCGCTGGGACCCGGCGGGCTGCTCGCGGCGGGCGTGGCCGGCGCCACCGTGGCCACGTTCTTCACGTTCCTTCCTTCGTTCCTCTTCATCCTCGCGGGCGGGCCGCTCGTGGAACGCACGCGCGACGACCTGAAGCTCACCGCGCCGCTCACCGCCATCAGCGCGGCCGTGGTGGGCGTCATCATGAACCTCACGGTGTTCTTCGCATGGCACGTGCTCTGGCCGCACGCAACACCCCAGGCGCCGCTCTCGGGCGGCTTCGACGGAGCGAGCGCGCTCATCGCGGCCGTGGCCGCGGCGCTGCTGCTCACGAAGAAGGCGGAAGTGATCCCGGTGATCGGCGCGAGCGGGCTCGCGGGCCTCGCCCTCTGGGCCGCAGGGCTGCAGCTCGCGGCCTAGCTCGCGGTCAGAAGAGCTCCCTCGTGATCGACTTGCTCCCCGCGACGCCATCGACCGTGTAGGTGAGCGTGCCGTTGTTCGGGTCGCTGAAATCGAGCGTCGCCGTGCCGGCAACGGAGGCGTGGACCCTCATCGTGTCGAACGTGGGCCCGAACGGCGGCCCGGTCGTGCGATAGAGCGCCCCGGTGCACCCGGTGCCGATCACCGGGCAATTGGGGACGACAAGCCAGACGGGCTTGCCGCTTGAGTCGTACACGTACCATGCGACGAAGATCACGTTGAACTGCTGCGCGATCGTGAGGCCCCAGCCCGACTCGGCCGGATTCCACCAGAGGTCGGTGTAATCGACCGCGGGTGGCGTCGTTCCAGCGGCGAGCGGCTCGCGCACGATCGCCACGGTCCGGGTTTGGCCTGCCACCGTGTAGCTCATCGTGGCGTTGTTGGCGTCGGCGAACGCCACCTGCAACGAACCCGCCGTGGCCACGTGCACGGCCGACGTGTTGAAGGCCGTGCCGAAGAACGTGGGCCCGTTCACCTCGTAGAGCGTCCCGCTGCAGGCTCCGCTGCTCAGCCCGGCCGCGGCCATGGTGCAGTTGGACGCGACATACCACTTCGGGTTGCCGCTCGTGTCGTACGTGTACCACGCGGCAAAGACATTGCTGCCGCGCTGCGTGAAGTCGATTCCCCATCCGGACTCGCCCGGATTCCACCAAAGGCCGCTCAACGCCGCCGGCGAGTTCGCTGCGGCCGTCGCGCCCGGCGGCAGGCAAACCGGGCCTGCGTCCGTCGCGGGCGGCACGGTGGCGACGCAAACGGAGTTGCCTGCAGCCACGGCGGCGGCGGACGTCGCGCCGGTACCGACGCACAGCGTGGCCCCGGCGACCTGCGAGGAGCTCACGTTGTTCAGCACGGAGACGGCCTGCGCGTTCGACGTCACCACGTTGCCGACGACGCTCTGCAATGTGGACGCCGTGGCCTGGCCGAGATCCCCGGACGGCAAGAGCTGCGCGAGCTGGCACGGCGCGGGCGAGTCCTTGGCCCCGGTTCGCTTGAGGAGGGTCGATGGGGCATACGCGAAGACGTAGAGCGGCTGGCCGACGTCCTGCGAACGGAAGCGCAGCGTCGCACCCACGGTCACGGCCTGCTCGACGACGCTTCCAAAGGAAAGCGACTTGAACGCGGGAACCGCCGAAGGTGGAATGGCCTTGGGCGTCACGGACGGATCCAGGTCGAGGTACCAATCGTTGGTCGGGATGTCGCCGATGCCGTCTTCGCGGATGACGACCGTCGGCACGGCGCGAACGGCGAGGCTGCCGTCACCCACCTGGCCGCTCGCGTTGAATCCCCAGGCCCACGCCGTCCCGTCGGACTTGAGGGCCGTCGAATGAGTCCAGCCGGCGCCGATGGCCGTGACGCCGGTGAGGCCGACGCTGCGCACCGGGGAATGGCGCTCCACGAGCGTTCCATCGCCGAGCTCGCCCTCTGCATTGCGGCCCCAGCCCCAGACCGTGCCGTCGGCCGCCAGCGCCAGCGAGTGATTGAAGAGGCTCGCGGCCACCTTGACCGCCGGGGGCACGCCGGACACCCGTACGGGCCTTGCCCGATCGACGACGCTGTTGTCTCCGAGCTGGCCCTGCTCGTTGGCGCCCCAGGCCCATACCGTTCCGTCCGCCTTGATCGCGAGCGCATGGTTGCGCCCGGCCGCGATCTCGACGACGCCCGTCAACACCGTCGCCGGGCCGTGGACGAGGGTCGTGCCGTCGCCCAATTGCCCTCGAGCGTTGTCGCCCCATGCGAACAGCGTTCCGTCGGCGGTGAGCGCCATGCTGAACGCGCCGCCCGCCGCGACCGCCTTGACGCCGGCCAGGCCGGGGACCTGCCCCGGAAACTCCGTGGATGAGCCCGCTGTCGATCGGCCCAGTTGGCCGCGCTCGTTTCCTCCCCACGTGTAGACCGTGCCGTCGCGCATCAACGCGACCGTGTGATGATCTCCCGCGGCCACGAAGGCGGCGCCCGACACGCCGACCGGCTGGACCGGAGCGGCCCGGTCGGTGAAGCTGCCGTCGCCCAGCATCCCCGCGTAATTCGCGCCCCACGTCCACACGGCGCCGTCGGCCGTGACCGCCGCGGAGTGATAGCTGCCCGCCGCCACGGAAACCGCCGCCGACGGCAGCCGCACGGCAATGGGCGCCATCCTGCCGGGCGGGGCGCCGAGGCCGAGCTGCCCCGAGACGTTGCTTCCCCAGGCGAAGACATTGCCGGATCGATCCACGGCGACGACGTGCTCGGCCGCCGCGGAAATCGAAACGACATCGGAGATTCCGGACACGACGACGGCCGGCGAGAAGCCGTTCCACGCGGCCACGCTGCCCGATGACGTGACCACGAACGACTCGAACCCGTCCGAGACGAGCTGCCCCGCGGGCAGCGCGGTCGCCGGTGCCGGCGTCGCATTGAAGGCGCCTGGGAGCGTCTGGCCCCATGACCAAACCGTCGAGCCGAGCGCGATCGCGAGGTCGCGCCTGACGCCCGCGGCTATGGCGACGATCGGGGGAAGGCCCGGGACCTGCGCGGGCACCGAGCGGCCCGTGGTCGTTCCATCGCCGAGAATCCCGTTGGAATTTCCGCCCCAGGCCCAAACGCCACCGCCGGTCGTGAGGACCAGCGTGTGATCCTGGGCCGAAACCGCGCGGGCGCCGGAGACACCCGCAATGCGCACGGGCACGAGGCGCGCGACGTGGGTTCCGTCGCCGATCTGCCCATTCGAGTTGTCGCCCCAGGACCAGACATTGCCGCTCGAGTCGGCCATGACGGAATGCCCGATTCCTGCGGCTACCGCGATGGCCGCCGGCGCCGCGGAAACGACGACCGGCGAAAGGCGGTTCGTCGTCGTGCCATCGCCCAACTGGCCGAAGTAGTTGCTGCCCCACGCCCAGACGCGCCCGTCGCGCGCGAGCGCGAGCGTGTGGAACCACCCTGCGGAAACCGCGACGATGTTGGCGAGCCCCGGGACCGGCATCGGCTTCGAGCGGCCGATCGCGGTCGCGTCGCCCAGCTGCCCGAAGTCGTTGTTGCCCCAGGCCCAGACGGTCCCGTCGCGCATGAGCGCGACGCTGTGCTCGAATCCCGCGGAGACCGCGGCGACGTTGGCAAGGCCCGGCACGCTCGTCGGCGATTGCTCCGAGAGGATCCTCCCGTCGCCGAGCTCGCCGCTCAGGTCGTTTCCCCAGGCCCTCAGCGATCCGTCGGAATGTATCGCGAGGTTGTGGGCCTGGCCCGACGACACCGCGAGCGTTGCCGCATGCGCCGGCGGCAACGACAACAACATGGCGGCCAGGATGCCGGCCATTCGAATGCAACTGCGCGCGGCGCTGCGGCCGCTGTCATCGCCCTGCATGTCGAGCCTCCCCTGCGGCTATTCCCCGGCAGTCCACCTCCCGGATTTTCCGCCGCTCTTTTCCAGCAGCCGGATGTCCTCCATCGTCATGCCGCGGTCCACGGCCTTGCACATGTCGTAGATCGTCAGCAGCGCAACCTGCACCGCGGTGAGGGCCTCCATCTCGACCCCGGTGCGCGCCGTGCATTCGACGGTGGCACGGCAGACGATTCGCGAGGCGGCCGCGTCGGCCACGAACTCGACGGCCACGGAGGTGAGCGCCACCGGATGGCAAAGCGGCACCAGCTCGGAAGTGCGTTTCGCGGCCTGTATCGCCGCCACGCGGGCCACTCCCAGCACGTCGCCCTTCTTCGACCCGCCCGACTGGACCAGCCCGAAGGTGGCCGGTTTCATGCGGATCGCGCCCGTGGCGACCGCCACGCGGTGCGTCTCGGGCTTGGCCGCCACGTCAACCATCCGCGCCTCGCCACGTTCGTCGAAGTGGGTCAGTTTTTCCGTCATAATTGAGTGCTCGAACGCCCGCAAGATCGTGCCCCGGGCCTTCACCATGGTAGCAGCTACACCGCCACACCCTTGAGCCCGCGCCCCCTCATCGCCGCACTCGTCGCCTCGCTGTCCCTGGGCATGCCCCGCGCGCAGACCCTGCCGGACCTGGGCGACATCTCCTCGGCCACGCTCTCGGAACAGCAGGAACGCACCATCGGCAACCGCATCATGCGCGAGGTCTACAACGACCCCGCGTACGTGGACGATCCGGAGCTCACCGACTACGTCACCTCCGTGGGCCAGCGGCTGCTCGCCGTCGCCGACAACCCGCCGCGCGACATGACGTACTTCGTCGTGCGCGACGATTCCGTGAACGCCTTCGCCCTCGTGGGCGGGCACATCGGCATCCACACGGGGCTCATCACGCTGACCCAGAACGAATCGGAGCTCGCGGGCGTGATGGCCCACGAAACCGGGCACATCCTGCAAAAGCACCAGGCGCGCTTCATCCACGACGCGAGCCACGCCCAGTGGACCTCGCTTGCCGCCCTCGCGCTCGCCGTGCTCGCCGCGAGGAGCGGCAGCAACCAGGGCGCGCAGGTGAGCGAGGCCGCCATCACCGCGGCCGGGGCCCTGCAGATGCAGAACCAGATCAACTTCACCCGCGAGAACGAGCGCGAGGCCGACCGCGTCGGGTTCCAATTGCTCTCGAGGTCGGGCTACGACCCGCGCGGCATGCAGACGTTCTTCGAGCGGATGCTGCGCGCCAACCGGCTGAACGAGTTCAAGACCATCCCCTCTTACTTTCGCACGCACCCGCTCACCACGGAGCGCATCGCCGAGATGGCCGATCGCGCCGAGCGCCTGCCCGGGGTCATGTATGGCGTCAACTCCGCCGACTCCATGGAATACCGCATCATGAAGGCGAAGGTGATGGCCCAGTCGGGCTCGGCGACGGAGGCGGTGACCCTCTTCCGGACCCTGCTCGAGGACGAGACGGTGGTGCGCCCGCGCGAGAACGTCTATGGCCTCGCCTACGCGCTGCGCCGCGCGCACGACTTCGAGGGCGCCTGGAAGACGCTGCAGCCGATTCGCACCGGCAGCTCCCATCCCGCCTTCGAGCTGCTCGCCGGCGAGATCCTCGCCGACATGCACAAGGGCGACGAGGCCATCGCGGTCTACCGGGCGGCGCTCAAGGCGAATCCCGGCTATCGCGCCCTCGCCTATGCGTACCTCGACGGGCTGCTGCAGTCCGGCCATCCCAAGGAGGTGCTCACCGATCTCGAGGACCGCCTGCGCGCCCGTCCGGACGACTGGCGCCTCTACGAGCTGCAGTCGCGCGCCTACCAGGCGACCGGGCGCAACATCAGCCAGCACCGCGCGCAGGCCGAGGCTTACTACCGGCGCGACAACCTGGCCGCCGCGGTGGACCAGCTCGAGATCGCGGTGAAGCAGACGCGCGGCAGCGACTTCTACGAGATGTCGATGGCCGAGTCGCGGCTGCGGGAGCTGCGCGCCCAGCTCGAGATCCAGAAAGCCGCCGAGAAGGCGCTCAAGATCAGTTGATCGCGCGCGCCCTCCTCGCCGGCGCGCTCGCTCTTGCGGCCGCCCTCCCGGCCGCGGCGGAGCGCCCGCTCTCGGCGCTCGAGCTCTTCGTGCAGAAGGACAAGGGGTACTGCATCGCGTGCCACCAGCTGCCCGCGGGCGTCGGCCCCGCGACGCGCGCCGACGTCGGCCCCGCGCTGGAGGGCGCCCGCATGCGCGCCCTGGGCCGCCCGGCGATTCGCGAGCTCCTCGTCGATCCGACCAAAGCCAACCCCGCCACGCTCATGCCGCCCTTCGGCCGCCACAGGATCCTCGAGCCCGCGGAGATCGACAAGCTGGTGGAGTTCCTGGATGCGCTTCCGTAGCCTCGCCCTCGGCGTAGCCGCCCTCGCATTCGCCTCGCTCGCGCTCGCCGCCCACGAGGCCACGCGCACCGCGATCGTCGCGCGCCTTCAGCAGCAGCTGCCCTCGTGGAGCGGCTCCGAGTACGTGCAGGGCTCGGCCGCGTTCGACGACGCGCTGCGCGCCTCGATCGAGGAGAACGCCAACGCGGCCGCGCCGGTTCTGGAAGCCGGCCACAAGCTCTTCACCGCGAAGTTCAAGGACGGCCGCACGCTCGCGAGCTGCTTTCCCAACGGCGGGCGGCGCGTCGCGCAGGCCTATCCGCAATACGATCCCCGCCTGAAACGCGTCGTCACCCTCGAGATGGCGGTGAACCAGTGCCGCAAGGCGCACGGCGAGGCGCTCTACGAGCTGGGCGAGGCGGAAACGATGGGAGCGGTCACGGCGTACCTGCGCTCGCTCTCCAACGGCCAGAAGATGGCCGTGCGCGTGCCCGCGGCCGCCGAGCCGCGCTTCGAGGAAGGGCGGCGCCTCTACTTCACGCGCATGGGGCAGCGCAACTTCGCCTGCGCGTCGTGCCACCTGCAGGCCGTGGGCAAGCGCTACGTGGACACCCCGCTTTCGCCCGCGATCGGCCAGGCGACCCATTGGCCCGAGATCCGCGAGGGCAAGGCGCTCACGCTGCAGGCGCGCATCCGGGAATGCCTGGAGCTCATGGGCGCGGCACCCTTCGCCGCGGGTTCCGACGAGCTGAACCACCTCGAGTATTTCCTCGGCTACCTCTCCAACGGCCTGCCGCTCAAGGCGAACGTCTACCGGCCGCCGGCCAGGTGAGCCTCAGCGCGCCGCGGTGACGCATTGCCCCGGCGCGGGCGTGCCGTGCGGGGCATGCGAGAGGAAGAAGAGGTAGCGAAGCTCCGGCCCGTGCATGTTGGGCCGCACCCAGGCGTGCGTGCCGGTCTCGAAGAGCTTGTCCGCCTGCTCCGTGCGGCCGCGGCAGATGTTGCCCGCCAGCGCCGCTATGTAGGCGAGCTCCGAGAGCGCATCGCGCCGCGAGGGGTCCGCCTGCAGGATGGCGTTGCCCGTTTCCGACATGGCGTCGGCATCCCGCGCGGCGATCGCGGCGAAGAGGTCGAGCCAGCGGCGGTCGTCCGCGGCGAGTTTCTTCGCGCACGGCGCGGCGCCGATGCGCTGCCACATCGCGGAAGCCGGATCTCGGGCGAGGCGCGCATTCACGGCGCCCGCCAGGGCGCCGAGCGAAGGCAGCACCTCGTCGAACTTGAGGACGGCGGGGCAATCGGCCATCCACGTGCGGACGACCTGGGCATCCAGCTGGTGGCGCTCGCGCTGCACGACCGGCGGCACGGAGGGCGGCAGGCCCAGCACCGCATCGTGAAGGATCCAGCCCTCCAGCGCGCCCACGTCGGCGGCCGCCCACGGCTTCGTGTCCACGGGCAGGGCGGAGGGCGTGAACGTGCCGTCCAGCATCTCGAGGAGCGGCACCTCCGACATCTGCACCTCGATCAGCGCGTTCACGCGCGCTTGCGTGAAGCGCGTCTTGGCGGCCCGCTGGTCCACGATGGGGTAATAGTCCGAGTTGGCGCGGTGCTCGACGGTGCTGAGCAGCGACAGGACCGAGCGCGACGTCCCCATGGACCTGCGCAGGACCGAACCGTGCTGCGTGAGGCCCAGCCGCGTGGCCATCTTCTCCAGGTTGGGCAGCTTCAGGACTGACTCGTCGAAGCGCCCCGTGCCGCCCCCCTTGCGCGCCACCAGGATCACGTCCGCGTCGATGGACGTGTAGACCAGGAAATCGGGGAAGGTCTTCGCGACCGCCTCGAAGATGGTGGCGAGCGTGTAGTCGTCCATCTCGTAGGTGTGCAGCCATTGGCACAGCACGCCGCCGTCGTTGAGCGAGCCCGAGAGGCGCCGGTAGAACTCCTCGGAAAACAGCGACGCCACGCCGCTCACCCACGGATTGGAGGGCTCCGAGACGATGATGTCGTAGCGTTCGCGGTTGCGCGCGAAATACGACTTCGCGTCGTCGATCACGATGCGGCTGCGCGGGTCGGAATACGCCGGCTCGACCAGCGGGAGGAAGTTGCGCGCGCCTTCCACCATCGACGGCTCGATCTCGATGGTGTCCACGCGCTGCAGGTTCCGGGAGGCGAGCAGCACGGTCGTGGACATCCCGGAGCCGAAGCCGATCACCGCCGCGGTCTTCGCCTGCGGATTGTGTCCCAGCGGCAACGCGCCCAGCAGCAGCATCGTCACCTCGTCGCCGGAGGGCACGGCCGCGGGATCCATGATGAGGCTCGCGTCGGGCTTGCCGTTGGTGCGGATCGCGCGGTACATGTGGTCGTCCAGCACGTCCACCGTGGCGGTCTTGCCGTCGCGGTGGTAGACCACGGACGAGTTGGGCGAGATGCGGGCGGCGCCCGTGCGGAACACGCCCGAGGCCGAGCGCCGCTGGTCGATGTCGAAGAGGAACGCCATGGCGACGAACGCCGCCATGGCCGCCGCCGCCCCCTTCATCCAGGGTTGCCCCGCCCGCCCGCCGGTGCGCGCGAGCAGCCAGATGCCCAGCCCCACGTCGATGGCCGCGCCGGCCACGAGCGTCCAGTGCAGGCCGACGGCGGCGAGCAACAGGTGGACGGCGACGAACACGCCGGCGATGGAACCGAGCGTGTTGACCGAATAGACGAGCCCCAGGGAGCGCTCGCCCTCGACCGATCGCAGCAGGCGGTAGGTGATGAGCGGCAGGGTCATGCCCGCGCATATCGTGGCCGGCAGCATCACGACGAGCGCGATGAACGTGGAGCTCAGGTTGAAGAGGACGAATCCGCCGTCGTTGCGCGAGATCGCCGACAGCAGCCACGCCATGAGGTCGAAGGTGCCGTTGTAGAGCGGAATCGTGGCGAGCGCCGCAAGGCCCATCGCGACCTGGACGCCCGCGAGGAACCGGATCGCATCGGGCAGCATGTCCACCCGGTTGCGGATCCAGTAGCCGCCCAGCGCGAGGCCCAGGATGAAGCTCGCGAGCATCAGCTCGAAGGAATTCGTGGCCGCGCCCAGCACGAGGCTCAGCATCCGGATCCAGGCGATCTCGTAGATGAAGGACGACAAGCCCGTGAGGAATGCCACGGCGAGCAGCGTGCGCACGAGGCTGCGCTCGTCGGGAAGCGCCGTGACCGGCGTCGCATCGCCGGCCGGCCCGGGCCGCGGAGCGGGCCCCATCGACAGCAGCCATGCGGTGCCGGCGAGCACCAGGTTGAGCACTCCCGCGGTAGAGAGCGTTCCGGGCAGTCCCACCCACGGCATCAGCAGGAAGGCCGACGCGACCACGCCCAGCACGGCCCCGAGGCTGTTCAGGAAGTAGAGCGCCGCGATGTGGTGGCCCGGGCGCGTGGGATCGTGCCGCAGCACGGCCGAGGTGACGAGCGGGAACGTCGCTCCCAGCAGCACCGATTGGGGCAGCAGGAGCACGGCGCCGAGCGCCCACTGCGCGGCGCAGAACGCGCCTTGCGCGCTGCAGGTGGCCGGCATGAGGACGTCGTAGGCCCAGTTCGTGGCGCCCACGAAGACCGGGTGGAATACGAGCGCCATGAGGCCTATGGCGCCCTCCACGTAGGCGTAGACCCTGAGCGGATTGGCCATGTCCACCCGGCGGGCGCAGAGCCACGAGCCGAGCGCAAGGCCTCCGATGAAGACGACCAGCACGAGCGTCTGCGCGTACGCGGCGTGGCCGAGGAACAGCTTCAGGTAATGGGACCAGACGGACTCGTAGATGAGCCCGGCGAACCCGGAGGCGAAGAAGAGGACGAAGATGGCCTCTACGCGGCGGCTCACGCGACTCCCCGGAGGAAAGGCAAAAAGAAAAAGGGCCGCGGATGCGGCCCCTCTTCAGACCGTGCTGCGATTAGCGGCAGGTCGCCGGCAGGTACTTCGGGTTGATGTCCGTCGAAGCCGCGGGCGTTCCGGCCTTCGAGCAGGACCAGCCCACGATCGCCGCGCCCGTGCAGGCCGCGCCGCCGCCGCAGTCCGCCTTGTAGGCGAACAGCGAGCCACCGGCCGCCGTGAGCTGCGTGGCGAGCGTACCGGTCGCCG
>DATIWC010000102.1:0-13796 GCA_035519515.1 Usitatibacter sp.
CGCGCCGTGGAAGCCGCGGGCCTCGTGTTCATCGGCCCCACCCCCGAAGCGATCGAGCGGATGGGGCTCAAGGACCGCGCCAAGGCCCTCATGGAAAAGGCCGGCGTGCCTGTGGTCCCCGGCTACCACGGCGAGAAGCAGGACGATGCGGCGCTGCGCGCGCAAGCGAAGAAGGTCGGCCTGCCGCTGCTCATCAAGGCAGTCGCCGGGGGCGGCGGCAAGGGCATGCGCCTGGTCGCGAAGGAAGGCGAGTTCGATGCGCAGCTCGCCGCGGCGCGCCGCGAGGCGAAGAGCGCCTTCGGCGACGACCGCGTGCTGCTCGAGCGCTTCGTCCAGGGACCGCACCACATCGAGTTCCAGGTCTTCGGCGACACGCACGGCAATTACGTCCATCTCTTCGAGCGCGAGTGCTCGATCCAGCGCCGGCACCAGAAGGTGCTCGAGGAGACGCCCTCCCCCTTCCTCGACGACGCCATGCGCGCCGCCATGGGCGAGGCCGCGGTTGCGGCGGCGCGCGCCATCGCCTATCGCGGCGCCGGGACCATCGAGTTCATCGCGGGCGCCGACCGCAAGTTCTACTTCATGGAGATGAACACGCGCCTGCAGGTCGAGCACCCGGTCACCGAGATGACGACGGGCGAGGACCTGGTGGAGTGGCAGCTGCGCGTGGCGGCGGGGGAACCGCTGCCGCTCAAGCAAACGGAGATCACGCACGGCGGCCACGCGATCGAGGTGCGGCTGTGCGCCGAGAATCCGGCGAACGGCTTCCTGCCCGAGACCGGGCGCATCGCCGTGATGCGCGCGCCCCACGAGGTGGATGAAGTCGTGCGGCTCGACACGGGCGTGCGCGAAGGCGACGAGGTGAGCGTCTTCTACGACCCGATGATCGCCAAGCTCGTCGTGTGGGGCGCGGACCGCGACGAATCGGCGCGGCGCATGCGCGAAGCGCTCGCCGAAACCGAGATCCTCGGGGTGAAGACCAACCTCGCCTTCCTCGAGCGCGTGGTGGCGCATCCGGCCTACCTCGCCGGCGACACCGATACCGCTTTCATCGAGCGGCACAAGGCGGACCTGCTTCCCGGCCCGCACGACGTGCCCGTCGAGGCGCTGGTCGCCGTGGCGGCGCGCGCCTTCATGGACGAACGCGAGGCGCTCGCGCGCGAGGCACCCTCACCCTGGAACGACGTGCACGGCTGGCGCCTGAACCAGCCCGCGGCGCGCCGCATGGAGCTTCGCGCGGCCGATGGCGCCGTGAACGTCCTCACTGCGTTTGCGCATGCGGATCACGCCGTGATCGAGATCCGGGGCAAGCGCCACCGCGTCGCCGTGGGCCCGCCCGACGGCGACCGGCTCCCCATAGGCCTGGACGAGGAGACGTATTTCGCGAATGTCGCGCGCAACGGCGACCGTTTCTCGGCCACCACGCCCGCCGGACGCTACGAGCTCGAGCTCGTCGATCCCTTTCATTACGAGCCCGCGGATGCGCTGCCCGACGCGCGCCTCACCGCCCTCATGCCGGGGCGCGTCGTGAAGGTCCTGGCCAAGGCCGGCGAGACGGTGAAGAAGGGCCAGGCGCTCCTCGTGATGGAAGCGATGAAGATGGAGCACACGATCGCGAGCCCCCGCGAGGGCGTAGTGGAGCGCGTCGCCTTCGCCGAGAACGACCTCGTCCCCGCCGACGCGCTGCTCGTCACGTTCCGCGACTAGCGATCCGCCCCGCTCATTGCGGCGTGTGGGGGAGCGCCTTTCCGTCGAGCCAGGCGAGCAGGTTCTCCACGACGCCGGGGCCGAAATTGCGGAACACCGGCTCGTTCACGAACCCGAGGTGCGGCGTGAGGACGACGTTGGCGCGCTGGGCGAGCGGGTGCCCCGCGGCGAGCGGCTCGTCGTCGAATACGTCGAGCGCGGCGATGGCGGGGCGCCCGTTGTCCAACGCCTTCTCCAGCGCCGCCATGTCGATGAGCGCCGAACGCGCGGTGTTCACGAGGATCGAGTCGGCGCGCATCGACGCGAGGCGGGCCGCGTCGAGGAGCTTGCGCGTCTCGGGCGACGGCACCAGGTGCAGGCTCACCACCTTCGACGTCGCGAGGAGCTCATCGAGCGCCACGGATTTGGCGCCCCCCGCGGCGGCGCGCTCCGCGGTCATGTGCGGGCTCCACGTGACCACCTCCATCCCGAACGCGAGGCCCACCCTGCCCATGCGCGCGCCGATGCCGCCGAAGCCGATGAGGCCGAGCCGCTCGCCCGCGAGCACCGAGGGGAGCGGCCCGGCATCGCGCCAGCCGCCCTTGCGCACGAGCGCCATGTAGGCCTCGAGCCGCTTCGCGGCCGCGAGGATGAGCGCCCAGGCGATCTCCGCCGTGCTCGCCTTGGACTCGCCCATCCGGGTCGAGCCCACGGGAATGCCGCGTGCCTTCAGGGCCTCCATGTCGAGCTGCGTGTTGCGCGCGCCGGTGAACTGGAACAGGGCGAGCTTCGGCAGCTTCGCGAGCAGCTCCGCCTTGAAAGGCGTGCGGTCGCGCACCACCACGATCGCATCGGCCTCACGCACCGCACCGAGCAACGCGTCGCCCCTGAGGCGCGATGTATGGAAGTCCACGTCCGCGCGGGCCAGCACGGGCGACCAGTCGGCCGTCCTGCGCAGCGAGTCCTCGTAGTCATCGAGGACCACGATGCGCGGCCTGGCACTCACGGCTTCACGCCCGCGGCCGCCTGCTCCTTGTAGATCGCGTCGATCACGTCCTTGCCGATGCGCCCTTCCATCTGCTTGTGCACCGGCAGCAGCGCCGCGCGCCAGGCCGCCTTTTCCGCGTCGGTAAGGTCATAGACCTGCGTCCGGCCGGAAGCCTTGATCTTCGCGAGGTCCTCGGCCTGCTCCTTGAGCGAGAGCTCGAACTGGTACGCGGAAGCCTCCTTCATCGCCTGGTCGAGCGTCGCCCGGATATCGGCCGGCAGCCCGATCCAGAACTTGGCGTTCACGATCACCGCGTAACAGTCGTAGCCGTGGTCGGAGAGCGCCGTGTACTTCTGCACTTCGAAGAACTTCTGCGTCCAGAAGTTGGGCAGCGAGTTCTCCGAGCCGTCCACCACGCCCGTCTGCATCGCCTGGTACACCTCGGAGAACGCCATCACCTGCGGCACGGCGCCCAGCGCGCGGAACTGCGCCTCCAGCACCTTGGACGACTTGATGCGCATCTTGAGGCCCCGGAAGTCCGCCGGCATGTGCAGCGGCTTGTTGGCGCTCATCACCTTGAAGCCGTTGTCCCAGTAGGCGAGGCCCACGATCCCGAATTTCTCGAGGCGTCCGAGCAGGTCGTGTCCCACGGGGCCGTTCAGCACGCGGTCGAGCACGTCGCGATTGGGGAAGATGTAGGGAAGGTCGAAGGCCTCGAACGCGTTCACGCCCAGCGGCCCGAACTTCGAGATGGAAGGCGCGAGCATCTGCACGGAGCCCAGCTGCAGCGCGCTCATCTCCTCGCCGTCCTTGTAGAGCGTGCTGTTGGGATAGACCTCCACCTTCACGCGGCCCTTGGTGCGCTCTTCGGCGAGGTCCTTGAACTTGAGCGCGGCCTTGCCCTTGGGCGTGTCCGCCGCGACCACGTGGCTGAACTTGATGACGATCGGCTCCTGCGCCAGGGCCGGCGCGGCCCCGAGCATGAGCGCCGCCGCGATGATTCCCAGGACCTTCATGGACTGCCTCCCCGTGTCGTTCTTCTGTTTCTTGCTTCGGCTTCTTACGGCCGCGCGTGGCGCAGCACCTCGTGCACGTCCTTCGCCTGCGAGAGCTTCCAGCAGGCCGCAATGGCTTGCCTCGCCTTCGCCTCGCCGATCACTGGGTCGGCGAGCGAATGGAACTTGGCCTCCAGCTGGCCGTCGGTGAGGGGCCGCTCGAGCGATCCGACGGCGTGGTCCACGCGAACATGGACCTGCTTGCCGCCGCGCAGCGTCACCGTGACGTCCGCCGCGTCCTCCGCGATCCCGTGGTCGACCACCGCATCGACCTTGCGCCGCAAGGCCACCACGTCCTCGCGCCGCACCACGGCATCGTCGTACTCGTGCTCGCCCGCCTGGCCGAAGATGAGCCCCGCGGCGAACCCGTGGTAGACGCTGAACTTGCCCTGCAGGCCATCCTGCGGCTCCTTCTTGCCGGTGAGCTCGAGCACCAGCGGATGCACGCGCAGCTCGACACGCTCCACGTCCGCGGCCTTCACGCCCTTGCCGCGCAGCTGGATCGCCGCATCGATGGTGGGATGGATCACGATGCCGCATGCGAACGGCTTGTAGGTGTTGAACGAGATCTCGAAGCGCCGGCCCAGCTCGCCGGTGATCTCGTTCCAGTCGGTCTTCGTGGAGACCACCTGGGCGTAGCCGCGCGGGGCCTCGATCGCCTTCGGGCTCGCCGTGAAGCCGTGGGCGGCGAGGAGCGCCGACGTAAGGCCCGCGCGCGCCGCACCGCCCGGATGGAAGGGCTTGGTCATGGTGCCGAACTGCTCGCGCATGCCGATGGGCTGCGAGGCGGCGATGCCGAGCGCCATCTGGGTGCGGCGCTCGTCGAGATCGAGGAGCCGCGCGCAGCCGGCGGCCGCGCCGAGCGTTCCGGTGGATCCCGTGATGTGCCAGCCGCGGTCGTAGTGGTCGGGATAGATGCAGTTGCCGATCCGGCAGGACACGTCGATGCCGAGCACCAGCGCGTCGATGACTTCCCGCCCGCTCGAGCCGCGCACCTCCGCGAGGGCGAGCAGCGCCGAGGCCACGGGTCCCGCCGGGTGGATCACGGTCTTCAGGTGCGTGTCGTCGAAATCGAAGGTATGCGAGGCGATGCCGTTCACCAGCGCAGCCCCCGCCATGTCGAGCTTTTCCGCGCGGCCCAGCACGCTCGCCTGCGGCGAAGGCGCCAGCATCTGCAGGGCCGCGATGGCCGCCCCGGCCGACTCATGGCGCGCCGCGCCGATGGCGCAGCCCACCCAGTTGAGGAACGTGCGGTGGGCCTCGTGCTCGACGCCGTCGGGCCAGCCCCGGGACGCGTGCGTCGCCACGAAATGGGCGAGGACCTGCGTGACGGGCGGCGCGTGAGTATCGGCCTGGACGGACGTATTGCGGGACATGGCGCCTGGGGAAGTTGTCTTTGCGGAGGATTATAATTGCAGGTTCACGAGGAGGATCCGCAATGGCCGCAAATCCCCAGGTTGCAACGCCCCCGACCGTCAAGCTCCTGATCAACGGGAAGTTCGTCGAGTCGCGGGCGAAAGCCTGGCGCGACGTGGTGAATCCCGCGACGCAGGAGGTCCTCGCCCGCGTCCCGATGTGCGATGCGGCCGAGGTGGGCGAGGCGGTGAAGGCCGCCGCCGAGGCCTTCAAGACGTGGCGCAACACGCCGCTGGGCGCCCGCGCCCGCATCATGCTCAAGCTGCAGGAGCTGATCCGCCGCGACATGAAGAAGCTCGCCGCGATCCTCACCGCCGAGCAGGGCAAGACGCTCCCGGACGCCGAGGGCGACGTCTTCCGGGGGCTCGAGGTCGTGGAGCATGCCTGCTCGATCGGCACGCTCTCGCTGGGCGAATTCGCCGAGCAGGTCGCCAACGGCGTCGACACGTACTTCATCCGCCAGCCGCTGGGCGTCTGCGCGGGCATCACGCCGTTCAACTTCCCGGCCATGATCCCGCTCTGGATGTTCCCGATGGCGATCGTGTGCGGCAACACGTTCGTGCTGAAGCCCTCGGAGCAGGATCCGATGACGCCCATGGCGCTCGCCGAGCTCGCGATCGAGGCGGGCGTGCCGCCTGGCGTGCTCAACATCGTTCACGGCGGCAAGGAGGCGGTAGACGCGATCTGCACGCACCCGGACATCAAGGCAGTCTCGTTCGTGGGCTCCTGCGGCGTGGGCGAGCACGTCTACAAGCTCTCGAGCGAGCACGGCAAGCGCGCCCAATGCATGATGGGCGCGAAGAACCACGCGGTCGTGATGCCGGATGCGAACAAGGAGCAATCGCTGAACGCGCTGGTGGGCGCCGGGTTCGGCGCCGCGGGCCAGCGCTGCATGGCCACCAGCGTCGCGGTGCTGGTGGGCGAAGCCAACCGGTGGATCCCCGACATCGTCGCCAAGGCGAAGACGCTCAAGGTGAACGGCGGCACCGAGGCCGGGGCGGACCTGGGCCCGGTGATCTCGAAGCAGGCCAAGGGCCGCATCGAGGGCTTGATCGAGCAGGGCGTGAAGGAAGGCGCGAAGCTCGAGCTCGACGGGCGCAACCCGCGCGTCGCCGGCTACGAAAAGGGCAACTTCATCGGCCCGACCGTCTTCTCGGGCGTGAAGCCGCAGCACGAGGTCTACAAGCAGGAAATCTTCGGGCCGGTGCTGGTGCTGGTGAGCGTCGACACGCTGGACGAGGCGATCAAGCTCATCAACGGCAACCCGTACGGCAACGGAACGGGCATCTTCACGCAGTCGGGCGCGGCGGCGCGCAAGTTCCAGAACGAGATCGACGTGGGCCAGGTGGGCATCAACGTGCCGATCCCGGTGCCGGTGCCCTACTTCAGCTTCACCGGCTCGCGCGGCTCGAAGCTGGGCGACCTCGGCCCCTACGGCAAGCAGGTGATCCAGTTCTACACGCAGGTGAAGACGGTGACCGCGCGCTGGTTCGACGACGAGACGGTGAACCCGGGAATTCATACCACGATCAGCCTCAAATAAGGCGCGAAGCGCAGGGCACGGGGCGCGAGAAGAAGAAACAAGGAGGACGCGTGAGGATCGGATTCATCGGGCTCGGGCACATGGGCAATCCCATGGCCCGCAACCTGCTCAAGAACGGCCACAAGCTGCGCGTGTACGACGTGGTCGGCGAGCTCGTGAGGAAACTCGAGAAGGAAGGCTGCGAGGTGGCAACCTCCCCGGCCGATTGCGCCAAGGGCGTGCAGGTGGTGATCACGATGCTGCCGTCCTCGCCGCACGTGCGCACGGTGTACGGCGGCGAGTTCGGCGTGCTCAACGGGGCGAAGTCCGGCACGCCCCTCATCGATTCCTCGACCATCGACCCGCTCACCGCGCGCGAAGTGGCGATGGACGCGAAGGCCAAGGGTTGCCCCATGATCGACGCGCCGGTCTCCGGCGGCGTGGGCGGCGCCGAGGCGGGCACCCTCACGTTCATGGTGGGCGGCGACGCGAAGGATTACGAGGCGGCCAAGCCCGTGCTGCAGGCGATGGGCAAGAACATCGTGCACTGCGGCGGCATCGGCAACGGCCAGGTGGCGAAGATCTGCAACAACATGATGCTCGCCATCGAGATGATCGCGACCTCCGAGGGCATGACGCTCGCCGCCAAGCTCGGCATGGACCCCAAGGTCTTCGCGGGAATCGTGAACACGTCGAGCGGCCGCTGCTGGAGCAGCGACACGTACAACCCGTATCCGGGCGTGCTGGAGAACGTTCCCTCCTCGCGCGGCTATTCCGGCGGATTCGGCGCGGACCTCATGCTCAAGGACCTCACGCTCGTCACCGAGGCCGCCAAGACCGCGCAGCAGCCGGTGCTCCTGGGCGCGCTCGCGCAGCAGATCTACCAGAAGCACTCCAACGACGGCAACGGGGCCAAGGATTTCTCGAGCGTTATCCTGCAGTACATGAAGGCCCAATGAAGCACGAGATCCGCGGGCACACCGCGTTCGTCACCATCGACAATCCGCCGGCCAACACCTGGACGCCGGAGAGCCTGCGCGCGCTCGAATCCCTCGTCGCCGGGCTCGAGGCCGACCGCTCGGTGTACGCGATGGTGATCACGGGCAGCGGCGAGAAGTTCTTCTCCGCCGGCGCCGACCTCAAGACCTTCAGCGGCGACAAGGCCCTCGCGCGGGAGTTCATCGCGCGATTCGGCTCCGCGTTCGGCGCGCTCATGAACGCGCGTTTCGTGACCATCGCGGCGATGAACGGCTATGCCATGGGCGGCGGCCTCGAATGCGCCCTCTCGTGCGACATCCGCGTCGCGGAGTCGCACGCGCAGATGGCGCTCCCCGAGCCCGCCGTGGGACTGCTGCCCGCCGGCTGCGGCACGCAGATGCTGCCCTGGCTCGTGGGCGAAGGCTGGGCCAAGCGAATGATCCTCACCAATGAGCGGGTCTCGGCCGAAACGGCACTGCGCATCGGGCTCGTGCAGGAGGTCGTGGAAAAGGGCAAGTCGCTCGCGGCGGCCACCGCGCTTGCCGAACGCGTGGCCACGCTCTCCCCGCGCGCCGTCGAGTTCTGCAAGGGCCTCATCCACAACTCGCGCAACGGCGTGCCCTCGCGCGCGGGGCTCGCGCTCGAGCGCGAGCGCTTCGTGGACCTGTTCGACTTCCGGGACACCCGCGAAGGCGTCAACGCGTTCCTCGAGAAGCGCAAGCCCGAATGGAAGAACGACTGAGCGCGGCCGGCGGCGAGCTCGCCGCCGAGGTCCGCGCCGGGGTGGCCACCGTCACCCTCAACCGGCCGACTGCCCTGAACGCGATCACGTTCGAGATGCTCCAGGGGCTCGACGTTTGGCTCGACCGCTGGGAGCACGACCCGAACGTGCGCCTCGTCGTGCTGCGCGGCGCGGGCGAGAAGGCGTTCTGCGCGGGCGGCGACGTGCGCACGCTGCACAGGCACGCCACCTCCGGCGCAGGCGGGCACCACACGTTCTTCGAGGTCGAATACGCGCTCGACTACCGCATCTACGGCTACCCGAAGACCATCGTCGCGCTCCTGGACGGCATCGTGATGGGCGGCGGCATGGGCATCTCGCAGGGCGCGCGCGTGCGCCTGGTCGGCCCGCGCACGCGCATGGCGATGCCCGAGACCGCCATCGGGCTCTTCCCCGACGTGGGTGCCAGCCATTTTCTCTCCCGCTGCCCGGGCGAAGTGGGGATCTACCTGGGCCTCGTCGGGCCCACGCTCAACGCCGCCGACGCCGTGTACGCGAACCTCGCCGACGTGAACGTCTCGCCGGGAGACGCTCCGCCCGGCAACCTGCCCGCGTTGCGCGAGGCCATCGACCGCCATTTCGCGCTCGCGAGCGTGCCCGCGATCATCGAATCGTTGCGCGGCGAGAAGGATCCACGCTTCGCCGAATGGGCCGCGAAGACGGTGGAAGCCTTCGCAAAACGCTCGCCGACGCTCCTCGCCGTCGCGCTCGAGCAGCTTCGCCGCGGCCGCGCCATGGACCTCGCCGATTGCTTCCGCATGGAGCTGAACCTCATCAACCGCTGCTTCGAGCAGGGAGATTTCGTCGAGGGGATCCGCGCGCTCATCGTCGAAAAGGACAACAAGCCGCGCTGGAACCCGCCCCGCCTCGAAGACGTGAAGGCCTGCGACGTCGAATCGTTCTTCGCGCCGCGCTGGACGCGCGAGGCGCATCCGCTCGCGGCCCTCGGAAAGGAATGACCCCATGAAACTCGCCACCTTCTCTCCCCTGCCCTCGGGCAACCCGCGGCCGGGCCTCGTCATCGACGACCGGCGCATCGTGGACATCCCCGCCGCGCTGGGCGCCGACGCGGACACCGCGACGATGCTGGGCCTCATCCGCGCCGGCGCGCCGATGATGCAGCGCCTGCGCGAGCTCGCCGCGCGCCCGGCCGCCTCCTCGCTCGCGTTGAACGACGTGAAGCTGCACGCGCCCATCCCGAGGCCGGCGAAGAACGTCTTCTGCGTGGGCTGGAACTACCTCGAGCACTTCGAGGAGGGCGCGAAGAAGCTGCAGGAGAAGCGCGAGCTGCCGGTGCACCCGGTCTTCTTCAGCAAGGCCCCCACGGCGGTGACGGGCCCTTTCGACAACGTGCCGTTCGCGGCGAACGTGTCCACCTCCTACGACTGGGAAGTGGAGCTGGGCGTGATCATCGGCACCGGCGGCAAGGACATCGCCGAGGGCGACGCGATGCGCCACATCTGGGGCTATACGGTGATCAATGACGTCTCGGTGCGCGACGTCCAGCGCTACCACGGCGGCCAGTGGCACAAGGGCAAGAGCTTCGACGGCACGTGCCCGATGGGCCCCTGGATCGTCACCGCCGACAGCCTCGACCCCAACAACCTGCGCGTCGCCTGCCGCGTGAACGGCGTGACCAAGCAGGACTCGAACACGAAGTTCCTCTATTTCAAGCTGCCGCGCCTCATCAGCGAGCTTTCCGCGGGCATGACCCTGGAGGCGGGCGACGTCATCTCGACCGGGACGCCCGAAGGCGTGGGCTTCGCGCGCACGCCCCCCGAGTTCATGAAGCCCGGCGACCTCCTGGAGACCGAGATCCAGGGGATCGGGACGATGCGAAACCCCATCGGCTGACGCTGCACCGCCGCAATGCACGCGGGCGGCACCACGGCTAGAATGGCCCGGATGGGGGATTGCCAACCATGGTGACCAAGGTCCAGCCCGGACGGGCATCGCTGGATCGCATGCCGATGTACCGGCTCCTGGCGGACGTGGCGCCGGTGCGGGCCAGCTACGCGGCGAAGTTCGCGCTGGCGTCGTTCGTCGGCGTGATGATCCCGCTGCTCATCTTCGTGCTTTACCTGCTCATCGCGCGCGCCGACTGGCCGTCGATGTATCCCGCGATCGCCGCCCTCGTGCTCGCCTGCTTCGCGGGCTTCCTGGGCACCATGTGGATGGTGCGCGAGCTGCTGGTTCCCGTCGACCTCACGGCCGAGACGCTGCGCAGCTACATCGACAACCGCAAGCTCCCCGACCTGCCCACGCATTTCCCGGACCGCGCCGGCCGCCTCATGGAAGGCACGCAATACACCCTTTCGCAGCTGCACGAGACGATCCGGCGCCTGGAGCGCGTCTCCGACACCGACGACCTCACGGGCATCTACAACCGGCGCGCGGGCGAGAAGCGCCTCGCCGAGGAAGTGGCGCGCGCCGAGCGCGACCTGCAGTCCTTCCAGCTCGCGTTCTTCGACATCAACGACTTCAAGGAAATCAACGACGACCACGGCCACAGCGCGGGCGACGCCTGCATCTCGCACGTGGCCGCGCTCCTGCAGCTCAACACGCGCCGCGGCGACTGGGTGGCGCGCTGGGGCGGCGACGAGTTCGTGGTGGGCCTGCACCGCAACCGCGCGCTCAAGATGGTGATGGAGCGCATCGTGAAGGCCATCGAGGGCACGCCGTGCGAGATCGCGCCCGGCCAGGAGCTGCGCGTCTCGGTGAGCTGCGGCGTGGCCGAATACCGCTTCGGCGACGGGCCCGCGGGCCTGCTCGCCGACGCCGACCGGGCGATGTACGCGGCCAAGGAGCTCGCGCGCAACGACGGCGTCTCGCACGTCTGCTACCGCAACGAGCTCGAGCTGCCGCGCGGCGTCGCGGCCTAGCTCACCGCGCCAGCGCGGCGATCCCCAGCACGGCGAAGGCCGCCGCGGTAATCCTCCTCACCACGCGCAGCGGCACTTTCTTCGCCACCGCCTCGCCGAAAAACACCACCGGCACGTTGGCGAGGAGCATTCCGATCGTCGTCCCCGCCACCACGGCGACGAGCGAGGGATAGCGGGCGGCGAGCGCCACGAGCCCCGTGGAGACGAGGAAGGCTTCGAGCATCGGCGGTCAAGCGCGGCGCCGCGCGCCGCGCGCGATCAAAGGAGCGCTTCCTCCACGGCGAGCACGCTTTGCGCGCCGCGCGTGACGGACGATGCGAGGCCGGGAACCTGCGCCATCACGTGGTCGGCGAAGAATCGCGCCGTGAGCACCTTGGACTTGAGGAAAGCCGCATCGCCCTCGCCGTCGGCCATCTGGCGCGATGCGATGTGCGCCGAACGCGCGAGCATCCAGCCGCCCAGCGTGATGCCCATGAGCTTGAGGACGTACACCGAGCCGGCCGCGACCGCCGCGGGGTTCGAGGCAAAGGTCTTCGACACCCACTGCACGGTCTCGCGCGCCTTCGCCGCCGCGAGCTGCAGGGCTTCCCCGATCGCCTCGAGGTTCGCGTCTCCCGAGGCCGCCAGTTGGGGAACGAGCTTCTCCAGCTCCGCCAGGAGTGCCAGCGCCGTGCGCCCTTCCTCGCGGCCCATCTTGCGGCCCACCAGGTCGTTGGCCTGGATTCCGGTGGTGCCCTCGTAGATCGTGGTGATGCGCGCATCGCGCAGGTGCTGCGCCGCCCCCGTCTCCTCGATGAATCCCATGCCGCCGTGAACCTGGATCCCAAGGGAAGCGATCTCGATGCCCATCTCCGTGGACCAGCCCTTCACCACCGGGATCAGGAAATCCACCATCGCCTGCGCGCGGCGCCGCTCGTTCTCCTCCGGATGCTTGCGCGCGCGGTCGAGGAGCGCCGAAGTCCAGTACGCGAGCGCGCGCATGGCCTCGGTGGTGGCCTTCATGGTGAGCAGCATGCGCTTCACGTCCGGGTGCTGGATGATCGGCGCGGTCTTCGCGCCCGGCACGCCGACGGGCTTGCCCTGCAGCCGCTCGCGCGACCAGCCGAGGGCGCGCTGGTAGGCGCGCTCGGCCACCGCCACGCCCTCCAGGCCCACCGACAGGCGCGCCGCGTTCATCATGATGAACATGTACTCGAGGCCGCGGTGGGGTTCGCCCACGAGGTAGCCCACGGCACCCGCGCCTTCGCCATAGGCGAGCACGGCGGTCGGGCTCGCGTGGATGCCCAGCTTGTGCTCGATCGACACGCACTTCACGTCGTTGCGGCTGCCGAGGGAGCCGTCGTCGTTCACGTTGAACTTCGGCACCGCGAAGAGCGAGATGCCCTTCACGCCCTCGGGCGCGCCCTCGATGCGGGCGAGCACCAGGTGGATGATGTTCTCCGTGTAGTCGTGCTCGCCGTAGGTGATGAAGATCTTCTGGCCCTTGAGGCGGTAGGTGCCGTCGGCCTGCGGCGCGGCGCGCGTGCGCACCAGCGAGAGGTCGCTGCCCGCCTGCGGCTCGGTGAGGTTCATGGTGCCGGTCCACTTGCCCGAGACCATGTTGGGCAGGAACTTCCCGCGGACCGCGTCGGGGCCCACGTGGTGGATCGCCTCGATGGCGCCTTGCGTGAGCATCGGGCAAAGCTTGAAGGCGAGGTTCGCCGCGCCCCACATCTCCTCGACCGGCGTCGCGATGAGGTGCGGCAGCCCCTGGCCGCCGAAGTCCGTGGGACCCAGGATGTTGTTCCAGCCCGCGGCGCAGTACTGCAAGTACGCGTCCCTGAATCCCGGCGGCGTCGTGACCGCCCCGTCGTTCCACTTCGCGCCGGTGCGGTCGCCCGTGCCGTTCAGCGGCGAGAGCACCTCGCTCGCGAGCTTGCCCGCTTCCTCGAGGATCGCGTCCACCACGTCCGCGGTGACGTCCTCCCAGCCGGGCAGCGTATTCACCTGGTCCAGGCCGACCACGTCTTTCAGCACGAATTGCATGTCCTTGATGGGGGCGACGTACTCGGCCATGGCGTCCTCAGATCTTCTGGGTGAGCTCCGGGACGATCTGGAAGAGATCGCCCACCAGCCCGTAATCGGCGACCTGGAAGATCGGCGCTTCCGGGTCCTTGTTGATGGCGACGATCACCTTGCTGTCCTTCATTCCCGCCAGGTGCTGGATCGCGCCGGAGATTCCGATGGCGACGTAGAGCTCGGGCGCCACGATCTTGCCCGTCTGCCCCACCTGGTAGTCGTTGGGGCAATACCCCGAGTCGACCGCGGCGCGCGAAGCGCCGATGGCCGCGCCCAGCTTGTCGGCGAGCGCGTCGAGCATCTTGAAGTTCTCGCCGCTCGCGAGCCCGCGCCCGCCCGAGACGATGCGCCGCGCGCCGGCAAGCTCGGGACGCGACGACTTCGTGAGCTCCTGGCCCAGCACTTTCGACTGGCCCTTGTCGGGGCCCGC
>DATIWC010000103.1:0-37417 GCA_035519515.1 Usitatibacter sp.
GCAGGTACGCGTAGGCCTGGTGGTGCGAGCGGCCGACGCGCCCGCGCAGCTGGTGCAGCTGCGCGAGGCCGAACCGGTCGGCGCGATGGATGAGGATCGTGTTCGCGGTCGGCACGTCGATGCCGGTCTCGATGATGGTCGTGCACAGCAGCACGTTGGTGCGCTGGTGGTAGAAGTCGCGCATCACGCGCTCGAGCTCGCGCTCGGGCATCTGGCCGTGCGCCACCGCGATGCGCGCCTCGGGCAGCAGCTCGGCGAGCTCCTCGCGCCGGTTCTCGATCGTCTCCACCTCGTTGTAGAGGTAGTAGGCCTGTCCGCCGCGCTTCAGCTCCCGCAGCACCGCCTCGCGGACGATGCCCTTCGAGAGCCGGTTCACGAAGGTCTTGATGGCGAGGCGCCGCTGCGGGGCGGTCGCGATCACGGAGAAGTCGCGCAGCCCCTCGAGCGACATGGCGAGCGTGCGCGGGATCGGCGTGGCGGTGAGCGTGAGCACGTCGACCGAGGTGCGCAGCTTCTTCAGCTCCTCCTTCTGCCGCACGCCGAAGCGGTGCTCCTCGTCGATGATGACGAGGCCGAGGTTCCTGAACTTCACGTCCTTCTGGATCAGCTTGTGCGTGCCGATCACGATGTCGATGGCGCCGGCGGCGAGCCCTTCGAGGGACTTCGCCACTTCCTTGGGGCTCCTGAAGCGGGAGAGCTCCACGATGCGCACCGGGAACGCGGAGAAGCGATCGCTGAAGTTCTGGAAGTGCTGCTCGGCAAGCAGCGTCGTGGGCACGAGGATCGCCACCTGGGCGCCGCCCGCCACGGCGACGAACGCGGCGCGCATCGCGACCTCCGTCTTGCCGAAGCCCACGTCGCCGCACACGAGGCGGTCCATGGGCCGGCCCGCGGTCATGTCCTCGATCACCGCGCGGATCGCGGCGTTCTGGTCGGGCGTTTCCTCGAAGGGGAAGGTCGCGGCGAAAGCCTCGTAGTCCTGCACCTTCAACGCGAAGGCGTGACCCTCGCGCGCCAGGCGCTTCGCGTAGAGGTCGAGGAGCTCGGCCGCCGTGTCGCGCACCTGCCTCGCCGCCTTGCGCTTCGCCTTCTCCCACTGGCCGGAGCCCAGGCGGTGCAGCGGCGCCTGCTCGGGGGAAGCGCCCGTGTAGCGGCTGATCACGTGCAGCTGCGAGACCGGCACGTAGAGCTTGTCGCCGCCGTCGTACTCGAGGTGCAGGAACTCCATCGTGCCTTCGCCCAGGTCGAGCGTGACGAGGCCCAGGTACCGGCCGATGCCGTGCTGGCTGTGCACCACCGGATCGCCCGCTTTCACCTCCGCCAGGTCGCGCACCATGCCCTCGGCGCTGCTTCGCGCACGCGCGTCGCGGCGGCGCGATTGGCGGACCTGCCCCGGATAGAGCTCGGCCTCGGTGATGACCGCGAGGCGCTCGGAAGGGAGCACGAAGCCGGAGGCGAGCGGCCCGTAGGCGAGGGCGAGGGGATGGGCCGATTCGGCGAAGCGCGCCCAGTCGTCCACGTGCGCCGGATGGAAGTCGTGCTCGGCGAAGAACGACGAGAGCGTCTCGCGCCGTCCGGGGCTTTCCGCGACGATGAGCACGCGCCCGTCGAAGGAGCCCGCGAACGCGGCCGCGGCCCGCAGCGGCTCCACGGAGCGGCGGTCCACCTCGACGGCCGGGACGTCGGAGGCGACGTGCTCGATGTCCATGCGCTCGAGCGGGGCGATCGCGACGAAGAGCTCCTCGACGGGCAGGTAGAGCTCGCGCGGCTCGAGCAACGGCCGGTCGCGATCGCCCTTCAACAGGTCGTGACGCGACTTCAGGTCCTTCCAGAAAGCTTCGGCGGCCGCGCCGACCTCCCCGTGCATCGCGAGCGTGGTGGCGGGCGGCAGGTAGTCGAAGAGGGTGGCCGTCGCCCCGAAGAAGAGCGGCAGGTAGCACTCGACGCCGGCGGGCGCGATCCCGTTGGAGACGTCCTTGTACACGCGGCTACGCGTGGGGTCGCCTTCGAAGCGCTCGCGGAACGCCTCGCGGAAATGCGCGCGCCCCTCCTCGTCGAGGGGGAATTCGCGCGCGGGCAGCATGCGCACCTCGGAAACGGGATAGATCGAGCGCTGCGTGTCGACGTCGAAGGTGCGGATCGTCTCGATCTCGTCGCCCAGCAGGTCGAGGCGGTACGGCACGGCGCTACCCGTGGGGAAGAGGTCCACGAGCCCGCCGCGCACGCAGAACTCGCCGGGGCTCATCACCTGCTGGACGTGCGTGTAGCCGGCGAGCACGAGCTGGCCGCGCAAGGCGTCGAGGTCGAGCCGCGACCTGGCGCGCAGGTCGAACGTGCGTCCGGCGAGATACGAGCGCGGCGCGAGGCGCTGCAGGGCGGTGGTGACCGGAACCACGGCGATGTCGAACGCGCCTTGCGCGAGCTGCCAGAGTGTCGCGAGGCGCTCGGACACCAGGTCCGGGTGCGGCGAGAACTGGTCGTAGGGGAGGATTTCCCAGTCCGGAAGCCGGTGCACGGAGAGCTTCGGCGCGAACCAGGCGATCTCCTCGCGCAGCCGCTCCGCGTCCTGCGCGCTCGCCGTGAGCACGAGCAACGGACGCCGGGCGCTGTCCTCCCGGGAGAGCCAAAGCGAATCCGACGACCCGCTCTTGCGGAGCGTGGTGCGCGCCATGGGCAACGGGATCCTAGGCGACCGCGACCGGGATCTTGCCGATCTTCGCGCGCCACTGCGCGGGACCGGTCTTGTGGATCGCGCTGCCGGTCGAATCGACGGCCACCGTGACCGGCATGTCGCGCACCTCGAACTCGCGGACCGCTTCCATGCCCAGGTCCTCGAAGGCGACCATGCGCGAGCCGCGGATCGCCTTGGAGACGAGGTAGGCCGCGCCGCCCACCGCGATGCAGTACACCGCGCCGTGCTTCCTGATGGATTCGATCGCGACCGGGCCGCGCTCGCTCTTGCCCACCATGCCGATGAGGCCCGTCTTCGACAGGACCGGCTCGACGAACTTGTCCATGCGCGAGCTGGTGGTGGGGCCGGCGGGGCCGACCACCTCGTCGCGCACCGGGTCGACCGGGCCCACGTAGTAGATGAAGCGGTTGGTGAGGTCCACGGGCAGCTTCTCGCCCTTGCCGATCATCTCGACCAGGCGCTTGTGCGCGGCGTCGCGGCCGGTGAGGAGCTTGCCGGAGAGCAGCAGCCGGTCGCCGGCCTTCCAGGTGGCGATCTCGGCCTTGGTGAGCGTGTCGAGGTTCACCTTGCGGCTGGTGGCGAAGTCGAGCGTGAGCCTGGGCCACGTGTCGAGCGAGGGCGGGTCGAGCTTCGCGGGCCCGCTGCCGTCCAGCACGAAGTGCGCATGGCGCGTGGCGGCGCAGTTGGGAAGGAGCGCGACGGGCTTGGAAGCCGCGTGCGTGGGATAGTCCACGACCTTGACATCGAGCACCGTGGACAGCCCGCCCAGGCCCTGCGCACCGATGCCGAGCGCATTCACCTTCTCGTAGAGCTCGAGGCGCAGCTCTTCCGCGCGATTCGAGGGCCCGCGCGCCTTGAGCTCGTGCATGTTCAACGGCTCCATCATCGCCCACTTCGCCATCACCATCGCCTTCTCGGGCGAGCCGCCGATGCCCAGCGAGAGCATGCCGGGCGGGCACCAGTCCGCGCCCATGGTGGGAACGACCGAGAGCACCCAGTCGACGATCGAATCGCTGGGCAGGAGCATCGCGAACTTCGACTTGTTCTCGGAGCCGCCGCCCTTGGCCGCGACGATCACATCGACCTTGTCGCCGGGCACCAGCTCCACGTGCGTGACCGCGGGCGTGTTGTCGCCGGTGGACTTCCTCTTGCCGTCCGGGTCGGCCAGCATCGAGGCGCGCAGCGGGTTGTCCTTGTCCGTGTAGGCGCGGCGCACGCCCTCGTTCACGAGCTGCTCGAGCGACATCTTCGTGTCCCAGCGCACGTCCATGCCCGCGCGGATGAAGGCGATGGCGATGCCGGTGTCCTGGCACATGGGGCGGTGGCCCTCGGCGGCCATGCGCGAGTTGATGAGGATCTGCGCCATGGCGTCCTTCGCGGCGGGCGACTCCTCGCGCTGGTAGGCGGCCCACAGGTCGCGGATGTAGTCGGCCGGGTGGTAGAAGCTGATGAACTGGAACGCGTCGGCGACCGACTGGATGAAATCTTCCTGGCGGATGGTGGTCATGCGGGCTCGATTCGAAAGGTCGGACAAAAAGCACTACACCGCGGAACGCGCCGTCGCGATCCGCGGAGTGATTTCCCGACGGGTAATTTTACCATTGCGGGTGCGCGGGAATTCGCGCGCGAGGTACACGATTTTCGGCGCCTTGTAGGCGGCGAGGTGGGCGCGGCCGTAGGCGAGGAGCTCGTCGGGAGTGACGGGGGCGCCCGGCTGCGCGATCACGTAGGCGACCACCAGCACCTTGTCGTTGCCCGCGTCCTCGGCCACGCAGGCGCAGTCGGCGACGGCGGGATGGTTCTTCATCACGCGCTCGACCTCGTAGGGCGACACGCGGTAGCCGAAGCTCTTGATGATGTCGTCCTTGCGCCCGAGGAACCACAGGTAGCCGTCGGCGTCGTAGCGCGCGTGGTCGCCGGTGAAGAAGAAGCCGTCGTGGCGCAGCCGCGCGGTTTCCTCGGGAAGGTTCCAGTAGCGCAGGAAGAGGCCCGGGTCGCCGTCGGGGATGGAGATCATTCCCTCCTCGCCCGGCGGCACTTCCCGCAGCGTTTCCACGTCGAGCAGCTTCACGTCGTGCCCGGGCTGGGGAAAGCCCGCGCTGCCGGGCCGGATCGGCCGCAGCTTGTTCTGCGAGAGGTAGTAGCTGATCTCGCTCATGCCGACCGCCTCGTAGATGTCGAGGCCGAAGCGCTCCTTCCATTGCGCGAAGACCTCGTCGGAGAGGTGCTCGCCCGCGCTCATGCAGTGGCGAAGCGTCGGGACGTCCTTCTTCGCGAACGGCGTGCGCTGCAGGATCTGCCGGTACACCGTGGGCACGCCGATGAAGATCGTGGCGCCGTGCTTGGCGATGAGGCGTGGCCACGCGGCCGGGTCGTTGGCGCCCTCGTGCGCGATCACGGTCTTGCCGCGGGACAGCGGATCCATCAGCGCGGAGCCGAGCACGTAGGTCCAGTTGAACTTGCCCGAGTGGACGATCCGGTCGTCGCCGGCGAAGTCGAACCAGTACCGGGATGCGGGCTCGCGTCCGACGAGCGAACGGTGCGCGTGCAGCACGCCCTTCGGGTACCCGGTCGTTCCGGACGTGTACACGAGATAGGCGGGATCGCTCGCGCGCGTCGGGTGCGCCCCCTCGATCGCGCCTGCACCGGCGAGTTGCCGGTCGAGCGCCTCGCCGGCGATGATCACGTGGCGAAGGCCGCCGGCGCCCTCGAGCCGGTCCTTCATCGACTTCCACGCCGGCGCGTCGATCACGATGGCGGTGGCGCCGGAATCCTCGAGCAGGTAGCGCACTTCGTCGGACGTGAGCAGCGTCGACGTGGGCACGGCGATCGCGCCGCGCTTCATCGCGCCCAGGAAGGCCGTGGGATAGTCGATCGAGTTGGGCAGGCGCACCAGGACGCGGTCGCCCGCGGCGACGCCGAGGTTGCGCAGCAGCTGCGCGAAGCGGTCCGTTCGCGCGGCGAGCTCGCCGTATGTGACCTGGGACGTGCCGAGCGCATCGTCCTCCACGATCATCGCGGCGCGCCCTTCGGCCGGCGTGCCGAGGTGCGCGTCGGTGCAGGCGACGCCGATGTTCAGGAATTCGGGAACGCGCCACGTCCAGGCCGGCAGGGGAGGGAAGGCGGGCATGCCCTTAAGGTATCTCAATTTGACGCGCGGCAAGGCGGCCGCGGTGGCCGGGGCTAGCGTTCCATGACATGGGCCATCCCTGGCTGCGCTTCTATGGCGACGTCCCGGCGAGCCTCCCCTATCCCGAGGTCACGCTCCACGAGGCTCTCGCCGCATCGGCCGCGCGCTCACCGGATGCGGTGGCGTGGAGCTTCTTCGGCCGCGAGTCCACCTACCGGGAGCTGCAGGCGGACGTGGCGCGATGCGCGAATGCGCTCGCGCGCGAGGGCCTGGGGCGGGGACAGCGCTTCCTCATCTCGATGCCCACGACGCCCCAGGCCGTCATCGCGTTCTATGCCGCGATCCGCCTCGGCGCGATCCCCGCGCTCATCCACCCGCTCTCCACCCCGGCGGAAATCACCCAGTACCTCGACGCAACGGGCGCCCGCGTGGCGCTCACGCTCGACGCGTTCTATCCGGGCATCGCGGGTGCGAAGCCCCGCGTGCCGCTGGAACGCATCATCCTCGCGCGCGTTGCGGACTATCTCCCCGGCTTCAAGCGCCTCGCCTTCTGGCTTGCGCGCGGACGCAGGATCGCGCGCGTGCCCGCCGATACGCGCGTGCGCTGGTGGAACCAGATGATGCGCGCGCCCGCACCCTCGGCTCCCGTGAGCACCGCGCTCACGAACGATCCGGCCGTGATCCTCTTCTCGGGAGGCACCACCGACCGCCCGAAGGGAATCGTCCTATCGCACCGCAACTTCGTCGCCGAGGGCATGGAGGCGGCCGCCTGGTGCGGGCTGGGCGCGGGCGACTCGATGCTCGCCGTGCTGCCGATCTTCCACGGCTTCGGCCTGGGCGTCTGCATCAACGCGACCCTGATGGCCGGCGGCAAGGCGATCCTCGTGCCGCAGTTCGGCGCGGCGATCGTCGCGAAGCTGTTGCGCGAGGAGCGGCCCAGCGTGCTGGTGGGGGTGCCCACGATCTACGAGGCGCTCACCCGCGATCCCACGCTCGCGAACGCGGACCTGTCGTGCGTGAGGGCCTGCTTCTGCGGGGCGGATACGTTGCCGCGGCCGGTCAAGGAGGCCTTCGAGGCGATGGTCGCGCGCAGCGGCGGACGCGTGAAGCTGCTCGAGGGCTACGGGCTCACCGAGGCGGTGGCCGGGATCATGGCGACACCGCTCACCGAGTACCGCGAAGGCTCGATGGGCGTTCCGCTGCCCGACATCTGCGCGAAGATCGTGGCCGCCGGCGGCATCGACGAGGCCCCTGCCGGCACGGAGGGCGAGATCTGCGTCTCGGGGCCGGCGGTGATGCTGGGTTATCTCGACGATCCGCAGGCCACGGCCGGGGCGCTGAGGAAGCACGCCGACGGCCGGACGTGGCTGCACACGGGCGACCTCGGGCGCATGGACGCCGACGGCTTCTTCTATTTCTCGGCGCGCCTCAAGCGCATGATCAAGTCGTCGGGCTTCAACGTGTATCCGGCCCAGGTGGAGGATGTGCTGCGCGCCCATCCGGATGTGCTCGAGGCCTGCGTGATCGGAGTGCCCGATCCGCACCAGGTCGAGCGCGTGAAGGCCTGCATCGTGGCGCGCGATCCGGAAAAGGCGGGACCCGAGCTGGGCGAGAGGCTCATCGCTCATTGCCGCGAGCGCCTCATCAAGTGGTCGTGTCCCCGCGAGGTGGAGTTCATGGCGGAGCTTCCGCTCACGAAGGTCGGCAAGGTCGATTACCGGGAGCTGGTACGGCGCCACGAGGCGCGCGAGGAGACCCACGCATGACCCTTCCCGCGCAAGCGCACGGCGGCGAGCGCGTCGCCGCGGCGCTCGAATCCCACGGGGTCCGTTGCATCTTCACCCTTTGCGGAGGGCACATCTCGCCGATCCTCGTCGCGGCGAAGGCTCGCGGCATCCGCATCCTCGACGTGCGCGACGAGGCGACCGCGGTCTTCGCGGCCGATGCGATGGCGCGAATCACGGGAGCGCCGGGAGTGGCGGCGGTGACTGCGGGGCCGGGGCTCACCAACACGATCACCGCGCTGAAGAACGCTCAGCTCGCGCAGTCGCCGGTGCTGCTTCTCGCCGGGGCCGCGCCCACCGCGCTGCAAGGCCGCGGCGCGTTGCAGGACATCGACCAGGAATCGCTGGTGCGGCCGCACGTGAAGTCGATGAAGCGGGTGCGCCGCGTTGCCGGCCTGGGTCCCTCGGTGGAGGAAGCGCTGCGCGCGTGCCGCGAAGGGGTTCCCGGACCGGTGGTCGTCGAATGCCCGGTCGACCTGCTGTACGAGGAGAAGCTCATCCGCGGCTGGTATGCCGATGCCGCGGGCAAGGGAGATGCGATCGGCGACCGGATGCTTCGCTGGTACCTGAACCGGCATGCGGCTCGCCTTTTCGCGGGAAGCGAAGAGGCGTACGTCCCCGCAGAGAGCGTCGAAGAGCAGCCGATGCCGGATGCTTCTTCCCTCGCACGCGCGGTCGAGGCGCTCGCCAGGGCACAGCGCCCGCTCATCGTCCTGGGAAGCCAGGCGCTGGTCGAATCGCGCGAGGCCGGGAGGGTCGCCCAGGCGGTCGATCGCCTCGGCGTCCCGGCATACCTCTCCGGGATGGCCCGGGGCCTCCTGGGCCGCGATCATGCGCTCCAGATGCGGCACGAGCGAAGGAAGGCGTTGCGCGAATCCGATTGCGTGCTGCTCGCGGGTGTGCCTTGCGATTTCCGCCTCGACTACGGCAAGCACGTGCGCCGTTCGGCGACGCTCATCGCCGCCAACCGCAGCCGCCACGACGCGCGGCTCAACCGCAAGCCGACGATCGAGGCGATCGGGGACGCGGGCCGCTTCCTGGTGGCGGCCGCCGGCGCGATGCGGGACCGGGCGAAGCGCCCCGATTGGATCGCCACGCTCCGGGCCCGTGATGCCGAGCGCGAGACGCAGATCGACCGGCAAGGCGCGGAGCGCGGCGAGCACGTGAATCCGGTGGCTTTCTTCCGCGCCCTCGAGCGCATCGCCGGCGAGGACGCGATCTTCGTCGCCGACGGCGGGGATTTCGTCGCCACCGCGGCGTACATCCTGCATCCGCGCCGGCCCCTCAGCTGGCTGGATCCGGGCGCCTTCGGCACGCTCGGCGTGGGCGCGGGCTTCTCGCTCGGCGCGGCGGCGGCGCGGCCGGGCGCCGAGATCTGGCTGGTGTGGGGCGACGGGGCGAGCGGCTACGGCTTGTCGGAGATCGACACTTTCGTTCGCCATGGAATAGCCGTGATCGCGGTGGTCGGCAACGACGCGGCCTGGACGCAGATCGCCCGCGAGCAGGTGAAGATGCTGGGCGACGCGGTGGGCACGGTCCTCGCGCGCACCTCCTATCACGAGGTGGCGCGGGGTTTCGGCGCCGCGGGCCTGGAGGTTCGCAGCGACGCCGAGGTGGAAGGCGCGCTCGCCGAGGCGCGCCGCATCGCGGCCGCCGGAAGGCCGGTGCTGGTCAACGTGTGGCTCGACAGGACCGAGTTCCGGGAGGGATCGATCTCGATGTAGCGGCCGCCGGTTCCTACAGGATCACCCCGTACGGCCAGTTCTCCCGCACGACCTGCGCCGGCAGCTTGCGCAGCACCTCGATCGCGAAAGCGGTGTCCGAGGACGAGAGCGCATGCAGCGCGTGGGCGCGCAGGAGCACCTGGAGGGCCTTGCCGAACATCGGCGGATCGAGCATCTCGCCCTGGAACTTGATGGCCCCGCCCAGCAGCGCGTCGGCCTCGATGGCGGCCTTGAGGATCGCGATGCGGGTCTTGATCTCCGAGGGCGAGGGCGTGAAGGCCACCTTGCACGGATGGATGTGCGACGGGTGGATCACCTGCTTGCCCGATAGCCCCAGCGAGGCTTCTTCCAGCGCGTGCCGGTAGACCACGCGCGACTCGTCGTCGCCGTGCAGGTCGAGCCAGCGGCGCACGTCGTCGGGCTCGACGATTTCCTCGGGCATGGTGGTCTGGCCGATCAGCGTCTCCACCGCGCCGATCACGCCCTTGCCCGCGATGCGCGCCTCGAAGAGGATGTCGTGCAGGTAGAACTTGAGCTCCTCGATCCAGTTGCGCGGCGTGATGTGGATGCCCATCGCCTTGGAGAAGTCGTGGATGCCGAACACCACGTGCTTCACCGCCGGGTATTGCATGAGCTCGGGCGCGATCTTGAGCGACTTGGGATGCTCGATGATCGGCTGGATGGTGATGCGGTGGTTCAGGCCCGCGAGCACCGCCGAGAGGTCGCGGATCTCCGGCGCCCCGTAGGCCTCGCCCGCCTTGGCGAGCATCACCACGTCGAAGCTGTCCGCGAGGTCGCGCACCAGCTGCAGGTCCTTGTCGTACTCGTCGGTGCGGAAGGGATTGATGCGCACCGCGATCTGCACTTCCTTCTTGCGCGGCATGCCCGGAAGCTCGCGGCGCAGCAGCTCGCGGCTCATCTCCTTCTGCCGGCAGCCGTCCTCGAGGTCGAAGAGCAGGGTGTGCGCCGCGGTGTTCCACGCATGCTTGCGGAAACGCTGCGCGGCTTGCTCCAGGTCCTCGTAGATGCCGAGCGACGGGGCGTACTTGACCGGCGGGTAGTAGATCTGGATCCCGGGCCAGTAGTCGCCGAGGATGCCGGCCTCGGCCGGCGCCGCAGGCGCGGAAGCCGATGGGGGTTGGAGGACCGCGTTCATCGGCCCAACGTAGCACCGCTTGTTGCGCTGCGTCAATTTGGCGCCGCCGGGCCCGTGCGAACTTCCCGGGATCCCTATGCTATAAATCGAAGCATTCCAGAGGAGAGGCTCGTCATGTCCACCATCGAATCGGTGCTGCAGGAAACGCGGGTCTTCGACCCGCCCGCCGAGCTCCAGAAGTCCGCCAACATTCCCGGGATGGCCGCCTACCGCGCGATGGTCGCGGAAGCCGAGAGCGACTTCGAGGGATTCTGGGCGAAGCACGCGCGCAACGAGCTCCTCTGGAGCAAGCCCTTCACGAAGGTGCTCGACGAGGGCAACGCGCCGTTCTTCAGGTGGTTCCACGACGGCGAGCTGAACGCCTCCTACAACTGCCTCGACCGGCACCTGAAGACGCAGCCCGACAAGGTGGCCATCATCTTCGAGGCCGACGACGGCAAGGTCACGAAGGTCACCTATCGCGAGCTGCACCAGCGCGTGTGCCAGTTCGCCAACGCGCTGAAGGCCCGGGGCATCAAGAAGGGCGAGCGCGTCCTCATCTACATGCCGATGTCCGTGGAGGCGGTGGTCGCGATGCAGGCGTGCGCGCGCATCGGCGCCACGCACTCCGTGGTGTTCGGCGGCTTCTCCGCGAAGAGCGTGCAGGAGCGCATCGTGGACGCGGGCGCCGTGGCACTCGTCACCGCCGACGGCCAGATGCGCGGCGGCAAGGAGATCCCGTTGAAGCCCGCGTGCGACGAGGCGATCGGCCTGGGCGGCTGCGAGGGGCTGCGCACGATGATCGTGTACAAGCGCACCGGCTCCGCCATTTCCATGAAGGAAGGGCGCGACCACTGGTGGCACGACGAGGTGAAGGGCCAGCCCGGCGAGTGCGAGCCCACGTGGGTCAACGCCGAGCACCCGCTCTTCATCCTTTATACGTCCGGCTCGACCGGCAAGCCCAAGGGCGTCCAGCACTCCACGGGCGGATACCTGCTGCACGCGATCCTCACGATGAAGTGGGTGTTCGACAGCAAGCCCAACGATGTCTTCTGGTGCACGGCCGACGTGGGCTGGGTGACGGGCCACACCTACATCGCCTACGGGCCGCTCGCGGTCGGCGCCACCGAGATCATCTTCGAGGGCGTGCCGACCTACCCGGATGCGGGGCGCTTCTGGAAGATGATCCAGGACCACAAGGTGAACGTCTTCTACACGGCGCCCACCGCGATCCGCTCGCTCATCAAAGCGGGCGGCGACCTGCCGAAGAAGTACGACCTCAAGTCGCTGCGCATCCTCGGGACCGTGGGCGAGCCGATCAATCCCGAAGCGTGGATGTGGTACTACAACACGGTGGGCGGCGGCCGCTGCCCGATCGTGGACACGTGGTGGCAGACCGAGACAGGCGGCCACATGATCACGCCGCTGCCGGGAGCCACCCCGTTGAAGCCGGGCTCCTGCACGCTGCCGTTGCCGGGGATCATCACCGACATCGTGGACGAAACCGGCCACTCGGTCGGCAAGGGCAAGGGCGGGATCCTCGTCATCAAGAAGCCGTGGCCCTCGATGATCCGCACCATCTGGGGCGATCCCGAGCGCTACAGGAAGAGCTACTACCCGGAGGACTTCCAGGGCAAGTACTACCTCGCGGGCGACGGCGCTTCCACCGACGAGGACGGCTACTACCGAATCATGGGGCGCATCGACGACGTGCTGAACGTCTCGGGCCATCGCCTCGGCACCATGGAGATCGAGAGCGCGCTGGTGGCCAACACCGGGCTGGTGGCCGAAGCGGCGGTGGTCGGAAGGCCCGATGACCTCACCGGCGAGGCGGTGTGCGCGTTCGTGGTGCTGAAGGGCGCGCGCCCGACCGGCGACGAGGCGCTCAAGATCGCCAAGGAGCTGCGCGACTGGGTCGGCAAGGAGATCGGGCCCATCGCCAAGCCCAAGGACATCCGCTTCGGCGACAACCTGCCCAAGACGCGCTCGGGCAAGATCATGAGGAGGCTGCTGCGCTCGATCGCCAAGGGCGAAGCCATCACGCAGGACATCTCCACGCTTGAAAACCCGGCCATCCTCGAGCAGTTGAAGCAGAACCTCTGAGCCGCGACGAAGAGCCCCTCGGGAAGGGGCCCATGCCAGGAGGACGCGCGATGCAGAAGTCGAGCCGCCGCGGGCAGCGGCTGGCGGGGCTGTTCCTCCTCGGGTGCCTGTTCTTCAGCTACCCGCTGCTCGCCGTGTTCAACGTGCGCGCGACGGTGCTCGGCATCCCGGTGCTCTACGCCTACCTCTTCTGCGCGTGGGCGGTGCTCATCGTGCTGGTCGCCCTCACGCTCGAGCGGGACTAGCGGGGCGCGCCATGCTCCAGCCCTGGGTCATCGTCCTCGGCTCCTTCGGCTACATCGGCCTGCTCTTCGCGATCGCCTACTACGCGGACCGGCGGGCGCGCCAGGGCCGCTCGGTGGTCAACACGCCGGTGATCTACAGCCTGTCGCTCGCGGTGTACGCGACCGCGTGGACGTTCTACGGCTCGGTGGGACGCGCCGCGCACGACGGCGTGGGCTTCCTGCCGATCTACATCGGCCCGACGCTCATGATCCTGCTGTGGTGGGCGGTGCTGCGCAAGATGATCCGCGTGGCGAAGCTCGCGCGCATCACCTCGCTCGCCGACTTCATCGCGTCGCGCTACGGCAAGAGCGCGCTGCTGGGCGGGCTGGTCACGGTGATCGCGGTGATCGGGATCCTGCCCTACATCTCGCTGCAGCTGAAGGCGGTCGCCACGAGCTTCCAGATCCTCTTCGACTATCCGGCCGTCACGATGGGCGAGCGGGGCCCCACGGCGCCGATCCTGAAGGTGACGGCGTTCTACGTGGCGATGTTCATGGCGATCTTCACGATCGCGTTCGGCACGCGCCACCTGGACGTGGGCGAGCGACACGAGGGCATGGTGGCCGCCATCGCGTTCGAGGCGATCGTGAAGCTGGTGGCCTTCGTCGCGGTGGGCGTGTATGTGACCTTCGGCCTGTTCAACGGGTTCGGCGACGTGTTCGGGCGCGCCGCCGCGCGGCCGGAGCTCGCGCAGCTGATGGCGCCCTTCGACGCGCCGGGCACGCTCTCCGACTGGGCGTGGATGACGCTGCTGTCGATGCTCGCGATCCTCTTCCTGCCGCGCCAGTTCCAGGTCGCCGTGATCGAGAACGTGGACGAGAGGCACGTGAAGACCGCGATGTGGCTCTTCCCGCTCTACATGCTCGCGATCAACGTGTTCGTGCTGCCCATCGCCTTCGGCGGGCTGCTCTCCTTCCCGGGCGGCGACGTGGACCCCGACAGCTTCGTGCTCACGCTGCCCATGTCGCACAAGCTCGAGGGGCTCACGCTGCTCGTGTTCGTGGGCGGCATCTCGGCGGCTACCGGCATGGTGATCGTGGAGACCATCGCGCTCTCCACGATGGTGTGCAACGACCTCATCATGCCGCTGCTGCTGCGCTGGAAGCGGCTCGACCTCGCCGCGCGCAGCGACCTCACCTCGGTCCTGCTCGACATCCGGCGCGGCGCGATCGTGGTGATCCTGATCCTGGGCTACTTCTACTACGTGGCCGCGGGCGAGGCGTATGCCCTGGTCTCCATCGGGCTCATTTCATTCGCCGCGGTGGCGCAGTTCGCCCCGGCGTTCCTCGGGGGGCTCTACTGGAAGGGAGGCACGCGCGACGGCGCGTTCGCCGGGCTTTCGCTGGGATTCCTCGTGTGGTTCTACACGCTGCTGCTCCCGGCGTTCGCCAAGTCGGGCTGGTTCGGCATGGAGATCGTGGCGCAGGGCCCCTTCGGCATCGAGCTGCTCAGGCCCACGGCGCTCTTCGGGCTCGCGGGGCTGGACCACACGACCCACGCGATGATCTGGAGCATGATCGCCAACATCGGCGCCTACGTGCTGGTGTCGATCTCGAGCCGGCAGGGCGCGGCCGAGCACAGCCAGGCCACGCTCTTCGTGGACGTGTTCACGCAGACCGGCGAGCGCGGGCAGTACTGGCGCCCGGCCACGTCGGTGTCGGCGCTGCAGGCGCTGGTGGGCCGCTTCCTCGGCCCGGCGCGCGCCGCCGAGCTCTTCCAGGCCTACGCGACGGTGCGCGGCCTTCGCTCCGCCGACGAGCTCGAGGCGGATGCGGGCCTGGTGAGCTTCGCCGAGCTGCAGCTCGCCGGCACCATCGGCGCGGCCTCGGCGCGCACCATCGTCGCGACCGTGGCGCAGGAGGAGCACCTGGGCCTGGACGAGGTGATGACCATCATCGACGAAGCTTCCCACGTGATCGCCTACAGCCACGAGCTCGAGCAGAAGCAGCGCGAGCTGGAGCTCGCCACCGCGAGCCTGAAGGAGGCCAACGAGCGCCTGAAGGAGCTCGACCGGCTGAAGGACGACTTCATCTCGACGGTCACGCACGAGCTGCGCACGCCGCTCACCTCGATCCGCGCCTTCTCGGAGATCCTGCACGACAACCCGGACATCGACCCGGCCGAGCGCGAGCGCTTCCTGGGCCTGGTCATCAAGGAATCCGAGCGCCTCACGCGCCTCATCAACCAGGTGCTCGACCTCGCCAAGCTCGAGTCGGGGCTCGCGGAGTGGAGCACGACCGACGTGGACCTGCGCGAGATCGTCACCGATGCGGTCGGGGCCACGAGCCAGCTCTTCAAGTCGCGCGGCGTGGCGATCGAGGCGCGCATCCCGCCGCGCGTGCCGCGCGTCCACGCCGACCGCGACCGCGTGATGCAGGTGCTGCTGAACCTGCTGTCCAACGCGGTGAAGTTCTGCCCGCCGCGCACCGGGCGCGTCGAGGTGCGCCTCGTGCAGGCGGGCGACACGCTGATGCGCGTCGAGGTGCAGGACAACGGCGAGGGCATCAGCGCCGAGCACCAGGCGGTGATCTTCGAGAAGTTCCGCCAGGTGGGCGACACGCTCACGCAGAAGCCGGCGGGCACGGGACTGGGCCTGGCGATCTGCCGGCAGATCGTCTCGCGCCTGGGCGGGCGCCTCTGGGTGGAAAGCGAGCCGGGGCGCGGTTCGACCTTCTCCTTCACGCTGCCGCTCGCCGAGGTGGCCGTGCAGCCGCGCGCGGCGGCGAGCGCATGAACCGCCGCGTGCTCATCGCCGAGGACGAGGAGAGCATCATCGCCTCGCTCGAGTTCCTCATGCGCAAGGCGGGCTACGAGACGCGCGTGGCGCGCGACGGCGACAGCGCGCTCGCGTGCGCCGCCGAGTATGTGCCGGGCCTCGTCGTCCTCGACATCATGCTGCCGGGGCGCAGCGGCTTCGAGGTCTGCGAGAGGCTGCGCGCCGACCCGCGCCTCGCGGGGCTGCGCGTGCTCATGCTCACCGCGCGCGGCTCCGCCGACGACGAGGCTCGCGGCACGGGCGCCGGGGCCGACGCGTACATGACCAAGCCCTTCTCCACGCACGAGCTGGTGGCGCGCGTGCGCTCCCTGATGGGCGAGGGCGGGCGGTGAACGGCGCGCCGACGGTCTTCGTGGTCGACGACGACAGCTCCACGCGGGAGCTGCTCGCATGGCTCATGAAGAAGGAAGGGCTCGCGGCGAAGGTCTTCCCGGACGCGAGGAGCTTCCTCGCGGCCTATTCGCCCGACGAGCCCGGCTGCCTCGTGCTCGACCTGAACCTGCCGGGCATGAACGGCCTGGACCTGCAGAAGTACCTGAACGAGAACGGCGTGTCGCTGCCGGTGATCTTCCTTTCGGGCGGCGCGGACGTTCCCAAGGCCGTGCGCGCGGTGCGCGAAGGCGCCATCGACTTCGTCGAGAAGCCGTTCGACTACAAGCGCGTGGTGGCGCTGGTGCGCGAGTGCATCGAGCGCGACGCGCGCTCGCGCAGCGGCCAGCAGCACCGGCGACGCTGCGCCGAGCGCCTCGCCCAGCTCACCCAGCGCGAGCGCGAGGTGCTCGACCTCGTGGTGTCCGGCCGGACCAACAAGGAAATCGCCGAGGGCCTCGCGATCAGCATCAAGACCGTCGAAGCCCACCGCGCCCACCTCATGGAGAAGCTCGGGGTGGGCTCCGTCGCGGAGCTGGTCCAGACCGTGGTGGCCGCCGGCGGTTAGGGTTTACCCCAATTGCGCGGGGCTGCGCCCGCGCCCTAGGATCGGACGTCCCGGGCCAAGGCTGCCGACAAGAAAGCGGCCGCTCGCCCGGGAACGCGGGATGCGCGCAATGCCCGCGTCTCTTCGGCTTGCCCAATGGAGGGGTTCATGGCGACTGCTGCGGCTTCCCAGGACCTGGGCCAGGAGGAAAAGCGAGTCATCTTCGCGTCCTCGCTCGGCACGGTCTTCGAGTGGTACGACTTCTACCTTTACGCGATCCTGGCGCCGTTCTTCGCGGCGTTGTTCTTCCCGCCGGGAAACCAGACCGCGGCATTGCTGTCGGCCTTCGCGGCCTATGCGGCGGGCTTCCTGGTGCGGCCGTTCGGCGCGATCGTCTTCGGGCGCATCGGCGACCTGGTGGGACGCAAGTACACGTTCCTCATGACGATCCTGTTCATGGGCGGCTCGACGTTCCTGGTCGGCCTGCTGCCCAAGTTCGAGGCGATCGGCTGGCTCGCGCCCATCCTCCTGGTCTCGTTGCGCCTCGTCCAGGGCCTCGCGCTCGGCGGCGAGTACGGCGGTGCGGCGACCTACGTCGCCGAGCATGCGCCTGCCGGCAAGCGCGGCTACGACACGAGCTGGATCCAGACCACCGCCACGCTGGGCATGCTCCTTTCGCTCCTCGTGATCGGCGCCTGCCGCTTCGGCAACCTGATGACGGCCAAGGAGTTCAGCGATTGGGGATGGCGCATCCCGTTCCTGGTCTCCCTCATCCTGCTGATCTTCTCGATCTACATCCGGCTCAAGCTGAACGAATCGCCGGTATTCCAGCGCATGAAGGCCGAGGGCCGCGGCTCCAAGGCCCCGCTCACCGAAAGCTTCCTGCACTACCCGAACAACAAGTACGTGCTGCTCGCCCTTCTGGGGGCCACGGCCGGACAGGGCGTGGTGTGGTACACGGGCCAGTTCTACGCGCTCTTCTTCCTCACCATCACCCTCAAGGTCGATCCGCAGATCGCCTACACGCTGATCGGGCTGTCGCTCATCCTCGGCACGCCGTTCTTCGTCGTGTTCGGCGCGCTGTCGGACAAGATCGGGCGGCTGAAGATCATCCTCGCGGGGTGCCTGATCGCCGCGCTCACGTACTTCCCGCTGTTCCAGGGCCTCACGCACTACGTGAACCCGGCCCTCGAGTCGTTCGCCCAGGCCAACACGATCACGGTGCAGGCGAGGGACTGCAACTTCCACATCTTCGTGGGCCCGTGGTCGAAGTTCAGCGATTGCGACAAGGCGAAGGACTTCCTCACCAAGGCGGGCCTCTCGTTCACGTCGACTGACCTGCCGGCGGGCTCGCCAGACGCCGTGACCGCGAAGATCGGCCCGACGGAGCTCAAGGGGTGGAACGAGGCGAACTGGAAGAAGGCGCTCGCCGACCTCAAGTACCCGACGAAGGCCGATCCCGCCGCCATCAACTGGGGCATGACGCTGCTGATCCTGTTCATCATGCTGATCTACGTGACCATGGTGTACGGGCCCATCGCGGCGTTCCTGGTGGAGCTCTTCCCGACCAAGATCCGCTACACGTCGATGTCGCTGCCCTACCACATCGGCAACGGGTGGTTCGGCGGGATGCTGCCGCTGCTCGCCACGGCGATGGTGGCGGCCTCGGGGGACATCTACTACGGCCTGTGGTACCCGATCGTCGTGGCGCTCATGTCGGTGGTCATCGGCGCGCTGTTCCTGCGCGACAACAAGGACCGCGACATCAACACCTAGGACGCGCGGTACGCAATAATGGGGGCCCCGCCGCTTGCGGCGGGGCCTTTGTTTTTCACGAGGGCCGCCCGCAACCCATAACGCGGCCCCGCACGAGAGGAGGAGCGCGATGGCCGCCGGCGACGTCTACCGCAAGACGGAGCGGGGACATGCGGAGGTGCGCGACCGCAAGCTGAAGCTGAGCCCGCGGCTGCGCACGATGCTGATCCTCGTCGATGGGGTCCTGCCCGAGCTGATCCTGAAGGACGACGCCGCGCGCGTCGGCGCCCCGCCCGATTTCCTCGCCCAGCTGGCCGACGCGGGCTTGATCGAGCGCGCCGAGGCCGCCACGGGGCCGGGTGCGGCCGCGGAGCCGGCCGGGCCGCAGGACGAGTTCACGCGCTTTCGCAACGCCAAGCATTTCATGAACACCACGATCGTGGACGCGCTCGGCATCAAGGCCTTCTTCTTCACGATGAAGCTCGAGCGCGCGGGCGTGGTCGCGGACCTGGTGGAGCTCGCCGGGCCGTATCGCGACGCGATCGCCAGGGCGCAGGGCGTGGGCCAGGCCGACGTGCTGGCCGCGAGGCTCAAGGAAATGCTGCGCTAGAATCGCGTCATGGCGGATGGCAATGTGTACCGCAAGACCCCTTCGGGCGATGCGGAGGTGAAGGAGCGCAAGGCGAGGCTTTCCCCGCGGCTGCGCACCATGCTGATCCTCGTCGACGGGGTGCAGACCGAGTCCCACCTGAAGGCGGAAGCCGCCGGCATCGGCGCCCCGGCCGATTTCCTCGAGCAGCTCATGGCCGCGGGCTTCATCGAGCGCGTCGGCAAGCTGGGCGATTTCCTGCGCTGATGCTCGCGCGCTACTTCGCGCGGGAGATCCTGCTCGCCAGCGCGCTGGTGCTGGTGGCGCTGGTGGCGCTCTTCGGTTTCTTCGACATGGTCCACGAGCTCGACGACCTGGGCCGCGGCACCTACAAGCTGAACGCGATGCTCGCGTACGTGGCGCTCACGCTGCCCTCGCACGCCTACGTGCTGTTGCCGGCCGCGGGCCTCATCGGCACGCTCTTCGCGCTGGCACGCATGTCGGAGGGCTCGGAGATCACCGTGATGCGCGCCGCCGGCCTTTCGCTCGCGCGGCTCGCCGCCTATGTCTGCGTGGCGGGCGTCGCGATCGCGCTCATCACCCTTGCGGTGGGCGAGCTCGTCACGCCCTTCACCGAGGAAGCGGCCAAGGGCCTGCGCCTCAAGGCGACGAGCTCGATCGTCGCGCGCGAGTTCCGCTCAGGGTTCTGGGTGAAGGACGACCGCAGCTTCGTGAACATCCAGGACGTGACGCCGGACACGCAACTGCTGAACCTGCGCATCTACGAGTTCGACCCGTCGTTCCGGCTCACCTCCATCAGCCGTGCCGAGAAGGGGACCTACGCCGGCCCCAACCGCTGGGACCTTTCCAACGTCGAGCTCACGCGCTTCGAGGGGAACCACGCGGTGCTGCGCCGCCTGCCCCTGTGGACGTGGAACTCGGTCCTCACGCCCGAGATCCTCTCCGTGCTGAAGGTCGTGCCCGAGCGCATGTCCGCCTCGAACCTGAGCACGTACATCGAGCACCTGCGCGAGAATCACCAGAAGGCCACGCGCTACGAGATCGCGTTCTGGACGAAGTTCTTCAGCCCCGCGGGCGCGATCGTGATGATGGTGCTGTCGATCCCGTTCGCCCTGCAGTCCTCGCGGGCCGGCGGCACCGGCGCCAAGCTCGTGCTGGGCATCATGATCGGCCTCGCCTTCTACTTCGCGGGGCGGCTCTTCTCGCATGTGGGCCTGCTCAACGACTGGCCGCCGCTCGTCTCGGCCGGCGCGCCGGCCGTCATCGCCGCGGGCCTCGCCGTCGCGCTGCTCTACCGCTCCGAGGTTCGCTGAGGCGGCGCATCCACGATCGCCGTGCCCGCGAGGCGGTCGTGCAGGAACTGGCGGTCGCGGTCGAAGAGGGCCCAGGCGAAGCCGGCGCCCAGCGCGGCGAGGCCGAGCACCGCGAGCAGGTAGCGGTGCGCGGCGCGAGCCGCGCCCACCGGGGCGCCGTCCCAGCGCACGACGCGCAGGCGCCAGGTCTTCATGGGCAGCGTTTGCCCCGAGCGCGTCCACGCGAGGACGAAGTACGCGCCGACCACCGCGACGTTCCACGCTTGCAGCGCATAGCGGTGCCAGCCCAGCGTGAGGTCGCCGAAGAGGATCGTGAAGGGCAGGTCCGCGACGATGACGATCGCCACGACGATGAGGGCTTCATAGAGGGCGCTGGCGAGGCGCCGGCCGAGCGCGGGCGCCCGCGGGGGCGCCGCCGTCATCGGCCCGGCGCGTTGTGCGACGGCCCCGGGGGACGGCCGCCGCCCGTCTGCCGCTCGCGCAGCCACCGTTCACGCAGCTCGTGCTGCTTGTCGGGCGGGAGCTTGCGCAGGCCCTGGAACGTCTCGCGGGCGGCGCGGCGCTGCTCGGGCGTCATCGCGGCCCAGTCCTTGACGCGCGCTTCGAAGCGCTCCTTCTGGATCGGCTGCATGGCCGGGTAGCGCCGCGCCGAGGAGATGAGGCGCTGCTGCTGGTAGCCGGGCAGGTGCTCCCAATCCGATTGCACGGGCGCGAGGATGCGTTGCTCGTTGGCGGAGAGCTGCGACCAGGGAGTGGGCGGCACGTTGGGGTCGTACGCCGCCGCCGGCCCGGCCAGGCCGAGCAGGAGCAGCGCGAGGATCAAGGCTCCTGCTTGGCGAGCCACGCGCGGAAATCCTGGTCGAGGTAGGCGTCCACGGGAAGCTCCTGCGTGAGGAGCTGGGCGTCGAGCTCGCCGACATCCGTCTCCTGCATGGACTGGATGCCCAGGGCGACGAGCAAAGCCACGATCGGCAGGAAGAGCAGGGCGCGCTGGACGAAGGAGTAGCGGATGGTCTGTGCCGTGCCGGCCGCGACCGTGACGAGGCCGAACAGCCGCACCGGCTCGCGATAGGCGTCCAGGGCGCGCAGGCGCGCCGCCTTCAGGCGGGTTTCCTGGATCTCGCCGAGGTTGTGCGCGGACCTCTCGAGCCAGGGCTTCAGCCGCGAAGCAAATTCCTTTTCATTCATAGCGTTATCCCTTTTGCTTTCAGGACTTTCGCCAAGGCGTGAGTGGCCCGGGAGCAGTGGGTTTTCACGCTGCCTTCCGAGCATCCCATCACCTTGGCGGTTTCGCTCACGTCAAGTTCTTCCCAGTAACGCAGGATGAACGCCTCGCGTTGACGGTCGGGAAGGGCCTTGATCGCGTCCTCGATCGCTTCCATGACCTGCGACTGCTCCAGCCGCCCGGCGGGCGAATCCGGGATGTTGCCCGGCCCGTCCACCTCGAGGGTCTCCAGCGGGTCCGCGTCGTCGTCCTCGCCGCCGAGACCCAGGTTCGCGAGCGGAGTCGTCCACGTGGAGCGCACCTTCTGGCGGCGGTAGTGGTCGCGGATCCCGTTCTGCAGGATGCGCTGGAAGAGCAGGGGCAATTCCGGCGCCGGGCGCACCGAGTATTTCTCCGCCAGCTTCATCATCGAGTCCTGCACGATGTCGAGCGCCGCTTCCTCGTCCTGCACCGAGTAGACGCACTGCTTGAAGGCGCGCCGTTCAACGGATGCGAGGAAATCCGACAGCTCCTTTTGTGTGGCCAGGGGATCTCCCCGTTTCCTTTGGCGCCCTTTCGCGAGATGTTAACAAACCGCTTCCCGGGGCCCCGCGGTTTGCGCCGCGCGAGCGCCCGGGATTGTGGCTTGACCAATTGCTGCACTGCGGCTAATGTCTTTGGTCCACCCCGAAAAATTCTCGATTTACAAGGCGTTAGCCATGGAACTCAAGCTCCCACCCCTCGCAGAGACCGGCCAGACCCTGACCGGGGCCGAGATCGCCATTCGCTGCCTCCAGGAAGAGGGTGTCGAGTACGTATTCGGCTATCCGGGGGGCGCCGTCCTCTTCATCTACGACGCGCTCTTCAAGCAGAAGAAGGTGAAGCACATCCTGGTGCGCCACGAGCAGGGCGCGCTGCATGCGGCCGACGGCTATGCGCGCGCGACCGGCAAGCCGGGCGTGGCGCTGGTGACGAGCGGGCCCGGAGTGACCAACGCCGTGACGGGCATCGCCACCGCCTACATGGACTCGATCCCGATGGTCGTGATCACCGGCCAGGTGCCGACCGCCGCCATCGGGGAGGACGCGTTCCAGGAGTGCGACACGGTGGGCATCACGCGCCCGGCGGTGAAGCACAACTTCCTGGTGAAGGACGTGAACCAGCTCGCCGTCACCCTCAAGAAGGCCTTCCACATCGCGACGACGGGGCGCCCCGGCCCGGTGCTGGTGGACATCCCGAAGGACGTCTCGAACCAGCCGGCGCCCTTCCACTATCCGGACAAGATCAGCCTGCGCTCGTACAACCCGGTGATGCGCGGCCACGCGGGGCAGGTCAAGAAGGCGATGCAGCTGCTCGTCGAGGCGAAGCGGCCGATGATCTACGTGGGCGGCGGCGCGATCCTGGGGGAGGCCTCGGCGCAGGTGACCGAGCTCGCGCATCTGCTGGGCTACCCGGTGACCAACACGCTGATGGGCCTGGGCGCCTATCCGGCGAACGACAAGCAGTTCGTGGGCATGCTCGGCATGCACGGCACGTTCGAGGCCAACAACGCGATGCAGAACTGCGACGTGCTGCTCGCCGTGGGCGCGCGCTTCGACGACCGCGTGATCGGCAACCCGAAGCACTTCGCGGCCGGCAACCCGGCGCGCAAGATCGTCCACATCGACGTGGACCCGTCGTCGATCTCCAAGCGCGTGAAGGTGGACGTGCCCATCGTGGGCGGCGTGAAGGAGGTCCTCACGGATCTCATCGCGTTGCTCAAGGCGTCGCCCGCGAAACCCGACGCGCAGGCGCTCGCGGCCTGGTGGAAGCAGATCGGCGAGTGGCGCGCGAAGGACTGCCTCAAGTACGACCGGGGTTCCTCCATCATCAAGCCGCAGTTCGTCGTCGAAAAGCTCTACGAGGTCACGAAGGGCGACGCCTACATCACCTCCGACGTGGGCCAGCACCAGATGTGGGCCGCGCAGTTCTACCGCTTCGACAAGCCGCGGCGCTGGATCAACTCCGGCGGCCTCGGGACCATGGGCGTGGGCCTTCCCTACGCGATGGGCGTGAAGCTCGCGTTCCCGGATGCGGACGTCGCGTGCGTCACGGGGGAGGCCTCGATCCAGATGTGCATCCAGGAGCTGTCCACCTGCAAGCAGTACCACCTGCCGGTGAAGGTCGTGAACCTGAACAACCGCTACATGGGGATGGTCCGCCAGTGGCAGGAGTTCTTCCACGGCAACCGGTACGCGGAGTCGTACATGGATGCGCTGCCGGACTTCGTGAAGCTCGCGGAAGCCTACGGGCACGTGGGCATGAAGATCGAGAAGCCGGGAGACGTCGAGGGCGCGCTGAGGGAAGCCTTCGCGATGAAGGACCGCCTCGTCTTCCTCGACTTCATCACCGACCAGACCGAGAACGTCTTCCCGATGGTGCCCGGCGGCAAGGGCATGTCGGAAATGATCCTCTCCGAAGAGCTCTAGCCATGCGCCACATCCTTTCCATCCTCGTGGAGAACGAGGCCGGCGCCCTGTCTCGCGTGGCGGGTCTCTTCTCCGCGCGCGGCTACAACATCGAGACGCTCACGGTGGCGCCCACCGAGGACCCGTCGATGTCGCGCATGACGATCGTCACGCAGGGCTCCGACGAGATCGTCGAGCAGATCACCAAGCAGCTGAACAAGCTGGTGGACGTGGTGAAGGTGGTCGACCTCTCGGAGGGCAAGCACATCGAGCGCGAGCTCATGCTCGTGAAGGTGCGCGCCGCCGGCAAGGACCGCGAGGAGATCAAGCGCACCGCCGACATCTTCCGCGGCCGCATCATCGACGTCACCGACAAGTCCTACACGATCGAGCTCACCGGGACCACCGAGAAGCTCGACGCCTTCCTGGACGCGCTCGACCGGGCCGCGATCCTGGAGACCGTCCGCACCGGGGTGTCCGGCATCGGGCGCGGCGAGTGGGTGCTGAAGGTCTGATACCCCTCCAAACAAGGAAACGCACATGAAGGTCTACTACGACAAGGACGCCGACCTCTCGCTCGTGAAGGGCAAGAAGGTCACCATCATCGGCTACGGCTCCCAGGGCCACGCGCACGCCCAGAACCTCACCGACTCCGGCGTGAAGGTCACGGTGGGGCTGCGCCGCGGCGGCGCCTCGTGGGACAAGGTGAAGAAGGCGAAGATCGCGGTGAAGGAAGTCGGCGAGGCGGTGAAGGGCGCCGACATCGTGATGATCCTGCTGCCCGACGAGAACCACCCGGCGGTTTGGAAGGAGAGCATCGAGCCCAACATCAAGAAAGGCGCCGCGCTCGCCTTCGCGCACGGGTTCAACATCCATTTCCAGCAGATCCAGCCGCGCGCCGACCTGGACGTGATGATGATCGCGCCCAAGGGGCCCGGGCACCTGGTGCGCTCGACCTACGTGCAGGGCGGCGGGGTGCCGTGCCTCATCGCCGTTCACCGGGACGCCTCGGGCAAGGCGAAGGACCTCGCGCTCTCCTACGCGGCGGCGATCGGCGGGACCCGCGGCGGGGTGATCGAGACCAACTTCCGCGAGGAGACGGAAACCGACCTCTTCGGCGAGCAGACGGTGCTCTGCGGCGGCATCGTCGAGCTCATCAAGGCGGGCTACGAGACGCTGGTGGAGGCGGGCTACGCACCGGAGATGGCGTACTTCGAGTGCCTGCACGAGACCAAGCTCATCGTGGACCTGATCTACGAGGGCGGCATCGCCAACATGAACTACTCGATCTCGAACAACGCCGAGTTCGGCGAGTACACCACGGGGCCCAAGGTGATCGGCGCCGAGGCGCGGCGCGCCATGAAGGAATGCCTCGCGCGCATCCAGTCGGGCGAATACGCCCGCGACTTCATCCTCGAGAACCGGGCCGGCGCGCCCACGCTGAACGCGCGCCGCAGGCTGCTGGCCGAGCACGACATCGAGAAGGTGGGCGAGAAGCTGCGCGCGATGATGCCCTGGATCCGCCAGAACAAGCTGGTCGACACCTCGAAGAACTAGGCGGGAGGCACGGGGCGCGAGGCATGAGATGAGCAAATGGCCGCATCCGGTCATCGCGGTCGAGGGCATTCCCTTCGTCCTCGTGCTGCTGCTCGCCGCCGTGGCCGGGGCGGTCTTCTGCGGGTGGTGGTCGCTGCCGCTCTGGCTGCTGCTCATCTTCGTCCTGCAGTTCTTCCGCGATCCGCCGCGTGAGATCCCGCAGGGCGAGGGGCTGGTGCTTTGCCCCGCGGACGGGCGCGTGATCGTCGTGGGCGAGGCTCCCGACCCGTATCGCGGCGGCGCGAAGTCGGTGAAGGTGAGCATCTTCATGAACGTCTTCAACGTGCACTCGCAGCGCTCGCCGGTGGACGGCCTGGTGAAGGAGGCCGTCTACTCGAAGGGCCGGTTCGTGAACGCGGCCTTCGACAAGGCCTCCTCCGACAACGAGCGAAACGCGCTCGTGCTGCAGCTTGCCGGCGGCGTGGAGGTTTCCTGCGTGCAGGTGGCGGGCCTCATCGCGCGGCGCATCCTCTGCTACGTGAAGGCGGGCGACCGCCTGGAGCGCGGCCAGCGCTATGGCTTCATCCGCTTCGGCTCGCGCGTCGACGTGTACCTGCCTCCCGGGTCGCGGCCGCGCGTGGCGATCGGCGACAAGGTGAAGGCCGCCTCCACGGTGCTCGCCGAGCTGCCGCGGCCCTGACCGCCATGGCCACTCGCCTCGAGAAAAGGCCCGTCAAGACCGCGCTCGACCCGGTGCGCAAGCGCGGCATCTTCCTGCTGCCCAACATCTTCACGACGTTGAACCTCTTCGCGGGGTTCTACGCGATCGTGCAGGGCATGAACCACGAGTTCGAGAAGTCCTCGATCGCGATCTTCGTGGCGATGGTCCTCGACAGCCTCGACGGGCGCGTGGCCCGGCTTACGCGAACGCAGTCGGCGTTCGGCGCCGAATACGACAGCCTCACCGACATGGTGTCGTTCGGCGCGGCGCCGGCGCTCGTGATGTACGAGTGGGCGTTGCGCGACCTCGGCCGGCTGGGATGGGTGGCAGCCTTCGTCTACTGCGCGGGGGCGGCGTTGCGCCTCGCGCGCTTCAACACGCAGCTGTCGGTGGCGGACAAGCGCTGGTTCACCGGCCTGCCCAGCCCCGCCGCGGCGGCGCTCGTCGCGGGAATGATCTGGGTGTTCAACGACTACCAGGTGAGCGGGGGCGACGTGAAGGGCTACGCGGCCGCGCTCACCGTCTATGCCGGCCTCACGATGATCTCGTGGGTGAAGTTCTACAGCGGCAAGGACATCAACCTGCGGCGCGCCGTGCCCTTCCACGTCGTCGTGCTGATGCTCCTCGCGCTGGTGCTGATCGCGATCGATCCGTCCCATGCGCTGTGGGCGCTGATGCTCGCCTACGGCGTGTCCGGCTACGTGATGTGGGCGGTCAACCGGTGGCGCATGGAGGCGGCGCAGAAGCAATACCAGAACATCCGCGACGCGATCGAGGAAGGGCATGTGACGGCGCTCGCGCGCCTGCTCGCGAACACGCCCGTCGATGCCGTGGTGGCTCCCGGCGGGCGAACCTTGCTGATGGTCGCGGTCGAGGAAGGCAACCTGCCCGCGATCGAGCTGCTGGTCGCGCGCGGCGCCGCGCTGGACCTGGGCGACGCCCAGGGGGCCACGGCCCTGCTGCTCGCCGTCGGCATGGGTTTCCACGAAGCGGTGGAGGTGCTGCTCGGGGCCGGGGCGAATCCCAACGCGCACGACCTCTCGGGCCTGCGGCCGCTCGACCTCGCGGAGGAGCACGAGGCGCAGGAAATCGCCGCCCTGCTGCTCGCCCACGGCGCCAAGTCGAGCAAGGAGCTCGCGCCCCGGCAGCCCTAGCGCCGGGGCGGTTTGCCAGCGGCGCGGGCCTCGGCTATAGTGGCCCCATGCATCCGCACGGCGATATCTCGATCCTTCGCCCCGCCCTGGCCGGCGCGCTCGCGCTCGGCCTGCTGCTGCGCCCCGCGCGCTAAATACTCCAAACACAATTTAGGTTTCCGGTGCGGTTCGCAGTTCGCGGGCCGCTTACGCGTTCCTGGCTGGATCCCCGCCTTCGCGGGGCGACCGACGGAGAGACACATGAAAGACCAGTTGATCATTTTCGACACCACCATGCGCGACGGCGAGCAGAGCCCGGGCGCGGCGATGACCAAGGACGAGAAGGTGCGCATCGGCAAGCAGCTGGAGCGCCTGCGCGTGGACGTGATCGAGGCGGGTTTCGCCGCGTCGAGCCCCGGCGACTTCGAGGCGATCCGCGCGGTGGCCGCGGCGGTGAAGGACTCGACCGTCTGCTCGCTCGCCCGCGCCAACGACAACGACGTGAAGCGGGCCGGCGAAGCCATCAAGGGCGCCAACTCGGGACGCGTGCACACCTTCATCGCGACGAGCCCCATCCACATGAAGCACAAGCTGCGCATGGAGCCCGACGCGGTGCTCGAGGCGGCCGTTCGCGCCGTGAAGCTCGCGCGCCAGTACACGGACGACGTCGAGTTCTCCGCCGAGGACGCCGTGCGCTCGGACATGGACTTCCTCTGCCGCATCTTCGAGGCGACCATCGCCGCGGGCGCGAAGACCATCAACGTGCCCGACACGGTGGGTTACTCCGTGCCGGAGCTGTGGGCGGACGTGTTCCGCCAGCTGCTTTCGCGCGTGCCCAATGCCGGCAAGGCGGTGTGGTCGACGCACTGCCACAACGACCTGGGCATGGCGGTGGCCAACTCGCTCGCCGCGGTCATGGCCGGCGCCCGCCAGGTCGAGTGCACCATCAACGGCCTGGGCGAGCGCGCCGGCAACGCTTCCCTCGAGGAGATCGTGATGGCGGTGAAGACGCGCTCGGACGTCTTCCCGTGCACGACGCGCATCGACACCACGCAGATCGTCCCCGCGAGCAAGCTCGTCTCCACCATCACGGGCTACCCGGTGCAGCCCAACAAGGCGGTCGTGGGCGCCAACGCGTTCGCGCACGAGTCGGGCATCCACCAGGACGGCGTGCTCAAGCACCGCGAGACCTACGAGATCATGCGGGCTTCCGACGTGGGCTGGGGCGCCAACCGCCTCACCCTGGGCAAGCTCTCCGGGCGCAGCGCCTTCAAGTCGCGCCTGCAGGAGCTGGGCATCTCGCTCGCTTCCGAGGAACAGCTGAACGTCGCCTTCGCGCGCTTCAAGGAGCTCGCCGACAAGAAGCGCGAGATCTTCGACGAGGACATCCAGGCCCTCATGTCCGACGAGGCGGTGACGCCGGAGGTGGAGCGCTACCGCCTGATCTCGCTCTGCGCCCACTCGGAGACGGGCGAGCAGCCCTTCGCGCGCGTCGTGATCTCCGACAACGGGCGCGAGATGCGCGCCGAGACGCGCGGGGACGGCATCGTGGATGCGACCTTCAAGGCGGTCGAGAGCATGGTGCAGAGCGGCACGGAGCTGCTGCTCTACTCGGTGAACAACGTGACCGAGGGAACCGACTCGCAGGGCGAGGTGACCGTGCGGCTCGCCAAGGACGGCCGGGTCGTGAACGGCATGGGCTCGGACACGGACATCGTCGTGGCCTCGGCCAAGGCGTACGTGAACGCGCTCAACAAGATGACCGCCAAGTCCCAGCGCATGAACCCGCAGTACGGACCCGAGTCGGTCGCCGCCGCCGGCAGCCCGTGAGCGAACCGATGCCCATGCCGTCCCTCGGCATGGGCACCTGGCACATGGGCGAACGCGCCTCGCTGCGCTCGCAGGAGGTGGCGGCGCTGCGCGCCGGCCTCGACCTGGGCATGGGCCTCATCGACACCGCGGAAATGTACGGCGAGGGCGGGGCCGAGCGCGTGGTGGGGGAGGCGATCGCGGGCCGCCGCGACGAGGTGTTCGTCGTGAGCAAGTTCTATCCCCATCACGCGGAGCGCCGCAAGCTCCTCGCGGCGTGCGACGGATCGCTGCGGCAGCTCGCCATCGACACGATCGACCTCTACCTGCTCCACTGGCGCGGTCCGGTCCCGCTCGACGAGACCGTGGCCACGCTCGAGGAGCTGGTGGCGAAGGGCAAGATCCGGCGCTGGGGCGTGTCGAACTTCGACGTCGCGGACCTGGAGGACCTGGTGCTCGTTCCCGGCGGCGAGCGCGTCGCCGCGAACCAGGTGCTCTACAACCTCTCGCGGCGCGGCATCGAGTTCGACCTGCTCGACTGGTGCGTGGGCCGCGGCATTCGCGTCATGGCGTATTCGCCGCTCGACGAGGGCCGCCTCGCGCGCCACCCCGCCCTGCACGACATCGGCGCGCGGCTGGGAGTGCCGCCCGCGCGCGTGGCGCTCGCGTGGCTGCTGCGCCACGGCGGCCTCGCGGTGATCCCGAAGGCGGCGAGCATCGCGCACGCGCAGGACAACCACGCCGCCGCGCAGCTCGTCCTGGACGACGAGGCGCTCGCCTTGCTCGATCGCGCGTTCCCGCCGCCGCGGCGCAAGCGCCCGCTCGAGATGATCTGACGCCGCGCGGCGACATCGCGAATCGTCGGGAAACAAGCGGTTGGGGGCGAGCGCGGATTTCATGTAGCTCCACGGCGACGAATCGCCGCTCCGGCGCCATGGGCTTCGCCCCCGGAATCGCGCTTCGCACAGAGTGAAACGCGGCGTGCGCCTGCGCCGTGGCACGAATCGTGAGTGGTCCTTCCGGAATGGCCGACGTCAACGAGAGGGAGGGACCCATGAAGTATGGAGAGAACCTGTTTGCCCGGCGCGACCCGCGCGCCGCGTTGCGCGACGCGGGCCCGCCCCCGGCATCGCCGTCCCCGTCACCCACGCATCCGACGTACCCGCCCGGCACGCCCGCGGCCCATCCGCGCGCCGTTCCCCAGGCCGCGAGCGTGCCGCCTCCCATTCCCGCGCCCGTCCCCGAGCCCGCCGCGCCCCCGCGCAGCGAGGAGCCGGCGGGAAGCAAGCTCATCGTCGGCCCCAACATCAAGCTGCGCGGCGTCGAGATCGACGACTGCGACACCCTGGTGGTGGAAGGCCGGGTGGAAGCGACCATGGTGAGCCGCGCCATCCAGATCGCCGAGAACGGGGCCTTCAACGGCAAGGTGGACGTGGACGTCGCCGAGATCCGCGGCGACTTCAAGGGCGAGATGACCGCGCGGCGCAAGCTCGTGATCCATTCGAGCGGGCGCGTGAGCGGCAAGATCCGCTACGGCAAGATGCTGGTGCAGGAAGGCGGCGAGATGAGCGGCGACATCGGCGCGCTCGACGGCTCGCCGCCGCATGGCGCCGGCGGCTAGCTCTCCCGGGCGAGCCGGGCGGCGAGGCCGGTGTAGGTCGCGGGCGTGAGGGCGAGCAAGCGGTCCTTCGCCTCGCCGGGAATCGGCAGCGACTGCACGAAGGCGCGCAGCTCCTCGCGCGTGATGCCGCCCTTGCCGCGCGTGAGCTCCTTCAGCTTCTCGTAGGAGCCCTCGATGCGGTGGGCGCGCATCACCGTCTGCACCGCTTCGGCGAGCACGTCCCAGGCGGCGTCGAGGTCCGCGGCGATGCGCCGCGGATCGGCCTCGAGCTTGTCGAGGCCGCGCAGGCACGCGTCGTAGGCGACCAGGCAGTAGCCGAAGGCCACGCCCATGTTGCGCAGCACGGTCGAGTCGGTGAGGTCGCGCTGCCAGCGCGAGACCGGGAGCTTCTCCGAAAGGTGGCGCAGCATTGCGTTCGCGAGCCCCAGGTTCCCCTCGGAATTCTCGAAGTCGATGGGGTTCACCTTGTGCGGCATGGTCGAGGAGCCCACCTCGCCCGCCTTCGCGCGCTGCCTGAAGTAGCCAAGCGAGATGTAGCCCCACACGTCGCGGTCGAGGTCGACGAGGATGGTGTTCAGCCGCGCGGCCGCGTCGAAGGCCTCCGCCAGGGCGTCGTGCGGCTCGATCTGCGTGGTGAGCGGGTTGTAGGCCACCCCGAGGCTCGTCACGAAGCGCCGCGCGAACGCGGGCCAGTCGAGCCCCGGCACGGCGGCCACGTGCGCGTTGAAGCCGCCGGTGGCGCCGTTCAACTTGCCCAGCATCTCCACCGCCGCGAAGCGCTCCCGCGCGCGCTGCAGGCGCATGGCGACGTTGGCCATCTCCTTGCCGAGCGTCGTGGGCGTGGCCGCCTGCCCGTGCGTGCGGGCGAGCATGGCGAGGTCGGCATGCTCGGCGGCGAGCGCGCGCATCCGCGCGATGATCCTGTCGACGGCGGGCAGCAGGACGCGCTCGCGCGCCGCCTTCACCATTCGCGCGTGGGCGAGGTTGTTGATGTCCTCGGAGGTGCACGCGAAGTGGATGAACTCGGCGGCCGCCTTGACCTCGGCGTTGGCCGCGAAGCGCTCGCGCAGCCAGTACTCGACCGCCTTCACGTCGTGGTTGGTGGTGGCCTCGATGGCCTTCACGCGCTCGGCGTCGGCGAGGCCGAACGAGGAGGCCGCGCGGGTGAGCTCCTCCACCGTGGCGGGCGAAAAGGGCTTGAGGGGCGTGAAACCCGGGTCTGCGGCGAGCGCCAGCAGCCAGGCGACCTCGATCGACACGCGCTCGCGGATCAGCGCGAACTCGCTGAAGTGCTCCTGCAGGGGTTTCGTCTTCGAGGCGTAGCGCCCGTCGAGGGGCGAAATGGCGGTGAGGAGCGAGGACATCGGGCCGCGATTCTAGCACCCGCTGCTATACTGCGCCGCCCAGGAGGATCGCCATGAAGCTCGTCGGCTCGAAGACCAGCCCCTATGTCCGCAAGATCCGCGTCCTGCTCGCCGAGAAGAAACTCGCCTTCGAGTTCGTCGAGGAGAGCGCGTGGAATGCCGGCACGACGGTGCCGCGGTACAACCCGCTCAACAAGGTGCCGGCGCTCGTGCTCGACGACGGCGAGTCGGTGTACGACTCGGCCGTGATCACCGAGTACCTCGACGCCCTGGGACCCGCGCACCTGCTGCCCGCGGACCCGGCGGCGCGCGCCAGGGCGCGCCGCGACGAGGCGCTGGGCGACGGCATCGCGGATGCGGGCGTGGCGATCTTCCTCGAGCGCAAGCGCGAGGCGGCGCGGCAGGATCCAGCGTGGCTCGCGCGCCAGCGCGACAAGGTGGATGCGGGCATCGCCGCGTGGTCGAAGGCGGTCGCTTCGCGCCCGGCCGGCGCGCCGCTCACGCTGGGCGACATCGCGTGCGGATGCGCGCTCTTCTGGCTGGAGTTTCGCCTGCCCGAGGTGCGCTGGCGCGACGACCCGGCGCTCGCGCGCTGGGCGCAGGCGCTGGAGGCGCGCCCTTCCTTCGCCACGACGAAGCCGGGCTGATTCAGGCGATGACGCCGCCGCCCAGGCACACCTCGCCGCGGTACAGCACCGCCGACTGACCGGGCGTCACCGCCCACTGGGGCGCGTCGAATTCCAGCTCGAAGCCCGTGCCGCTCGCGGCGCGCACCTGGCACGCCGAATCAGCCTGCCGGTAGCGCGTCTTCGCGCCCAGCGCGTCGCCGGGCGCGGGCGCCTCGCCGCTCACCCAGCTCGGGTCCGCGGCGGCAAGGCGAGCCCTCATGAGCAACGGATGGTCGTGCCCCTGGACGACGAGGAGCGTGTTGGCCGCAAGGTCCTTGCCCGCGACGTACCACGGCTCGCCGCCGCCCTCGCGCCGCCCGCCGATGCCCAGGCCCTGGCGCTGCCCGAGCGTGTAGAACATGAGCCCCTGGTGCTCGCCCACGGTTTCGCCCTCCGGGGTCTTCATGGGGCCCGGCTCGCGCGAGAGGTAGCGCTCCAGGAAGGCGCGGAACGGCCGCTCGCCGATGAAGCAGATGCCCGTCGAGTCGCGCTTGGCGTGGTTGGCGAGGCCCGCCTCGCGCGCGATGCGGCGCACCTCGCTCTTGTGCAGGTGCCCGACGGGAAACAGGGCGCGCGCGAGCTGCGCCTGCGTGAGGCGGTGCAGGAAGTAGCTCTGGTCCTTGCCCGGATCGAGGCCCTTCAGCAGCACGAACCGCCCGTCGCGCTCCTCGATGCGCGCATAGTGGCCGGTGGCGATGCGATCGGCGCCCAGCGCCATGGCGTGGTCGAGGAAGGCCTTGAACTTGATCTCGGCGTTGCACAGCACGTCGGGGTTGGGCGTGCGCCCCGCGCGGTACTCCGCGAGGAAGCTCGCGAAGACGCGCTCGCGGTATTCGGCGGCGAAGTTCACCGCTTCCAGGTCGATGCCGATGCGGTCCGCGGCGGAGGCGGCGTCGACGAGATCCTCGCGCGTCGAGCAGTACTCGTCGTCGTCATCGTCTTCCCAGTTCTTCATGAAGAGGCCCGTGACCTCGTGGCCCGCGCGCTTGAGCAGCAGCGCCGCGACCGCGGAGTCGACTCCACCGGACATCCCGACGACGACCTTCATGATCGGATTCTAGGGCTCCAGAAATGAAAAAAGGCGGGGCACGCGGCCCCGCCTTCCGTGCTGCGTGCGGCGATTACTTCTTGTTGGCGTCCTTGGCGGGCGCGGGAGCCGGGGCCGGAGCGGGAGCGGCGGCGGGCTTCGCGTCGGCCTTCGGGGCCTCGGCTTTCGGGGCGGCGTCGGCCTTGGGAGCGGTTTCCTTCTTCTTCTTGGACTTCTTCTTCTCGCTCTTCTTGGGCTCGGCCTTCTTGGGCTCGGCCTTCGGGGCTTCGGCCTTCGGCGCTTCAGCCGCCTTCGGGGCGGCCGCGGCGGCGGGCTTGTCGGCCGGCTTGGCGGGGGCGGGAGCCGGGGCGGCACCTTGGGCGAATGCACCCAGGCTGGCGCTGGCGAACAGTACGGCGATCAGGGCGGACAGCTTCTTCATGATTTTCTATTTTCCTATCTTCTGTTGATGGGCTCGGAAGTTATCAATGCACGACTGCGCTGGTGCCCAGCCGTCGCCAGCATTAACGCGGCGCATTATACCGGGGTTGACTAAGAAAAGCCTGACTTTGCAGGGACTTCGCGCCACTGGCCGGGTTCGAGCCCGTCCAGATTCCAAATACCGATACGGATTCGGACCAGGCGCAAGGTGGGCAATCCCACCGCGGCCGTCATCCGGCGCACCTGCCGGTTGCGGCCTTCGCGCAACGTGATTTCTATCCACGAGGTGGGAATCGCGCGGCGCACGCGGATGGGCGGATTGCGCGCCCACAGGGAGGGCTCCGCGATGGTGCGCGCCGGCGCGGGCCCCGTCGGGCCGTCGGAGAGCTCCACGCCGGCGGCGAGGCGCTCGAGCTGCTCCGCGCTGGGCACTCCCTCCACCTGCACCCAATACGTCTTCTCGAGCTTGTGGCGCGGGTTGGTGATGCGCGCCTGCAGCGCGCCGTCGTCGGTAAGCGCCACGAGCCCCTCGCTGTCGGTGTCCAGGCGCCCGGCCGGATAGACGCCGGGCACGTCGACGAAATCCGCGAGCGTGGGCTTGCCGCCGCTCGGGCTGAACTGGCAGATCACCCCGAAAGGCTTGTTGAGGAGGATCAGGCGCGGCGCCCCGGGGGCGCGCGCGAGTCGCTTTGCTATACTTTTTCGGTTTTGCAGTCGAATTTCCTTCCGGAGCCCCATGAACAAGATCAAGGTGAAGAACCCCGTCGTCGAGATGGACGGCGACGAGATGACGCGCATCATCTGGAAGCGCATCCGCGAGAAGCTGATCCTTCCCTATCTCGACATCGACCTCAAGTACTTCGACCTGGGCATCGAGCATCGCGACGCGACCGACGACCAGGTGACGGTCGACTCGGCCAACGCGACGAAGAAGTACGGGGTGGCGGTGAAGTGCGCGACCATCACGCCCGACGAGGCGCGCGTGAAGGAGTTCAACCTCAAGCAGATGTGGAAGAGCCCCAACGGGACGATCCGCAACATCCTCGACGGCACCATCTTCCGCGAGCCGATCATCTGCCAGAACGTGCCGCGCATCGTGCCGCACTGGAACAAGCCCGTGGTGGTCGCGCGCCACGGCTTCGGCGACCAGTACCGCGCGACGGACTTGCGCTTCGAGGGCGCCGGGACCCTCAAGATCGTCTTCACGCCCAAGGCCGGCGGGGCACCCGTCGAGCGCGAGGTGTTCCAGGCGCCGGGCTCGGGCATCGCGATGGCGATGTACAACCTGGACGCCTCGATCCGCGGGTTCGCGCAGGCCTGCTTCAACTACGCGCTCGACCGCAAGTACCCGGTCTACCTCTCCACCAAGAACACCATCCTCAAGGTGTACGACGGGCGCTTCAAGAACATCTTCCAGGAGGTCTACGAGGGCGAGTTCCGGGCGCGCTTCGAGGCCGCGGGGCTCACCTACGAGCACCGCCTGATCGACGACATGGTCGCCTCCAACCTCAAGTGGAACGGCGGCTACCTGTGGGCATGCAAGAACTACGACGGCGACGTGCAATCCGACACCGTCGCGCAGGGCTACGGCTCGCTGGGCCTCATGACCTCGGTGCTCACCACGCCCGACGGCAAGACGGTCGAGGCCGAGGCGGCGCACGGCACCGTCACGCGCCACTACCGCATGCACCAGCAGGGCAAGCCCACGTCGACCAACCCGATCGCGTCGATCTACGCCTGGACCCGCGGGCTCATCTACCGCGGCAAGATGGACAACACGCCGGAGCTGGTGAAGTTCGCCCAGACGCTGGAGAAGGTGTGCGTGGACACCGTCGAGGCCGGCAAGATGACCAAGGACCTCGCGATCCTCATCCGCCCCGACCATCCGTTCCTCTCCACCGAGGAATACATGGACGCGGTCGACGCGGAGCTCAAGCGCCGCATGCAGTAGCGGCGGCGCGGGGGGCAAGAAAAAAGCCCCCGGGAAACGCTCCCCGGGGGCTTTCCGTGCTGAATGCTGCTCCCTATGCTGCCTGAATGTTCGACGCCTGCTTGCCCTTCGGGCCCTGCGTCACGTCGAATGAAACCTTCTGGCCTTCCTTGAGGGTCTTGAAGCCCTGCATCTGGATCGCCGAGAAGTGCGCGAAGAGGTCTTCGCTGCCGTCGTCGGGCGTGATGAACCCGTAACCCTTCGCGTCGTTGAACCACTTCACTGTGCCGGTTGCCATGCGCTAGCTTGCCTCTTGGTAAACGGGTGGAGTCCCGCACATCGTTCGGATCGAGGCCCCGCACGTCTGCCGCTGCTTCTGTAGGCGATGCGAAATCCTTGAAACCAAACTCCAACGCGCTTTTTACGCGCCGTCCCCGGGAGTGTCAATAGAGCCCGCCGGGAGCGCGGGACCCTTGAAAATCCCCGTCCGCTTGTCCATATTAGGTGAAGGTAGTTCCACTCTGGACGAAGGGAACCGGAGGACTTGCGATTTGAGCACCCTCCAGCCCCCGCTGACATGGCCGAAAAACCGGACGGCTCGACGCTCACCAAGCCGAGCGAGACGCAGGTCAAACCGCCGCCGATGTTCCAGGTCGTCATGTACAACGACGACTACACGCCGATGGAGTTCGTGGTCGAGGTGCTGCAGATGTTCTTCGCGCTGCCGCGGGAACGCGCCACACAGATCATGCTCAAAGTCCATACTGAAGGCCGCGGGGTCTGCGGGATCTATCCCAAGGACGTCGCCTCGAGCAAGGTGGAACAGGTGACAGCTTATTCGCGCGAACACCAGCATCCGCTGCAGTGCGCGATGGAGGAAACATGATTGCCCAGGAGTTGGAAGTCAGCCTGCACATGGCCTTCGTGGAGGCCCGCCAGAAGCGCCACGAGTTCATCACCGTGGAGCACCTGCTTCTCGCGCTCTGCGACAACCCGTCGGCCTCCGAGGTGCTGAAGGCGTGCGCGGCGAAGATCGACGAGCTGAAGAAGGCGCTCTCGGACTTCGTGATGCAGCACACGCCGACGGTGGCGGGGACGGGCGAGGTCGACACGCAGCCCACGCTGGGCTTCCAGCGCGTGATCCAGCGTGCGATCCTGCACGTGCAGTCCTCGGGCAAGAAGGAAGTGACGGGCGCCAACGTGCTGGTGGCGATCTACGGCGAGAAGGACTCCCACGCCGTGTACTTCCTGCACCAGCAGGGCGTCTCGCGCCTGGACGTGGTGAACTACATC
>DATIWC010000104.1:0-13632 GCA_035519515.1 Usitatibacter sp.
GACGGCATCAAGCGCGCGACCGACGTGATGGTGGCCGGCAAGATCGCGCTCGTGTGCGGCTACGGGGACGTGGGCAAGGGCAGCGCCCAGGCGCTGCGCGCGCTCTCCGCGCAGGTGTGGGTGACCGAGGTCGATCCCATCTGCGCGCTGCAGGCCTCCATGGAAGGCTACCGCGTGGTGACCATGCACTACGCCGCGGACAAGGCCGACATCTTCGTCTCGGCCACCGGCAACTTCCAGGTGATCACCCATGACCACATGAAGCGCATGAAGAACAACGCGATCGTGTGCAACATCGGGCACTTCGACAACGAGATCGACGTGGCGTCCCTCAAGAAGTACACGTGGGAGAACATCAAGCCGCAGGTCGACCACGTGATCTTCCCCGACGGCAAGCGCATCATCCTGCTCGCCGAAGGGCGCCTCGTGAACCTGGGCTGCGGCACGGGCCATCCGTCCTACGTGATGAGCTCCTCGTTCGCCAACCAGGTGATCGCGCAGATCGAGCTCTTCGCCAACGCCTCGAAGTACCCGGTCGGCGTGCACGTGCTGCCCAAGCACCTGGACGAGAAGGTGGCGCGCCTGCAGCTGAAAAAGCTGGGGGCGATGCTGACCGAGCTCACCGACGAGCAGGCGAAGTACATCGGCGTGAGCAAGAGCGGGCCCTACAAGCCGGATCATTACCGGTACTGATGGCCAGGACCGACGGGCGCGAGTTCAGCTTCGAGTTCTACCCGCCCAAGTCGCCCGAGGGCGTGGAGAAGCTGCGCGCCACGTGGAAGCAGCTCGCGCAGCTCGATCCCGCGTTCTTCTCGGTGACGTACGGCGCGGGCGGCTCCACGCGCGAGGGCACGCTCGCCACCGTCCTCGAGATTCGCGGCGCCGGGCACCACGCGGCGCCGCATCTTTCGTGCGTGGCCTCCACCAAGGCGCAGCTCGCCGAGGTGATCCACCAGTACAAGGGGCACGGCATCCGGCACATCGTGGCCCTGCGCGGCGACCTGCCGTCGGGGATGGCGATGTCGGGCGAGTTCCGCTACGCCTCCGAGCTGGTGGCCTTCATCCGCGAGCAGACCGGCGACTGGTTCAAGATCGAGGTGGCGGCGTATCCCGAATACCACCCGCAGGCGAGGAAACCGCAGCAGGACCTCGCGGCCTTCAAGGCGAAGGTGGACGCGGGCGCGGACGCGGCCATCACGCAGTACTTCTACAACCCGGACGCCTACTTCAACTTCGTCGACCAGGCGCGCGCCGCCGGCATCAAGATCCCGATCGTGCCGGGCATCATGCCGATCAACAACTTCTCGCAGCTCGCGCGCTTCTCGGACGCGTGCGGCGCGGAGATCCCGCGCTGGATGCGCATGAAGCTGGAGGCCTACGCCGACGACACCGCGTCCATCAAGGCGTTCGGGCTCGACGTGGTCACGGACCTGTGCGCGAAGTTGCTCGCGGGCGGCGCGCCGGGCCTGCATTTCTACACGATGAACATGGCGGGGCCGGCCTCCACCATCTGGCACCGCTTGGGGCTCTAGAGGACGCTGCCCTACAATCCCGGCTACAACAAGCGGGAGGCGCGTCCTTGAACACCATCGTCGAACGGCCCAGCGAAGCGGTGCCCGCGAGCTCGGATCTCGCCAATCGCATTCGCGCACTGCCCGCGCACGAGGCCGCGGCGCTCCTCGAGCGCGTGATTCCCTCCTCCGCGGTCGAGGCCCTGCAGCAGCTCAACCCCGCGCTGGTGCAATCGATCCTGGGCGAGATGGAAACGGGCGCGCGGCGCCTCATCGCCGCTTCGGCCCCGAAGGAAGTGGCCGACCAGTGGAAGCGCAACACGCAGTTCCCCGAAGGCACCATCGGCCGCCTGATGGAAGCGCCGGTCTCCGTGTTCCGGCCGGAGAATACGGTCGGGGAAACGATCGACGCGCTGCGCCCGATGGTGCGCAGCGTCTTCGTGACCTACGCCTACGTGGTCGATGCCGAGGGCCGGCTGTCGGGGCTCGTCACCATGCGCGACCTGCTCTTCAACGAGCGCGGTGCGCGCCTGGCCGACGTGATGCTGCCGAACCCGTTCACGCTTTCCCCGCAGCTCGAGTTGCCCGACGCGATGAAGGTCACGGTGAACCGGCACTATCCCGAGTATCCGGTGACCGACGAGCACGGCCGGCTCGTGGGACTGGTGCGCGGGGCGGCGCTCTTCGAGCTCGAGGCCTTCGAGATCACCGCGCAGGCGGGCTCGATGGTCGGCGTGGAGAAGGAAGAGCGGGTGGCGACGTCCATCGTGCAGGCCTTCAGGTTCCGCAACCCCTGGCTGCTCGTGAACCTCGTCACGGCGTTCGCCGCCGGCGGCGTCGTGGCGATCTTCCAGGGAACGCTCGACCGCCTCGTGATCCTCGCCACGTTCCTGCCGGTGCTCGCCGGCCAGGCGGGCAACACCGGCTGCCAGGCGCTCGCGGTCACCGTGCGCGGCATCACGCTGGGCGACGTGGCGAGCGGCGCCGGCAAGGCGCTCCTGTCGAAGGAGGCGCTGCTCGGGCTCGCCAACGGCGCGGTCACCGGCGTGCTGTGCGGCATCGCGATGTACCTCTACGCGCTGTCGCTGGATTCGGCGAGCGCGCTCATGCTGGGGGTCGTGGTGGCGATGGCGATGATCGGAAGCTGCTGCGTGAGCGGCATCTCCGGAGCGCTGGTGCCGCTCGCGTTGAAGCGCATGGGGGCCGACCCGGCCACCGCCTCCAGCATCATCGTGACGACCGCCACCGACGTGTCGAGCATGGGCCTGCTGCTCGCGCTCGCCACGGTGATGATCCATTAGGCGAACGGGATTATCATGGCGCCCATGATCGTGCGTGCCTTCGCCCTTGCGCTCCTGCTCGCCCTCGTCCCTTCGGCCTGGGCCCAGGAGCAGGCGTTCACCAATCGCTCCACCGAGCTGAAGGACCGCGGCGCCGAGGGCGCGCGCACGCTCGCCACGCTTCCGGAGAACACCGAGGTGAAGGTGGTCGCGCGGGGCGGCGCATGGACCAACGTGCAGGCTGCGGGGCAGAGCGGATGGGTGAAGGTGTTCCACCTGCGTTTCCCGGCGACGGTGGCGGCCTCCTCGTCTTCGTCCTCGGGCAGTTTCCTGGGCGGCCTCACCGGCATGCTGGGCGGCGGGCGCGACACCAAGCAGGCCACGCTCGCCACCACGGGCATCCGCGGCCTCTCGCCGGAAGACCTGCAGAACGCGAGCCCCGACCCGCAGGCGCTCGCCAAGGTGCAGAGCTACCGCGCCGACAAGCCGACCGCCGAACGCTTCGCGCGCGAAGGCAAGCTCGCCTCCGTGAGCGTCGACATTCCCGAGGGAGGGCGCCGGTGAAACGATTCCTCTTCGCCGCGCTGCTTGCGGCCTCGCTCGGCGCGAACGCGCAGTTCGGCGGATTCGACATCGGCAAGGCCCTCGACATCGGCCGCAAGGTGGCCGATGCGCAGAAGACGTCGGAGATGACGCAGGAGCAGGAGATCGCGCTCGGAGAAGCGCTCACCGCGAGCTTCCTCGGCGCTTCGCCGCTGCATCCCGACGCGAACCTGCAGCGTTACGTGAACCGCGTGGGCAAGTGGCTCGCCCTGCACAGCGACCGGCCCGACCTGCCGTGGACCTTCGGGGTGATCGACACCGAGACCATCAACGCCTTCGCGATGCCCGGGGGCGACGTGATCATCTCGAGCGGGCTGCTGAAGCGCCTGTCGAGCGAATCCGAGCTCGCGGGAGTCCTGTCGCACGAGATCGCGCACGTGGTGAAGAAGCACCAGGTGCAGGCGATCCAGTCGGCCGCCCAGGGCGACCTCGCCGCCTCCATCGGCAAGGACCTCGCCAGCGACGCCATCGCGCGCCGCGGCGGCGGAGTGGCCGGCCAGATGGCCAAGCAGTTCGGCGCCAACCTCGCCGCGGACCTCATCAAGAACGGCTTCTTCCTGCGCCCGCTCGACCGCTCGATGGAATACGAGGCCGACCAGCTCGGCATCGTGATCGCCACGCGCAGCGGCTACGACCCGTACGGGCTCGTCTCGGCGCTCGAGATGCTCGCGCAGTACAAGGGCGGCGGCGACGCGGCATCGGTCTTCAGCACGCACCCGCCCGCCACCGACCGCATCGCGGAGCTGGAGAAGTTCCTGCCGGTGGTGGACCGCTACGCCTCGCAGCCGCAGCTCGAGGGGCGCTTCCGGCAGGTCGTCAAGCAGTAACGTCCCGATGAGCCGGTTTCACGGACTGCTTTGTGCCGCAAGCTTTTTCGCGATGGCCTGGGCCTCCGCCGCCCGGGCCGATACCGATGCGTGCACGCTGTTGACGCCGGCGCAGGTCGGCGCGGCCGCCGGCGTCGCCGTCGGAAGCGGAACGCACGTGACGCCGACGTTCGTGAAGACCTGCACCTGGACGCCATCGGCGAAGACCGCCATCTCGGCGATCACGCTCAACCTCCAGACCGCCGCGTTCTACGACGGGGGCAAGCAGCAGGTCGCGATGGCAATGGCGGCCGCCGGCGGCGGCGACGCAAGGATGAAACCCGCGAGCGTCGGCGACGACGCCTACTACTTCGTCACCGGCGACCAGGTCATGCTGTGGGTGAAGAAGGGCGCCGTCTCGTTCAAGGTCGCCGTGTACGCGAAGATGCCGCTCGCCGACAAGGAAGCCGTCGAGATGAAGCTCGCGAAGGACGTCGTCGCGAAGCTCTGACGAGCCGCGCCCCGCTTCAGGCGGCGGCGACCTTCTTCCTCGCGTGCTGCGCATCCGCGGCGTGCAGCGTGGCGTACGCCTGGTGCGCCGCGGCTTCCGCCTCGCCCACCTTGATCGCCAATCCCATGTCCATCAGCACCGAGCCCAGCGCCGACAGGCAAAGCATCACGTTGTCCGGGCGGCACGAGTAGCCCATCAGGCCGAAGCGCCAGATCTTGCCCTTGAGCGGCCCCAGGCCCGCGCCGATCTCGAGCGAGAATTCCGAGAGCAGCGTTTTCCTCACCGCCTCCTCGTCCACGCCCGGAGGGCAGAGCACCGCGTTCATCTGCGGCAGGCGATAGGGCTCCTCCACGAGGAACCTGAGGCCCATGGCCTCGAGGCCCGCCTTGAGGGCGAGGTGGTGCCGGCGGTGGCGCGCCCAGCATTGCTCGAGGCCTTCCTCCTTGATGAGCAGGAGCGCCTCGTGCAGCGCGAAGAGCGAGTTGGTGGGCGCCGTGTGGTGGTAGGTGCGCGTGGTGGCGCCCCAGTAGCTCGAGAGCAGGTTCATGTCCATGAACCAGCTGTGGATCTTGTCCTTGCGCGCCTTCACGTAGTCCACCGTGCGCGCCGAGAACGACACGGGCGACAGGCCCGGCGTGCAGGACAGGCACTTCTGGCTCGCCGAATACACCGCGTCGATGCCCCACTCGTCCACGAGCACCGGCGTGCCGCCCAGCGACGTGACCGCGTCCATGATCACCAGCGCGCCGTGCTTGCGTGCGACGGCGGCAAGCGCCTTCGCGTCGGACTGCGCGCCGGTCGACGTCTCCGCGTGCACGAAGGCGAGCAGCTTCGCGTCCGGATTCTTCCTGAAAGCCTCTTCCACCTTGTGCGGGTCGACGGGCTTGCCCCATTCGTCGTCGACGATCACCGGCACGCCGCCGCAGCGCTCGACGTTCTCGAGCATCCGCCCACCGAACACGCCGTTGCGGCACACGACCGCCTTGGTGCCCGGCGCCACCAGGTTCACGAAGCAATATTCCATGCCCACCGAGCCCGGGCCCGACACGGGGAAGGTGAGCGCGTTGTCCGTCTGGTACACGTAGCGCAGCAGCGCCTTCAGCTCCTCCATCATCTCGACGAACACCGGGTCGAGGTAGCCGATGGCCGGCTGGCTCATCGTGGTGAGCACGCGCGGGTGGATCTCCGTGGGCCCCGGGCCCATCAGGGTCCTTTGCGGCGGGTGGAACGAGGTGATCTTGCGGGTTTCGGCGAATCGCTTGAGCGTCATGAGGGTTTCCGGAAATGGATGAGCGTGGGTCCAGGCTCGCCGGTCGCCTCGATGTTTGCGAAGTCGAACAGGGAACGGTCCAGCAGGTGCGACGGCGCGACATTGGTGAGCGCGCCGAAGATGGATTCGATGCGGCCGGGGTGCTTCTTCTCCCATTCGGCGAGCAGCGCCTTCACCTGCTTCCTCTGCAGCTGCTCCTGGGAGCCGCACAGGTCGCAGGGAATGATGGGGAACCTGCGAAGCGCGGCGTAGGCCGCGAGGTCGGCCTCTTCCACGTAGGCGAGCGGCCGGATCACGACGTGCTTGCCGTCGTCGGAGACGAGCTTGGGCGGCATCGCCTTCAACTTGCCGCCGTGGAAGAGGTTGAGGAAGAACGTCTCGACGATGTCGTCGCGGTGGTGGCCCAGCGCGATGCGCGTGGCGCCGAGCTCTTCGGCGACGCGGTACAGCACGCCGCGGCGAAGGCGCGAGCACAGGCCGCACATCGTGGCGCCCTCGGGGACCACGCGCTTCACCACGCTGTACGTGTCCTGCACCTCGATGCGGAAGTCCACGCCGACCGACTTCAGGTACTCCGGCAGCACGTGCTCCGGAAAGCCCGGATGGCGCTGGTCGAGGTTCACCGCGACGATGGAGAACGGCACGGGCGACTTCTCGCGAAGGCGCATCAGCACGTCGAGCATCGCGTAGCTGTCCTTGCCGCCCGACAGGCACGCCATCACCTTGTCGCCGGCCCCGATCATGGAGTAGTCGGCGATCGCCTGGCCCACGAGCCGGCGCAGGCGCTTGGCGAGCTTGGCGCCCTCGAAGTCGGCCTTGCGGGTGTCGGTGTCGGTCGCGGCTGCGGTCATGGCTACAGGTGGACGGTGCGCCCGCCGTCGACGGCGAGGATCTGGCCGGTCACGAAGGGAGCGTCGAAGAGCAGGTATTTTACCGCGCCGGCCACGTCGTCCGGGCTGCCGATGCGCGCAAGCGGCGTCTGCGCCGCGATGCGTTGCCTCTCGCCTTCGTCGAAGTGCTTGCCGCCCTCGGGCCAGAGGATCGCCCCGGGCGCCACGCCGTTCACGCGCACCTCGGGCCCGAGCTCGAGCGCGAGCGAGCGGGTGAGGCCCGCGAGGCCCGCCTTCGCGATGGAGTACACGACGAAATTCGCGAGCGGGCGCTCCCAGTGGATGTCGACGATGTTCACGATGGCGCCCCTCGCCTCGCGAAGGCGCGGGGCCGCGGCCTGCGAGAGCAGGAGCGGGGCGCGCAGGTTCGAGCCCATGAGGTCGTTCCACTCGCGCTCGCCGATCTTGCCGAACGGCGTGGCGTAGAACGAGGAGGCGTTGTTCACCAGGCCGTCGAGGCGCCCGAACGCGCTCGCGGCTTCATCCACGATGCGCGTGAGCGAGGCCACGTCGAGCAGGTCGCCCTGCACCACCGCCGCGCTCGAGGCGCGCGCGCGGTTGAGCCCGGAAGCGAGCGCATCGGCCTCGGCGCGCGAGCGGTTGCAGTGCAGGGCGACGCGGGCGCCCGCGGCGTGCAAGTGCCGAGCGATGGCCGCCCCGATGCGGCGGGCCGCTCCGGTGACGAGGACTGCGCGATCCTGCATGCTATATTCCGGGCCGAAAGTCAGAATCGCAGTTTAGCCCCGATGCCACTCTCTTCGGAAACAGGCCTTCCCGCGCCGGACGCGGATGCCGCGGCCCATTCGCAGCGCGTTGCCGAGCACATCGCCGAGGCGATCGTGGCCGAGGGCGACTGGATTCCCTTCTCGCGCTACATGGAGCTCGCGCTCTACGCGCCGGGCCTGGGCTACTACGCGGCAGGCACGCGCAAGTTCGGCGCCGAGGGCGACTTCATCACCTCGCCCGAGATCTCGCCGATGTTCGCCAAATGCTTCGGCCTGCAGGCCGGGCAGGTGCTGAAGGCCGTGGGCGGCGACATCCTCGAGCTGGGCCCGGGCTCGGGCGTCTTCGCGGCGGACCTCTTCGAGTCGCTGAAGGAGCAGGGCACGGTGCCGGGGCGCTACCTGCTGCTCGAGGTGAGCCCCGACCTCAAGGAGCGCCAGCGCGCGCTCATCCAGCAGCGCCACCCGGCCGACATCGACCGCTTCGTCTGGATCGAGGCGCTGCCGGAAAAGATCCGCGGCGTGGTGATCGCCAACGAAGTGCTCGACGTGGTGCCGTGCTCGATAGTGCGCCGGCAGGGCACCGACCTGCTCGAGCGCGGCGTGATCCTTACCGAAGCGGGCTTCGCCTTCGAGGACAGCGCGCTGCCCGATGGCGAGCTGCTCCACCGCGCCGCCAAGGTCTTCCCGCCGGGCGACTACGACTATCTCTCCGAGATCAACCTCGCCGCCGAGGCGCTGGTGCGCACCGTCGCCTCGCACATGGAGGCCGGGCTCGCGCTGTTCGTCGACTACGGGTTCGCGGAGCACGAGTTCTACCACCCGCAGCGATCCATGGGGACGCTGCGCTGCCACTACCGCCACCGCTTCCACGGCGATCCGTTCTTCTGGCCGGGCCTGCAGGACATCACGGCCCACGTGGACTTCAGCGCCATGGGCCGCGCGGCCGAGCAGGGCGGCGCGGAGCTGGTGGGTTTCACGACGCAGGCCTACTTCCTCATCTCGTGCGGCCTCGCGGTGCTGGTCTCGGCGGGCGATCCGACGATGACGCTCTCGCGCCTCAAGGGCACCAGCGCCGTTCACCGGCTGATCGGGCCCTCGGAGATGGGCGAGCTCTTCAAGGTGCTCGGATTTGCGAAGGGGTTCGACGTGCCGGTGCTGGGCTTCCAGTCGGCGAGGCACCTGCAGCTCTAGGCGCGGGGCCCGGGGCGGAGGGATCAGTTCCGGCCGGGAATCGTGAGTCCGCGCTGCACGGCCGGGCGTTGCACGAACGCTTCGAGAACGCGCTTCACGTTCGCGTAGCTTTCGAACTCCACCAGGTCGCCCGCTCCGTAGAACCCCACGAGGTTGCGCACCCACGGGAAGGTCGCGATGTCCGCGATGGTGTACTCGTCGCCCATGATCCATGCGCGGCCTTGCAGGCGGCCCTCCAGCACGGCGAGCAGCCGCTTCGCCTCGGCCACGTAGCGGTCGCGCGGGCGCTTGTCCTCGTAGTCCCTGCCCGCGAACTTGTGGAAGAAACCCACCTGCCCGAACATCGGGCCGATGCCGCCCATCTGGAACATGAGCCACGCGAGCGTCTCGTAGCGCGCGTTGCCCTTTGCGGGCAGGAGCCGTCCGGCCTTGTCGGCGAGGTAGATGAGGACCGCGCCCGACTCGAAGAGCGCGAGCGGCCCGTCCGGCCCGTTGGGATCGATGATCGCGGGGATCTTGTTGTTCGGGCTCAGCGACAGGAATTCGGGCGAAGTCTGGTCGTTCGTCTCGAAGCTCACGTAGTGCGGCTCGTAGGGCACGCCCAGCTCTTCCAGCGCGATCGAAGCCTTCACGCCGTTGGGCGTGGTGAGCGAGTAGAGCTGGATGCGATCCGGGTGTCGTGCCGGCCACTTTCGGGTGACCGGAAAATCGGCGGGAAACGAGCTCATGAAGTCGTGCGGTAGGGTGCTGCCAAGGTAGCAGAGTAATGCCAGTTCTGCGATCCCAAGCGCCTTTGACCTCCCGCAAGGCATCCCGCCCCTGATCTGGTAGGGTACGGCGCACGCAGCCTCTACCGACGACATAACAGAACAGAGGTCGACAATGAAAGCATCACGGCGCACTGTCGCAACATCGGTCTTTGCAGCATCGATTCTCCTGGCCGCGAGCGGCTTCGCCCAGGCGGAGCGGGATTCCGGCCACGATTCGGGCCACGACTGCGATCGCGACTCGGGCCACGATTCCGGCGGGAAGTCGGGCGGCGGCCCGGGGCATGGCGGGGGCCAGCCCGCGGGCCTTCAACTGGGCGCCGAGTATGTCTCCAGCAGCTGCTCGGGAGGGCTCGCTTCGGTGGATATCGACGTCGCCGTCGTCGCGGGATCCGCGGCACCGGTCACGTTCCACGTTTCGATCGCCGGTGGGCCGTTCACGGTTGCCGGCACGTCCGACAGCTGGACGTCCAACGGCCGGACCAAGGCGTTGGAAGAGACGCTCGCCATCAGCCGGCCTGCGGACGGGCTCGGCGCCCAGGTCTGGATCTGTGCCGCGCAGCCCGGCTCGAACGGCAACGATTCGCGCAGCGCCTGCGTGGCGGTGAACGTCCCGGGCGTGTTGTGCACGGTGCCCGGCGGCCCCACCTGAGCTAGGCGTTCAGCGCCGCGAGCACCTCGTCGAGCATCTTCTTCGCGTCGCCGAACAGCATCCGGTTGTTCTCCTTGTAGAAGAGCGGGTTGTCCACGCCCGCGTAGCCGGAGGCCATGCTGCGTTTCATGACGATCGAGGTGTGCGCCTTCCAGACCTCGAGCACCGGCATGCCCGCGATGGGGCTCGTGGGATCGTCCTGCGCGCTTGGGTTCACGATGTCGTTGGCGCCGATCACCATGGCGACGTCGGTGTCCGGGAAGTCCTCGTTGATCTCGTCCATCTCCAGCACGATGTCGTAGGGCACCTTCGCCTCGGCGAGCAGCACGTTCATGTGGCCCGGCATGCGGCCGGCCACCGGGTGGATCGCGAAGCGCACCGTCTTGCCCATCTCGCGCAGCTTCTTCGTGATCTCGAACACCGTGTGCTGCGCCTGCGCCACCGCCATGCCGTAGCCGGGGACGATGACCACGCCCTTGGCTTCCTTGAGCAGGTCCGCGGTCTCCTTCGCGCTCACGGACACCACTTCGCCGGCGGGCTGCGCCGCGCCGCCCGCCTTGGGCGCCGCGGACTCGCCGCCGAATCCGCCCGCGATCACCGCGAGGAACTTGCGGTTCATCGCGCGGCACATGATGTAGGAGAGGATCGCGCCCGAGGAGCCCACCAGGGCGCCGGTGACGATGAGCAGGTCGTTGGAGAGCATGAAGCCCGTCGCGGCCGCCGCCCACCCCGAGTAGCTGTTCAGCATCGAGACCACGACCGGCATGTCCGCGCCGCCGATCGCCATCACCATGTGCACGCCGAAGAGCAGCGCGATCACGCTCATCACGACGAGCGGCGTCATGCCGTCCTCGACCGAGTGCGCCCGGAGGAAGGCGTAGCCGAAGTAGATCACCACCGCGAGGCCGACGAGGTTGATGACGTGCCGCCCGGGCATCAGCACGGGCTTGCCGCTGATGCGCGCCGAGAGCTTGCCGAACGCGATCACGGAGCCGGAGAGCGTGACGGCGCCGATCAGCACGCCGACGTAGATCTCCATCTCGTGGATCCTCGCTTCCGCGCCCGTCATGCCGGCCGAGGCCGTGGGATCGACGTAGCTCGCGTACCCCACCAGCATCGCGACGAGGCCCACGAGGCTGTGCATGAACGCCACGAGCTCCGGCATCTGCGTCATCTTCACGGTGCGCGCGAGGTAGAGGCCCGTGGCGCCGCCCACGACCAGCGCGCCGGCCACGAACGAGAGGCCCGCGGGCGCGACGCGGCCCGCGATGGACGCGAGCACCGCGATCGCCATGCCGATCATTCCGTAGAGGTTCCCGCGGCGCGACGACTCGGGGTTGGAAAGCCCGCCCAGGCTGAGGATGAAGAGGATGATCGCGGCGAGGTAGGCGACGGCCACCATGTTGCTGTTCATGGCCCGCCCCCTATTTGCGGAACATCGAGAGCATGCGCTGCGTCACCGCGAAACCGCCGAACATGTTGATGGCGGTGAGCGCGATGCCGGCGATCGCGAGCCAGAGGATCACCTCCGGCCGCGCCCCCTGCCCGACGGGGGCGATCTGCACGAGCGCCCCGATGATGATGATGCTGCTGATGGCGTTGGTCACGCTCATGAGCGGCGTGTGCAGCGCGGGCGTCACGTTCCACACCACCATGTAGCCCACGAAGCAGGCCAGCACGAAGACCGTGAAGTGGCCGATGAACGCGGCGGGCGCGTAGGCGCCGATGAGCGCGAAGAGCACCGCGGCGGCCACGAACATCATCGCGAGCGTCCCGGCCTTCATCGGCTCGCCGGGAGCCCCGTGGCCGTGCGCCTTGGGTGGCGGCGCCGCCGCGGCGGCGGGCTTGGGCGGCGCGGCCGAAAGCTTGGGCGCGGGCGGCGGCCACGTGACCTCGCCATCCTTGATGACGGTGGCGCCGCGGATCACCTCGTCTTCCATGTTGACGTCGTATACGCCGTCCTTCTTCTTGCAGAGGTCCTCGGAGAGGCGGAAGAGGTTGTTGGCGTAGAGCGTCGACGATTGCGTGGCAAGGCGGCTGGGCAGGTCGCTGTAGCCGATGATCGTGACGCCGTGCTTCACCACGACCTTGTTGGGCTCGGTGAGCTCGCAGTTGCCGCCCTGCTCGGCGGCGAGATCCACGATCACGCTGCCCGGCTTCATCGAACGCACCATCTCCGCGGTGATGAGCTTGGGCGCGGGCTTGCCGGGGATGAGCGCCGTCGTGATGATCACGTCGACTTCCCTCGCCTGCTTCGCGAACGTCTCGCGCTGCGCCTTCTGGAAGCCTTCGCTCATCACCTTGGCGTAGCCGCCGACGCCCGTGCCTTCCTCCTGGTAGTCCACCGGCACGAACTCCCCGCCCAGCGACTTGATCTGGTCCGCCACTTCGGGGCGCGTGTCGTTGGCGCGCACGATGGCGCCAAGTCCCGCCGCCGCGCCGATCGCCGCGAGCCCCGCGACGCCCGCGCCGATCACGAACACCTTCGCGGGAGGCACCTTGCCCGCGGCGGTGATCTGGCCGGTGAAGAAGCGGCCGAAGTGGTGCGCGGCCTCGATCACGGCGCGGTATCCCGCGATGTTCGCCATCGACGAGAGCGCGTCCATCTTCTGCGCCCGCGACATGCGCGGCACGCTGTCCATGGCGAGCACCGTGGCCTTGCGGGCCGCGAGGCTCTTCATGAGCTCGGGGTTCTGCGCGGGCCAGATGAACGAGACGAGGACCTGTCCCTCGCGCAGCGATGCCACCTCCTCGGCGTTCGGCGCGCGAACCTTGAAGATGATGTCGGCATCCGACCAGACCGACGCGGCCGTGGGCACCACGGTCGCTCCGGCGGCGGCATAGGCCTCGTCGGAAAGGCTCGCCGCCTCGCCCGCGCCCGATTGGACGATCACGTTGAAACCGAGTTTCGCGAGCTTCGGCACCACCTCGGGAACGGTGGCCACGCGTCTTTCGCCGGGGAAGGTTTCCTTGGGTACGCCGATGGTTTGTCCGGGCATGGTGTTCTCGTCGGGGGTCTTGTTCGTCGCCGCGGCAGGCGGGAACGCCATTCTACTGGCAGTTCCGGTGAGCTAGTGCCCCGTGGGCGGCTGCAGCGCCGCGATCGCCGCGAGGCGCGCGCGGCGCACCGCTCCCGGGATGTCGTCCGGATGCCCGCGCGCCGCGGCGGCGGCGTCGATCGAGCGCGCGGCGGCGAGCGCCGCCACGAGGTATTTGCGCGGCACGAAGGCCGCGGGCTTGGTGCAATGCGCATCGCATTCGGCCACTTCCAGCAGGCGCTCCAGCCGGTCGGGACGGCGCAGCGCGTCGCAGCGCTCGAGGAGCGCCAGCGTCGATCCGGCATCCAGGTCCCTGCGGCGGGCTTCCTCGCGCTCGAGCGAGGCGATCCGCGCGAGGTCGCGGCAATCGGTGGGCGCGTTCACGCGC
>DATIWC010000105.1:0-4154 GCA_035519515.1 Usitatibacter sp.
CACGTCTTCGGCGCCCGCTTCGAGCGCCGCTTCCATGAGCTTGTCCTCGTTGGTGCCCGGCGCATAGAGCAGCTGGCCGACGTGCTTGAAGAGGAATGCGACCGAACCTTCCGAGCCCATGTTGCCGCCGTACTTGGTGAAGGCATGGCGCACTTCCGCCACCGTGCGCGTGCGGTTGTCGGTGAGCGTGTCCACGATCACGGCGGCGCCGTTCACGCCGTAGCCCTCGTAGCGGATCTCTTCGTAGTTCACGCCGTCCAGGCCACCGCTGCCGCGCTTGATCGCGCGCTCGATGTTGTCCTTCGGCATGTTGTTGTCGGTCGCCTTGTCGACGGCGAGCCGCAGGCGCGGGTTCATGCCCGGATCGCCGCCACCCATTCGCGCGGCGACGGTGATTTCCTTGATGAGCCGGGTGAAGATCTTGCCGCGCTTCGCATCCTGGCGCCCCTTGCGGTGCTGGATGTTGGCCCACTTGCTGTGGCCTGCCATATGGGTCTGTTCTCTGCTGCTTCGTGAGGCGAGCGGGAATACGTAATGGTAACATTCGCCTCCCGCCCCTCTCCAGACGAAAACACGGTGCTCCCCGCGCTCGATTTCCTCTGTTCCATCCTCGGCGGGAGGCGGTGAGGCAAAGCCATGGCGAAGACAGGGGAGCGCAAGGCCCAGATCCTGCAGACGCTCGCGTCGATGCTCGAGAACCCGAAGGGCGAGCGCATCACGACCGCATCGCTTGCCGCGCGGCTGGACGTTTCCGAAGCCGCGCTCTACCGGCACTTCACCAGCAAGGCGCAGATGTTCGAGGGACTCATCGAGTTCATCGAGCAGACGGTCTTCACGCTGGTGAACAAGATCCAGTCGGAAGAGCAGGATCCCATGAAGCAGGTGGAATCCACGGTGGTCACGCTGCTCGGCTTCGCGCAGAAGAATCCCGGCATGACGCGCGTGCTGATCGGCGACGCGCTGGTGAACGAGGACGAGCGCCTGCAGGCGCGCGTGAACCAGCTGATGGACCGCCTGGAAGCGAGCCTGCGCCAGAGCGCTCGCCTCGCGGTGGGCGCCGGCGCCCTGCCCGCGGACTGGGACGTGAACGCGTATGCCAACGCCGTCATGGCGTTCGTGGTGGGACGCTGGCACCAGTTCGCCAAGAGCGGCTTCAAGCGCGCGCCCATGGACGGCTGGCCCCAGCAGTGGCGGGTATTCGCCGCCTAGGGTGAACGCGGCGCCGCTTCCCGACCTGCGCACCGCGCGGCTCAACGTCCGGCTCGCGCGCCCGGGCATGCAGCAGGCGATGGCGGGCTTCCTGCGCGAGAATTTCGAAGGCCACCTGGACCGCTGGTCGCCGCCCGCGGCCCCCGCGTTCTTCACCGAGTCGTTCTGGCGCGAGCGCCTCGCCGGGGCGCTCGAGGAGTTCAATTCCGGGCGTGCCGTGCGGTTCGTGATGCAACCGGGTGCCGCCGACGGGCCCATCGTCGGGACGTGCAACTACACGAACATCGTGCGCGGTCCGTTCCTCGCGTGCTACCTCGGCTACCAGGTCGCGCGCAGCCACGAGGGGCGCGGCTTCATGGCCGAGGCGCTGCGCGCCACCAACGCGTACATGTTCGACGGGCTTCGGCTGCATCGCATCATGGCCAACTACCGGCCCGAGAACGGGCGCAGCGCGCGGCTGCTGGAGCGCCTGGGCTTCGTGCGCGAGGGCCTCGCTCCCGCGTACCTCTTCATCGACGGCGCGTGGCGCGACCACGTGCTCACGGCGCTCACCAATCCCGGCTTCGATCCCGCGTGGATCGAGCCCGCGGGGGCTGCCTAGCCCAGCATCGCGGCGCGCACCGTGCGCGCCCACCCGAACGCCGCCCGGGCGTGCGCCTCGGTGGCCTCGGCGGAGACGGCCTGGGAGCCCGGCACGACCTTCATGGTGGCCTCGGCCGCGTCGTAAGCGTGCCGCGACGCGACGCGTCCCGCGAGCGTTCCCGAAACGAAGCTATAGCACTCGCCCTCGAGCGTGGGCGCGGGGTCCGGCTCGCGGCCGGCGAGCAGGCTCGCGATGGCGGCCGCGCACACGCGGCCCTGCGCGTGCGCCATGGAGCCCGACTTGGGCATGAGGGGCGCGATCTGCAGCGAGTCGCCCAGTACGTGCACGCCGCGCGCGGCCTTCGATTCATACGTGAGCCAGTCCACCTCGCACCAGCGGCCGTTCGCGGTGATGAAGGGCGCCGCGATGTCGCCGGCACGCATCGGCGGGATCACGTTGACCACGTCGCCGCGCGCCTCGCCGAACTCGAGCTTCACGGTTCGCGTGGCCACGTCCACGTCGACGGCCCTGCTGTCGGGGCGGTACTCGATCATGCCGGGGTAGAGCTCGCGCCACGCCTTCTTGAAGAGCGCGCCCTCGGCAAGGACGTCGGCATTGGCGTCCACCACCAGGATCTTCGAGCGCGGCTTGCGTGACGTGAAGTACGCCGCCGCCTGGCAGGCGCGCTCGTACGGGGCCGGGGGACAACGAAGCGGCGCTTCGGGAATCGAGATCACGAAGGTGCCGCCATCGGGCATCGCCTCGAGCTGCGCGCGCAATGCCGCCGTCTGCGGCCCGGCCTGCCATGCGTGGGGAATGGCCGCCCGGGCGGCGGCGTCCCCCAAGGCGGGCAGCTCGTCCCAAAGGAAGTCGATGCCGGGCGAGACGACCACGCGATCGAACGGAAGGTCCGCGCCGCGCGCGAGGCGCACGGCCTTGCGCCCGGCATCGATGCGGGTGGCCCTGTCGCGCACGACGCGCACGCCCCGCGCCTCGAGCCCCGCATACGGCCAGGACTGCTCTTCCACGCTGCGAAACCCGCCCAGCACCAGGTTGGACAGCGGGCAGGAGTGCAACGACTCGTTGGGCTCGACCAGCGTCACGTCCAGCGACGCGTCCAGGGCCTTCAGGAAGCGCGCGGCGGTGGCCCCGCCATATCCGCCCCCCACGACCACCACGCGGCCCCGGGAGGCCGCTGGAAGGGCCGGGGACACGCCCCAGGCGGCCGCCGCGGCGGCCGCCCCCAGGAAGCGGCGGCGGCTGGCCGTCAGGCCGATTCGACCGGCTCGGGCGGCTGGGGCGCCGATTGCGCGATGTCGAGCTTCACCTGGCCGTTGTCGTCCAGGTCGATCGTCACCCGGCCGCCGCTGGAGAGCCCGCCGAAAAGCAGCTCGTCGGCCAGCGCGCGGCGGATCGTGTCCTGGATGAGGCGCGCCATCGGGCGCGCGCCCATCTGCGGGTCGAAGCCGTTCTTCGCGAGGTACTTCTTCAGCTTGTCGGTGAAGATCGCATCGACCTTCTTCTCCGACAGCTGCGCCTCCAGCTGCATGAGGAACTTGTCCACCACGCGCAGGATGACGTCCTCGTCGAGCGCGCCGAAGGAGACCACCGCGTCCAGGCGGTTGCGGAACTCCGGCGTGAACAGGCGCTTGATCTCGGCCATCTCGTCGCCCGGGGCGCGCGTCTGCGTGAAGCCCATGGCGTTCTTCGAAAGGCCCTCGGCGCCCGCGTTGGTGGTCATCACGATCACCACGTTGCGGAAGTCCGCCTTGCGGCCGTTGTTGTCGGTGAGCGTGCCGTGGTCCATCACCTGCAGCAGGATGTTGAAGATGTCCGGGTGGGCCTTCTCGATCTCGTCGAGCAGCAGCACCGAGTACGGATGCTTGGTGATGGCCTCCGTGAGCAGCCCGCCCTGGTCGAACCCCACGTAGCCGGGGGGCGCGCCGATGAGGCGCGAGACCGCGTGGCGCTCCATGTACTCGGACATGTCGAAGCGGATCAGCTCCACGCCCATGATGAACGCGAGCTGGCGCGCGACCTCGGTCTTGCCCACGCCCGTGGGGCCGGAGAAGAGGAAGCAGCCGACCGGCTTCTGGGGGTTGCCCAGGCCGCTGCGGGCCATCTTGATGGCCGAGGAGAGCGCGTCGATCGCCTCGTCCTGGCCGAACACCGTGGCCTTCAGGTCGCGGTCCAGGTTCTTGAGCGCGCTGCGGTCGTCGTTGGAGACGTTGCGCGCCGGCACGCGCGCGATCTTGGAGACGATTTCCTCGATCTCGGGCTTGCCGATCACCTTCTTCTGCTTCGACTTGGGCAGGATGCGCTGCAGCGCGCCCGCCTCGTCGATCACGTCGATCGCCTTGTC
>DATIWC010000106.1:0-3908 GCA_035519515.1 Usitatibacter sp.
GCCGTGCCGCCGCCCGCGGAGCCGCCGAAGCCCGTCGATACCACCAAGCCCGAATCCAAGGTCCTCGAGCCCGCGCCCTCGCCCGCCGTGATCCCGCCGGCCGCGCCCGCGCAGGAGCCCGCCAAGGACGCCGCCAAGGACGCGAAGAAGGAAGGCGAGAAGGCGGTGAAGGACAAGCAGGCCGCGGAGGCCGCCAAGGCCGAGACCGCGAAGGGCGAGGCGGCCAAGGCGAGCGCGCCGCCCGCCACGCTCGTCTTCGCCGTGCAGCCGTGGGGCGAGATCTACGTGAACGGCAAGTCGCGCGGCGTGACCCCGCCGATGAAATCGCTCAAGCTCGAGCCGGGCAAGTACAAGATCGAGGTGCGCAACACGACCTTCCCCGTGCACACCGAGAATCTCGAACTCAAGGCGCGCGACGAGGTGACGGTGCGCTACAAGTTCCAGTAAGGGGGCTGCCATGAGCCTGATACGCACGCACCGTATCGCCCTCGCCGCAGCGGCACTCGTGGCCGCGGCCTGCCAGCAGCTGCCCACCACCGACAACAAGCCGCAGCCGCCCGCCCCGCAGATCACCGAGACGATGCTGCGCGACCGCGCCGAGGCCGACCTCGCCCGGGGCGTGCAGCAATACGACGCGGGCGACTTCGACAACGCCGTGAAGAGCCTCACCAGCTCGCTCGACCACGGCCTGCTCAGCAAGCAGGAGCAGGCGCGCGCGCGCAAGTACCTCGCCTTCACGCACTGCGTGCAGGGCCGCGAGCCCCAGTGCCGCGACGAGTTCCGCAAGGCCTTCGAGATCTATCCCGACTTCTCGCTCACGCCCGCCGAGGACGGCCACCCCATCTGGGGGCCGGTCTACCGCAGCGTGCGCACGCAGCTCATCGCCGAGCGCGAGGCCGCCTCCGGCAAGCCCACCGCCGTGCTCACCAAGGCCGAGCAGATGCTGGTGGACGGCCTGGTGAAGTACGACGCGGGCGAGTTCGCGCCCGCGCACACGCTGCTCGAGGGCGCGCTCAAGGAAGGGCTCGCGAAGAAGGAAGACCAGGTGAAGGCCATGAAATACCTCGCCTTCACGCTGTGCCTGCAGGAGAAGTACCGCGACTGCCGCGCCGAGTTCGTGAAGATCTACGACGTGGACCCGAACTTCGACCTCTCGCCCGCGGAAGCCGGGCACCCGTCGTGGACGCACACGTTCGCCGCGGCCAAGGCGCAGGCCCAGAAGGCGATCAAGGACAAGGAAACCAGGGAAGCCAGGGAAAAGGCCAAGGGACAACCGGCGACCGCGCCGGCCGCGGTCCCCAAGAAGCCTTGACGGACGGAATGATTTCGACGCTCGGACGCTACAAGATCATCTCGGAGATCGGCCAGGGGGCGATGGGCGTCGTCTACAAGGCCGTCGACCCGGTCATCGACCGGACGGTCGCCATCAAGACGATCAACCTGAACCTCTCGCGCACCGAGCTCGAGGAGTACGAGGCGCGCTTCCAGCAGGAGATCAAGGCCGCGGGGCGCCTCAATCACCCCAACATCGTCACGATCTACGACGTGGGCAAGACCGACCAGGTCGCCTACATGGCGATGGAGTTCCTGGAAGGCGTGGAGCTCAAGGACATGATCTCGTCGGGCAACCTGCCGCCCGCCGAGCAGGTCGTCGATATCATCGCGCAGGTGGCCGACGGCCTGCATTTCGCGCACCAGCAGGACATCGTGCACCGCGACGTGAAGCCGTCGAACATCATGGTGATGAAGAACAACCTCGCCAAGATCACCGACTTCGGCATCGCGCGGCTGCCCAACTCGGCGGTGAAGACGATGACGGGCCTCATCCTCGGCTCGCCCCGCTACATGTCGCCCGAGCAGGTGATCGGCAAGGCCATCGACGCGAGGAGCGACATCTTCTCGCTGGGCGTGGTGCTCTACGAGGCGCTCACCGGCGTGGCGCCCTTCGACGGCGACAACGTGAACGCCATCATGTACGCGACGGTGAACACCACGCCGCCGCCGCCCTCCGCGCATAACCGCGCCGTGCCGCCGATGCTGGACCTGATCGTCGCCAAGGCGATGGCGAAGCTGCTCGAGGACCGCTACCAGACGATCCGCGAGTTCGGCGACGACCTGCGCGAAGTCCGCCGGCAGATGGATTCGTCCAAGCCCGCCGCCGCGCTGAAGGCCATGACGGCGCCGCCCTCGGCCCGCCCGATCCCCAAGGAAGCGGTCGAGACCGACACCATTCCGATCGGCACGGGGAACAAGGCCACCGACGAGGAAGGAAAGCCGCTCGCGCTCTCCAAGACGTTCGATTCCTTCGACGCGACGCTGCGCCTGGCGGCCATGACCGACCAGACCGGCGAGTTCAAGGAATACATCACGCAGACGCAGAAGATGCGCGCCTACCGCGGCAAGATCGAGGCGGGCTCGGGGCTCGCACCGGCTACGGCCGCGGCACCCGCACCGGCTCCCGCGCCTGCCGCGAAGCCCGCCGAGAAGCCCGCCCCGCCGCGCCAGATCGCGATTCCCAATCCCTCCCTCGACGCGATCGGCACGCGCTCCTCCGGCGGCGGCGCAGCCGCTACGCGCGACGACACCAGCAGCTCGAACCTCTTCGCGATCGCCGCGATCGTGGTGCTCTCGGTGGCCGCCGTCGCGCTGGTGATCGCGCTGGTGATCAAGTAGCGCTGACTGTCACCCCCGCGAAGGCGGGGGTCCAGCCAGAATGCGCGAGCACCAAGGGCAAGCAGGCAAGCGCTTGCGGGTTGCTAAACAAATCTATAAAATGTTTAGCAACTGGAGCCCCCATGCGCTACGCAGAGCTTCCCCTCGCCGCCCAGACCGCGTACGCGGAGCTGGCCGAGCAAACCCGCGCATTCGAGACCGGGAACGCCCTGGCGGGGCTCGTCGGCAGCTTCCAGAAGCTCAAGCGCAAGGGCCAGGACTATTGGTACTTCGCGTACCGCGAAGGCGACAAGGTCCGCATGTCCTACGTCGGGCCCGATGATGCCCGCGTCAGCGCGCTCGTGGAGCGTTTTCGATCGACCCGGCGCAGGAAGCCCCTTGCGCCCCAGGCAACCTCGGCCATCGCCCTCGGTTGCACGGCGACGGCGCCCAAGCATTTCCGCATCATCAAGCGCCTGTCCGACTACGGGTTCTTCCGTGCGGGCGGCGTCCTCATCGGGACGCACGCATTCGTCGCGTTGGCAAACCTGCTCGGCGTGCGCTGGAGCCAGGGCTCGGCGACGCTCGACGTCGACTTCGGGCATGCCGGGCGCAACATATCGATCGCGCTGCCGGCCGATCTCAGGATAGACGTGCACGGCGCCCTTGAATCACTGGAAATGGGATTGCTCCCGCTCACCGAGTTCGAGGGCGGCACGGGCGCACAGTACCGCAACCCGCGGGACCAGGAACTGCGGCTGGATTTCGTGACGAGCGCGGGACGCAAGCGCGGCCCCGTGTTGATGCCCGAGCTCAACCTGGCGCTGGAGCCGCTCAAGTTCATGGAGTATTGCCTGGAGCGCACGACACAGGCGTGCGTGTTCGATCCGGCGGGAGCCTGCACCGTGAACATCCCGGTGCCCGAGCGCTACGCCGTCCACAAGCTGCTCGTCTACGGCGAACGGCCGGCGTCCGAGCGCACGAAGGCGCGCAAGGACCTCATGCAATCGGCAAGCCTCGCCGAATACTTCCACGAGAATGGAAGGCAGCGGGAATTCAACGCGGCATGGCGCGATGCCGTGGGCCGCGGCGCCGGCTGGAGAAAGCGGGCGCTGGAGGGCAAGAGGGCGCTACTGCTGCTTGCGCCCGCCCTCGACCTGCATGCCCTTTGGAAGGAGAAGTGACTAAGAGATCGCGTCCACGGCCTCCACGAGCCGCTCCACCGCGATCACCTTCAGGCCTTCGATGGGCTGCTT
>DATIWC010000107.1:0-58259 GCA_035519515.1 Usitatibacter sp.
ACGCACTTCATGATGTTCTGCGCGGCCGACACCGCCCCGGTCACGATGTGGACCTTCACCTCCAGGCGCATGCCGCTCATGCCCAGCGGCTGGCGCACGCCGCCCTGCCCGTCGATGATGAATTCCTGCTCGAGGATGTGCAGCACCTGCTGCTCCATCGGGATGTTCACGGCGCGCGCGGTCTCGATCACGCGGTCGATGTCGTACTGCTGGACCTCCTTGTCCTTGATCGCGACCATGCCGTGCGAGTTGAAGCTCTTGATGTGGCTGCCGGCGATGCCCGTGAGCACTTCCTTGATCTTGGCATCCGCCATGAGCTCGGCTTCCTCGAGCGAGCGCTGGATCGCGTTCACGGTGGACTCGATGTTCACCACCACGCCCTTCTTGAGGCCGCGCGACGGGTGGCTGCCCATGCCGATGAGGTTCAGCGTGTCCTCGGGCGTGATCTCGGCCACCAGCGTCACGATCTTGGACGTGCCGATGTCGAGGGCCACGAGGAGGTTGCGCGCGTCGCGCGGGCGGGAGGCGATCATGGCTTCCTGGCGGCCTTGGGTCGTGCGGGGGTTGGAGGATGGGCGGGGGCGCTCGCCGCCACGCGCTGGATCGCGAGGCCGTTGGCATAGCGCAGGTCCACGTGCTTCGCCTCGACGCCCTGGGCGGCGAGTTGCGGCCACGTGGAGGCGAACTGCTCGAGGCGCGGCTCGATGTCGCCGCGGCCCAGCTCGAGCTGCATCCCGGTGTCGAGCACCACCTGCCACGCGCCGCGCGGCGACAGGCGCAGGTCGGTGACCGTCACGCCCAGCGGCGCGAGCGAGCGCACGATGGCCGGGTACTCGGCCGCCATGCTCGGCGCGGCCGCGGGCGTGCCCGCGAAGCGCGGCAGGGCCGCGTCGTAGTCGGCCGCGAAGATCTCGCCGCGCGTGCTGAGGAGCTCGCGATCGCTCCAGCGCGCGAGCGGCTCGTAGGTGTCGAGCCCGATCTCGATGCCGTCCGGGAAGCGCCGGCGCACCATGGCGTCGCGAACCCAGGCGATGCGCCGGGCCGCCTCGCGAACCGCCGCGAGCGACGCGCGGTCGGCGGGCGCGCCCTCGATGGAGTGCGCGAACGCCTCGAGGTCGGCGCGCGACACGCGCCCGGTCGGCCCCGTGAAGGCGACGTGGCCGATGGGCTGCGAGCCGATCGCCTCGAAAGCCCGCCATGCGCCGCCCGCGAAGGCCGCGACGATCAAAGCCGCGAGGGCGAAGCGCACGACGCGCCGGCCGATGGGCGCGGGCATCGCGTTCACGCGGGCCTCCCGGTCTCGAGGCGCGCGCCCGCGAGGATCAGCGCGCACAGGTCGGCGTACGACATGCCCGCCGCCTTCGCAGCGATCGGCACGAGGCTGTGGCCGGTCATGCCGGGCGAGGTGTTCATCTCGAGGAACGAATAGGTGCCGTCGGCGCGCAGCATCACGTCCGCGCGCCCCCAGCCGCGGCAGCCGAGCACGCGGAAGGCCTTGAGCGTCGCCTCGCGGATCGCGGCCTCGGTCTCGGCGCGCACGCCCGACGGGCAGAAGTACTGCGTGTCGTCGGTGAAGTACTTGTTCTGGTAGTCGTAGTTGCCCTGCGGCGCCACGATGCGCACGAGAGGCAGCGCCACCTCGCCCTTCGCCGGGTCCGTCACGATCGAGGCGGTGAGCTCGTCGCCCTCGACGAACTCCTCGGCGATCACCAGGTCGTCGTAGCGCGCCGCGAGCTTCCAGGCGGCGTCGAAGTCCGCCGGCGTCGCGACCTTGGTGAGCCCGAGCGTGGAGCCCTCGCGCGCGGGCTTCACGATCACCGGCATGCCCAGGAGCTCGCTCACCTTCTCCCAGTCGGTGGTGGACTTCACCATCGCGAAGCGCGGGGTGGGGATGCCGGAGGCGTCCCACACGAGCTTGGTGCGCCACTTGTCCATGGAGAGCGCCGAGCCCATGACGCCGCTGCCCGTGTAGGGGATGCGCATCACCTCGAGGGCGCCCTGCACCGTGCCGTCCTCGCCGAAGCGCCCGTGCAGCGCGATGAACACGCGCTCGAAGCCCTCGCGCTTGAGGTCGAAGAGCTCGCGCTCGGCGGGATCGAACGCATGCGCGTCCACGCCCTTGCCGCGCAGCGCCGCGAGCACGGCCTTGCCCGAGATGAGCGAGATCTCGCGCTCGGCCGACGGCCCGCCCATGAGCACGGCCACCTTCATGCGCGGTCTCCCACGATGCGCACTTCGCGCACCAGGTCGACGCCGCCCTTCGCAAGGACGGTGGCATGGACGTGGTCGATGACCGCCTCGATGTCGGCCGCGCTCGCGTCGCCCAGGTTCACGATGAAATTCGCGTGCTTGCGCGAGACCTGCGCGCCGCCCACGGTGAAGCCCTTCAGCCCCGCCGCCTCGATGAGCCGCGCCGCATGGTCGCCTTCCGGATTGCGGAAGACGCTGCCCGCGTTGGGCTGGTTGAGCGGCTGCGCGGCCACGCGCTTCTCGAGGAGCTCGCGGATGTGGGCGAGCGCCGCCGCGGGCTCGCCGGGCTGGAAACCGAACACCGCGGAGACGAACCACTCGTCGCCCCGGTCCTTCAACCGCACGTGGCGGTAGCCCACCTCGTAGTGGCCCGGCTCGCGATGGCGAAGGCCGCCGGCGCGGTCGATGGTCTCCACGGCGACCACGTGGTTCCACGTCTCGCCGCCGTAGCAGCCGGCGTTCATCGCGAGCGCTCCGCCCACGGTGCCGGGAACGCCCGCCATCCACTCGGCCCCGGCGCCGCCGTGCTTGGCGACGAAGCGCGCGAGGTGCGGGGCGGGAACGCCCGCGCCGGCGCGGAACGCGATCATGCCGCGCGGCGTGGAGACTTCCGATTCGACCGCGATGCCGATCAGCGCGTGGTGCGTGAACACGACCGTGCCGTCGAACCCGCCGTCGCGCACGAGCAGGTTGCTGCCCAGCCCCACGAAGAGCACGGTCTCCGCCGCATCGCACGTGCGCAGGAATGCCGAGAGGTCGAGCACGTCGGCCGGCTGGTAGAACGTGCGCGCCCGCCCGCCCGCGCGCCAGCTCGTGTGGCGCGACATGGGTTCGCCCAGGCGCAGCTGGCCGCGCAGTCCGGCGGGGATCCTGGCGCGCTCGCTCATGTCCATCTCAACCCCGTGCCCGCGCCGCTGCGGCGGCGGGCACGGCAAGCTCGGGCGCGAGGTTCGCGATCGACCCGGCGCCCATGGTGATGACGACGTCTCCGTCGCGCAGCTTCGCGAGCACGGCCTCGCGCATGTCCGAGGCCTTCTCGACGAATACGGGCTCGACCTTGCCGGTGAGGCGCACCGAGCGGGCGAGCGAGCGGCCGTCGGCTCCGACGATGGGGGCTTCGCCGGCCGGGTACACCTCCGCGAGCACGAGCTCGTCCACGGTCGCGAGGACCCTCACGAAGTCCTCGAAGAGGTCGCGCGTGCGCGTGTAGCGATGCGGCTGGAACGCGAGCACGATGCGCCGCCCCGGGAACGCGCCGCGCGCCGCGGCGAGCGTGGCGGCCATCTCGGCGGGGTGATGGCCGTAGTCGTCCACGACGGTGTAGCGGCCGCCGCCCGCGAGCAACGCGTCCCCGTAGCGCTGGAAGCGCCGGCCCACGCCGCTGAATTCCGCGAGCGCCTTCGCGATCGCCGCGTCGGGGGCGCCCACCTCGCGACCGACCGCGATCGCGGCCAGCGCGTTCAGCACGTTGTGCTCGCCCGGCAGGTTGAGGAGCACGTCGAGCGGCGCCTGCGCCTTGCGCGAGGAGACCGCGCGGAAGCGCATGCGGCCCGCATCCCACGCGACCGACTCGGCGCGCAGGTCCGCGTCCGCGGACATGCCGTAGGTGAGCACCGGGCGCGTGAGGCGCGGCATGATCTCGGCGACGTGGGGATCGTCGCGGCAGAGCACCGCGAGGCCGTAGAACGGCAGGTGCCCGAGGAATTCCACGAACGTGGACTTGAGCTTCTCGAAGTCCTGCCCGTAGGTCTCCATGTGGTCGGCGTCGATGTTGGTGACGATCGACAGCACGGGCTGCAGGTAGAGGAACGACGCGTCGGATTCGTCCGCCTCGGCGACCAGGAACTCGCCCTTGCCCAGGCGCGCGTTGGTGCCGATGGAGTTGAGGCGCCCGCCGATCACGCAGGTGGGATCGAGTCCGGCCTCGCCGAGCACCGCGGCCACGAGCGAGGTGGTGGTGGTCTTGCCGTGCGTGCCCGCCACCGCGATGCCCTGCTTGAAGCGCATCAGCTCGGCCAGCATCATCGCGCGCGGAACCACCGGGATGTGCGACTCGCGCGCCTGCACGACCTCGGGGTTGTCGGGCTTCACCGCCGAGGAAACGACGACCGCGTCGGCGTTGGCGATGTTGCCCGCGGCGTGGCCGATCACGATGCCGATCCCCATCTGCCGCAGGCGGCGCACCGGGGCGCTCTCGGCGATGTCGGAGCCCGTCACCGTGTAGCCCAGGTTCGCGAACACCTCGGCAATGCCCGACATGCCCGAGCCGCCGATGCCCACGAAGTGGATGCGCTTCACCTTATGCCGCATGGGCGAGCTCCATGCACACCTCGGCGCACCGGCGCGTGGCGTCGGGCTTGCCGAGGGCGCGCGCCTTGCGCGCCATGCCGGCGAGGCGATCCCGGTCGAGGCCCCGCAGGATCTCCGCGAGCTGCAACGGCGTGGTCTCGAGCTGCGCGAGCGTGAGGCCGGCGCCGCGCTCGGAGAGGAACCGCGCGTTGGCCGCCTGCTCGTCGGCGACGAACCAGGGCAGCGGGAAGAGGATCGAGGCCACGCCCGCCACGCTCACCTCGGCCACCGTGATCGCGCCCGAGCGGCAGATGAGCAGGTCGCACCACGCGTAGCGCGCGGCCATGTCGTCCAGGAAGGGCAGCACTTCGCCGGCGACGCCCGCCTGCTCGTAGGCGGCGCGCAGCCCTTCGTAGAGCTTCTCGCCCGCCTGGTGCACGACCTGCGGGCGCTCGTGGGCCGGGAGCGCGGCGAGGGCCGCGAGCACGAGGTCGTTCATGGTCTGCGCGCCGAGGCTTCCGCCCACCACCAGCAGGCGAAGCGGGCCCGCGCGGCCGGCGTAGCGCTCGCCCGGCGCGGGCACCGCGGCGATCTCGTCGCGCACCGGCGTCCCGAGCCAGTCGATGCGGCGGGGCTTGGGCAAGGCGTTGGCCCAGCGCTGCGCCGCCTTCTGCTCGAACGCGCCCTCCATGCCGACGATGACGCGATCGGCGAGCGGCGCGAGCACCCGGTTGGTGAGGCCCGCGACGGCGCCCGGCTCGTGAACGACGAGCGGCTTGCCCCAGAGCGCGGCCATCATGCCGCCGGGAAACGCGACGTAGCCGCCCATCGACAGGACCACGTCGGGACGGATGCGGAAGATCGCGACGGTCGATTGCCAGAAGGCGGCGAGGATCTTCAACGGCAGCACGAGCCACGCGAAGGCGCCCTTGCCGCGCACGCCGCTCATGTTCACCGCCACCATGGGATAGCCCGCCTCGCGCACGAGCCTGTTCTCCATGCCCGTGCGCGTGCCCATCCAGTGGATCGCCCAGCCCTTCGCCGCGAGCTCGCGCGCGATCGCAAGCCCCGGGAAGATGTGCCCGCCCGTGCCGGCGGCCATGATGAGGATCGTGCGGCTCACAGCGAGCCCCCCCTCATCAGGTAGCGATTTTCCCAGTCGATCCGCATGAGGATCCCGAGCGCCATGCAGGTGACGACGATGCCGGTGCCGCCGAAGGACAGCAGCGGGAGCGTGAGGCCCTTGGTGGGCAGCAGCCCCATGTTCACGCCCATGTTGATGAACGCCTGCGCGGCGATCCACACGCCGATGCCCTGCGCCACCAGCGCGGCGTAGTAGCGCTCGAGGCTCGCGGCCCGGCGCCCCACGGCGAACGCGCGGTGGATGAGGAAGAGGAACAGCATGATCACCACGAACACGCCCGCGAAGCCCAGCTCCTCGGCGATCACCGCGAGCAGGAAATCGGTGTGCGCCTCGGGCAGGTAGAAGAGCTTCTCGACGCTCGCGCCCAGGCCCACGCCGAAGAGCTCGCCGCGCCCGAACGCGATGAGCGAATGCGACAGCTGGTAGCCCTTGCCGAGCGAATCCGCCCACGGGTCCATGAAGCCGAGGATCCGCTGCAGGCGATAGGGCGAGGAGACGATCAGCACGGCGAACGCGACCGACAGCAGCGCCGCGAGCCCCGCGAAGAGCCGCCAGTTGAGCCCGCCCAGGAAGAGCACCGCCATGGCGATCGTCGTCACCACCACCAGCGCGCCGAAGTCGGGCTCGCGCAGCATCAGGGCCGCGATGAACGTCATCACGGCGAACATGGGCAGGAACCCCTTGCGCACGTCGTCCATGAAGGCCGCCTTGCGCACGGTGTAGTCGGCCGCGTAGAGGACGACGAAGAGCTTCATGAGCTCGGAGGGCTGGAACGTCGCGAAGCCGAGCGAGATCCAGCGGCGCGCGCCGTTCACTTCGCGCCCCACCCCGGGGATGAGCAGCAGCACGAGCAGCCCCGTGCCCGCCATGAAGAGCCACGGCGAGGCCTTCTGCCAGAGCCACAGCGGCACGCGGAAGAGCGCGGCGGCGAAGGCAAGGCCCACCGCGAGGTACACCGCGTGGCGCACGAGGAAGTACGTGGGCCGGAAGCCCGTGAAGCGCTCCGCCTCGGCCATCGCGATGGAGGCCGAGTACACCATCACCAGCCCGATGGCGGCGAGCATCAGCGCCGACCACACCAGGGCCGCATCGAGGCTCGAATCGCGACGGGCGGGGTTGTAGAACATCAGCGGCCACGCCCCGGGTCGAGCGCGCGCGCGGCGGCCGCGAAGGCCTCGCCGCGGTGGCCGTAGTTGCGGAACATGTCGAAGCTCGCGCAGGCGGGCGAGAGCAGCACCACGTCGCCTTGCTTCGCGGCGGCAAGCGCCGCCTTCACCGCGGCCTCCATCGTGGCGGCGCGCTCGACGGGAACCTGCGCGGGCCCGAGGGCCTTCTCGATGAGGGGCGCATCGCGCCCGATCAGAACCACCGCGCGCGCATGCCGCGCCACGGCGGGCACGAGCGGCGCGAAGTCCTGTCCCTTGCCCTCGCCGCCGGCGATCAGCACCACCGGGCGGTCGAATCCCTGCAGCGCGGCGACGGTCGCACCGACGTTGGTGCCCTTCGAATCGTCGTAGAACGTGATGGATCCCACGCGCGCGACTTCCTGCACGCGGTGCGGCAGCCCCGCGAACGTGGCGAGCGTGCGGGCGAGCGCATCGGGCGCCAGGTCCACGGCGCTCGCGAGCGCGTGCGCGGCAAGCCCGTTGGCGGCGTTGTGCAATCCCTTCAGCGCCATCTCGCGCACCGGGAGGATCGGGGTGGCGCCGCGCAGGAGCGTCTCGCGGCGCGCATCGAATCCCCATTCCGATTCGAGCCGCGGCACGGCGAGGCCGAACGAGAACGTGCGCTCGCCACCCGCCATGGCGAGGCTCGCCGGGTCGTCGCGGTTCACGACGCGCGTGCGGCAGTGCATGAAGATGCGCTGCTTGGCGCGGCCGTAGTCGGCGAGCGAGGCGTAGCGGTCGAGGTGGTCCTGCGTGAGGTTGAGCATCGCCGCGGCATCGAGCGCGAGCGAGGACGTGGTCTCGAGCTGGTAGCTGGACAGCTCGAGCACCAGCAGGTCCGGGAAGCCGTCGCGCTCGAATTGCGAGAGCGCGTCGAGCACCGGCAGGCCGATGTTGCCCGCGGCCACGGTCTTCAGGCCCGCGGCAGCGCCCATCGCGGCGGCGAGCGCCGTGACGGTGGATTTGCCGTTGGTCCCGGTCACGCCCAGAACGCGAAGTCCTGGCGCGCGCCCCGCGAGGGCACGGCCGAGGATCTCGACATCGCCGACCACCTCGATGCCGCGGGAACGCGCGAGGACGACCACCGGCTCGCCGAGCGCAATGCCCGGACTCGCAACGACCGCGTCCACGCCTTCCAGGAGTGACGCCTCGAATGCTCCAAGCGCGACGGGAACACCGGGTTGGCTCGCGCGGAGCGCTCCCAGGGCCGGAGGCGCCGCTCGCGTATCGGCAGCACGCACGCGGGCGCCGTGCCGCGCGAGCCAGCGAACGCATGAAAGCCCCGTGTCACCCACCCCGAGAACCAGGACCTGTCTTGCTTTCCAGTCATCGATCATCTCCTAGCGAAGTTTCAGAGTCGACAACCCGAAGAGGACCAGCATCATCGTGATGATCCAGAAGCGCACGACGACCTGGTTCTCCTTCCAGCCCTTCAATTCGTAGTGGTGGTGCAGCGGCGCCATGCGGAAGACGCGCCGGCCGGTGAGCTTGAAGCTCGCCACCTGGATGATCACGGAGAGCGTCTCGACCACGAACACGCCGCCCATGATCAGCAGCACGATCTCCTGGCGCACCACGAGCGCCACCATGCCGAGCGCGGCGCCCAGCGCGAGCGCGCCCACGTCGCCCATGAACACCTCGGCGGGGTACGCGTTGAACCACAGGAACGCGAGGCCCGCGCCCGCCATCGCGCCGCACACGACGGCGAGCTCGCCCGAGCCCGAGATGAGCGGGAAGCCCAGGTACTTCGCGAACACCGCGTTGCCCGAGACGTAGGCGAACACGGCGAGCGCGGAGGCGATCATCACGGTGGGCATGATGGCGAGGCCGTCCAGGCCGTCGGTGAGGTTCACCGCGTTGGAGGTGCCCACCACCACGAAGTAGCCCAGGATCACGAAGCCCACCGCGCCCAGCGGGATCGCGATGGTCTTGAAGAACGGCACGATGAGCTCGGTCTGCTGGGGCAGCTTCGCGCTGTAGGCGAGGTACCACACGGCCCCGATCGCGATCACCGACTGCCAGAAGAACTTCGAGCGCGCCGACAGGCCCTTGGGGTTGCGGTGCACGACCTTGCGCCAGTCGTCCACCCAGCCCACGATGCCGAAGCCCAGCGTGGTGAGCAGCACGATCCACACGTAGCGGTTGGCGAGGTCCGCCCACAGGATCGTCGTGATCGCCACGGAGACGAGGATGAGCGCCCCGCCCATGGTGGGCGTGCCGGTCTTGATGAGGTGGCTCTGCGGGCCGTCGTCGCGCACCGCCTGCCCGATCTTGTAGGTCGTGAGCTTGCGGATCATCGCCGGGCCCACGATGAACGAGATGGCGAGCGCGGTGAGCGCCGCGAGCACCACGCGCAGCGTGATGTACGTGAAGACGTTGAACGCCCGGATCTTGGCGTCGGCCACGAGCCATTGCGCGAGGTCATACAGCACGGCGCGGCTCCCGGGCGGCGAGCGCGTCGGCCACGCGCTCCATCTGCATGAACCGCGACCCCTTCACGAGGATCGAGGTGCCGGGCCGGTCCTCGCCGCGCGCGGCGGCCACGAGCGGCTCCATGCCGGTGAAGTGCACGCCCCCCGCGCCGAAGGCGCGCACCGCCTCGCGGCTCGCATCGCCCAGGGCGAGCAGCGCGTCGATGCCGTTCTGCCGCGCGAACTCGCCCACCTCGGCGTGCATGGCGCCGGCCCCGCCGCCCAGCTCGCCCATGTCGCCCATCACGAAGACCTTGCGCGAGCGCTGCGCGGCGAGCACGCGAAGCGCCGCCTTCATCGATTCGGGATTGGCGTTGTACGTGTCGTCGATGAGCACTGCGCCGCCGGGCGTGACGCGCTTCTGCAGGCGGCCGGGCACGCCGTCGAAACCGGACAGTCCCTCGCCGATGGCCGCGAGCGGCACGTCGAGCGCGAAGGCCACGGCGCATGCCGCCATCGCGTTGCGCACGTTGTGCTCGCCGGGCACGCGCAGGTCCACGCCGATGCTGCCGGCGGGCGTGAAGAAGCGAACCTGCGAGCCGTTGGCGGACGCGCGCACCTGCGCGGCACCCTCGAACCCGAACGTCACGATGCGCCGCCCGGCGTTGAGCTTTTCCCAGTAGCCCGCGAAGGCATCGTCGGCATTCACGACCGCGATACCCGAGGCCGGGAGCCCCGCGTAGATCTCGCCCTTGGCGCGCGCGATCGCCTCGACGCTGCCCAGGATCCCCACGTGGGCGCGCTGCGCGTTGTTCACCAATGCGACCGTGGGCGCGGCGATCCGTGTGAGGTAGTCGATCTCGCCCTCGTGGTTCATGCCCATCTCGATCACCGCGTAGCGGTGCTGCCCGCGAAGCCTGAGCAGCGTGACCGGCATGCCGATGTCGTTGTTGAGGTTGCCCTCGGTCGCGAGCACCGCATCGCGCGAGCCCGCGTGCACGGCGAGGATCGCGGCGATCATCTCCTTCACCGTGGTCTTGCCGTTGCTGCCGGTGAGCGCCGCGAGCGGCAGCGCGAAACGCCTGCGCCAGTACGCGGCGAGGCGTCCCAGCGCGAGGCGGGAATCGTCCGCCACGACCTGCGGGATCGGCGGCTCGGCCTCGATGCGCCGCGAGACGAGCGCCGCGGCCGCGCCGTGGCCGATGGCGTCGGCCACGTAGGCATGGCCGTCGAAGCGCTCGCCGGCGAGGGCCACGAAGAGGTCGCCCGCGTCGATGCGCCGGCTGTCGGTGGTGACGCCGCTGAAGCGCGCGTCGCCGCTCGCCACGCCCCCCACGGCACGCGCCGCTTCCTCGAGGCCCATCATCGGTGCCTGGCCCACGGGCTCGCCTTCCTTCATCGCGCCGCGCGCTCCCAATCGTCGAGCGCCGCCTGCGCCACTTCGCGGTCGCTGAACGGATGGCGCACGCCGGCGATCTCCTGGTACGTCTCGTGCCCCTTGCCGGCGAGCAGGACCACGTCGCCGGGGCGGGCCTGGTGCACGGCCGAAAAGATGGCGACCTGCCGGTCGGCAATCGCCTCGGATTCGGCGCCCGCGCCCGCCATCACCTGCGCGATGATCGCCGCGGGATCCTCGCCGCGCGGGTTGTCGCTCGTGACGATCACGTGGTCGGAAAGCCGCGCGGCCGCGCGCGCCATCATCGGGCGCTTGCCCGGATCGCGTTCCCCGCCGCAGCCGAACACGCACACCAGGCGGTGCCCCGCCGCGACCGTGGGCCGCAGCGCCTCGAGCGCTTTCTCCAGCGCGTCGGGCGTGTGCGCGTAATCGACCACCACCAGCGGCGAGGTGCCCCCGCCCACGCGCTCCAGGCGCCCCGGCACCGGGCGCAGCGACCCGACCGCCTCGAGGATCTTCGCGAAATCGACGCCCGCAGCGACGAGCGCGCCCATCACCGCGAGCAGGTTGGAGACGTTGAACGCGCCCAGCACCGGCGCATGCGCCTCGCCCGAGCCCCATTCCGATTCCACGTGGAAACGAACGCCCGCCTCCGAGAGGCCGACGCGGCTTGCGCGCAGCCGCGCCGCGCGGCCCACGCCGAAGGTGATCACGTCGCCGCGCAGGCGCTCGGCGAAGGTGGCGCCCCAATCGTCGTCCACGTTCACGACGCTATGCGTGAGGCCGCGCGCGCCGAAGAGCGAGAACTTCGCCTCGGCGTACGCCTCCATCGTGCCGTGGTAATCCAGGTGGTCGCGCGTGAGGTTCGTGAACACGGCCGCGTCGAACTTGACGCCGGCCACGCGGCCCTGGTCCAGGCCGTGGCTCGAGACCTCCATCGCCACGCCGCGCGCCCCGCGGCGCAGGTAGTCGGCCAGCAGGCGCTGCAGCACGATCGCGTCCGGCGTCGTGTTCTTCGCCTCGGCGCGCTCGCCCACGAGGCCGTTGCCGAGCGTGCCGATCACCGCGCTGCGCCGGCCGAGCGAATCGAGCGCGGCGGCGATCCATTGCGACACCGAGGTCTTGCCGTTGGTGCCCGTCACGCCCGCCACCCACAGGGACTCGGACGGGTTGCCGAACACGTGGCCGGCGATCTCCGAGATGCGCCCGCGCAGGCCCTCCACGCCGAGGTTGGGCACGTCCCACGCCTCGTTCCACGAGAAGCCCTCGCGCTCCCAGAGCACCGCGGCCGCGCCGCGCGCGATCGCCTCGGCGATGTAGGCGCGCCCGTCCTGCGCCGTGCCGGGGTAGGCCACGAAGATCGAGCCCATCTTCACCGTGCGCGAGTCCGCCGTGAGGTCGGCGAGCGGCACGCCCAGCTGCGCGAGCCGGTCGAGGATGGGAAGGCCCGCGGGCCGCGGGAACTCGGCGGCCGCGATCATCCCTGCTTCTCCGTGGGCGTGGGCTGCGCCTGGACGTTGAGCGTGCCCGGCGCGTCGGGCGGCACCGAGATCATGCGCAGCGCCGCCCCCATCACGTTCGAGAACACCGGCGCGCCCACGTCGCCGCCGAAGTGCTGCGCGCCCTGCGGCTCGTCGATCATCACCGCGACGATGAAGCGCGGATCGCTCACCGGCCCGAAGCCCACGAACGAGGCGCGGTACTTGGTCTCGGCGTAGCCGCCGTGCTCGGCCTTGTAGGCGGTGCCGGTCTTGCCCGCGACGCGATAGCCGGGCACCTGCGCGCGCGGCGCGGTGCCGCCGGGCATCACGGCCATCTCCATCATCCGCGTGACTTCCTGCGCCGTCTGCTTCGTGACGAGCCGCTTGCCGATGGGGCGCGCGTCGCGCTTCTCCAGCGCGAGCGGCAGCAGCTCGCCCCCGGTGGTGAAGATCGTGTAGGCGCGCGCGAGTTGCAGCAGCGACACCGAGATGCCGTGCCCGTAGGACATCGTGGCCTGCTCGATGGGCTTCCACTGCGTCCACGGCCGCAGCACGCCCTTCGCCTCGCCCGGGAAGCCCGTCTGCGGCGCCGACCCGAAGCCCAGCTCGCGGTAGAACGTGCCCATGCGCTCGGGCGGCATCTGCAGCGTGATCTTCGCGCTGCCGATGTTGGAGGACTTCTGGATCACCTGCGCGACCGAGATCGTGCCGTTGGCGTGCGTATCGGTGATGGTCCAGCCGCCCAGCTGCCAGGAGCCGGGACCGGTGGCGATCATCGTGTCCGGCGTGACGATGCCCGTTTCGAGCGCCTCGGCCACCGTGAAGGGCTTCATCGTGGAGCCGGGCTCGAAGAGGTCGGTGACCGAGCGGTTGCGCGTCTGCGCGCCGGTGACGGCCGCGCGGTTGTTGGGGTTGTAGTCGGGCTGGTTCACGAGCGCGAGGATCTCGCCCGTGCGCGCGTCCAGGATCACCAGCGAGCCGCCCTTGGCGTGGTGCTGCTCGACCGCGGCCTTCAGCTCGCGGTGGGCGAGGAACTGCAGGCGCGAGTCGATCGCGAGCGTCACCTCGCCGCCGTCGCGAGGCGTGCGCAGGCTCTCCACGTCCTCGACGATGTGGCCGCGGCGGTCCTTGATCACCTTGCGCGAGCCGGACTCGCCCGCGAGGCGCGCGTTCTCCGCGAGCTCGATGCCTTCCTGCCCGTTGTCCTCGATGCCGGTGAACCCGACCACGTGCGCCATCACGTCACCCGCCGGGTAGTAGCGGCGGAACTCGCGCTGCTGGAAGACCCCCGGAACGCCCAGCGCCATCACCTTGGCGGCCTGGTCGGGCGAAATCTGGCGCTTGAGATAGACGAACTGGCGATCGTTTCTGTCAATCTTCTGGCGAATCTCGGCCTCGGGCAGCGCGAGCGCACGGGCGAGCGAGCGAATCTGCCCCGCATCGGCCTCCTCGAGGTCGTCGGGCGTGGCCCAGATGGATTCCACGGGCGTGGAAATGGCGAGCGGGTTGCCGTTGCGGTCGAGCACCGGCCCGCGCGAGGCGGGCATCTCGATCACCCGGCCGTAGCGCGCCTCGCCCTTGGCCTGCAGGAAGTCGGTGTGCATGGCCCCCAGGTAGAACGCGCGCCCCGCGAGCACGGCGAAGGCGGCCGCGATCGCGCCCAGCACGAAGCGCGAGCGCCAGCCCTCGAGCTTCAGGCGCAGCTGCGGGGTGCGCTTCTCGAACTTCATGGCCGGGCATCCGCCACCGCGGCGCGCGAATCGAGCGTCACGATGGTGCTGGTCTGCGCATCGGGAAGGCGCATGCCGAGCTGGCGCGAGGCCACGGATTCCACGCGCCGGCTCGTGGCCCAGGTGCTCTGCTCGAGCTGCAGCTGGGTGAACTCCTCGTCGAGCTTGCGCGCGGCCGACTGCGCCCCCTCCAGCTCGGAGAACACCTTGCGCGCGCGGTGCTGCGAGGTGATCACGCCGGCCGCGCACGCGATGGCGAGCAGGAGCAGCAGCGCGTTCAGGCGCGTCATGCCGCCTTCTCGGCCACGCGCAGCACGGCGCTGCGCGCGCGCGGGTTGCGCGCCACCTCGGCGGGCGAAGCCTTCACGGCGCCCCCCACGAGCCGAAGCTGCGCCGGCGGGATGTCCGCGGCGCGCACCGGCACGCCGCGCGGGAGCGTGTCGCCCGTGGAGCGCGCGCGCATGAAGCGCTTCACGATGCGGTCCTCGAGCGAGTGGAAGCTGATGACCACGAGGCGCCCGCCCGGCTCGAGCAGGTCGGCCGCCTGCGGCAGCGTCACCTCCAGCTCTTCAAGCTCCTGATTGACGTGAATCCGTAGAGCCTGAAAGGTGCGGGTCGCCGGGTGCTGGCCCGGCTCGCGCGTGCGAACCGCGCGACCCACGATCTCGGCAAGCCGCCGGGTGCCGAGAATGGGCTCGCGGCCCCTTGCATCAACAATCGCTGCTGCAATCGATTTAGCAAACCGCTCTTCCCCATGGTGCGCGATCACCTCCCTGATTTCTTGTTCTGTGGCGCGGGCGAGCCACGCGGCGGCGGATTCGCCGCGCGTGGGGTCCATGCGCATGTCGAGCGGCCCGTCGCGCATAAAGCTGAACCCGCGCGCGGGGTCGTCGAGCTGCGGCGACGACACGCCCAGGTCGAGCAGGATGCCCGCCACGTGCCGGATGCCGCGATCGGCCAGCGCCTGTCGCATCGTCGAGAAGCGCGCGTGGATCAGCTCAAGACGCGGATCTTCGAGCGCGCCAGCCGAAAGCGCCTCGGGGTCCTGATCAAGAGCGAGAAGTCTTCCGCGAACACCGAGACGGGCGAGGATGGCCGCGCTATGCCCGCCGCGGCCAAAGGTGCCATCGACATAGGTCTTGCCTTCACGGACGTCGAGTGCGGCAAGGGTTTCTTCGAGAAGGGCCGGGACATGGGAGACCTCGCTCACGGTTGAGGGGACTGGACACCGGGGCTACGCTCCTCTGTGGAGCGGCTTCGGACCCGGGGTCGTCAGCCGCGTCACAGGGAGAAGTTCTCCATCCCCGGAGGCAGGTTCGTGCTGCCTCCGGACCTCAGGGCCTCGAGCTCGCGGTTCCATTGCTCGAAGTCCCAGATCTCGTAGTGGCTGCCCTGGCCCACGAGCATCACGTCGCGCGTGATGTGCGCGAAGTCGCGCAGCTCCGGCGGCACCAGCAAGCGTCCCGACGCGTCCAGCTCGACTTCCTGGGCGAAGCCCACGAGCAGGCGCTTCCAGACGCTGAACTGGCGGTCGAGGCTCGGAAAGGACATGACCCGGGTGCGGATCGGCTCCCAGGCGGGCAGGGGATAAAGCAAGAGGCAGCCATCAGGATGCGCGGTGAGCACTAACTTCACCGTGCCGCCCTGCGTCAGCGGATCCCTCGCACGCGTCGGGACCGCCATGCGGCCCTTCGCGTCGAGGCTCACCTGCGCCGCCCCTTGAAATACCACCGCTCCTCCCACGTTTTCCCACTTGCCGCCACTGTAGTGAACGAGCTACAGGGAGTCAAGGGGCATGCGAGGCAATTTTTTCTTGTGCGACAAGGGGTTAGCGATGGTTTTTCGAGGCGTTTCACGCCTCGTGAACCATAGCGTAATCAATAGCTTACAGCGGAGAGTGAAAGTGAAGTAAGAAGTGAAGCAGGCCGGTAAGCGGGATTCTGTCGCCCCGGGCTTGCGCCCCGGACGCGACGGTCATTCCTCTGGGCCGCGCGTTGCCGCGCGGCTCGAGCCACCTACCCGCAGACTCGGTGGGCCACGTCGTCGTCTGCCTACTTGGTGTTGCTCCGCGTAGAGATTGGCCGTTTCACCCCGGCTCCTCTTGCGAGAAGACCAGGCTCGTCTCTGTTCCTCTGATCCTCGCCTCACGGCGGACGGGAGTTACCCGCTACGCTGCCCTGTGGAGTCCCGACTTTCCTCTGCGCAACCTGCGTGGCGCAGCGACCGCCTGGCCTGCTTCACAAGGTGAATCTTACGCAGGTATCGCCTAGATGACGCGATCGTTGCCGCCATCGACCGGCACCTGCGCGCCGGTGGTCTTGCCGAAGAGCGGCCCGCAGAGCTCCGCGGCGAGCTCGGCCACGTCGCGGCTCGTGACTTCCACGCGCAGCACGTTGTTCTTCTTGTAGGCCTCGACGGAAAGGCCGTAGTGCTTCGCGCGCTCCGCGAGCACTGCCTCGGTCCAGATGCCGGTGTCGAACACCGCATTGGGATGCAGGGTGTTCACGCGGATGCCGTCGGCTCCCCACTCGAGCGCCGCCACGCGCGCAAGCTGCGCGAGCGCGGCCTTCGAGGCCGAATACGCCGCGGCGCCCGGGCCCGGCGCGGGCACGTTCTTCGAGCCGATCACCGCCACGCGCCCGCCGCGCGGGGCGAGCTTGAGCAGCGCGTGGCACTCGCGCAGCAGCGCGAGGTTGGCATCCAGGTTCACGTGCATCACGCGGCTCCACTCGGCATCCGACAGCCCCTCGATGCGCGTGCCGCCCGGGAAGATGCCGGCATTGAGCACCGCCATGTCGAGCCCGCCGAAAGCGCGCACGCCCTGCTCGATCGCCGCGACGAGCTGCGCGGCATCGGTGATGTCGCATTCGATGCCGAGGTAGTCGGCGCCCCGCGCGACCGAGGTGACGGCGGAATTCACGTCCAGCCCCACCACGGCGGCACCGCGCGAGAGGAAGCTCGCCACGCACGCCTTGCCGATGCCCGAGGCGGCGCCGGTCACGAGCGCCACCTCGCCCGCGAAGGGCGGCGCGGCGCCGGACTTGCGCAGCTTCGCCTGCTCGAGGTCCCAGTATTCGACGTCGAAGATGTCCTTCGCCGGCAGCGCGCGCCAGCCGCCCAGGCGCTCGGCGTTGGCGATGATGCCCATCGTGCGCGAGTAGATGTCGAAGACCGCCTGCGCATCGGCCGCCCGCCGTCCGGCGGTGCAAACGCCCAGCTCGGCATCCACGACCACGCGCGGCGCGGGGTCCAGCATGGTCTTGGGCTCGCGGGCGCCCTTGGCGTGCTCCGCGAAGTACTCGGCATAGGCGCGTGCGTAGCCGGCGACGTCGCGCCCCACCATCGGCACGCGCTTGGTGCGGATCACGTGGTCCGGAGTGGCGGGCCCGCGCTGCGTGATCGACGCCACGTCCGCGCGGCGCGCGAACGCGAGGCTCGCGGGATCGGCGTGCGAGGCGAGCACCATGGGCGCGCCGGCGCAGCGCGAGATCTCGCGGCGCAACGTGGCGAGGGCATTGCGCAGGCTCGCGGGCGGCGCGGGCTGCGGCGCGGGCGCCACGGGAGCGCCCGCCTCCCGCTCCACGGCGCGGCCCGCCTTCGCCACCAGCGCGATCATGCGCTCGTAGGATTCGCGCGCGCTCTGGCCGAACGAGAAGATGCCGTGGTTCATGAGCACCATGCCCACCGTGCCGGGCCTGCGATCGCGCGGGAAGACCTGCGCGCACAGGCGCGCGAGGTCGAAGCCGGGCATCACATAGGGGATGACCACCACCTCGTCGCCGTAGAGCTCGCGGATGCGCCGCTCGCCATCGGCGGTGTTGGTGAGGGTGAGGACCGGGTCGGCGTGCGTGTGGTCCACGTACTTGAAAGGCAGGATCGCGTGCAGGATCGCCTCGACCGAGGGCGTGGGCGCGTCGGCGCGCAGCATGTGCGTGCGCATCTCGTTCACCATCTGCGGGTCGGGGAGGGATTCGAGGCCCGCGAGCGCCACCAGGTGGTCCAGGCGCACCGGCGAAAAACCCTGCGCCTCGATGTGCTCGAGGTCCCAGCCGCTGCCCTTCACGTAGAGCACCGGCTGCGCGCGCCCGAAGAGGTCCTTCTCGTCGATCTTGACCGAGGTGTTGCCGCCGCCGTGCAGCACGAGCGACTTGTCGCGTCCCAGCAAGCGCGACGTGTACACCCGTTGCCCGAGGTCGCCGGCGAATCGCGCCGCCTCGGCGTCGCTCCAGAGGCTCTTCATCGGCGCGATGATACCCGCGCCTTGTGACGCTTCATCGCGGGCGCTTGCCGCGGAAGTGGACGGGATCGTCGTAGAAGCCCTCCCGCGCGGTGCCCGGATGCCAGCCCGGAACGCCCAGCACCGGCATCGGCGCCATCATCCTGGGCGACCGGAAATGCGCGCGGCTCGCGAAATGCGCGGCGAGCAGCGCGTCGACGCGGGCGACTTGTTCCGCCGGCGGCAGCCGCAGGAACGGCTCCTCGACCGGCAGGAAGACCGTCTTCGCCACCATGCCCAGGTAGGGCTCGAGCGCCTGCTCGTAAAGGGCATGGCCGAAAGCGATGAAGGCCACCTGCGTTTCGAGCCCGGCGCGCCTCCGCCAGAAGAGCTCCTTCCACTCGAAGTCCACGATGAGCCGGAGCAGCTCCGGCGAGCTCGAGGCGACCGCCACGCCGCCTTCGTCGAAGAGCGTGAGGGCGTCGCGCTCCGGGCTGCGGCGCTTCGACTCCTGCTCGCCGCGCTCCTCCAGGATCGCCGCGTGCTGCGCGTTGATGGCGGCCTTCGCCTTCGGGAATGCGATCCAGACCAGCGCGTTGAAGAGGTCGTGCCAGTTTTCCGCGCGCGTCTCGACCTCGCCCGTCGCCGCGACCTGCAGCTCGTAGTAGAGGCGCTCGCGATCGCCGTGCGGGCGCGGGCTCACGAATCGCACCGGCATGCCGCGCGAAGTGGCGATGCCGTGCGCGGCGCGCGTGAGTTCCTCGTGGGTGGGCCAACGGCCGGGGTCGAGCCGCGCCAGCGCGGGCTGCACCGGAGCGTAGAGCGGCGAGCCCAGCCGCTCGCCCGCCCCGCCCCAGTCCACCGCTAGGGCGCGAGCCGCCAGGCGAGCGCCTGCCCGGCGCGCATCGGCACGACCTTCTCCGCGCCGAACTCGAGCTCGGCGGGCACCTCCCAGCTCGATTTCTCGAGCGTCACCTTGCCCTTGTTGCGCGGCAGGCCGTAGAAGTCCGCGCCGTAGTGGCTCGCGAACGCCTCGAGCTTGTCGAGCGCGCCCGCCGCCTCGAAGGCCTCGGCATAGAGCTCCAGCGCCGCGTGCGCCGTGTAGATCCCCGCGTGCCCGCAGCACGATTCCTTGCTCGCGCGCGAGTGCGGCGCGCTGTCGGTGCCCAGGAAGAACTTGGGGCTTCCCGAGATCGCGGCCTTCACCAGCGCGCGGCGATGGGTCTCGCGCTTGATCACGGGCAGGCAGTAGTAGTGCGGGTTGAGCCCGCCCGCGAACAGGGCATTGCGGTTGAGGAGCAGGTGCTGCGGCGTGAGGGTGGCCGCGACGTGGGGCCCGGCACGCTCGACGAACGCCACCGCCTCGTGCGTGGTCGCGTGCTCGAGCACCACCTTCAACCCCGGGAAGCGCTTCACGAGCGGACCCAGCGTGCGGTCGACGAACACCGCCTCGCGGTCGAAGACGTCCACGTCCGCGTCGGTCACCTCGCCATGCAGCAGGAGCGGCATGCCCGCTTCCTGCATGGCCTCGAACACCGCATCGCACTTGCGGATGTCGGTCACGCCCGAGGCGGAATTCGTGGTGGCGCCCGCCGGGTAGTACTTCACCGCCTTCACGAAGCCCGCGGCGCGCGCGCGGCCGATCTCCGCGGCGGGCGTGTCGTCCGTGAGGTAGAGCGTCATGAGCGGCTCGAAGTCGCTCTTCTTCGGCAGCGCGGCGAGAATGCGGTCGCGGTAGGCCGCGGCGTCCTTCACCGTCACCACGGGCGGTTTCAGGTTCGGCATCGCGATGGCACGGGCGAACTGGCGTGCCGTGGCGCCCACGATCGAGCGCATCGCCTCGCCGTCGCGAAAGTGCACGTGGAAATCGTCGGGGCGGGTGAGCGTGAGCTTCTCGGCCATCGGACGGATTATTTCATGTCGAGCGCCATGCGGTAGAGCTCGTTGCGCCGCGCGCCCGTGATCTTCGCCGCGAGGGCCACCGCCTGCTTGAGCGGCAGCTCCGCCAGCAGCGCGGCGAGCACGTCGCGCGGATCGGTTCCCTGCGCGGGCGGCGGGCGCCCTTCGATGACGAGCACGAACTCGCCGCGGCGCCGGTCGTCATCGGCTTCGACCCAGGATTTCGCTTCCGCAAGCCGGATGCGCGTGATGGTCTCGAACTTCTTGGTGATCTCGCGCGCGATGACGATGTCGCGATCGCCGAGCGCCTCGTGCAGGTCGCCGAGCGTGGCGGCGATGCGATGCGGGGCCTCGAAGAGCGCGATGGCCCAGGGGCCTGCCGCGAGGGCGGCGAGCTTCGCGCGGCGCTCCGCGCCCTTCACCGGAAGGAACCCCGCGAACACGACCCCGTCGTGGGAAATGCCGCTCGCGGAGAGCGCCGCGGTGAGCGCGCTCGGGCCCGGGACGGGAAACACGCGATGGCCTTGCTCGCGCACCGCGGCCACCAGGTGCGCGCCCGGATCGCTCACCGCGGGCGTGCCCGCGTCGCTCACCAGCGCGACCGCGCTTCCTTCCGAGATCCAGCGCACGACTTCCGCCGCCGAGCGCCGCTCGTTGTGCTCGTGCAGGGCGATGAGCCGCGTGGCGATGCCGAAATGCCGCAGCATGGCGCGGGTATTGCGCGTGTCCTCGGCGGCGATCATGTCGGCACGCGCGAGCACGTCGAGCGCGCGGGCCGTGATGTCGCCCAGGTTCCCGATGGGCGTCGCCACCACATATAATCCCGCTTCCAAAGCCGTGCGCTCTTCCTCGCGCGGCGAACCGGCGGACCCACTCGCGATGTCGCGCTTCAACGCGCTCCTCCTGCTTGCAGCCACCTCGCTGGTGACGCCGGCATTCTCGGCCGACCCGCCGCGCGGCACAACCGGCGAACCGCGCCCCGCCGCGGCCGCACCGGCGGCACCGGCGGCACCGGCCGAGGAAATCGATCCCGCGACGGGGCTCGCGCGCACGACGGTGGTCAAGCCGCTCACCGATGCGCCCCCCGTGCCCGACACGAAGCGCGCGCCGAGGGTGGCGCGCCCGCACGTGGAACTCATCCTGCCCACGGGCTCGGCCGCGCTGGGCAAGCTCGCCGAGGCGCTGCGCGCGGGCTTCGCCGCCGCCGCCGAGGTGGGCGCCAAGGACTCGCCCCCCATCGAGTTCACCGCGATCGACGCCGAAGGCAACGCGCTCGTGGACGCCTGCCGCGCGGCGCAAGCTTCTGGCGCGCTGCTGGTGGTGGCCGGCATCACGCGCGACGGCGCGACCGCGCTCGCGCGCAGCGACTGCTCCAAGGGCCCGATCCTCGCGCTGAACGAGCCGCAGACGGTCGCCGTGGACCTGCCGCCCACGCTCTACTGGGTCACGCTCTCGCTCGAGAACGAGGCGCGCCAGTCGGCGCTGCTCGCCGTCTCCGAAGGCGCGCACACCGCGGTCGTGATCACCTCGCCCAGCGCGCTCGCCAAGCGCGTGCAGGAGGCCTTCGAGCGCGAGTGGTCGCGCGATGCGGGGCAGACCGTGGCGCGCATCACGTTCAGCGGCACCGACGACGACGCCCCCCTGGTGCGCGAACGGCTCGCCGGCGTGAGGGCCGACATCGTGTTCATGGCGCTCGAGCCCGCGCAGGCGCGCATGGTGCGCCCGTACATCTCGGGAATGCTTCCGCTCTACGCGACCTCGATGAGCGTGAACCCGCGCGCCGAGGCCATCGTCAACGTGGACCTGCAGGGTGTGCGTTATCCCGAAATGCCCTGGTTCGTCCAGCCCGACCATCCCGCCGTCATGGTCTACCCCGCGCCGCGCAACATGTCGGTCGAGGAGGAGCGCCTGTACGCCCTGGGCATCGATGCGTTCCGTATCGCCATGCAGCTGCTGCGCGGCGAGAAGCGCGCGCCCATCGACGGCGTCACGGGCAAGCTCACCCTCGAGGCGAACGGGCAATTCTCGCGCGCCCTCACGCCCTCGGAGGTGGATGGCGGCCGCGTGATCCCCCTGCGCGCGCCGTGAGCGCCACCGGGCGGCGCACGCCCGCGCAGGCGAGCGGCGGCGCCGCCGAGGAGGCGGCGGCCCGCTTCCTCGCGCGCCAGGGCCTGGAGATCGTCGCCCGCAACTTCCGCACGCGCCTGGGCGAAATCGACCTCGTCGCCCGCGAGGGCCCGACCCTCGTCTTCGTCGAGGTGCGCATGCGCTCGGGCGAGGGCTTCGGCGGCGCCCGGGCGAGCGTCGATGCGCGCAAGCAAAGGCGAATCGTCGCCGCCGCGCGACAATTCCTTTCGCGCCTGGGCGGCGAACCGCCGTGCCGTTTCGATGTCATCACGGTGCAGGGCGGCGCGCCCGAGTGGCTGCGCGCGGCTTTCGACGTCGCGTGAAGTAACATTGCACCCATGGATCATGTGGCAAACCTGAAGCGCCATTTCGAGGACGGCATCGAGTTGCGGCAGCGGATGGCCGCGACGATGCCCGCGGAAATCGCGCGCGCCGGCGAAGCGCTCGCGAACGCGCTCAAGGCCGGCCGCAAGGTGCTCGCCTGCGGCAACGGCGGCTCGGCGGCCGACAGCCAGCATTTCGCGGCCGAGCTGGTGGGCCGCTTCGAGCGGGAGCGCCGCGGCCTCGCGGCCATCGCGCTCACCACCGACACCTCGGCCCTCACGGCCATCGCCAACGATTACGACTTCGACCGCGTCTTCTCCAAGCAGGTCGAGGCGCTGGGACAGCCGGGCGACTTCCTGCTCGGCATCTCCACCTCGGGCAACTCGCGCAACGTCCTCGAGGCGGTCAAGGCGGCGCACGCGCGCGAAATGCCCGTCATCGCCCTCACCGGGCGCGACGGCGGCGAGATCGGCCGCGGCCTCGGGGCCGGCGACTTCCACCTCAACGTCGCCCATCCGCGCACCATGCGGGTCCAGGAGATCCACCTCCTCGTGGTCCACTGCCTGTGCGAGATGGTCGACAACGTGATCTTCGGAGAGAAGAAATGACCAAGCTTCTGATCGCCTTCGCCCTGGCGGCCTCGGCCCTCACCGCAATTTCGGGCTGCGTCCCGCTCGCCGTCGCGGGCGCGGGCACCACCGCGCTCATCGCGGGCGACCGCCGCACCACCGGCATCTACATCGAGGACGAGAACATCGAGGTGAAGATCCTGAGGCTCGGCGACCAGTTCAACAACGCCCACGTGAACGCCACCAGCTTCAACCAGCGCGTGCTCCTCACGGGCGAGGCGCCGGACGAGGCCACGCGCAAGAAGATCGAGGAGCTGGTGAAGGGCGTGCCCAGCGTGAAGGACGTCGTGAACGAGCTGCAGGTCGCGGGCAACTCCTCGCTCGCCGCGCGCGGCAACGACAGCGTGATCACCACCAACGTGAAGTCGCGCATGGTGAACAACTCGAAGGTCTCGCCCCTGCACGTGAAGGTCGTCACCGAGGCGGCCACCGTCTACCTGATGGGCCTCGTCTCCACCGAGGAGGGCGATGCGGCCGTCGAGGTGGCGCGCACGACGAGCGGCGTGAACCGCGTCGTGAAGGTCTTCGAGTACATCAAGTGACGCCGCACGTCGGCCCCCGGCAACCGCTGGTGCGGGGGCGATTACAGCTGTATTTCACCGAGTGACCCGCGTCACTTCGTAACGCCCTCGCCGCCCGGACAATCACCGCAACGTCCACAGGGAGAGGATGCAATGCGGTGGCAGTTCGACGGCGCGGCGGAAGCGCTCCATTCACCCATACCCTGGGTGGCGCTGTCGGCCGCGCTGGCGCTCACCGCCGCGGGCTGGACCGCGCTCGAGCGCAGCCGCCACGACGAGGCCAGGGCCCAGTTCGAGCGCCGCACCGAGACCGCCGAGGCGGCCGTGCGCTCGCGCATGCTCACCTACGAGCAGATCCTGCGGTCGGGCGCGGCCTTCATGGCTTCGACGCCGGCCCCCAGCCGCGCGCAGTGGCGCGACTTCATCGCGCACCTGCAGCTCGACGAGCGCTTCCCGGGCATCCAGGCGGTGGGCTACGCCGAGCGCGTGAAGCCCCAGGAAAGGGCCGCGCACGTGCGCCGCGTGCGCGCGGACGGTCCTCCCGACTACGAGATCCGCCCCGAGAACGCCGAGGGCGATGCCTTCCCGATCGTGTTCAACGAGCCCGCCGTGGGCCGCAACCTGCGCGTGCTCGGCTTCGACGCCGGTTCCGAGCGCGTGCGCCGGGCCGCCATGGATCGCGCGCGCGACACCGCCGACGTCGCGGTGACGGGCAAGGTGGTGCTCACCGGCGAGGCCTACCGGGGCACCGACGGGCAGCAGCCCGGCTTCGTGATGTTCGTGCCCTTGTTCCGCCGCGACGCGCGCTCGCTCTCCCCGTCCGAGCGCGATGCCGAGCTCCTGGGCTACGTGTTCGGCCCGTTCCGCATGCACGACCTCATGCGCGGCGTGCTCGACGAGGGCGTGCTGCAGGTGATCGACATGCGCGTGTACGACGCGGGAGACGCGCGCTCGGAGGCGGAGCTCATCGACACGCGCAACGCCTGGCGCGTGACGCCTTCCGCCGCGCCCCCCTCCTTCACGCGGCGCACCGTCTTCCAGATGCCCGGGCGCCTCTGGACGCTGCAGTTCTCCTCCCGCCCCGAGTTCGACGCCGCGCTGCAGTCCTCGCGCCCGTGGGGCGTGCTGGTGGCCGGCATCCTCACGAGCGTCATCCTCTTCTTCCTCACGACGGCGCTCGTGTCGGCGTGGAGCCGCGCGCACCACCTCTCGATGCGCGACCCGCTCACGGGCCTCTACAACCGCCGCTACCTCGAGGAGACCATGGGCCGGGAGCTGCCGCGCGCGCGGCGCCTGGGCGAGAGCGTGGGCGTGATCGTGCTCGACCTCGACCACTTCAAGCTGCTGAACGACACCTTCGGGCACGACGCGGGCGACCACGTGCTCGAGCACACCGCGGACCTCCTGCGCGCGGCCACGCGCGGCAGCGACATCGCCTGCCGCTTCGGCGGCGAGGAGTTCGCGGTGATCCTGCCGGGCGCCTCGCTCCTCGTCGCGCGCAACCGCGCCGAAGCCATCCGCGCCTCGCTCGAATCGCTCAAGCTCGAGTTCGACGGCAAGCCCCTGGGACCGCTGACCGTCTCCGCGGGCGTGGCCGCCATGCCGCCGCACGGCCAGGACTGGGCCTTCACGCTCCAGCAGGCCGACCGCGCGCTCTACACGGCCAAGCAGGCCGGGCGCAACCGCGTCGTCGCGGCGGTAGACGACTAGAATTGGGGGATGCCCTCCCCCGTCCCCTTCGAATCGAAGGTCTGCGATCCCGCGCGGCTCGCCGAGCGCTCGAAGGCGCTGGCGCGCCCTCTGGTGTTCACGAACGGCGTGTTCGACATCCTGCATCGCGGCCACGTCACCTATCTCGCCGAGGCGCGCGCGCTGGGCGCATCGCTCGTCGTCGCGCTCAACTCCGACGCGTCCGTTCGCCGGCTCGGCAAGGGCAATGACCGGCCGGTGAACACGCTCGAGGATCGCCTGGCGGTGGTGGCGGCCCTCGAGAGCGTGGCGCTCGTCACGTGGTTCGACGAGGACACGCCGCTTGAGCGGATCCTCGCCTGCAAGCCCGACCACCTCGTGAAGGGCGGCGACTGGAGCGTGGACAAGATCGTCGGCGCGCGCGAGGTGCAGGGCTGGGGCGGGAAGGTGCATTCCATCGCGTTCCGCCACGAGCGCTCGACCACCGGGCTGCTCGCGAAGATCCGCTCGTGAACGGCAGCGCCTTCCCCGCAGGGCTCGCCGAGCGCCTGGCCGCGATCGTCGGCGCGAACGCGGTGCTCACGTCGGATGCCGACCGCGCGCCCTTCGAGAACGATTGGCGCGACCAGTGGCACGGCCGCGCGGCCGCCGTCGTGAAGCCCGGCGACACGGCGGAGGTCTCGCGCGTGGTGCAGCTCCTCGCCGCCGAGCGCGTCGCCATCGTGCCGCAGGGCGGCAACACCAGCATGTGCGGCGCGTCGGTGCCGGATGCCACCGGCACGCAGGTCGTCGTGAACCTCTCGCGCATGAACCGCGTGCGCGAGGTCGACGCCGCCAACAACACGATGACGGTCGAGGCCGGCTGCGTGCTCGCCACCCTCCAGGCGCTCGCCGATTCGCACGACCGCCTGTTTCCCCTTTCGCTGGGCGCCGAGGGCAGCTGCGAGATCGGCGGCAACCTCTCGACCAACGCGGGCGGCACCGGGGTGCTGCGCTACGGCAACACGCGCGACCTCGTGATGGGCCTGGAGGTCGTCCTGCCCGACGGGCGCGTGTGGGAGGGGCTGCGCGCGCTGCGCAAGGACAACACGGGCTACGACCTGAAGCACCTCTTCGTGGGCGCCGAGGGCACGCTCGGCATCATCACCGCCGCGGTGCTGAAGCTCTTCCCAAAGCCGCGCTCGCGCGCCACCGCGCTCGTCGCGGTGAGGGATCCGCGTGCGGCCCTGGCACTCCTCGCGTTCCTGCGGGAACGCGTGGGCGAACGCGTCACCGGCTTCGAGCTCGTCTCGCGCGTGTGCCTCGACCTCGTGTTCCGGCACATCCCGAATTCGCGCGACCCGTTCTCCTCGAGGCACGACTGGTACGTGCTGGTGGAGCTCTCGGACAGCGCCGCGGACAACGCGCTCGCCCTGCTTTTCGAGGAAACGCTGGGCGCGGCCTCGGAAGCGAACGTCATCGAGGACGCGGCCCTCGCGGCGTCCGAAACGCAGCGCACGGAATTCTGGAAGCTGCGCGAGAGCATCTCGGAGGCGCAGAAGATCGAGGGGCCGTCCATCAAGCACGACGTGTCCGTGCCGGTGAGCCGCGTGCCCGACCTCATCGAGCAGGCGGGCGAGGCGCTGCGCAAGCGCTTTCCCGACATCCGCATCGTGGCCTTCGGCCACCTGGGCGACGGCAACGTGCACTACAACTGCTCGAAGAGCGAACGGCAGGAAGCCAGGGCCTTCTTCGGGCAATCCGCCGAGGTGAACCACATCGTCTACGAAGTGGTGCGCGCGCTGAACGGCTCCATCAGCGCCGAGCACGGCCTGGGCGTGCTGAAGGCCGGCGAGATCCTGCGCTACAAGAGCGCGCTCGAGATGGAGCTCATGCGCGCGATCAAGGCCACGCTCGACCCGCACGGCCTCATGAACCCGGGCAAGGTGCTGCAGCCTTGACCCGGCTCCAGCCAGCCGAGCGAGGCAACCAAGCCGCCTAGAACAGCTCCCGGGTCATTGTCTTCGCCCCGCTCACGCCATCGACGATGTAGTTCAGGACCGCGTTGTTCGGGTCCGTGAAATTCACCGTCGCACTTCCCACCGTGAAGACGCGGATCTGGTGTGTGTCGAACGCCGCTCCAAAGGCGGGCCCTGTCGTTCGGTAGAGAGTTCCCGAACAGGAAGAGCCTGTGACGGTGCAGTTCGAGGCGACGTACCACATCGGTCTCCCGTTCCCGTCGTAGACGTACCAGAGCAGCAAGATGTTGTTGTACTGATGCGTGATGGACATGCCCCAACCCGCTTCGGCGGGGCTCCACCAAAGGTCGGTGTAGTTGACCGGCGGCGGTGCGGTCGGAGCGATCGGGAAGATTTGCCGCGTGATTGCGACGGTACGGCTCACGCCTGCCACGGTGAACGTCATGCTGGCATTGCTGGCGTCGCTGAACGCCACTTGCAGGTTGCCCGCTACCGACACCTGGTTCGCGGTTATGGGCGTAAATGTGACGCCGAAGAATCGCGGTCCGTTCACCTCGTACACGGGGCCGGAACACGTTCCGGCGCTGGCGCCTGTCGAGACGCCGGTGCAGTTGGGAACGACGTACCATTTCGGATTGCCGACGGCATCATACGTATACCAGGCGCCAAAGATATCCGCTCCGCGCTGCGTGAAGTTGATTCCCCAACCCGACTCACCCGAATTCCAGAAGAGGCCGCTCAGCGGGCCCGGCAGCGAGGCGCTCGCGAGCGATACGGTATGGGCGAGCGGCGTTCCCACGTCGGCAGGCGGATTCTGCGAATCACCAGCGTAGTGGGCCCCGATCGAGTGCACGCCGGCCGAAAGCGCCGTCGTCATCGACGCCCTCGACACGGCGGGGTTCTGCAACGTGAGAGCTACTGGTGTGCCCATGTTCTGTTGTTGGTCCTTGAACTGGACACTTCCCGTGGGCGACAAGCCCACCGCCGAAGCGTCGAACGTAACCTGCGCACCCAGGACGGAGCTGCTCGGCCCGTCGAGATACAAGCCGGACAACACGCAAGGCACCGACGACACCGTGGCGCTCGTGCCCTCGATTCGCAGCACCTCGCGAAGCGCCGCATCCGTCAACATCGAGGCTCCAGATTCGCCGTAACCAATGCAGAACCGCGCTCCCGGGATGGTCGAAGTGTCGAACCCGCTAAGGATCGACTGGGCCGCGGCCGACGAGGTGGCGACGCCGTTGGTGAATGCGATCAGCTGTCCCGCAGCATCGGTCCATCCCGCAGGCGTGAGTTGCACGAGCACGAATCCGCCGCCCTTTGCGGCACGCAGCGCGAGCGACTTGAGGTCCGGTGTTCCGGGCGCGGTCTTCACGCTGGCGAGGAACGACGGCGGCACCACGCCAACCACGTAAGTGTTGACGTTCTTTCCGAGATCAGCCGCCTTGTACCGGATGGCTGCCTCGAGACCCAAGCCGCTTCCGGCGCCGTAGCGCTTGGCGGTCGCGAGCGCGGTCGGCACATCCGATGGTGGAACCGATTCAGGTGAATCGGGCTCCAGGTCGAGATACCAGTTGTTGGAATCGAGGGTGCCGAGTCCGCCAGCCGCCGAGATCACGACTGGCCGGCTGCGGGTCACGTATGCTCCGTCTCCGACGCTCGCGGAGATCTCCGTGAGGCCGTTCGTAGACAATCCCCATCCCCAAAGCAATCCGGTGTCACCGATGAAGTAACCGACTTCTCGACCCAGGGCGATTCCTTTTATCGGCTGCGGAAGCGCAACGGGATATGGTGTGGTGGCGAAAGGCGTCGGGGCGTCCGAGAGTCCCGTATAACCCCAGGCGAGCACGCCTCCATTCGAGCGCCGCACCAGCACGCCATCCCAACTCACCGCGATGTCGATTGCGTCGCTGACACCGGTGACGGCAACGGGAAGGTTCGTGCCGCCGGTAAGGCTGCTCCCTCCGGAGTCGGCGCCCCATACGAAGACGCGGCCGTCACCTGCAAGGGCGGCAACACGAGAGCCGGATGCGGCGATCTTCACCGCGGCAACGGGCAGGGTCACCCGGACAGCGCCCGTTTGCTCGGTGGTCGTTCCGTTCCCGAACTCGCCATACCCATTGAATCCGCTGGCGAAGACCGCCCCATCGCCGCGCAGGAAGTAGATGGCGTTCAACCCCGCGGCAACCGCCACGACGTTTGATACGCCCGTAATCTGGCGAATCCCTCCAAGGCTGGTCCAGGCATTGCCGTCTGCAGTAGCGAACGCCGTGAAGTCAAATCCACCTCCGGCGATTGCTACGACGTTACTGATTCCGGGAATGGGCGCCGGGACCGAGTGCATCGTATAGGTATCGTCGAGGTTGTGGGAGTTCGCTCCCCAACCCCACACGCGGCCTGAGGTATCCAGCGCGAGCCCGAATCGGAAACCCGCCGCGATCTTCGTGATCGTGGCCGGGATCGGAACCGCGAGCGGAACCGAGCTCCCGATCAGATTGCCGTCGCCTCGCTGACCTGAGCTGTTGGCGCCCCAGAACCACACCGTGCCGTCGTTCTTGAGCGCGAGAACAGCCGCGTCGAAGAAACCGATCTGGACTTGCCTAGTTGCGCCGATGAACCCTGGTACGAGGAAGGGCACGTTTAGATCGGTCGTGGAGCCCTGTCCGAGTTGACCGCTGGCGTTGGAGCCCCACGCGGCAAGGGTGCCGTTGCCGATGGTAAAGATCGTCCTGCCGCCGTTCGCGCCGTAAGTAACGCCCGTGACGCCCGAGATGCCCTGGACCTGGGTCGGCGCGGAACCGGGTCCGGTGGTGAAATACCAGACGGTGCCGTCGGACCGGACCGCGGCAATTTCAAAGCCCGATGCGGAAATGTCGATCGCGGTGCCGCCCAGTCCGCTGAGGAGGGTCGGCGACGCATGCAGCACGGTTTGCGCAGGACCCTGGAACGTTCCCCAGACGTAGATGATCCCGTTTGACAGGGCTGCCGAGACCGGCCCGCCGGTCGTGATCTTCGTGACGTTCGAAAGTCCCGGCACCTGCACCGGCGAGGAGACTTCCGCAGTGGACCCGATGCCCAGGTTGCCTTGCGAATTCAGTCCGTATCCCCAGACGGTCCCATCGTTGCGCAAAGCGAGGAGGTGGTTGCCACCATTCTGGATATCGACAATTCCGGGAGGGAATGCGACCTGTTCGGTGCCCGTCGAATTCAACTGCCAGACCGTGCCATCGCCTTTCAGGACGTAGCTGTTGCAATACCCGGCTGCGGCTTTTGCGACGCCCTCCAATCCCAGGACCAGGGACGGTCGCGTGGTGATCGGCGTGGCCCTAGGGCCTAGCTCGCCAAAGCAGCTTTCACCCCAGGACCACACGCGGCCGCTGGCGTCCACCGCGAGCGCGTGCTCGTAGAGCGAGAGGGATTGGATCGCCGGCAAGCCCTGGACTTGCACCGGCGTGGTTTGCACGACCTGGCGTCCCTGGCCGAGCTGGCCATTTCCGTCGCTTCCCCAGGCGTAGACCTGGCCGGCCGTATCAAGGGCCAACGTGAACGATTCGTCCGCCGCCACGGCCGCGGTGACCGACGACGCGATCGGTGTGACGGTATTCGACGCCGCGGACGAAGGCCCGGAGCCCGAAGCATTGGCGGCCGTCACGGTGAACGAGTAACGAGTCCCATTGGCAAGCCCCGGCACGACGATCGGCAAGGCGAGCCCGCTCGCGGCAACCCCTCCGGGCGATGAGGTCACGGTGAAGCTGGTGATGGGCGAGCCCCCATCGGAAGCAGGCGGATCGAAGCCGACGGTTGCGTGCCCGTTGCCGGGAATGGCAACCACGTGGGTGGGCGGGCCGGGAACAGCCGCGTGCGCCAGTTGCGCGAACTGCAATGACTGAAAGAGGGCGATGGCCGCCGCCATCCACAGAAGCCGCTTTACGCGTGCGCAGTCCATGAGCCCCGTCCCATGGTCTTGTTGCCGGCTGATTGCGCCATCGTATCATCAAGGCTGCGCAATCGCGCCCTGATGCCGGCTATTGCGCTCAGCGGTTATGTCGAAATCCCGACAACTTGATCGGGAATTCGGCGCCTACGGCTGCGGGTTCGCGATCCACCCCGTGACGTAGGCCGCGGCTTCCTTCTCCATCCCGATGTAGCCGTGGTGGTGCAGCGCCTCGCACGGCTTGTCCGTCGGGAACAAGTCGCCGCCGCTCACCAGCAGCAGCTTCCTCACCGGCGCGTTGACGAGCGCGTCGTAGATGCGATGCGCCTGCCCCGGCTCGCACACCGGGCACGCATCATCCTTGTGGTGCATCACGAGCACCGGCACGCGGATGCGTGAAAGGTCGATCATCGGCACCGAAAACGCCGTTGCGCGGTTGGTGCTCGTGACGCTCGAGGTGAGGACGATGCCGGCGAGCGGCAGCGGGGGTTGCGCGGCGGCGGCCGCGGCCGCGGAGATCGTCCCCAGGCTCGTGCCCACCAGCCAGACGGGCTTGCCGGATTGCGCGAGCTTCGCCACCACCGCGCGCAGGTCCGCCACGTGCTCGTCGGTGGCCCGGAACCCCGCGTCGAGGTCGCGATGGTCCGAGGGCGGGCCCACGAGCGCGACGTCGTAGCCCGCCGCGGCGAACTCGTCGCGCGAGCGAACCAGGAAGTTCTGCGAATGCGGGGCGCCGTCGCGATAGCCGAGCGTGCCTTCGCCGCCGGGCAGCAGCACGAGCGTTGCCTTCGCGCCGGGCCGCTCCATCCACCAATAGCTCACCTTCACGCCCGGGCGCGTCTCGATCGCGACGAGGCGGTCGGCGGCCTGCGCCGCGCAGGTGCCCAGGGCCAGCAGGAGGAGCAAAGCGCGCAACATGCGCGCAAGATTACTGCATCGCGCGCGCGCCTGCCTGCGCCGCCTCGCGCGGCGCGGGATCCGTGCGCCAGCGCTGCGCCTGCAGGCGCACCACGTCCGGCAGCGAGCCGGTTTCCTGGTGGCATTCGCGCAGCCACCGGCTGTCGTTCGCCTCGCGCGCGGCGAGCGCGGCGAGCGCCATGAGCGGCACGGCCGTGCCGAGCTCGGCGGCGAAGGGAGCGAGGCGCTCGAGCGTCTCGAGGATGTCCTCGCGGATGCGCAGGTGCCGCGTGCGGAAGGGATCCACGAGCTCGCCCTCGAAGCCGAAGCGCGAGGCCTGGAAGCGGTTGTAGCCGTACACGCGGTACATGGGCTGCACGGGCTCATGGCGGCGGTTGCGCAGCAGCTCGGCGGCGAGCGTCTGCGCGTACGCGGCGAGCTGCGCGGCCAGGTCCACGGTGAGCGGCGTGTCGCAGACGCGGATCTCGATCGTGCCGTACTCGGGCTTCGGCCGGATGTCCCAGTAGAAGTCCTTCATGCTCTCGACGATGCCGTAGCCGCGCATCTCGTCGAAGTAGCGGTTGAACTCGGCCCAGGTATTCACCGGGGGGAGCTGCCCGGAGAGCGGGAACGCGGACACGGCATGCAGGCGCGAGGTCTCGAAAGAGGTGTCCTCGCCCTGCGAGAAGGGCGAGGAGGCCGAGAGCGCGATGAAGTGCGGGATGAGCGGCGCCAGGTGGTGCGTGAGGTAGATGGCGTCGTCGCCCGACTCCACGCCGATGTGGATGTGCTGGCCGAACACCGTGAATTGCTTGGCGAGGTAGCCGTACAACGCCGAGACGCGCTGGAAGCGCTCGGTGGGGAAGATGCGCCGCTCGGTCCACTTGTGGAACGGGTGCGCGCCGCCGCCCGCCACCTCGACGTTGAGGCGCCCGGCGGCCACCACGATCGCATCGCGCACGTCCACCAGCTCGGCGAGCAGCCCGTCGTAGGTCTCGTTCACCGAGGTGTTCACCTCGATCATGCTCTCGGTGATCTCCGGCTTCACCTCGCCCTGCATCCGCACCTTCTCGAGGCGCGCGAGCAGATCCGGGGCGCCGCGCACCAGGTCGTGGTTGTGCGTGTTGAGCACCATGAGCTCGAGCTCCACGCCCATCGTGAGGGGATTCGACCGCTTGAAGTCGAGCGGCATGTCAGGCGTCCCCGGCGAGGTCGGCCCGTGCGGCGTGGCCGGTGGCTGCGGGTTCCGGGACCGTCTCGCCCGCGAGGCGAAGCCCCCACTGGGTGGCGATGGGGCCCAGCACTTCCATCACGATCACCATGGAAAGGAATGCCGCCTCGACTTCGTCCGCGAAGCCGGGGAATTGCCGCGCGACGCCGTAGTAGAGCATCAGGGCGAGCGTGGACACGGGCGCGAGGCCCAGCGCAAGCCCCGCGGCCTGGCGGGCGCGCAGGCCGCCCAGCAGCGAGAAGGCGAACGCGCCGGCGAGCTTGCCCGCGAGGCGGGCGCCCGCGAGGGCCATGCCGGCCGCCGCGCCCGTGAGCAGCGCCGAGGGCGGCAGGCTCGCCCCGGTGATCACGAAGAGCACGATGTAGAGCAGCCGGCTCGCCGGCGCGAGGCTCACGTCGAGCACGTCGTACTTGCGCGCGTCGTTGCGGGTGAAGAGCCCGAAGGCGAGCAGCGTGAGGATCACCGAGAGCCTGAGGATCACCGAGAGCCCGACCGCGCCCACGACCATGCCGGCGATGAGGGTGAAGTGCAGGTCGGCGGTCTTCTCCACCGCGCGGGCCACGAAGCGCGCGCAGGCCGCGATCGCGCCGCCCAGCAGCACCGAGCCCATGAAAAGGTAGGCCGGATGGAGCAGCGCCGTCTCGACCGCCATCCTCGACTCGAGGTGCGCGGAGGCGAGCAGGATCGTGGTGAGGATGGAAGCGAGCAGGCTGTTCAGCGCGACCAGGTTGAGCACGCGCTCGGTGACCTGGCCCTCGGCCTTGTCGTCCTGCACGACGAGCATCACCACCACGGGCGAGGTCGCCATGCAGATCGACGCCACGATGGAAGCGTTCACCGCGGAGAAGCCCAGAGCGAGAAGGCACCAGAGCACCGCCGCGAAGGCGAGCAGGGCTTCGGCGAGGCCCGCGGCGGCGAGCGTCCAGTCGCGCTTCATCCACTGCAGGTCCATGCGCCGGCCGAGGTCGAAGAGCGCGAGGCCGAGCGCCAGGTCCACGAGGATGCGGGCGCGCTCGATGAGCGGCTCCAGGCCCATGGCCTGCGTGAGGGGGGCCACCACGAACCCCACGACCACGTAGCCGATGATGCGCGGCAGGCGCGCCGCGCGCGCCATCTCGCCGCCCAGCATGCCGGCCACCAGCAGCACGCCGAAGAGCAGCGGGTACGAAAGCGGCAGCGGGAACGAGGGCAGGAAGGACAGGTCCATCTGCGGCTTGCCTCCCGGGAATCGTTGTCGTCGGCTTTGGACTCGGTGCCCCGCGGGAGGTTCCTGCCCGAAGGGCGCGCCCGGCTCCGCTAGAATGGCCCGATGCCGCGGCGCTTCTTCCAGAACACCATCGCGCTCGTCTACGACTTCGACGGGACGCTCTCGCCGCAGCCCATGCAGGAATACACGGTGCTGCCCAAGATCGGCATCGAGCCCGCGCGCTTCTGGGAGATCGTGAACCGCGAGGCGCGCGAGACGGAATCCGACCCGATGCTCGTGTACATGCGCCACATCCTCGAGGCGCTGGAGCGCGAGCGCGTGGACGTGAAGCGCGAGGACTTCGCGGCCATGGCGCGGCAGATCGAATATTTCCCCGGCGTGCCCACCTGGTTCGCGCGCATGGACGGCTACGTGCGGCGGCGGAGCCAGGGCCACGTGAACCTGCACCACTACCTCATCTCGGCCGGCCAGAAGGAGATCCTCGACGGTGTCTCCATCCGGCGCCACTTCAAGCGCATCTACGCCTCCGAGTACCACTTCAACCACCACGGCGTGGCCACCTTCCCCAAGTTCCTGGTGACCGACACGCTGAAGACGCAGTTCCTGTTCCGCATCAACAAGGGAATCGAGGCGGTGACCGAGTCGATCAACGAGCACATGCCGGAGGCCGACCGCGCGATCCCGTTCCAGAACATGATCTACCTGGGCGACGGGATGACCGACGTGCCCTCGATGACGGTCACCAAGAAGAACGGCGGCCACGCGGTAGCGGTGTACGACCCGCGCGGCGAGCGCGGCCGCGCCACGGGCGTGAAGCTGCTGGACGCGGGGCGCGTGGACTTCGTCGCCGAAGCCGATTTCCGCCGCGGCTCGAAGCTGTCGAAGCGCGTGGAGCTGCTGCTCGACGCAATCGTCGCCGACATCGCCTATCGGCGCGAGGCTTTCGAGTGCCGCATCGAGGAGGGCCGCGCGCGGCCCGCGGCGCGGCGGCGCAAGGGCGGATGAGCGCGCTCACCTTCGCGGCGCTGCGGCGCCTGGCCGACGGCAAGTTCCACTCGGGCGAGGAGATCGCGCGCTCCATGGCGCGTTCGCGCGCCACGCTCAACGAAGCGTTGAAGCGCGTGCCCGAGCTGGGCATCGACCTGTTCAGCGTCCCGGGAAAAGGCTATCGCCTCGCCGAGCCCATCGAGTTCCTCGACGCGCCTTCGATCGCGCTGCGCACGGCCAAGGCCGTGCCGCGCATCCGCCTCGAGATCCTGGACGAGTGCGAGTCCACGAGCACGCGGCTCCTCGAGATGGCCGCTGCGGGGGCGCCCTCGGGGACGTGCCTCGCCGCCGAGTGGCAAAGCGGCGGCCGGGGCCGGCGCGGGCGCTCGTGGGTCTCGTCGCTGGGCGGCTCGCTCACCTTCTCGCTCCTGTGGCGCTTCGAGCGCGGCGCGGGCCACCTCGGGGGCCTGTCGCTCGCGGTGGGCGAAGCGGTGGCGCGCGCCGCGACCGCCTGCGGGGTTTCCCGCGTCCAGGTGAAGTGGCCCAACGACGTGGTGGTGGACTTCCGCAAGCTCGCGGGCATCCTGGTGGAGACGAGCGGCGAGATGCAGGGCCCGAGCGTGGCGGTGGTGGGCGTGGGCCTCAACTACCGCCTGGGCGAGCGCGCGCTCGAGCGCATCGACCAGCCCGTGATCGACATCGCGCAATGCGCGGACCCCGTGCCGTCGCGAAGCGAGCTGCTCGCCACGCTCCTCACGACGCTCGCCGCCTCCCTCGAGGCTTTCGACACGCACGGCTTTGCGGCTTCGCGGCAAGCGTGGCGTTCCCTGCATGCCTACCAGGCCCGGCGCGTGCGCGTATCGCCCGGGCGCGAGGCGGCCTTCGACGCCGAGGTCGTGGACGTGTCCCCGGACGGCGCGCTCGTGGTGCGCACCGCCGACGACCGGATCGTGAACCTCGCCTCGGCCGAAATCACGCTGCGCGCGAAATGAACGATCCCGAAGCCGTGGTCCTTGCGCTCGATGCGGGCAATACCCGCATCAAGTGGGGCGTGCACGACGGCGTGTCATGGAGCGTGCGCGGCGCGGTCGCGACGGGCGAGGCCGCGCGCCTCTACGAATCGCTTCGCCCGGCGCTGCCCGTGGAAGCGGCAATCGCCTGCAACGTGGCGGGCGCCGCCGTCCGCTCGCAGCTGGAGGAGGCGTGCCGGCAGGCCGGCATCGCGCTGCGCATGATCGGTTCGGTGCGCGAGCAGCTCGGCGTGAAGAACGCCTACCGCGATCCCGCGCAGCTGGGGGCCGACCGCTGGGCGGCGCTCATCGCCGCGCACCACGGCCATCGCGGCGACAAGCTGGTGGTGAACGTGGGCACCGCGCTCACCATCGACGCGTTGACCGCGACGGGACAGTTCCTGGGCGGCCTCATCGTGCCCGGGCCCGCCCTCATGCGCCGCTCGCTGGACCAGGGGACCGCGGCGCTGCGCGAGGCGCCCGGGGCCGTGCTCGATTTCCCCGACGCGACCGCGGAGGCCATCGCGAGCGGCGCGGTGCACGCCTGCGTGGGGGCGATCTCGCGCATGGGCGCTGCCATGGCCGCCCGCGGCACGCCGCCGGGCCGTATCATCCTGTCCGGGGGCGCGGCCGGCGAGATCGAGAAATGGCTCCCGTACCCGGCCACGTTCCAGGAAAACCTCGTGCTCGACGGCCTGCTCGCGATCGCCCGCAACGACTGAACCGTGTTCCGCTTCCTTTTCTTCCTCCTGCTGCTCGTGGTGCTGGGCTTCGGCGCGCACCTCTACCTCACGGGATCGCAGGCCAAGCCCGACTTCACCGCGCGCGAGCTGAACCGCAACGACGTGCGCATCGTGGGCGTGACCCCGCCCGCGGTGGCTGCCCGGAATTCCGAGGAAGCGCGCCGCGCCATGCAGGAGCTGGCGGGGGCCGCGTGCGTGGAGCTTTCCGGCATCGCGCCCGCCGACGCGCAGCGCGCGCGCACGGCGTTCACGGCGCTGCAGCTGGGCGATCGCCTCACCGAGCGCCGCGTCGAGGACGTCTCGCGCTACTGGGTGTCCATCCCCCCGGCGAACGACCGGCGCAGCGCCGAGGCGGCCATGGCCCAGGTGCGGCGCCAGGGCGTGAGCGACGTCTCCATCCGCCCCGACAACGCGCTTTCGCTGGGCGTCTTCTCGACCGAGGAGGCGGCGCGCCGCTTCCTGGCGAGCGTCGAGGCGAAGGGGGTGAAAGGCGCCGTGGAAGGCCCCTTCGTGAAGGAGCTGCGCGAGCTCGCGATGCAAGTCCGCGAGCCCGACACGGAGATGGTCGCGCGCCTCACCATCCTGCAGCGCGACTATCCGGGCTCCACGCTGCACGCGGTCGCCTGCCCCGCCGCCACCAATGCGCCGGCCAATGCAGGTTAGAATCAGCGCCTTCCGGAGACAGGTGGCGATGAAACGCGTCCTGCAGGTGCTCGCAGCTGCCTCCGCCGCGGTGCTGTTCGCCGCCGGCGCGATGGCGCAGACGCTCTATGCCGTGAGCGTGCGGACCTATTCCGATCCGGGATACAAGGGCGTCGAGGGCAACCTCTACACGGTAGATCCCGACAACGCCGCCACCCAGCTCGTGACCTCCCTCAACGTCGGCAAGACGCCGATCGGCATGGAGGGCCTCGCGATCCACCCGCGCACCGGCGTCTTCTACGGCATCACCTCGGCCACCGCGGCGACGATCCCCCATTCGCTCGTCATCGTCGATCCCCTCACCGGCAACGTGACCCCCGTGGGCGACCTGGGCGACGCGGGCTCCGACATCTCCTTCGATGCCGACGGGACGCTCTACGTCTGGCTCGCGAATTCCCGGCAGATCGCGACCGTCGACCTGGACACCGGGCGGGCCACGGCGCGCGGCCGGCCGATCGAACGCGGCGCGGCCAAGGGGGCGTTCGCCATCATCGGCAGCGGCAAGGCCTACCTCGCGGCCACGGGCGGAGCCGGAACCGTCGACACCGTGGACATTCAAACGGGCATGATCACCACCGGGCCGGGGCTCACCGGGGCGCCGTTTCCCGACCTCATCACGGGCCTCGCCTACTCGCCGCACGGCGTGCTCTTCGGCATCAACACCAACTTCGGCCGCTCGACGCAGGCGAACCTCGTGACGATCGATCCGGCCACCGGCAAGGTCACCAACGTGGGCGCGCTGCCGAACGACACCGACGCCATCACCTTCGGCCCGGCCACGCAACAGAAGGACCTCTTCTCCAACATCATGGAGTGGCGCCTGCCGGTGCTCGTGCTGCTCTTCCTGTTCGCGATGGGGGTTCTCTTCTTCACGATGAGGCCCAAGAAGTCCGGCGAATGAGGCGCGGCGGCAGGGCGCCGCACGCGCTCGCGGCGGCCCTCGCCATCCTGGCGGGCGGCTGCTCGCTGATCGATCCGAACAACATGCTGGGCCGCCAGATGGGCGAGGCGCAGCCCATTCCCACCGAAGTCGTGCCGTCGCCGCCGCCGGCCACGCTGCCGCGCGAGGCGCGCGAGCGGGCCCTGGACTTCATCTGGACGACGATCCGCGACCGCTACTACGACGAGCGCCTGAACGGCGTGGACTGGAATGCGGTGCGCGCCCGCTACCTTCCGCTTGCGCTCGCCGCGCCCGACGACGAGGCGTTCTGGGACGCGCTCGATCGCATGACGGGCGAGCTGCACGATGCCCACACGCGCGTGGAATCGCCCCGCCGCGTGGAGCTGCGCAACCGCGACGAGGCCATCACGCTCGGCCTTTCCTTCATCCCGCTGGACGGCCGCCTCGTCGTCTCGTCGGTGAATCCCGATTCCGACGCGTGGTGGGCGGGCGTGCGCCCGGGCATGGCGATGGTGAGCGTCGGCGGCGAGCCCGCGATGCAAGCCTACGAGCAGGCCAGGGCGCACACGCGCCTCGATTCCACCGAACGCTCGCGCCACCTGCGCGCGGTGCGAAAGATGATGTCGGGCGAGCTCGACTCGAAGGTCGCGCTGGGATTCGAGCGCGCCGACGGCACGCGCTTCGAGGCCACGCTCGCGCGCCGGCCGCTGCATTTCCCGCCCACCGAGGCGCATCGCGTGCTGCCCTCGGGTTTCGGCTACCTCCGCTTCTCGCAATGGACGCTGGGCGCGAGCCTCAGGGCGATCGCAGCGGTGCAATCGCTCAAGTCCACGCCGGGCCTGGTCATCGACCTGCGCAACAACCCGGGCGGCTCCGCGCAGGCGGTGAACATGATGCTCGAGAAGTTCTTCGCCAGGCGCGCCGAGCTGGGCCGGGTGCTCACGCGCTCGGGCAAGCCCGTGAGCCTCTTCTTCGGCACGGTCGAGGTGATCAAGCTGAAGAACGTGGTCGAGGGCAACGAGGAAGCCTACCGCGGCCCGGTGGTGATCCTCGTGAACATGGCGAGCGCGAGCGCGAGCGAGCTCTTCGCCGGCACCATGCAGGCGAGCGGGCGCGCGCAGGTCGTGGGGCAGCCGAGCTGCGGCTGCCTGCTGGGCTTCCTCGGCTACGCGCGCGTGCCCGGCGGCGCGGAGCTCGCGTACAGCGAGGTGGGCTTCGTGCTCTCCAACGGCAAGCGCATCGAGGGCGAGGGCGTGATTCCCGATCGCGAGGTGCCCGTCACCCTGCAGGACCTGCAATTGAGCCGCGACCGGCCGCTCGAGGAAGCGCAGAAGCTCCTCGCCACGATGAAGCCCTCCGACAAGTAGGTAATATCCGGGCATGGCCCTGCCCGCGCTCTTCATCTCCCATGGCGCCCCCACGCTGGCCGTCGAGGAGACCGGCGAGACGCGCGCGTGGGCGAAGCTTGCTTCGGGCTTGCCGCGGCCGCGCGCGATCCTCGCGGTCTCGGCGCACTGGGACACCGCCACGCCCGCGGTGAGCGGCGTGGCGAGGCCCGAGACGATCCACGACTTCAACGGCTTCCCGCGCGAGCTCTACGAGCAGCGCTATCCCGCGCCAGGCGCGCCGGATCTCGCCGAGCTCACCGCGAAGACGCTCGCGCACGCCGGCATCGCCTGCTCGATCGATCCGCGCCGCGGCCTCGACCACGGCGCTTGGGTGCCGCTCAAGTGGATGTACCCGCAGGCCGACATCCCGGTCACGCAGCTCTCGGTGCAATCGCACGAGGGGCCGCGCCACCATCACGCGCTGGGCCGGGCGCTCGCGTCGCTTCGCGACGACAACGTGCTCGTGCTCTGCTCGGGCGGCATCGTGCACAACCTGCGCGAGATCCAGTGGCGCTCCAACCAGCCGGTGCAATGGGCGCGCGACTTCAACGACTGGATGGCCGAACGCGTCGCGAAGGGCGAAACCGAGGCGCTGCTCGACTACCGCGAGCGCGCGCCCTCGGCCGCGCGCAGCCATCCCACCGACGAGCACCTCGAGCCCTTCTTCGTGGCGCTGGGCGCGGGCGGCCTTCCGGGCAAGCGCGTGGACCTGGGCCTCGTCATGGGATCGCTCGGCATGGATTGCTTCGTGTTCGGCTAGGCGTATCATCGGCGCCCATGGCCTCGGCCAAGAAGACCCTGTACGAGATCCTCGGCGTGCCGCGCGACGCCAACGAGATCGACATCGGCCTCGCCCACAAGAAGCGCCTGGCGGAGCTGCAACGCGCCTCGCCGCCGGACCCGGGCGCGCAGGTGCTCCTGCACCAGGCGATGGAAATCCTCGCCGACAAGAACCGCCGCGCCGCTTATGACGCCTCGCTCCTGACCGCGGAGGAGAAGGCCGCGGCCGCCGAGCAGGCCGCCGCGCCCGACCTCGTCCTCGAAGGCGGCGAGGAGGAAGGGAAGCCCCGCAACAAGCTCCTCCTGCCTGCCGTAGGCGCCGTGGTGGTGCTCGCGCTGGCACTCGTGTTCGTGCTGCGCGGCCACGAGACGGCCCCGCAGCCTTCGCCCGAGCCCGCGGTCGCGCCCAAGCCTCCTCCCCCGCCGCCGCCCAAGCCGCTCAACGCCGCGCAGATCATGACGAACGCGAGCGCCGCGGTGGGCCGCGTGATGAGCTACGAGATGTCGGGCCGCGCGGTGCCGGTGGGCCTCGCGCTCTCGGTGGAGCCGGGCGCGATGGTCACGACGTGCCACGGCATCCCGGCGGGCTCGCAGCTCGTGGTGCGCGTGGGAGCCGACAACAACTCGGCCACGCTCGACGTGACCGACGAAGTGCTCGACCTGTGCCGCTTCGCGGTGGCGGGCTTCGCCGGCAAGCCGCTCGCGGTGGCCACGGACGAGGCGAAGGCGGGCGATGCGATCTTCGTTCTCGGCGCCAACTCCTCGGGCGAGCTCGCGCTCACCGAGGGCACGGTGAAGAGCCTCAAGCCCTCGGCCGACGGCAAGGTGATCGAGCTGTCGATGCCGGTCGCGGCGAGCGGCAGCGGCGGCGCCGTGTTCGACGTGTACGGCCACCTGGTGGGCATCGCGACGACGAAGCCGAAGGAAGGCGCCGGGCTTTCGATCGCGCTGCCGGCTTCGTGGATCGCGCAGATGCGCACGCGCAACGCCGCGAAGTAAGCTACTCGGCCGGCTCCTGCGCCGCGCGCCGCTCCTGCCGGGCCGCCTCCAGTGCCGCGAGGCGATAGAGCGCCGGCAACACGAAGAGCGTGAGCGCGGTGGCGGTGATGAGCCCGCCGATCACCACGATGGCGAGCGGGCGCTGCGTCTCCGAGCCGATCGCGCGCGAGAGCGCCATCGGCAGCAGCCCCAGCATCGCGAGCAGCGCCGTCATGAGCACGGTGCGCAGCCTCACCATGGATCCCACGATCACCGCTTCCTCCGGCGGCATGCCCTCGAGCACGAGCTGGTTGAAGTAGGTGACCATGACCACGCCGTTCAGCACGGCCTGGCCGAAGAGCGCGATGAAACCCACCGCCGCGGAAACGGAGACCGGGATGCCGGTGACCCACAGCGCGAGTATGCCGCCGATCAGCGCGAAGGGGATGTTGGCGATGATGAGCAGGGCGCTCTTGAACGAGCCGAACGCGTCGAAGAGCAGCAGGAAGATGAGCGCGATCGACAGCGGCACGATCCAGGACAGCCGCTTCATCGCGCGCTCCTGGTTCTCGAACTCGCCCGACCAGCCGATCTCGTCGCCTTCCCCGAGCTTCACGCTCGCGGCCACGCGCTGCTTCATGTCCTTCACGACGCTGCCCATGTCGCGGTCGCGGATGAAGACGCCCACCGAGATCACGCGCCGGCCGTTCTCGCGCGCGATGTCCTGCGCGCCGGACGAGGAACGGAAGCGCGCGAGGTTCTGCAGCGGCACCTGCGCGCCGTCGGGGGAGGCCACCAGCAGGCCGGGCAGGTTCGCGATCTCGCGCTCGCCGGGCTTCAACCGCACGACGACGCTGAAATGCTTCTCCCCCTCCCAGAGCTCGGAAGTCGCCTTGCCCGCGAGCGCCGTCTCGATGAGGTCCTGCACGTCGCCCACGTTGATGCCGTAGCGCGATGCGGCCGCGCGGTCGATGTCGATCACGTACTGCGGCAGAGACCCGTCGCGGTCGATGAACGCCCGCGCCACGCCGCGCACGCTCGAGATCGCCTCGAGCACCTGCCGCGCCTCGGCGGTGATCTGGTCGAGGTCGTCGCCGCGTACCTTGATGACGATCTGCCCGTCGACCTGCGAGATGCTCTCCAGGACGTTGTCGCGGATGGGCTGGGAGAAGGAGGGCTCCATGCCGGGAATCTGCGAGACCGCGTCATCCATCTCGCGGACAAGGTCGTCCTTGGTCAGCCCGGAGCGCCACTGCGACTCGGGCTTGAAGTCCACGAAGATCTCCGAGGAGTTGAAGATCTTCGGATCGGTGCCGTCGTCGGGCCGCCCGACCTTCGAGATGACCGTGTGCACCTCGGGAACGCTGTGCAGCGCCTTGCGCACGTCGCGCATCAGGTCCTGCGCCTCGCCGGGGGAGACCGACGGCGGCAGCATGAGGTTCACCCAGGTCGTGCCCTCGTTCAGCTCGGGCAGGAATTCGCTGCCCAGCTGGGAGGCCAGCGCGAGGGCCACGGCGAGCGCGCCCACCGCGATGGCCAGCACCCGCTTGGGATGCGCGACCGCCCTGCGCAGCCACGGCTCGTAGCGGGCCTTGAGCCACTCGACCAGCCGGTTGTCGCCGTGGGGCACGCGGCGATTCAACAGCTTCACGCACAGCAGCGGCACGAGCGTGAGGGAGACGATGAGGGAACCCACCAGCGCGGAGGTCACCGTCCAGGCCATCGGCGAGAAGATGCGGCCCTCGTGGCGCTGCAGCGTGAAGATCGGGATGTGCGCGGCGATGATGATGATCATCGAGAACACGGTCGGCCGCCCGACCTCGCCGGCCGCCTCGACGACCGCGTGAAAGCGCGCGCGGGGGTTCTTGAGCTTCTCGGGCCCGAGCTCGCCCAGCCTGCGCACGATGTTCTCCACCACGATCACCGCGCCGTCGACGATGATCCCGAAGTCCATGGCCCCCAGCGAGAGCAGGTTCGCCGGGATGCCGATGAAGGTGAGGCCGAGGAACGTGCCCACCAGCGAGAGCGGGATCACGGCGGCCACGATGAGGGCCGCGCGCAGGTTGCCCAGGAAGAGGAAGAGCACGAGCGTCACCAGGATGGCGCCCTCGGTGAGGTTGGTGAACACGGTGCGCAGCGTCTTGGCGATGAGCCACGAGCGGTCGTAGTACGGCACGATCTCCACGCCCTTGGGCAGCACCTGCGCGTTCACGTAGTCGATCTTCTGCTTGAGGGCCTCGAGCACACGCGAGGGGTTCTCGCCCTTCCTCATGATGACGATGCCGTTCACGATGTCGTCGGCCTCGTCCTGGCCCACCAGCCCCTGGGGCGGCGCGGATCCGACGCGCACCTCCGCCAGGTCCTTCACCAGCAGCGGCGCGCCCTTGTTCTCGGCGACGACCACCTGCCCGATGTCGGCGGAGGAGCGGAAGCTGCCGAGGCTGCGCACCAGGAACTGCTGGCGCCCGCGCGTGACGGCGCCGCCGCCCGCGTTGGCGTTGGCCCGCGTGAGCGCGGTGAAGAGCTGCGCGAGCGTCACTTTCGAGTCGCGCATCTTCGCGAGGTCGGGGTTCACCTCGAACTGCTTCATGCTGCCGCCCATCGTCACGATGTCGGCCACCCCCGGCACGAGGCGAAGCTGCTTCTCGACCACCCAGTCCTGGAGCGTGCGCAGGTCCTGCGGCGAGAGGGCATCGCCGCGCAGGCGGAAGCGGAAGATCTCGCCGATCGCGGTCGAGAGCGGCGCGATGTCCGGCTCCACGCCGGGCGGCAGGTCCACGCCGCGCAGCCGCTCGATCACCTGCTGGCGCACCAGCTGGTCGCTCGGCTTGTCGTTGAAGGTGAGGATCATGAACGACAGGCCGAACTGCGTGTGCGAGAACGCGCGCACCACGTTGGGGACCGCCGAGAGCGCGGTCTCGATGGGGATCGTCACCTGCCGCTCGACCTCCTCGGCGGCGCGGCCGGGATAGAGCGCGATCACGTTCACCTGCGTGTCCGAGACGTCGGGAAAGGCCTCGACGGGCAACTGGTCGAACGCGATGAGTCCCGCGACCACGTAGATCGCGACCCCCACGATGACGAACAGCCGCTGGCGCAGCGAGAACCTGACGAGGCTCCGGATCATCTACCGCCTGGCGGTCTTCTCGGCGGAGGCCGGTGCGGTGGCGAGCAGCTGGTCGAGGAGCAGGTTGCCGGTGACCACCACGACGTCTCCTTCCTTGAGGCCCGAGATCACCGGGGCGCGGCCGTCCGTCTCGCGGCCGACGCGCACGGCGTGCCGCGTGAAGATCGCGGGGCCGTTGCGGACGAAGACGTAGTTGTTCGTGCCCGACAGGTACACGGCGCGCATGTTCACCATCGGCAGCGTTCCCTTCGGCACGCGGATGCGCGCCGTCACGTACATCTCGCCCTTGAGCTGGCGCTCCGGGTTGGGCACCGTCCCGCGCAGCTTCAGCGTGCGCGAGGTGGGATCGATGAAGTCGGAGATCTGCGCGAGCTCGCCCGGGAACGTCACCTCGGGGAAGAGGCTGCTCAGCACGACGATGGGCATGCCCGGACGCAGCCCCGCGATGTCGGTCTCGGCCGCGTCGATGGTGATCCACAGGTGCGTGGGATCGGTGATCACGAAGAGCGGCGCCCCCGGCTGGTCCGGGCGCAGCTCCTGGCCGGGGTTGATGTTCCTCTCCACGACCACGCCCGCCGTCGGGCTTTTCAGGACGAACCGGTTGTCGCCCGACACGTCGTGGCCATAGGAGGCGAGGCGCCCGAGCGCGCGGTCGGCCTCGGCCCGCGCGCGCGCCGCGTCGGCCTGGGCCTGCTCGAGGTCCTTCGCGCTCGCGACGCCGTTTGCGTTCAGCTCCTTCTGGCGGTCGAGCGCGTGCGAGGCGAGCGCCAGGTCGGCTTGCGCCTTGCGCGCATCGGCCTGCGCCTGCCCGAAGTCCGGCGAGCTCATCTCGGCGAGCGGCGTTCCCACCTCGACGCGATCGCCCGGGCGCGCCATGAGCCGCGTGACACGGCCCGCGAACGGCGCGAACACGCGCACGGTGCGCTCCTCGTTCCAGGTGAGGCGCGCCGGCAGCAGGATGTCATGCTCGTAGGGCGCCTGCACCCGCTCGACCACCAGGCGCTCGAGCGCCGGATTCGCCGCATCGCGGAAGATCACCGATTCCCCCTTCACCGTGGCGGGCGGGGATTCCGCGTTCTCGCCATTGCGCGAGCCGCAGCCCACCAGCAGGAAGAGTGCGAGCAGCACGCACACCGCGAAGATGAGCGCGTAGATCGCCTCGACCGAGGTCTTGTTGTGGGCGCCGTAATCCTTGGGCGCGGGCTTCATGGCTCGAGGCGCTCGAGGGAAGCCTCGCGGCGCGCCCAGGCCTTCGCGGCATCGCCGTTGGCCTGCACCTCGTCCAGCTCCACGGCCTTGAGCGAGCGGCGGGCGTCGAGCAGGTCGAACACGCCGGTGGCGCCCTTCGAATAGGCGAACTCGGCCGCCGCGGCGACGTCGCGCGCGAGCGGGCGCACTTCCGTCGCGACGTGCTCGCGGCGTTCGCGAGCCGCTTCCCAGTCGGCCTGGGCGAGCTTCGCATCGGCATCGGCCTGCGCCTGCAGGCGCAGCAGCACGGCCTGCGCGGTGTCGAAGTCGGCGGCGGCGCGCGCGGCCTCGCCCTCGTTGGCGTGGCGCACGTGCAGCGGCAGCGACAGGTACAGGCTGTACGAGATGCCCGTGCCCTGCATGTTGGTTTCCGAGGTGGGCCAATGGTCGGCCTGCGCGCTCAGGGTCACGTCGCGCGTGGCGATGAGGCGCGCGAGCTCGCGTCCCGCGAGCGCGGCCTGCAGCCGAAGGCGCGCGGCCGCCACGTCCGGGCGATCACCGTCTTGCCGCCGGCTTTCGGTCTCCGGCCATTCGACGCGCACCTCGAGGCCGGACGCGTACGCCTCGGCGCCCAGGATCCGCGCCAGGTCGGCGCGCGCGCGCTCGCGATCGGCCCGCGCCTGCCGCGAATCGTTTGCGGTCCGCGCGGCGTCGAGCCGGAAGCGGTTGGCCTCGACGCGCGACACGTCGCCCTTGTCCTCGCGAAGCCCCGAGGCCCTGGCCGACTGGGCCGACAGGTCGGCGAACTCCTGCTGCAGGCGCACGCGCTCCTGCGCGGCGGCCAGGTCGAAGAACGCGGTGCGCACCGCGAGGCGCTGCGAGCGCAGCTGCTCCGCGATGTCGGCGCGCGCGGCCTCGAGGAGCGCCGTGGCCTGGGCCTCGCGCAGCTCGGCCTTGCCGCCGCGCTCGATCAGCTGGTCGATGCGCAACGAGCTGTCGAAAGTCTTGTCGCGCAGCGAACCCGACCCGAATCCCGCCTGCGGGTTCATATTGGATGCGCCCAGCGTGAGCACGGGATTGGGACGCTGCGAGGCCACGCGCAGGTCAGCCTGCGCGGCGGCCACCGCGAGGCGTGCCGCGACGACATCGCGATTGCAGCGGGCGACACGCTCTTCGGCCGCCGCGAGCGACAGGAGGGGCGGAGGGGGCGCGGCACACTCGCCATCAGCGGCACGCGCGAGCGGAAGCGCAATGCAGTAGACGAGGCCCGTCGCCGCCAGCCCGAAAGGGAGTCGATTCATTCATCGGCAGGCTGCTGGACCGAGGGGCAATATGCCCCATCAAACTTGCAGGAATCTGTACCTCCGAACCCCTCGCCGCGCGTATCATTCACTGCATGCGCGTGCTCATCGTGGAAGACGATCCGATCCTCGCCAACGGCCTCACGGAAACGCTGCGCCGGGAGGGCTACGTGACCGATGCCGTGGCGAGCGCCGAGGCGGCCGACGCGGCCCTCAAGGTCACCGACGTGGACCTCGTGATCCTCGACATCGGCCTGCCGCGCGTGGACGGCTTCACGTGGCTCAAGCGCTTCCGCGGCCACGGCGCCGAGCAAGCCGTGCTCGTGCTCACGGCGCGCGACGCCCTGGGCGACCGCGTGCACGGGCTCACGGTAGGCGCCGACGACTACCTCGTGAAGCCGTTCGCCACCGAGGAGCTCATCGCGCGCGTCTCGGCGCTCGCGCGGCGCGGCCGCGCGATGAAGGCGCGGCTGATCGAGCACGGCCCCCTCACCATCGACCTCGCGAAGAAGCGCGCCACCATCAACGGGATGCCGCTCGAGCTCTCGCAGCGCGAGTTCTCGATCCTCGTGCACCTCTTCTCCAACGTGGAAGCGATCGTCGCCAAGGACAAGATCGCCGGCGCCATCTCCTCGTGGGACCAGCACATGTCGGCCAACGCGATCGAGGTGCAGATCTCGCGCCTGAGGAGCAAGCTCGAGCCCGCGGGCATCCGCATCCGCACGATCCGCGGGCTGGGCTACCTGGTCGAACCCTGGAAGAGTGAGAAGCCTTAGGCAGCATCTGCTGCTCTGGTTGTTGCCGCCCCTCCTCATCGTGGGCGCCGTCGCAACGGCCGGCGCCTATGCCTTCCTCGAGCGGCGCCTCACCGACGCGTACGACCTGGACCTCGGCGACATCGCGCGCACGATCCTCCCGTACGTGCACCTGGTGAACGGCCGGCCCACGCTCGTCTTCGACCAGCAGGCCGATGCCGTGCTGCGCGCCGACAGCACGGACGTCATCTACTACGCGGTCATCGACGCGCGCGGCGAGGTGGTCGCGGGCGAGCGCGCCCTGCCCCACCCGGACTTCAATCCCGGTCCGGACCCTCGCTATTGGGACACCACGTACCTGGACCAGCGCATCCGCGCCGTGGCGCTGGGCACGACGATCGAGGGCCAGAACATCCGCATCGTGGCCGCGGAGACCTGCCGCAAGCGCGACCGCGCAGCGCGCGACGCGCTGCTCTCCGCCCTGCTGCCCGCGGGCCTGCTCATCGTCGCCTCGGCCATCTCGGTGCTCTACGCGGTGCGCCAGGGCCTCGGGCCCGTGGACGAGCTGCGCCGCCAGCTGCAGGCGCGCACCTACCTGGACCTGCGCCCCGTCGCCGAGGGCGGCACGGTCGAGGAGCTGCGGCCGATGGTGAACGAGCTGAACGAGATGCTCGCGCGGTTGCGCGAAGCGCAGGGCGCGCAGGCGCGTTTCATCGCGAACGCCGCGCACCAGCTGCGCACGCCCATCGCGGGCCTCGTCACGCAGATCGACCTCGCGAAGAGCATCACCGATCCCGCGCAGCGCGCGCAGCACCTGGAGCACGCGCGGGAGAGCGCGGCGCGGCTCGCGCGCCTCGCGCAACAGGTGCTCTCGCTCGCGAAAGCCGACCCCGTTTCCAACCCGAAGATGCCCGAGGAGCGCTGCGACCTCGCCGACATCGTGAGCGACCAGGCGAGCATGTGGCTGCGCGGCGTGGCCCATCGCAAGGTGGAGCTGGAGTTCGATCTCGCGCCCGCGCCGATCCACGGCAACGCGATCCTCGTGGGCGAGCTCGCGTCGAACCTCGTGGACAACGCGGCGCGCTACGGCGCCACGACGGTGAAGGTCGTCACGCGCAACGGCAAGGAGCGCTCATTCCTCGAGGTGATCGACGACGGGCCGGGCATTCCCGTGGACGAGCGCACGCGCATCTTCGAGCGCTTCCGGCGGCTCGACAACGAATCCACCGAGGGCAGCGGGCTGGGGCTCGCGATCGTGAGCGAGATCGCGCAGCGCCACGCGGCGCAGGTTTCCGTGGGCGAGCCCTCCGCAGGCGCCGGCACGCGCGTCACGGTTTCCTTCCCCGCCGCGGCCTAGTGCCCTAGAAGTCGGCGTGCACCCGGATCGCGTAGAGCGACACCGGCCCGCGATCGCGGTTGTACGCGGGATTGGCAACGTGCTGGTAATCCGCCGAGACGGTCAGGTGCTCGGCGGGGCGCCACGAGTAGTACGCCTCGAAGATCTGCTCGGTCCCCGCGCTCGGCAGTCGCCCATCGCCCACCAGGATGCCCAGCCCACCGCCCGCGAAGTAGCGGCGGGCATCGGACGAAATGTCGTTCACCGACAGCGCCACGCCCACGTTGTCCTCGGCACGCCCCCACCGGCGGCCCCCCAGCGATACGCCGAGGGACAGCGAGCGGTTCACGTCGGTGAAGTCGAAAGCTTCCTTGTCGCCCTGGTTGAACCCCAGGCGCACGAACGCGCCCACGTCGGCGGCGATCTCCTGCTCCGCGTTGATCGTTGCGCCCGCGCGTTGCGCGCTGCGCCGCACGGCTGCCGTGTCGGGCGTGGTGCCCGTGGATTGCGCGAGCGCGAGCGCATCGGCGTAGCTTCCCATGTGGGCATGGCTCACGAAGGCGAGCCCCTTCACCTTGCCGGGCCGGCCGCCCAGCTCGTAGCGCCCCTCGGCCTCGACCATCAATTCGAACTCCTTGAAACCGGGCTCGAGGTGGGTGCTGTTGGGAACGTCCGACAGGTCGAAGAAGCCGCCGCGCAGCGTCCACCACGATTTCGTCCACTCCACCGCCACGCCCGCCGTGTAGCCCCACGCATCGGCAGCGTAATCGAATCCGGCCGTGTCGATGACCGACCAGTTCATGAAGTCGCCGCGCGAGTCGTGCGCGTAGCGGTTGTTGTCGAAGACATCCGTCACCGCGAACTTGCCCGCGGTGATCGTGACGTTGTCGGCGGTGAGCGTGCCGCCGAGCTCGTTGGGTCCCGGTTCGATCGCCTGCGCCTCGCCGCCGAGGTCGAAACGCTGGCGCACGAAGGCCCGCTGGAGCCGGAAGTAGGGCCGGTACTGGCCCACTTTGTAGGCCGCGCCGCTGGGAAAGCCGGCCACGCCCAGCGTATCGCTCACGCCGAAGCCCTGGTCGATTTCCGGGTTCAGGTAGAAGGCCGCCCCGCTCCACAGGCGCGCGCCCAGGAAGAGCGTGACGTCGACGGTTTCCTTCGACTCCCGCTCCCCGAGGAGGCTGTTGGGTCCTTCGTAGGGCGATGTGAACGACGGGTGGGCCTGCTGCACGAAGGTGAGCTGGCCATGGATGTTCCACGGCTCGGGCTCCCGGGACGGCTCCTCCGCGCGCGCCGCAACCGCGAGGACACCCATCGCGGCCCACAACGTTCTCGCCCACATTCCCCCTCCCCGATTGGCGGGGGAATGATACCGGTTCCGGATTACGCGATAATCGCGCGCCATGAGGCTTGCTACGGCATTGGCGGTTGCGGTGATCGCGGCGGCGACGGTCTCGTCCTGCAAGCGCCACGTGGACCCCTACGAGGATTGGAAGGCGCCGCAACTCCTCGACGAAGGCGAGCGGCTGTTGCGCAACGGCGATCTCGCGCAAGCGGACGCCGTGTTCAAGCGCGGGCGCGAGGTGGCGGAAAAGAGGGGCTTCAAGGCGAACGACCTGCGCGTGTTCGACCGGCGACGCCTGTACATCGCGGCGGCGCAGGAGAACCTGCCGCTCGCCACGCAGCTTTACGGGGAAGCGGGCGGGGGCAACGACTACAGGACGATGGACGTCCGCATCGGGATGGACCTCGTCATGCAGCTCGTACGGGCGGGGAAGATGGACGATGCGCGCAAGCTCGCCGAGCGGCTCGCGCAGCGCTTCCAGGGCGTGCCGCCCGCGAACGACGAGGAGCTCTCCATCTACACCGTGGGCTGGATCGCCATCGACCGCCTGCGCACCGACAACGTGGAAATCGAGCGCGCGAAGCAGGCCTCGAACGCCGTCGTGGAGGTCCTCTCGAACGAGGTGGAGAAGGCGGTGCTGCTCAAGCGACCATTGAACAGCGCCGAGCGGCTCTGGCTATTGCGCTACGTGGATCATCTCTTCGACACGGAGCGCTCGCTGGTCGCGCAGAAGATCGCCGATTTCGTGGAGCGCATCGACCAGGCGGCGCCCTCGGGGACGGATGCCAAGCCCTGCCTCCCGCTGGATCCGATGTTCCCGGCGCTGGGGTGCATTCCGGAGTGGCCCGCTCCAGCGAAAGCGGGAACCTAGCCCGCGGCTACTGGAAGAGCCTCCCCAGGTTGTCGTTCAGGTAAGCCCTGGCGGCCTGCACCTGGTCCGGGTCCATGAGCCGGTAGAGCTTCTGCCACTCGCGCCCCGCCTCCTGGAAGAGCGGGCGCTGCTGCTCGATCAGCTCGTTCTGCTTCCTCGCCAGCGCGCGGAAGTCCGGCCGGTCCTTGGCGAGCTCGGCGGCGAACGCGTTCTTCATCTCGATGGCCGCGAGGCCCACGGCGAGCATCGCGAGCTTCGTGGCGCCCACTGCGCGGTCGTACTGCTCTTTCTGCTCCGGCCGGATGTGCAGGCGCTCCTCGAGCTGGCCGAAGTCGGGGATCGACTGGGCGTGGACGATGATCGGCGCGAGGAGGATCAACAAGGCGAGCGTCAACGCCTTCGCGGGGGTGACAAGGGTGCGCATCAAGATGGCGGGAATCGCATACTGTCAGGACAGTTTATCCACCTTTGCGATCCAGTCGGGCTGGCTCACGCCGTTGCGATCGTAGAACGCGTCCAGCCGCGCCCGGTTGCGCTCGCCACGGCCGAGCCCCAGGAAAGCGGCGGCGTTGCGGCCGAAGAATGCGTCCGGATCGAGGCCGTCCATCAGGTCCATGAAGCGGTCGAAGTAGGAATCCACCTCGCGCTCCTGCAGGATCATTTCCCAGTCCGTGCCGTACATGAAGCGCGAGGCGATGAGCGACGTCGCGGGCTCGCCGTAGAGCCGGGCCAGGGTCGCGTGCACGCCGTCGGGGTCGGGAAGCACGTTGTCGAAGTAGCCGCTGTCGCCGTAGGCACGGCCGCCGCCCGGGCCCGACATCAGCGCGAGGAAGGCCTTGAGCTTGGCGGGGTCGCCGCCGCCCGCGTCGCAATCGCCGAAGTGGCCGAAGTTCACGCGCAGGCCGGGGAATGCCCGCAGCGCATCGCCCCAGCGCTCCGGGCCGGCGAGATCCTCGAATGCGGGATTGGGACCGTTGGAGTGGTTGGTGTGCGCCATGACCGGCACGTCGTTGGCGCGGCACCAGTCGAAGAGGCCCTTCATCGCCGCGTCCAGCCGCGCACCGAAATCCGCAAGCCTCGCGTCGTCGGGAAGCGAGCCCGGATGATCGGCCCACACCGTGCGCCCCGTGTTGTTGTAGGGCGCGAACCCCATCGGCGGATAGAGCTTCACGCCGATGAAGCCCCGGTTGCCGATGGCGTCCTTCACCCGGTTCATCGACGTGCCCGCGCCCATCGTCTCCCGGAACGGACAGAACGGAACGAAACCGTGCACCCGGCCCCGCGTGAGGACGGAAATACGCTCCATGACGGCCACCTGGTCGTCGAGGCTCGAGGGCGTGCCGCTGCCCCGCGCGAGCCACCAGTCGTAGTCGACGAGGCTCGGCACGAGGAGGTCGATCTTGCGCCGCGCGCCCTGCGAGTACGTCTCGAGGTAGTCGAGCACGTTCACGTGGCGGTAGTTGAAGTTGTGCAGGACGAAGTCGATCGCGCCCGTGATGCTCTTCCCGGCGGCGAGGCCCGAGTCGGCCGCGAGCCTCGCCTTGCGCGCCACGTCGCGCTTCGCCTTCCACTGGGCGTAGGTAGGCTGCAGCAGCTCCTCGAGCGCGTCGTTCGTGGACGGCGCGAGGGCCTTGCGCCTGGCGGCTTGATCGCGCGCATCGAGCAGCGCCCGCCGCCCGGCCTGGTAGCCCATCTCGCGCGCTTCATCGATCGAGGATTTCGTCGTCGCATCGCACGCCGAGTAGATCGTCTTGAGGCCGGCCAAACGGCCGATCTCTTCGCTGGCCCTGGGGGCCGTATGCCAGTTGATGTCCTGGAGCAACGAGCCCACGGCGGTGACGATACCCTGCAGCTCCGAGCCCACGCTATTGGCGACGACCTGCCCGAAGAACTCGCCGATCTGCAGGTCGGTGCCGTTGAAGACGTGCGAGTGGACGTCGATGCCGAGCGGCAGCGACAAGTCCGAGATGCTCGATTCGCAGAGGTGGATGTCCGGCATCGTGCATCCGCTCAGGCCCGCGGCGGCCCAGCTCGCCATTCCCGCGATGAAACGGCGCCGCCGGGGATCGAAAGGTCCCATCGCGCCTCCCTTGTCATGGACGGCATTGTGGGCTTGCGCAAGGGCCCGCGCACCTACCTGCGCGGGTGGGAGCTAGAACGGTTCCTTCACGAGCGACAAAGTCCCGGCGGTATTGTCGATCGTGTAGCTCACCTGCGCGGTGTCGCCATTGAAGTGGATGGTGAAGGAGCCCACGTCGGTGGCCTGCAGCTTCGAGGGGTCGTAGGCCACGGCGAGCCATGCCGAGCTCGTGGTGCGGTAGATGCGGCCCGCGAACGTGTCAGGCGAGGTCCACGACCCCACCGGCACGGGGAACCATGTGGGACGGCCGTTTGCGTCGTAGGTGAACCAGATTGGGAAGATCACCGGATCCTGCTCCAGGATCGCGATGCCCCAGCCGTTCTGGGAAGGCCCGCCCCACCACATGTCGCCGCGGGCCCCCTTCGCGCCGGTCGTGGGGCCGAAGAGCTCGCGCTGGAGGAATTTCCGGTCGGAAAAGAGCGTCACGCGATAGTCCAGCGTCGCGGTGTTCTCGCTCGTGAACGTGAAGGTCGCGGTGCCTATGTTGTTGCCCGGAACGAAGCGCGATGCGTCGTACGCGTAGTAAGGCGAGCCGCTCGGCACGTAAAGCGATCCCGTGTACGCGGTGTGATTCGCATCCCACGTTCCACCGGGCATCGAGTACCAGGTGGGTTTGCCTTGTCCGTCGTAGGCGTAGATGAGCGCGAAGAGCGTGTCGCCGTGCTGCGTGATGCTCACGCCCCACCCGTTCTCCTGCGGGCCGGCCCACCACATGTCCTGGTAGCCCTCGATCGGCGCGATCAACACCTGCACGCTCGTGTTCCCGTTGCCGGTCGACTGGTCGAAGGCGCTGAGCGAGGACATGCCGTTCAACTGTTCGGCCTGGACAGTGAACGCCGCCTGGCCCTGCGCGTTCGTGATCTCCTGCGCTTCGCCCACGAGGTCGAGGCACGGTCCGGTGACGGGTCTCGTCGTTGCAAAGCAGGGCGTGTCGAAGTTCACGGTCTCGCCTGGAACCGGCCTTCCGCCGCCATCGAGGACCGTGACGGTAACCGTCAACGTCGCACCCGGTGCGACCGTGTAGGACTGTTGGTCGAACTGGAGCGTGCGCACCAGCTGCGTCGTCACGACAGGCGTCGGAAGCAGCATGACGTCGTTGCCGTCGCCACCGTGATAGGTGACGTAACGGACGTCCCCGTTCACCGAGACCGGCACCGACGCCAGCTCGGCCAGCCCCGCGAAGGTTCCGGTCACGGGCAGCGGGCCATCGTTGTAGATGAGGGGAATCGTGGGCGGAAGCGTGCCGCCGGGCTGAGTCGTCCACAGGTCGCACAGATTGAGTGTCACCGACTGAGTCGCATGCAGCGCCACGCCCAGGTCGAAGTACAGGAGAAACGTGCAGTTGAGGCTCTTGACCGTCTGCGCCGCGTGAAGGTAGAGCGTGCCGGTGCCCCCCGTGAGATCGCCCGCCGCTGGAATCGTGTTGGAGGTGTTCGCGTACAGCACGCCCCCCTGCAGCTCCACGCCGCCGCTGAACGAGTTGCCGCCGTTCGAGAGCGTCACGTGCGAGAGGTCGAACACCACGAGGCGGCCCGTTCCGGAAATCGGCCCGGTGAGATTCATGTCGCTCATCGCAACGAGCTTCGCGTTCAGGGCGATCGCGCCCGCCAGGGTCGGCGTCGCGTCGGGCGTTTTCACCGAAAGCCACAGCCCCTGCTCGGTGAAAGTGCGCAGGTCGAGCGCGCGCGTGATGGGGCCCGGCGTCGATGAGGTGAGATCCAGGAAGGCGACGTTCAGGATCGCGGGCGACGTCCCCTTCCCCAGCGCGCTCGCATCGAGGTGGATATGGCTCGGGGACGGGCTCGTATCGAGCGAAAAATCGCCCGTCGTGTTGACCGCGGCGCTTCCGTCCCATAACACCACGTGAATCCTGAGGGAGGTCCGCTGCGTCTCGAGGATCGGCGCCTGCTGGATCACGCCGCCGCCCTCGATGACCGCGGTGCCGCCGCCAAACGTCCACGGCTTGGTCATGGTGATCTTGCCAGCCGGGTACACCTGGACGTCGCCCGACAGGAGGACGAGGGGAACGTCGAGCGAGCCGCCGGGGATGTTCTGGTAGTAGGCGAGCAGCGTGATGGTGCCATCGCGCCCCGCGGGCGCCGAGAACGAAACCGGGTCGTCGTTGTGCAGGAGGAAGCTATCCAGGGTGATCGGCCCGAGGTCGTTGATCCACGTATGCGGCGCAGTCACCGGCAGCTCCACGATGTCGCCGTTCACGGGCACGCCGTTCTGCCAGTTGCCGGGGTCCGACCAGTTGGCGCTGTGCGCTCCGGTCCATGTGCGCTGCGTGGCGAGTGCGCTGCCCGCGATGAGCGTAACCGCAATGCCGGCGATGAGCGCGGGAGCGAGTTTCATGGCCGGAAAATCATATACGGCTTAGGTCGGGCAAAATAGTGCCCTATGAACGACTCCAAGACGCCCCCCGAAGGCGCGCACATCACCAACTTCATCCGCCAGCACATCGATCGCGACCTGGCCGAGGGGAAGTATTCGCAGCGGCGCTGGGGCGGCAAGCCCGGGCCGGCGGCGACGCACGCCAACGCGCCCGTCGATCCGGCGAAGATCCGCACGCGCTTTCCGCCCGAGCCGAATGGTTATCTCCACATCGGGCATGCCAAGTCGATCTGCCTCAACTTCGGTCTCGCGCGCGAGTATGGCGGCATCTGCCACATGCGCTTCGACGACACCAACCCGGAGAAGGAGGAGCAGGAGTACGTCGATGCCATCCTCGACTCGGTGAAGTGGCTGGGCTTCGACTACGGGAAGAACGACGAATACCTCTACCACGCGAGCAGCTATTTCGACTGGATGTACGAGTTCGCCGTGGAGCTCATCAAGCACGGCGACGCGTACGTGGATTCACAGACAGCGGAGGAGCTACGCGCCACTCGCGGGTCGCTGACCGAGCACGGGATGGAGTCGCCCTACCGCAAGCGCTCCGTGGAAGAGAGCCTCGCGCTCTTCACCGAGATGCGCGACGGCAAGCATCCCGACGGCTCCCACGTGCTGCGCGCGAAGATCGACATGAAGTCGCCCAACATCAACATGCGCGACCCGGCGATCTACCGCATCAAGAACGCCGACCACCACCGCACCGGCGACAAGTGGCACATCTACCCGATGTACACGTACGCGCACCCCATCGAGGACGCGCTGGAGAACATCACGCATTCGCTGTGCACGCTGGAGTTCGAGGACCAGCGGCCTTTCTACGACTGGGTGCTGGAGAAGATCGCTTCCTTTGGTTTGTTGCAACGTCCCCTGCCGCAACAGATCGAGTTCTCACGGCTGAATCTTTCCTACACGGTGATGAGCAAGCGGTTCCTCATCCAGCTCGTGAAGGAAGGGCACGTGGACGGCTGGGACGATCCGCGCATGCCGACGCTGGTCGGTTGCCGGCGCCGCGGCTTCACGCCCGAGGGCATCAAGCTCTTCATGGAGCGCGTGGGCGTCTCCAAGTCCGATTCGCTGATCGACTACTCGATCTTCGAGGACTGCCAGCGCGAGGTGCTGAACGAGATCGCGCCTCGCCGCATCGCCGTGCTCGATCCGTTGAAGCTCGTGATCGACAACTGGCCCAAGGGCCACGTCGAGGAATGCTTCGCCCCGAACCATCCGCAGAAGGCCGATTGGGGCAAGCGCATGGTGCCCATGACTGGCGAGCTCTGGATCGAGCGCGAGGACTTCATGGAAGTGCCGAGCAAAGGCTACTTCCGCCTATTGCCCGGCAACCAGGTTCGTTTGAAGTACGGCTTCGTGGTTCGCTGCACCGGTTTCTCGAAGGGCGCCGACGGCCGGGTCGATGAAGTGCATTGCGACTACCTGCCCGAGACCAAGTCGGGAACGCCGGGCGCGGAGTCGGTGAAGACGAAGGGCGTGATCCACTGGCTTTCGGCCGCGCATGCGCACACTTGCGAGGTGCGGCTCTACGATCGCCTCTTCCGCGAGCCGCAGCCGGGCGCGGGATCGCACACGTACCTCGACGACATCAACCCGAATGCGAAGAAGGTGATCTCGGCTTATCTCGAGCCGTCGCTCAAAGAGGCGAAGGTGGGCGAGCGGTTCCAGTTCGAGCGGCACGGGTACTTCGTGCCGGACGGGCGTAGCCCCAAGGCGTTCAATCGCGCGGTGACGCTGCGGGATTCCTGGGTGAAATAGAGGTCGGGGGCGACTATCACTGCCAGCTCCTTCTCCAGCTTACGCACCGGGGC
>DATIWC010000108.1:0-19481 GCA_035519515.1 Usitatibacter sp.
AGCAGCGGCGGGCGCGATCGCGGCACGGCCGCGGGCGCCATCGTCGGCGGCCTGGTGGGCCATGAGGTGGACAAGCAGAACGGCGCGGTGGGCGGCGGTGGAGAGACGACCGACGTCGAGCGCGTTCCCGTGACGCGCGAGATCGAGCGCTGCCGCACCGTGCAGGAAATGCGCGAGGTGGCCGTCGGGTACGACGTTCGCTACCGCTATGCCGGCCGCGAGCTCGTGGCGCGCATGCCCTTCGATCCGGGCCCGCGCATCCACATCGCGGTGGACGTCCATCCGGTCCCGGACGCGCCGGCCCCGCAGCCCCAGCCGCCGGCCTATCGCCGCTAGCGTTTCGCTGCGGCGGTGGGGTGATCATCACCACCACGCGGGATAGGGCGGGTATCCCAGGTTCTTGCAAACCGTGTCCGGAAGGTCGTAGGTGCGGCCAAGGGCCTGCCCTCCCGATAACGCGCATCGTGTCCCCTTGAACACACTTGCGTCAAAGGCCAAGCGACCCCGTTGCATCGCGGCGGGAGATCGTATATGATGACCATCATATGAAGCGAACCGGCACCCGATCCAAGGACATCAGCCACGAGCGCATCGTCGAGGCGGCCGCGCGCGCCATCCGGCGCAGCGGCTATAACGGCACCGGTGTCGCCGACATCATGAAGGATGCGGGCCTCACGCATGGCGGCTTCTACGCCCATTTCTCGTCGCGCGAGGCGATGCTCGCCGAGGCTGCAGACCGCGCAGGCGGCGAAGCCGTGGCGATGATGGAACATGCGGCGGCGACCTTGCCCCCTGAGCAGGTGCTCCCTGCGATCATCCAGGCCTATCTTTCGAAGGCGCACGTGAAGGCGATCGAGACCGGCTGCGCGGTTGCCGCGCTCGGCTCCGAGATGCCGCGCCAGGCGCCCGGAGTAAGGCATGTCGCCACTCGCCGCATCAAGGAAATGATCAAGCTTGTCGGCCGACAATTGGCCGGGCGGGGGCAGCCGGACGCGGAAGAGCGCGCCCGGTTCATCGTCGCAGCGATGGTCGGCACCCTGGTCCTCGCCCGCGCTGTCGATGACCCCAAGCTTTCCAATGCGCTGCGCGAAGCGACGCTGAAGCAGCTCATCCCCACGCAGGATTGACGCCATTTGGAGCCCCCTTCCATGCGTTCGCCCGCGAATATGACGCTCATCATATACAACCCAGGAGACACGGCATGAAGATCAAGGCATCCATCGCCCTCGTAACAGGCGCCTCGTCGGGCATCGGCGAAGCTACCGCGAAGCGGTTGGCATCGACGGGCTACAAGGTCTACGGCACCAGCCGGCGCGGGCACCAGGGCGACCAGCAGCCCTTCCCCATGTTGCCGCTCGACGTAACGCAGGATGCGTCGGTCGAGTCTGTCGTGACCGAGCTCATGCGTCTCGAGGGTCGCATCGACGTGCTGGTGAATAACGCCGGCTTCGGCGTCGCACCCGGCGGAGCGGAGGAGAGCTCCATCGAGCAAGCCAAGGCGATATTCGAGACCAACTTCTTCGGGCTCATCCGGATGACCCGCGCCGTCGTGCCGCACATGCGGCGCCAGGGGAGCGGCCGAATCATCAACATCGGCTCGGTCCTCGGGTTCCTGCCGATGCCGTACGGGGCGCTCTATTCGGCAACCAAGCACGCCGTCGAGGGCTACTCGGAGTCGCTGGACCACGAGTTGCGTACCCGGGGCATCCGGGTTTCCGTGATCGAGCCCGCGTACACGAAGACGCAGTTCGACGCGAACCTCGCGGCGCCGGATTCGCAGCTGGATGAGTATCACGCCGCTCGCGCCGCTCTCGCAAAGGTCCTCAAGCACGTGATGGCAAACGCCGACGATCCGGCCGTCGTCGCCGACGTTGTCCTTGAAGCCGCCAGCGCCGACCGGCCGAAGCTCCGGTACACGGCCGGCCCGCTCGCCAATCGCTTGCGATTGCTCCGCAGGTTTGCGCCGGCGGCCATGCTGGATGCGGGGATCAGGAAGGACCTGCGACTCGGTGCAGGCCAATGAAGGCATTCATGATCGATCGGTACGGCAAGAGCGCCCCGATGCGCCTGGCCGAGATCCCACCGCCCGAGATCGGTGGAAACGACGTGCTGATCGAGGTTCACGCGGCAGGCGTGAACCTGGTGGACTCCAAGATCAAGGGCGGCGAGTTCAAGCTGATCCTCCCTTACCGCATGCCCCTGGTGCTGGGCCACGACGTGGCCGGCGTCGTGGCCCGGGTCGGCTCGGGCGTTCGGAAATTCAAGGAGGGCGACGAAGTCTATTCACGCGTGCCTGATCATCGCATCGGTACATTTGCGGAGCTCATTGCGGTGAATGAAGACGATGCCGCCCCCAAACCGAAGAACATCACCATGGAAGAAGCGGCATCGATACCGCTGGTGGGTTTGACGGCTTGGCAGGCACTGATCGAAAGAGCCGGCCTGAAGAAGGGCCAGAAAGTCTTCATCCAGGCGGGATCGGGCGGCGTCGGCAGCTTCGCAATCCAGTTGGCCAAGCACGTCGGGGCCACGGTAGCCACGACCACGAGCGCCGCCAACACCGAGCTGGTGAAGCGGCTCGGGGCGGACATCGTCATCGACTACAAGAAAGTCGACTTCGAGGACGTTCTCCACGACTACGATGTTGTCCTGCATAGCCAGGATGCGGCGGCGCTGGCGAAATCGCTGTCCGTGCTCAAGCCCGGCGGTACGCTGATCTCGATTTCCGGCCCACCGGACCCCGCGTTCGCGAAGGAAATTGGCGCGCCGTGGTTCGTAGGCCTCGTCGCCCGCGTGTTGAGCCTCGGAGCCAGGAAGAGAGCGGCCCGGCACGGTGTGAAGTATTCGTTCCTATTCATGCGCGCCAACGGGCACCAGCTGCGAGATATCACCGGACTGATCGAGGCCGGCGTTATCCGCCCCGTGATCGATCGCGTCTTTCCATTCGAATCGACCAACCAGGCCCTGGCTTACGTCGAAACAGGCCGTGCGAAAGGCAAAGTCGTCGTCAAGATCAAGTGATCCTGGATTTTCTTGCTTTGCCCCGGGCTGCCGGACCCCTCAATGGCGCTTCTGGCCGTAACCGACCCATAGCCGACATTTTCCGTCTGCTCACAATGCAGCTCGAGTACTCGAACCTGGCGCACCCGTGCAAGAACGGGATCCGAGCATCATCGCCGGATGGCCCACCCGCGCATCAACGCTGCGCGTGTGCCACCTCCTCCTCGAGCGTCGCCAGCATGTCTGGAAAGAGTCCTTGGTGGATGTTGGCCACGTGCCCCGAGGAATCGACGACGACGGTGCTGGGAAGCCCGGGCGAGCCGACGCCCGCGAAGAGGCTCGCGTCCAGGTCTAGCAAGCACGGCAGGTCAAGGTGCTGCGATTGCAGGAACCGCGCGGCGCGCACCCGCTTGTCCTCTTCACTGCCGGATTGCTCGAGCGTGTTGACCGCGAAGACCTTGACCCGCTTCCCGGCTTGCGTGGCCCACTCGTGCAGCCGCTGCGTTTCGTGCAGGCCTTCCCAGCAGGGTGCGCACCACGTAGCCCAGAAATCGAGGACGACGACATATCCCTCGAGCTTGTCCAGTGCGATGCGACCGCCTTCGAGCGTGCTGAGCTCGAACCTCGGCGTGGGGCTGCCGACGGCGAGTCCGGCAGCCTTGAGGTCGGCCAGGTTCGGCACCCTCGTTCGCGCCGCCGCATCGAACGCGAGCGATGAAGCGGCGTCGGCAGGCGCCTCCCACGCGAACGTTCCCGCGATCTCGAGGTGCGCATCGGGGGGCGCGCCGGCCGGGCGGACGTGGAGGACGAAGGAGTCGAGTCGGTGGGATGCTCCGTCGATGCGAAGATCGAGAGAGCCGTTGTCTGCCTGAAAGGCCAGTACCTCCGTCCGCCTTCCCCCGGCAAGCTCCTCGTGAAGGCTCTTGACAGTGAGGGTGTTCAGCACGCGAAAGCGGAGCGATTGCAGCCATGCCGTATACGGCTTTCCTGCGCGCATGGAAATCTCGACCGGCTCGAAGAGCTCGCCGTGTTCTCCAAAGATGGAGTCCAGGGCCTGCGCGAAGTCGCCCCGATAGGGTCTCGCCACGTAGTGCGCCGGGTCGTCATGCTTCGTCACGTACATCACCTCGCCCGCGGCGATCGCGGTGAAGACCGGATCCGATACCGAGGCGTCCGATCCGGGCCCCATGACAACTAGGATCCTCTTGGGCTGCTGGTCATTGCCTTCCGACTTGACGACATAGGTGATCGTCTCCTTCAACGCGGGCGCCCGTGAATACACCCTTGCCGCCGCCTCGAGCGCGCTCCTCGCGCGGGCGTCGTCGGCGGGCGAGGCGGCCTGCGCCGCAAGCAGGACCGGCAACGCGAAAATCCCCAGGACTCTTGCTCGCGCATGCATAGGATCGTCTCCCCAAGTGATCGAACGGGAGGAAACTTAGCAGCGTGCGATAGCGTGCGACACCGCGAAGCGACGAAATGATGCTTTGGCCCCCCCAGGCGGGGAACCAGGGCGCGAAAGAGGTATGCCGTGCGGTGGACGATTCCGAGGAAGTCCCAGCGGCCGCAAGGCCAAGCAGCGCTACAGCAATGGTCTTTGCCAGGGTGCCTCGGCGCAACACGAGTTGGGCGGGATCCTGGGGTGCGCGACGCCTAGGGTCTAACAGGCCGGCTCCCGACCCAAAGCGGACATCCCTGCGAGGACGGCGCGGCCACTGTTCTCGCCGGTCCGCTCCCATTGCGAGCGCGCATACGTCATCCTAGTCTTGCATGGAAATTGTGAGCTCCTGATGTGACCCCCCGGTGGGATGAAAGGAATCCAAATGACGCGCTCCGCACGAATGGCCGTGGTGCTGCTGGCGCTTACATGCGGGACGCTGGGTGCGTTGGCCCAGGGCATGTCCGGCGAAGACCTCTCGCGTCGTTCACTGCAGCGGCGCGCCGTGGAGGCTGTTGTCTGGGGCATGCCGGCCGTCAATTTCGACCTCATGTACCAGGCTAGTGCCCGCGCGGGAGGTTCATGGAACCAGATTACCTACTGGTCGCGCCTCCCGGACTGGAAGATCCAGACGCTTACGCCCAACCCGGATGCGATCTACCTCACACCCTTCATTGACACGCGCGATGCCGGTCCCATGGTGTTGGAGATTCCGCCCGCAGACGAAGGCTCCATCACCGGCACCGTGATGGATGCATGGCAGTCTGCGCTCGAAGACGTCGGGCCTGCGGGCGCCGACAAGGGCATGGGAGGCAAGTACCTGATCCTGCCTCCTGGCTACGCGGCGGGCGTGCCTGCCGGGTATATCCCCTTGCCGTCGGATACCTACCGCGGCTACGCCCTGCTCCGCTCCATTCCCAGGAGCGGCAGCGAAGCCGACGTCGCGCGCGCGGTCGCATATGGCAAGCGCATCAAGCTCTATCCGCTTTCGCGATCGAGCCAGCCTCCCGAGACGGCGTTTGTCGATGTAGTGGACATCGTGTACGACAGCACGATTCCCTACAACGCGAGGTACTACGAATCGCTGAACCGGATCGTTCAGGCAGAGCCATGGCTGGAACGCGACAAGGCCATGATCGATGCTCTCAAGACGATCGGCATCGAAAAGGGCAAGCCGTTCAATCCTGACGCTGACACGCGCGCTTCGCTGGACGCAGCGGCGCGCGAGGCGCAAGCGTGGCTGGCGGCGCGATACGAGTCGTCCTTCTTACCCGAATACGAGGGCGGCCATTGGGGGATGCCGGGCTCGCTAGGACTGTTCCAAGAAATGGCCACGTTCTTCGCGAAGCCCGACAGCTATCCCGTCGATGCGCGTGGCGTCACGTATTCGTATGCCTACTTCAGTCCCAAGCACCCGGGCGCCGGCGCGGGCTCGGCCTACCTGCTCGCCATCGCGGACCAGGCAGGCCGGCGCCTCGAAGGGAGCAAGACCTACGTGCTTACGGTGCCGGCCAATGCGCCGGTACGCCAATACTGGTCGGCAACTGTCTACGATCGAAGCACGCACGCGCCCATTCGCAACGCACGTTGGCCGAGCCGCTCATCCAACACGCCGGGATTGGCGAAGAACGCCGACGGCTCGGTGGACATCTTCTTCGGGCCGCGGCCGCCGGACGGTCACGAGTCGAATTGGGTGCCGACGAGCGCTCAGGGCAGCTTCGAGGTGCTGTTCCGCTTCTACGGACCGGAGAAGCCATTCTTCGAGAAGACCTGGAGGTTGCCCGACATTCGGGAAACCGGAACCGCAACCGCGCAGGCTGACGATGGCTGCTTATGGCCGATAGCCGACGTTGCTATTCTTCCGCTTTTCTTCGTGCTTTTCGTGTCCTTCGTGGTTCAAGGTTTAGCGTGAGCGGAGCGTAACCGGCCCTCGAAGTAGACCGAGCGCGGTTCCAGGCCCGCGATGTTCCACGCGAGCTGCGCCGGATCGTCGGCATCCCATAGAACGAAGTCCGCACGCTTTCCCGGCTCGAGCACGCCCCGGTCATCGAGTCCCAGCGCAGCCGCAGCGTGGCAAGTCGCACCCGCGAGCGACTCCTCGGGGCTCAACCCGAACAGCGTGCATGCCATGTTCATCGCGGTCAGGAGCGATGCGCACGGCGACGTTCCCGGATTGCAATCGGTGGATACCGCGAGCGGCACGCGGTGGCGACGGAACGCTTCAACCGGCGGCGGATGCTTGTCGCGCAGGAAGTAGTACGCCGCGGGCAGGAGCACCGCCACGGTTCCCGCGCGGGCCATCGCCGCGATGCCCTCCTCGCCCGCGTGCTCCAGGTGGTCCGCGGAGACGGCCCCGTAGCGCGCCGCGAGCGCCGCGCCGCCGCCGTCGGTGAGCTGGTCGGCATGCAGCTTCACGCGCAGCCCGTGGCGGCGCGCCGCCTCGAACACGCGCGAGACCTGCGCGGGCGTAAAGGCGATGGACTCGCAGAACGCGTCCACCGCATCGGCAAGGCCCTCGGCCGCCGCGCGCGGGATCATGCGCTCGCACACTTCATCGACGTAGGCGTCCGCGCGCCCCGCGAACTCAGGGGGCACCGCGTGCGCGGCGAGAAGCGTGGTGGTGAGCGACACCGCGTGATCGGCCGCGAGACTGCGCGCGATGCGCAGGCACCTCAATTCGTGCTCGGCGTCCAGCCCGTAGCCCGACTTGATCTCGACCGTCGTCACGCCATCGCGCATCAGCGATTGCAGGCGCCGGGCCGAGGCCGCGCGCAGCTCCGCGTTGCCCGCTTCGCGGGTGGCGCGCATGGTCGAGACGATGCCGCCGCCCGCCTTCGCGATCTCCGCGTAGCTCTTCCCGGCGAGGCGCATCTCGAAGTCGCGCGAGCGATCGCCGGCGAACACCAGGTGCGTGTGGCAATCGACGAGCCCTGGCGTGACGAGCGCGCCGTGGGCATCGATCACCTCGTCGTCGGGCCTGCGAGGCACGTCGCCATTGGCGCCGATCGCGACGATGCGCGCGTCCTCGCAACGTAGCGCCGCCTTCTCGACGATGGAGTAGCGCCCGCCGCGCAGGGTGGCGATACGCGCGTTCGAGATGAATAACCCGGCCATGGCCGTATGATAGGAAAAAAACGCCGGGAGGACTTTCCATCGACTCGCTGTTCGCTGCCGACGCGCTACTGCCCGGAGGATGGGCGCGCGACGTGACGATCGAATGGGACGACGCCGGCCTCATCACGCGCGCCGATGCCGGCACGGCGCCGGGCTCGCGCAAGGTCGCACCCGGACCGGTGCTTCCGGGCATGACCAACATCCATTCCCACGCCTTTCAGCGCGCCATGGCCGGGCTCGCCGAATTGCGCGGGCATCCCACCGACGATTTCTGGACCTGGCGCGAGGAGATGTACGGCCTCGTCCTGCGCCTCGAGCCGGACGACGTCGAGGCGATCGCGCGGCACCTCTACATCGAGATGCTGCGCCACGGCTATACCACCGTGGCCGAGTTCCACTACATGCATCGCGATCGCGACGGCAAGCCCTACGACAACGTGGCCGAGCTCGCGGAGCGCATAGTGGCTGCGGCGCGGGGCACGGGCATCGCGCTCACGCTGCTTCCCGTTCTCTACGCCCATGGCGGCTTCGGCCACAAGGTGCTCTCGCCGGCGCAGCGCCGCTTCGGAAGCGACCCGGCCTTCGTGATGGAGATCGTGCGCGAGGTCTCGTCCTTCCACCTCCCGCATCCGCGCCTGCGCCTGGGTATTGCGCCGCACTCGGTACGCGCGGTCGATGCCCTGATGCTCACGGAGATCGTCTCCGAGGCCTCGCACTTCGACGCGGCGATGCCGATTCACATGCACATCTCCGAGCAGACGGGCGAAGTGGCCGAGTGCATGGAGACGCACGGCACGACGCCGTTCGCGTGGGTGCGTGACCTCGTGCCGGTGGATTCGCGCTGGTGCTTCATCCACGCGACGCACCTTACGCAGATCGAGCGGCGCTCGCTCGCCGCGAGCGGCGCTTCGGTGGGCCTGTGCCCCATGACGGAAGCGAACCTCGGCGACGGCATCTTCGACTTCGCCGAGTGGTTCGAGGCGCAGTCTCCGTGGTCGATCGGCGGCGATAGCCACGTCTCGGTGAGCCCTTTCGAGGAGCTGCGCGCGCTCGAATACAGCCAGCGGCTTCGCACGCGCATGCGCAACGTCGCCGCAACCGAGGCGGCGCCCGATGTGGCGGCCAACCTCTGGCGCGGCGCCGCTTCGGGCGGGGCGCAGGCGAGCGGCCATCCCGCGGGCGCGATCATGGCGGGGCGGCGCGCGGATCTCGTCGTGCTCGACGCCGGCGATGCGGACTTCACCGCCCTCGGTGCCGCACGGATGCTGGGCGTGGCAATGTTCTCCGGAAACGCCAATCGAGTGGCCGATGTCTACGTCGGCGGCGAACGCCTCGTCGCAGGCGGTCATCACCCGGGCGAAGAGGAGGCGGAGGCATCGTTCCGCGCCGCGCTGCGGCGGCTTCGCGCCTCACCATAGGCACCGCCAATCGCGCGAATCGAAACAATCAATTGGACGCTCGCAGCCGGCGGGCGCTAGGCTTGACCTGCGGCAATACCATTGCAGGCGCGCCTGAGAAGATTCATCTCTCGGCACCGATCGAGAACCATCCCTGGAGGCTCCAATGAAACCCCTCAAAGGCACGAAAACCCACGATAACCTCAAGGCCGCGTTCGCCGGCGAGTCGCAGGCGAACCGCCGCTACCTCTATTTCGCAAACAAGGCCGACGTCGAAGGGCAGAACGACGTGGCGGCGCTCTTCCGCTCCACCGCGGAAGGCGAGACGGGCCACGCGCACGGCCACCTGGACTATCTCGCGTCCGTGGGCGACCCCGCGACCGACCTGCCCATCGGCAGCTCCCGGCAAAACCTGAAGGCGGCCGTGGCCGGCGAAACGCACGAGTACACCGACATGTACCCGGGCATGGCGAAGTCGGCCCGCTCGGAAGGCTTCGACGAGATCGCCGACTGGTTCGAGACGCTCGCCAAGGCCGAGCGCTCGCACGCCAACCGCTTCCAGAAGGCGCTCGACGCGCTGACCGACTAGGCGCGAGGCGCGAGGCACGGAAAGTTGTCAAACAGAGAAGGAAGCCTCGAGGCCCCTACCCGCCACCCGATCGACTGGCGCAATCCCGAGTATTGGGAGGAGCCGAAGATCGTCGCGGAGATGGAACGCGTCTTCGACATCTGCCATGGATGTCGAAGATGCGTGAGCCTCTGCAACTCGTTTCCGACGCTTTTCGACCTGGTCGATGCCACGGATTCCGGCGAGGTCGAGGCCGTGGCGAAGGAAAAGTACTGGGACGTGGTGGACCAGTGCTACCTCTGCGACCTCTGCTACATGGTGAAGTGCCCGTACGTCCCGCCGCATCCGTGGAACGTGGATTTCCCGCACCTGATGCTCCGCGCGAAAGCCTTCCAGTTCCGCGAAGGCCGCATGAAGCATCCGGTGCGCGACCGCCTCCTCTCCTCCACCGACCGTAACGGCAAGCTCGCGACGATCCCGGTGGTCGTGCAGGCGGTGAACGCCGCGGCGAAATCGAAGCCGCTTCGCGCGCTGGGCGAGAAGGTGGCGGGCGTGGACCGGCGCGCATGGCTTCCCGAGTTCGCGCCCAAGCCGTTCCGGCGCAACGCGCCCCAGTCCGCGGCGCATCCCGTGAAGGACGGCGAGCGCACGCCGGGCAAGGTCGCGGTGTTCTCGACCTGCTACGTGAACTACAACGAGCCGGGCATCGGGCACGACCTGCTGAAGATCCTCGACCACAACGCGATCCCCTACGTGCTGGTCGAAGGCGAGGCGTGCTGCGGGATGCCCAAGCTCGAGCAGGGCGACCTCGCCTCCGTGGAGCGCCTCAAGCAGAACAACATCCCGAAGCTCGCCGCGCTCGCGCGCGCAGGCTACGCGATCGTCACGCCCGTGCCCTCGTGCACGCTCATGTTCAAGCAGGAGCTGCCGCTCATGTTCGCCGAGGAGGAAGACGTGCGCGTCGTGCGCGATGCCATGTTCGATCCCTTCGAATACCTGATGGCGCGCCGCCGCGATGGTCTCCTCAAGACCGAGTTCCCCAAGCCGCTCGGCAAGGTGGCCTACCACGTGCCGTGCCATTCGCGCGTGCAGAAGATCGGCCTGAAGACCAAGGAAGCGCTCGAAGGCGTGCCCGGCACCGAGGTGACCGTGATCGAGCGCTGCTCGGGCCACGCCGGCACCTACGGAGTGAAGGCCGAATTCCACGACGCGGCGCTCAAGATCGGGCGGCCGGTCTTCCGCCAGGCCGCGGAAGCGGCGCCCGCCTATGTCTCCTCGGATTGCCAGCTCGCCGGCCACCACATCGCCGAAGGAATCGGCACTCTTGCGCAAGACGCCGCGAAACCGGAGCTCCGCCATCCGATCTCGCTCCTGAGGATCGCCTATGGGCTCCCCGACTAGCGCCATGGCCAAGATCACCCGCGAATCGCTGATGACGCTCGAGGCCTACGCCAAGGCCCGCAAGGAATACCGCGCGAAGGTCATCGCGCACAAGAAGGACCGCACCGTCCACCTGGGCGAGCACGTGACGCTCCTCTTCGAAGACGAGCTCACCATGCGCTACCAGGTGCAGGAGATGCTGCGCGCCGAGAAGATCTTCGAGGAAGAGGCCATCCAGGACGAGATCGACGCCTACAACCCGCTGGTGCCCGACGGGCGCAACTTCAAGGCGACGATGCTGATCGAGTACGAGGACGTCGAGGAACGGCGAGGGGCGCTCGCGAGCCTGAAGGGCATCGAGCGGCGCACGTGGGTCCGCGTCGAAGGTTCGCCCGCCGTCTACGCCATCGCCGACGAGGACCTGGAGCGCGAGACCGAGGAGAAGACTTCCTCCGTGCACTTCCTGCGCTTCGAGCTCACGAAGGAGATGGCCGAGGCGCTCAAGTACGGCGTGGCGCTCGCCATCGGGATCGATCACCCCGGTTACAAGGTCTCGATCGACCCCGTCCCCGCAAACGTTCGGGCCGCGCTCGCCAAGGACCTCGCATAGGCATGACTCCGCAGTCCGCGAAGACCGCCGCGGAGCTGCTCACGCGCCATTGGGACGCCGGCACGCGCCTCGACCACTTGCCCGAAGCATTGCGGCCCGCAACGCGCGAAGACGGGTACGGCATCCAGGCGCAATGGTTGAACCACACGTCGAAGCCGCTCTTCGGCTGGAAGATCGCGGCCACCAGCGTTGCCGGCCAGCGCCACATCAACGTGGATGGGCCGCTCGCGGGCCGGCTGCTCGCCGAGATGGTGCTCCCCGATGGCGCGACCATTCCACTCGCCAATTGCCTCATGCGCGTGGCCGAGGTCGAGCTGGCGTTGCGCTTCGAGCGCGCGCTCCCGCCACGTGGACGGCCCTACTCGGTCGAGGAAGTGATGGCCGCGGTCGGCACGCTGCATCCGGCGATCGAGATTCCCGATTCGCGCTACACGGATTTCTGCGCCGTCGGCGCGCCCCAGCTCATCGCCGACAACGCATGCACGCATCGATTCATCCTGGGGCCCGCGGCGACCCGTCGCTGGCGCGACGTGGACCTCGCGGCGCACGCGGTGTCGGCGGAAGTCGCGGGCAAGTCGAGGCATGACGGAAAGGGCGCGAACGTGCTGGGCGATCCCCGCATCGCGCTCGCGTGGATCGTGAACGAGCTCAATGCCCTGGGCATCACGATGGGCGCAGGCGAAGTCGTCACCACGGGTACCTGCGTGACACCGATTCCTGTGGTGCCCGGTGACGTGGTGAAGGCGAGCTACGGGGGATTCGGCGAACTGTCGGTACGGTTCGCGTAGGCCTCAGGCCTGCCGGTACGACACCAGCTCGCTGCGCAACGAGATCTCCGTCGCGCCGGGCGATGTGACCAGGTGCTCGAAGGCGATCCACAGCCGAAGCTCGGGCGCGCGCCACGTGGTGAACCGCAGCTCGTTCGCCGCGCGGAAAGGCGACTCGTTGAGGCCGCGTCCCTCGACCCGGAAAGCGTCGAAGGTGCCCGCGGGAACCGTGACCTTTTCCCGCGCGGCGACGCGATACGCGAGGGTGTTCGTGCCGTTGCCGCCGGCGAGAACGTCGAATCGCGTGGTCCAGCGCTTGCCCACGGCATACTCGAGCGGGACTTCCTGGTGCAGTCCCCAGCGCAGGCCGCCCGGGAACTTGAGGACGTTTCCCAGCGGGTCGCAAACCAGCTCGCCATCGCCGAAGACGATCTCGAGGTCCGTGACCTTCGTGACGATGTGCGTCCTGCGCCGGGTGTTTCCGTTCTTCCGGTTGGTGGTGTCGTAGGTGTAGCTGTCCCCGACGCGGAATCGCGTGTCCGCCCGCGCCCATCCGGCCGTGTAGGGATTGCCCGCCGCCGGCGCCGGCTCGACCGGCCTTTCTCCCTGCGCGGCAAGCAGGCGATCGAGCGGCAGCTCCGCCAGCTCCGCGAACTGGCCGCTCGGATACAGCTGCAGGTATTCCACGAGAAGCGCCGTGTCGTTCGCATCGATCGCCCGCGTGAACTGGGCGAGCTCGGAAGCGAAAGCCTTGTCCTCCTCCTCGCGAGAGAGCTTCTTCAGGCTCTCCGGCGGGAAGAAATAGAAATCCTCCTCGAGCGACGTGCTCTCCCACGGAATCTGGCGCCCGTGTGAAGCTCGCCGCACCGCGAGGCGCACGCGCTTGAACACATCCTCGATCTTCGCCTCGCGCGTCTTCATTTCGCGCAGCAGGTTCTCCGTGTAGAGGCCGTTCTGGCCCTCGCCATCGGAGGCCACGTTGCCGGGCGCGGTCGCGTAGGCGAGCAGCGTCCGTGCGGGCGCGTCCATCTGGCTCAGGCCCTTCTGCTCGACCCGGTAGCTGCCGAACGGGTTGTCGCGGCAGGCATCGAGGATGAGGACATTCATGGGGTTGTCGGCCTTCGCCATGCCATCGAGGACCATTGCGATGTCTACCGCCTGTGCGGGGATGTCCTCGGGCCTGTGGATCGAGGCGTCCACGGGCACCAGGTAGTTGTGCCACCCGAGCTGCAGCCCATGACCGGCGAAATAGAAGATGCCCACGGACTTGTCCCTGGCGAGCGCCTCCGCGTAATCGCCGATGGACGAAGCCATCTTCCCGCGCTCGGCATCCACCAGCGCCGTCACCGCGAAACCGCATTGCCCCAGCAAGGCCGCAATGGCGTTCGCGTCGTTCGCCGGATGGAGCAGCTCGGGGACGTTCCGGTATCGGGCGTTGCCGAGGACCAGCGCCGTCTTCGGGGCCCGCAGGATCCGGGTCGCTCCCTCTGATTGGGCCCAGGCGGATCCGAACGGAGTCGATGCCAGGAGCGCAAGCGCGCCCGCTCCGCTTTGCAGGACGCGGCGACGGGTGATGGCGGCAGGATTCCTCATGCATCCTCCCCAACTGCACTTCGAATGCTACGCCATACCGCGATCTAGACCACCTTCGCCATCCTGAGGCACGGCATGCGCACCGCCGCGATGGCCTCGGCAAGCGTCTCGATGGCGAGCGGTCGATCGAAGCTCGCACGCCACGCGAGCGCCACCTTGCGCGAAGGCACGGGCGACGAGAACGGCACGATCTTGAGCATCTTCGATGCGTAGCGCGTCGTGAGCGCGGACGCCGGCAGCACGCTCACCCCCAGGCCCGAGGCGACCATGTTCCGGATGGTCTCGAGCGAGCTGCCCGCGCGGCCCTCGGGCAGCGCCGTGTTGGGCTGGCCCGGGCACGCCTCGAGCACCTGGTCGCGGAAGCAATGCCCGTTGTTGAGGACGAGGAGGTTCTCCTGCGCCAGCTCGCCGGGCTTCACGCCCTTGCGCGCCTGCCACGGATGGCCCTCGGGAACCACGACGCTGAACGGTTCCTCATACACCACACGGGTCTTCACGCCGGGCAGCGCGAACGGCAGCGCGATGATCACGACGTCCAGCTCGCCCTCGCGCAGCATCGGCGCGAGCGCGCCGGTGAGGTTCTCCTCGATGGACAGCGGCATCGCGGGCGCGCGCTTGCGAAGGATCGGGATCAAGTCGGGCAGCAGGTAGGGGCCGATGGTGGGGATCACGCCCAGGCGCAGCGCCCCGGCGAGCTGGTCGCGCCCGCCGCGGGCGATGTCCTGGATCTTGCCCGCCTCGTCGAGCACGCGCCTCGCCTGCTCCACCACCGCGAGCCCGCGCGGCGTGGCGATGATCTCGTTCTTGTTGCGCTCGAAGAGCTTCATGCCCAGCTCGTCCTCGAGCTTGGCGAGCGCGAGCGACAGCGTGGGCTGCGTCACGAAGCAGCGCTGCGCGGCGCGCCCGAAATGGCGCTCCTGGGCGAGCGCCACGACATAGCGCAATTCGGTGAGGGTCACGGCCCCTTCTCCATTGACTTGACCAATCGCAATTATAACCACAATCAATTGGATTAATTTATCAGGGCATCCCAGAATGAGCCCCATACCCAATCATTCAACGCAACCGGAGCCCCAAGCCATGCTTCCCAATTCCGAAGGTAAACGCATCCCCCAGGTCACCTTCCGCACGCGCAAGGACGGCCAATGGAAGGACGTCACGTCCGCCCAGGTCTTCAACGGCCGCACGGTGGTGGTTTTCTCGCTGCCCGGCGCCTACACGCCGACCTGCTCCTCCTCGCACCTGCCGCGCTACAACGAGCTCGCGCCGACCTTCCGCAAGGCGGGCGTGGACGAGATCGTGGTGATCTCGGTGAACGACGCCTTCGTGATGAGCGAGTGGCAGGAAGACCAGCACGCACCCAACGTCACCTTCCTTCCCGACGGCAACGGCGAATTCACGGCCGGGATGGGCATGCTGGTGGACAAATCCAGCCTGGGCTTCGGCAAGCGCTCGTGGCGCTACTCGATGCTGGTGCGCGACGGCGTCGTGGAGAAGATGTTCATCGAGCCGGAGAAGGAAGGCGACCCGTTCGAGGTCTCCGACGCCGACACGATGCTCGCCTACGTGGCCCCGCGCCTGAAGGCGCCGGAGCCGGTCACCGTGTTCACCAAGGCGGGCTGCCCGCACTGCACCCGCGCCAAGGCGCTGCTCGAGAAGAACGGCCTCGTCTACGAGGAGGTCACGCTGGGCAAGGGCATCACCAGCTCGACGCTGCGCGCGGTTTCCGGCAAGGGCACGACCCCGCAGGTGTTCATCGGCGGCAAGCTCATCGGCGGCGCCGACGACCTCGAGCGTTACTTCGCGCAAGCGCAGAAGCTCGCGGCGTAAGGCCGCACCCCGGGAGGCGACCCACAGCCATGCACACGAACCTCAACGTCGATGTCGCCGTGATCGGCGCCGGCACGGCGGGCCTCGCGGCCTACCGCGCCGCGCGCGCGGCCGGCGCCAGGGCCGTCCTCATCGAGGGCGGCACCTATGGCACCACGTGCGCCCGCGTGGGCTGCATGCCCTCCAAGCTGCTGATCGCGGCGGCCGAGGCCGCTCACGCGGTGCATCGCGCCGTGGGCTTCGGGGTGCACGCGGGCCCGGCGCGCATCGACGGGCGTGAGGTGATGGCGCGCGTGAAGCGCGAGCGCGACCGCTTCGTGGGGTTCGTGCTCGACGGTGTCGAGGCCCTTCCCGCGTCCGACAAGCTGCGCGGCAACGCCTGGTTCGTCGACCGCAACACGCTCCAGGTCGGCAACGCGCGCGTGCATGCGAAGGCGATCGTGATCGCCACGGGCTCGCGCCCGGCGATCCCGCCCATCGTCGAGGGGCTCGGCGACCGGCTCGTGGTGAACGACGACGTGTTCGACTGGGACGACCTGCCCCGCTCGGTCGCGGTGCTGGGCCCGGGCGTGATCGGCCTCGAGCTGGGCCAGGCGCTCGCGCGCCTGGGCGTGCGCGTGGTCGTGCTGGGCCGCGGCGGGCGCGTGGGCCCGATCACCGATCCCGACGTGCGCCGCGCGGCGATCGACGCGCTGGGCGCCGAGATGGTCCTCGATCCCGACGCCCACGTGACGCGCGTGGAGCGCGTGGGCGACGAGGTGGAGATCGACTACGCGATGGCAGGCGTGCACCGCACCGAGCGCTTCGAATACGTGCTCGTCGCCACGGGACGCGTGCCCAACGTCGACCGCCTCGGCCTCGACGCGCTGGGCCTCGAGCTCGATGCCCGCGGCGTGCCGGTTTCGGATCGTCGCACCGCGCAGGTGGGCTCGACCTCGATTTTCATCGCGGGCGACGCATCGAACTTCCTCCCGCTGCTGCACGAGGCCGCGGACGAAGGTCGCATCGCGGGCGAGAACGCCGCGCGCTTTCCGAACGTGCAGCCCGGCCTTCGCCGCGCGCCGCTCGGCATCGTGTTCACCGATCCGCAGATCGCCATCGTGGGTGGCGGATACGCGTCGCTTCACGCGCATGCGCTTCGCGCCGGCGAGGTGTCGTTCGAAGACCAGGGCCGCTCGCGCGTGATGCTGCGCAACAAGGGCCTGCTGCGCGTGTACGGCGACGCGGCCACGGGCCGCTTCCTCGGCGCGGAGATGGTCGGGCCGGATGCGGAACATGTAGGGCACCTGCTGGCGTGGGCCCTGCAGGCCGGAATGACGGTCACGCAGATGCTCGAGATGCCGTTCTATCACCCTGTAATCGAAGAAGGCGTGCGCACGGCGCTGAGGGACCTGGCGGCCCGCTTGAAAGAGCCGCAAATGGAGCCGCAAAAGGCCGCGGCCTAGGGGCTTGCCAAGTCTTGCCGGGGGACTTGCAAAGTCAAATAAGAACGATTATCATTTGGGTTCCTGTCCGGAGCCCAAGATGCCTCGCCTCGCCCTTGCCGCCCTCGCCTTCGCCACCACCGCCGCCTTCGCCGCGGATCCGCCGCAGTTCTCGCTCACGATCGAAGGGCACAAGTTCACGCCCGACCGCATCGAGGTTCCCGCGGGCCAGAAGGTGAAGTTCGTGATCGAGAATCGCGACGACACCGCCGAGGAGTTCGACAGCGGCGACCTGCGCACCGAGAAGGTGATCCCGCCGAAGACCAAGGGCACCGTTTACATCGGGCCGCTCAAGCCGGGCGAATACAAGTTCATCGGCGAGTTCCACGCGCAGACGGCGCACGGCGTCGTGGTCGCCAAGTAGGCCATGCTCGGCACCGCGCTCATCGTCTTCCGCGAGGTCCTCGAGGCCTCGCTCATCGTGGGCATCGTCGGCGCGGCCACGCGCGGCATCGCCGGGCGCGGCCGCTGGATCGCCATCGGCCTCGCGCTGGGCATCGTGGGCTCGCTCGTGGTCGCCGCGAGCGCGGGCGCCATCGCCGGGCTCGCCGAGGGCATGGGCCAGGAGCTCTTCAACGCCTCCATCCTCGGCCTCGCCGTGGTGATGCTCGCGTGGCACAACATCTGGATGTCGGTGCACGGGCGCGAGCTCGCGGCCGACGCCGAGAAGGTCGGCGGCGCGATCCGCGACGGCACGAAGGCCCTCTCGGTGCTCGCGGTCGTGGTGCTCATCGCGGTGCTCCGCGAAGGCTCCGAGACGGTGCTCTTCCTCTACGGCATCGCGATCTCGGGCGAGAGCTCGCCCGCTTCGATGGCGATCGGCGGCCTCGTCGGGCTCGCCGGCGGAATCTCGGTGGGCTGGCTCCTCTTCGCCGGGCTGCTGCGCATCCCGCTCAAGTGGTTCTTCTCCGCGACCTCGGTGCTGGTGCTGCTGCTCGCCGCGGGCCTCGCTTCGCAGGCCGCGCGCCTCCTGATCCAGGCCAACGTGATCCCGAGCTTCGCCTCGCCGGTGTGGGACACCTCCTCCATCGTTTCCAACTCGTCGCTCGCCGGCAAGGCCCTGCAGGGCCTGGTGGGCTACGACGCGCAACCGGCGGCCATGCAGGTCGCGTTCTTCGTCACCGTCGCCGCCGTCATCGTCGCGGGCATGTACTGGGCGCGACGACGATCCCACTCCTCCCCCTAAGGCAGAACACCATGAAGAAGATGCTTCCGCTCCTCGCAGCGGCCGCCCTCGGCTTGCCTGGAATCGTGCATGCCATCGAGCCCAACGACTACGTGCACGAGCCCAACATCGAGTACGGCGAGCGCGAGATCGACTTCAAGTACGGCACCGACAAGTTCAAGGACGACGGCGGGCGCGAGTCCATGGGCAGCCTCGGGTTCGGCTACGGGGCCACCCAATGGTGGTTCGTCGAGGCCTACCTCAAGTACGCGCAGAGCCCCGGCGACCGCACGCGCTATGACGCGGTCGAGCTGGAGAACCTCTTCGCCTTCACCGAGCACAACCAATACTGGGCCGACGTGGGCTTCCTGGTGGAATTCGAGGCACCGAGCGACCGGAATGCAGGTTACGAGTTCCTTGCAGGGCCGCTCTTCCAGAAGGACATCGACCGCCTGCGCCTGAACGCCAACCTCCTCTTCGGCAAATCCGTGAGCACGCGCGACGGCGAAGAGCATCCGCTGGAGCTGAGCTACCAGCTCCAGGCACGCTACCCCGTCGCACCCGACCTGGACGTCGGCGTGCAGGCCTTCGGCGACCTCGGCAAGTGGGACCACTGGAGCCCGCACAGCGAGCAGGATCACCGCGTCGGCCCGGCGATCTTCCACAAGATCCGGCTCCCGGGAGGACAGGACATCAAGTGGAACGCGGGGTACCTGTTCGGCGCGAGTCCCGCCGCCCCGCACGACCAGTTCCGCCTGCAGGCCGAGCTCGAGTTCTAGAGCGGCGCCGCGATCGCCGCGGGAAAGGCCGCGGCGAATTCGCGCAGGTTGTCGGTGAAGAGCCCGTCGATGCCGAGATCGAACAGGCGCTTGGCGGTCTCCACGTCGTTCACCGTATAGACGAGCACGCGATAGCCCGCGGCCTTCAGGCGCGGGACGTGCCCCGGCACGAGCTTGCGGTGATTGGTGTGGATCGAGACCGCCTCCAGCGCCTCGAGCCGGCCGAAGTCGTCCTCGGTCACCTGGCTCGCGAGCCACGCGCGCGGCAGGTGCGGGGCGACTTCCTTCGCCACCTTCATCGCATCGAAGGAGAACGACGAGATGAGCGGCGGCGCCTCGGCCCCACGCCACAGGTCCGC
>DATIWC010000109.1:0-62953 GCA_035519515.1 Usitatibacter sp.
CGGGTGCCGTGATGTGACGGTACGTCCCCAGGACGATGTTGTTGGCGGCGAGCGAATCCGCCGTCACGAAGAAGCCGAGGTTCCTCTTGATGATGAGCCGCTCGTCATCGGTGAGCCCCTCCGGGTTCTTCCAGAGGGCGATGTCGCGGTTCATGTTCACTTCCTGGGGCATCCAGTGGTTGGCGCACCCGGAGAGGTACTTCTCCCAGGCCCACTTGTACTTGAAGGGGACGAGCTGGTTCACGTCCGTCTTCGCGTTGATGACGCGCTTGTCCTCGGCCCTCACGCGCGTGTGCGTGGGCGGGGCGACCTTCTCGGGGGCTGGCGTCGGCGCCGCGGGCGTGGTGCGGCCGGCGGGCGTGGAGTGGATGGCTTGCAGGCCGAGCGCCTGGTGGGGCGCGGCCGTGGGCGTTTCGTCTTCGAAGGACAGCATGGGTCAGGCTCCTTATCCTGGCGCTCGTTCGGCGCGCCACTTCTTGTGTTGTTGTTTTCGGTTGCTGGGCCCCGGCTCCGCCGGGGTGACTGCAAAAGCTAGGCGGCTCTACTCAACAAACTGGGCGGCGCCTCGGTGCGGGCGGCCGTGGCCTTCCAGTGCAGGGCCTGCAGGTTCTCGGGGTCGCTCGAGCCGCCGAGCGCCCGGGAGACGATGAAATCGAGCTCCCAGCCGAAGGGCGAGTGGCGGTTGCCGAAGTCGGCATAGCGCACCAGGTTGCCCAGGCAGTCCTTGCGGAATTCCCACGAATTGGGCTGGCCGGGGACGGGGCTGGTACGGGCCCAGGCGGCCCTTTTGAGGTCTTCCAGCATGGTCATGTGCACCTGACTGCCCATCGCACACCTCCCGCCGTTGTTGTTGGTCCGATCCCGCCGGTCAATCTGCTACAACCCCGTGACACAGTCAAGGGCCGATCCACTAGATGTTGCGTTTTTGGACCTTGACGGGGGGTAGATTTTGTGGATTCCCTGTGGATAACCCCGGGAGAAACTGTGGGTTGTTCAGGGGGTGAAAAGGCATGAAAAAGGGCGCCTGGAGGCGCCCCAAGAGCCCGGAAAACTACGGTTTGGCCTAGGCGGGGCTGGCGGCTAGAAGAGCTCGCGCGTGATGTTCTTCGTCCCGGCCACGCCGTCGACGGTGTAGTTCAGCACGGCGTTGTTCGGGTCGGTGAAGGTGACCGTGGCGCTGCCCACGGTGAAGACCTGGATCTGGTGCGTATCGAACGTGGGGCCGAAGGCCGGCCCGGTCGTGCGGTACAGCGTGCCGGAGCAGGTGTTGCCGGTCACCGTGCAGTTCGAGGCCACATACCACATCGGCTTTCCGTTGCCGTCGTAGACGTACCAGAGGAGCAGGATGTTGTTGTACTCGTGGGTGATGGACATGCCCCAGCCGGCCTCGTTGGGATTCCACCAGAGGTCCGTGTAGTTCACGGGCGGAAGCGCGGTGGGGTTGATCGGGAAGATCTGCCGCGTGATGGCTACGGTACGGCTCACGCCCGTCACCGTGAAGCTCATGGAAGCGTTGTTGGCATCGCTGAACGTGACCTGGAGGTTGCCGGCGCTGCTCACCTGGCCCGCCGTGATGGGCGTGAAGGGCACGCCGAAGAACCGCGGTCCGTTCACTTCGTAGACGGTGCCCGAGCAGGTGCCGCCGGCGGCGTTGGCCGCGATGCCCGCGCAATTGGAAGCCACGTACCACTTCGGGTTGCCGCTCGCGTCGTACGTGTACCAGGCGGCGAATATGTTGCCCCCGCGCTGCGTGAAGTTGATTCCCCAGCCCGATTCGCCCGGGTTCCACCAGAGGCCGCTCAGGGCGCCGGGGAAGCTCGGCGTAACCGTCGAGGATGTCGAATCCGGCGGCAGGCAAACGGGCCCCCCCGAGGTCGTCGAGGGCACCGTGGCGACGCATCGGCTGTTGGCCGGATCGACGGACTGGGCGCTCGTGCCTGCCGTGCCCACGCACAGTGTCGAACCGCTCACGTTCGTGGCGGGCGCGTTGTTGAGGACGCTCACCGACTGCTGCTGGCCCGCGATGACGTTGCCCACGGTATTGAGGTTCGAGGCCGAAGCCTGTTGCAGCTGCCCCGATGAATTGGACTGGACGAGCACGCACGTCCCGTCGTCCTTGTCCTGCGGGTCCCGCTTCACGAGGGAGGCCGGCGCGTACCCGAACACGTAGATCGGAAGCCCGGCATCCCTCGCGCGAAAGCGCACGCTCGCGGTGACGTCGACGATCGCGGTCGTCGCATTCCCCGAGGTGTTGAGGAGGTAGGCCGGGATCTTGTCGGCCGGAATGGTGATCGGGCCGCCGGGGCCCAGGTTGAGAAACCAGTCGTTGGTCGCGAGGCTGCCCGCGCCGCCGTCGCGCACCACGACGACGGGCTTCGTCCGGCTCGCGAACGTGGCGTCTCCCAGCGCCCCGGAGCTGTTGAATCCCCAGCACAGCACATGGCCCGCCGAGGAAAGCGCGCACGACTGGGCCCTGCCGGCCGCGATCGCCATCATCCCGGATGAAAGGCCGGCGACCGGAACCGGAACCGAACTGTTGCTCGTCGTGCCGTTGCCGAGCTGGCCGTCGTCGTTCCTTCCCCAGCACATCACCGCGCCCGCGCTCGTCAGCGCGCACGTGTGGTGCTCGCCGGCGTAGATCGCGATGACACCCGACGAGAGTCCGCTGACCGCGACCGGCACGGAACTGTCCGAAGTCGTGCCGTTGCCGAGCTGGCCGTAGTAGTTGTATCCCCAGCACAGCACCCCTCCCGCCGTGTTCAGCGCGCAGCTGTGGTAAGCGCCGGCCGATATCGCCGCCACGCCGGAGGAAAGCCCGGCCACCGGAACCGGGACCGGGCTGTTGGTCTTCGTGCCGTTGCCCAGCTCGCCGTCCGCGTTGTCTCCCCAGCACTGCACGGCGCCGGCCGTGGTGAGCGCGCACGAGTGATAGGTGTGCGTCGAGATCGCCGCCACGCCCGACGAGAGCCCTGCCACGGGGGTGGGCGCGGGCCGGCTCGTGGTGGTTCCGTCTCCCAGCTGCCCGATGGCGTTGTCTCCCCAGCAAAACACGGCGCCCACCTGGTTGAGCGCGCAGGTGAAGAAATAGCCCGTGGAGATCGCCACGATCCCGGACGACGCCCCCCCGGAAACCGGGACCGAGCTGTTGTTCGTCGTGCCGTCACCCAGCTGCCCGAGGACGTTGTATCCCCAGCACCGCACCGCGCCGGCCGTCGTCACCGCGCACGTGTGGAAGACGCCCGTCGAGATCGCGGCCACGCCCGAGGAAAGCGCGACGACGGAGCCCGGTGTCGCCAGACCGATCCTTCGCCCGGCTCCCAGCTGGAACGCGGAGTCGTCACCCCAGCATGAAACGCCTCCCGAGGCGGTGAGGGCGCAGGCAAAGGCTGCACCCGTTGCTACCGCGGTCACGGAACCAAGGCCCGGGATCGCCGTGGGCACCAGGCTGTTCGCCGTGGTGCCGTTCCCGAGCTCGCCGTAGCTGTTGTCCCCCCAACAGCGCACCGCACCCGCGGCACTCGCCGCGCAGTCGAAGCCGAAGGCGAGGCCCGTAGCTAGCGTGGACATTCCCGACGACAGCCCGCTCACGGAAACGGGAGTGGCGCTGCTGCTGGCCGCGCCGTTGCCGAGCTGCCCGTTGTGGCCATATCCCCAGCACAGCACGCCGCCGGAGCGGTTCAGCGCGCACGTGTGATACGCGCCCGCTGATACGGCGCTCCCGCCGGAGAGGAACCCGGGAAGCGGGACAGGTATGGAGAGGCGGATGGTGGTCCCGTTGCCGAGCTGGCCGAAATCGTTGTCTCCCCAGCAATACACGGTGCCCGAGGAATTCACCGCGCAGGTGTGGTACGTGCCTGCCGTGATCCCGGTGACGGAGGAAGACAGGCCGGCGACCGGGACCGGCGTGGTGCTCTGCGCGGTCGTCCCGTTGCCGAGCTGGCCGTAGTCGTTGGACCCCCAGCAGAGCATCGCGCCCGCCGATGTCAGCGCGCATGCGTGGAACCCGCCGGCGGCGATCGCGACGACACCGGATGAAAGGCCGCTGACGGGAACCGGCACCAGGCTCACTTCCCCGCTGGATCCGTTGCCGAGCTGTCCCTGGTAGCCGTCTCCCCAGCACAACACGGCCCCCGCGTAGGTGAGCGCGCAGGTGAACGAATCGCCCGCCGCGATCGCCTTCACTCCCGAAGCGAGGCCCGTCACCGGCGCGGGCACCGAGCTCTCCACCGCCGTGCCGTTGCCGAGTTGTCCTTGCCCGTTGTGCCCCCAGCACGCTACGGCGCCGGCCGCGGTGACGGCGCAGGCGTGAAACGATCCTGCCGTGATCGCCGTGACGCCGCCGGAAAGCGACGGGATCGCCGTCGGGACGGGCCTCTGGAGCGTCTCTCCGTTGCCGAGCGCGCCGTCGGAGTTGTCACCCCAGCAGCGCGCACCGCCGGAGCTGTCGACGGTGCAGACGCGATCGTTGCCGGCAACTATCGAGGGCGTGGACGCGTGCGCGGCGAGAGCGGCCGCGAAAGGCAGGACCAGGATTGCCAGAACGCGCACGGCCGCATTGTGTGACCCGGGGTCCCGCGGGTCAACAAAGGGCCGGAAACGCCCACGCTGTGAAGAAAAGCGCCCTCAGTCGGGCGGGTTGTCCGCAGGGGAGGCGGCGGCCGCCTGGGCAGGCGCCACCGTATGCGCCGGGAGCTTCGGGATCTCGTCCGCGTAAGCGGTCATTCCGGCGGCCACCACGGCGGCCGCAAGCCAATTCGGTATCTGTTCCATCGCCACGTTCCTCTTGATCATTGCCGCTTCGACCGCAATCTATGGACCTGATCCATTTGACCCGGTTCCCAACGGCTTAGTCTTGCAGCAGAACAAAACCTTGCGTGCCGGGTCCTACAGGAATATGAAACCGATCCGAGCCACCGCGCGGCGCATTTCCCGCGACAATCCGCAGGACCATGACCACGCCGCCGGCCGTGGCGATGACCCGTACAAGGCCCCCCGAAAGCCACCCGAGCCCACGGTGTGCCCGCGGTGCAAGGCCGTGTACGCCGCGGGCCGCTGGGCATGGGCGCGCAAGCCCGAGGACGCGTTCGAGCAGACGTGCCCCGCCTGCCAGCGCATCGAGGATCAGTTCCCCGCGGGCTACGTGATGATCAAGGGCCAGTTCATGCGCGAGCACCGCGACGAGATCATCGCGCTCATCACGCGCGCGGAAGACCGCGAGAAGGCCGAGCGTCCGCTGCGACGGATCATGGCCATCGAGGACGTGCGCGACGGCCTGCAGGTGACCACCACGGATTCCCTCCTCGCGCGCGGCATCGGCGAGGCGCTCTACGACGCGTACAAGGGCGATCTCAAGCTGCGCTATTCGCGCGACGAGAACCTGCTCCGGGCGACCTGGAAGCGCTAGCCGCCCCCGGGCGCGGCGGCGCCCTGCTGCCGCGCATTCAGACGACGAACTTCGCGGCTCCGAGCAATGCGACGCGCTCGCTCGTCACGGCACGCACGGGAATCTTCATGAGCGCGGAGGACATCGGGCCCTTGGCGCAGAAGGCCGAGGAGAAAAGGGAACCTCGAAAGCGGGGATGCAGCGTCGCCACCACGCCGCCCGTGAGGTAAACGCCGCCGCGTGCCATGACCGTGACCGCGTGGTCGCCGGCGACGTTGCCCAGGCACTGGACGAAGAGGTCGAGTGCCGCCTCGCAACGCGCGTCGCCCGCGACCGCGCCGCGCACGATGCCGTCCGGGCTCACGCTGTCCTCGGTCTCGCCAAGCGCGTGGACGCGGCCGCTGCGCACGAAGGAGAAGACGTGGGTGAGGCCCACGCCCGAGACCACGTCTTCGGCCGAGCAGCGGCCGTGGGCCGCGTGCACCGCGCGCCAGAGCTCGGCCTGCTGCGTCGTGGCCGGCGAGAAGCCCGCATGGCCGCCCTCGCCCGCGATCACCCGGTAGCCCGCGCCCATCGGCACGAGATAGGCAATGCCAAGCCCCGTGCCGACGCCCATCACGACGAGGGAGCCCTCGGGAGACGCGCGCCCCGGCTGGATCGTCACCACGTCGCGCGGGCCCAGCCAGTCGATGCCGTGCGCCGCGGCGGCGAGGTCGTTCACCACCACCACGCGCGGAATGAGGAAGCGGCTCGAGATGGCGTCGCCGTCCACCACCAGCGGCCGGTGGGTCATCTTCACCTTGTTGCCGACGGCCGGCCCCGCGACGCCGAACGCCGCGGCCCTGATGCGCTCGTCGCGTTCGCGTTTCGCGTTCCACTCGCCGAGGAACGACGTGAGCACGGCGGGGAAATTCTCCACGTCGCCCGTGATGTAGCGCTTCGCCAGCGCCGGTTGCCAGCGCTCGCTGCGGAACTCTCCCACCTCCAGCAGGATCTTCGTTGCCCCGACGTCGCCTGCAAGGATCACTTCCTGGTCTCCGAGTTCTTCGCCCCCGGGATGTGAAAATACTCTTTAGTCGCGCCGTATGCGAAGACGTCGAACCTGCCGCGAAGTTCACCGCGTCCTGGCGCGATCCTCGAAGCGCTGCAGGGAATCGAAGATCTCGTCACAAAGCGCCGCGACGTCCCGCCCCGCGCGGGTGAGCTCGACCCGGCCGCCCCGCGCGACCAGCACCGGCTCGCCGATGGTTTCCGAGAGCCTTCGCAGCAGGCCCGAGACGGTGGGCTGCGCGAGGGCCAGCTCCTCCGCGGCGCGCGTGACGCCGCCCAGGCGCAGGCACGCCTCGAAGGCGATCAATTGGGGAAGCAATCCGTGACGGAAATAGCGGCGGAAACGCGGTCGGGCCATGGCGAGCTCCTTCAAGCACTTCGGCTCAAAGGTCTCGCTAACGAAGCCGTGGATTCCGGTTCGCCGGCCGCTCCGGGGCGTCCTGGCCCGTATTGACGAAGGCGGCCGCTAAAGCTACTCCCCTTTGGAGGGAACGCCCCCGCATCGCGGGGTACGCACTTACCTTTTACCCCGCTTCGCCCCATCGCCGCAAGCCCCATCGCGAATCTCGATGGCGCGATCGCGAAACGCGATGCCGGCCCGCGAATCGGCGCCGAGAATCGGTTGCATGGACGCCGTGCTGCAATTCCTCTCCTCCTTCGCCGCGATCGTGGTGATCAACCTCATGCTCTCGGGCGACAACGCGATCGTGATCGCGCTCGCCGCGCGCAACGTGCCCGAGCGCCTGCAGGGGCGCGCGATCGCCTTCGGCACGATCGGCGCGGTCGTGGTCCGCATCACGATGACCCTCGCCGTGGTGTGGCTGCTCGAGATTCCGGGCCTGCTCTTCGCGGGCGGCACGGCGCTCATCTGGATCGGCTACAAGCTGCTCATCCCCGAAAGCGAGCCGCAGGGCCCGGGAGTGGTCGCGAAGCCGCACGGCATCTGGGGTGCGATCCGCACCATCGTCGTGGCCGACATGGTGATGGGCGTGGACAACGTGCTGGGCGTGGCGGGGGCCGCGCACGGCAGCTACGCGCTCGTGATCCTGGGCCTGGTCACCAGCGTGCCCATCGTCGTGTGGGGCTCCACGTGGCTGCTCAAGTGGGTCGAGCGCCATCCGTGGATCGTGTACGCGGGCTCCGGCGTGCTGCTGTGGACCGCGGCAAAGATGATCTCCGCCGAGCCGCTCGCGCAGGACGTCACCAGCCACCCCGCCCTCGCGGCGCTGCTCTACACGATCGTGGTGTTCGGCGTGTTGTGGGCGGGGTTCGTGCGCAACCACCGCCACCTCGAGTCACGCATCCACGCGAGGCTCGCGCAGCTCGCCGCATCGACCCATTCGGCAACCCCGCAAGGAGGCTCCATGAAAACCGTGCTCGTCCCCATCAGCGACCTTCCCGGCTCGCACGAGGCCGTCCATCGCGTCGTAGAGGAATACCGCGGCAACCCGGAGATGGACATCCACCTGCTGAACGTCCGCCGCCCGCTCAACCGCCGCGTCTCGCAGTTCGTGCGCCGGTCGCTGCGCGAGGATTACCACCGCGAGCGCGGCGAGCTGGCGCTGGAGCCCGCGCGCAGGATCCTCGACCGCTTCAGGATCCCTTACCAGGTGCACATCCGCCTGGGCAACGCGGCCGATGTGATCGCGGACCAGGCGAAGTTCCTGCGCTGCGACCGCATCATCATGAGCACCGCGCGGCGCGGCTCGATCACGCGGATGCTCGAGGCTTCCACCACCGAGCGCGTGCTCGAGCTGACACCCGTGCCCGTGGAGCTCGTGGTGAGCGACGCGGTGTCGAAGCTCGAGCGCTACGGCGTGCCGGTGGCGATCGCCTCGGCGCTCGCGGTGCTGGCGGCGCTTTTCGCGATCGACTGAACCTCTACTGGCAAGCCTCGCAATCCGGATTGTCGATCGAGCAGAACTTCGCCTCTTCCGCCGCGCCTTCGCCCGCGCCTTCCTTGACCGCCGCCATGCCGCCGCTCGCCGGGACCGAGTTCAGCTCGCCGCCCTTGCCGGTGGATTTCTCCGCCGAGGTCGCCGCCAGCGTGCGCAGGTAGTAGGTCGTCTTGAGGCCCCGCAGCCACGCGAGCTTGTAGGTCTCGTCCAGCTTCTTGCCGGACGCGCCCGCCATGTAGATGTTGAGCGACTGCGCCTGGTCGATCCACTTCTGCCGGCGCGCGCCCGCCTCCACCAGCCACTTGGCGTCCACCTCGAAGGCGGTGGCGTAGAGGCCGCGGATCTCCTGCGGGATGCGGTCGATCTTGCCGATCGAGCCGTCGAAGTGCTTGAGGTCGTTCACCATCACCGCGTCCCAGAGGTCGAGCTTCTTGAGATCGCGCACCAGGTACTCGTTCACCACCGTGAACTCGCCCGACAGGTTCGATTTCACGAAGAGGTTCTGGTAGTTGGGCTCGATGGAGGCCGACACGCCGATGATGTTGGAGATGGTCGCCGTGGGCGCAATCGCCACGCAGTTGGAGTTGCGCATGCCGTGCTGCTTCACCTGCTTGCGCAGCGCATTCCAGTCCAGCGACTCGGACATGTCCACTTCCACGTAGCCGCCGCGCTCGTCCAGCAGGAGCTTCAACGAATCGTGGGGCAGGATGCCCTTGTCCCAGAGCGAGCCCTGGAACGTGGAGTAGCGGCCGCGCTCGCGCGCGAGCTCCGTGGAGGCCCAGTACGCGTAGTAGCACACGGCTTCCATGGAACGGTCCGCGAACTCCATCGCCTGCTCGCTCGCGTACGGGATGCGCAGCTCGTGCAGCGCGTCCTGGAACCCCATGATGCCCATGCCCACGGGGCGGTGGCGGATGTTGGAGTCGCGCGCCTTCTTCACCGCGTAGTAGTTGATGTCGATCACGTTGTCGAGCATGCGCATCGCCGTCGAGATCGTCTTCTTGAGCTTCACGTGGTCGAGCTTGCCCTCCTTCACGTGGGCGAGCAGGTTGACGCTGCCGAGGTTGCAGACCGCGATTTCCTCGGCGTTCGTGTTGAGCGTGATCTCGGTGTTCTTCGTGACCATCCCGTTCACGGTCCAGGCGTGCGTTTCCGAGTTCACCGCGAGGCAGAACGCGTCTTCGTTCGGCAGCTGCGTGAGCCCCGTGAAGGTGGCGTGAAGCTTCTGGGCGTAGCCGTCCTTCTTCAGGTTCTCGAGGAAGCGCCGGGCCGCGCCCGACTTCTTGCCGGCGGCGAGCTGCGTGACCTCCTCGGCGATCCGGCAGCCCTGGATCGACGTGATGAGGAGCCGATGGAGCGGCTGGCTCCGGTATGACTTCTTGCCGCCGCGGCCGTCGGGGAGCAGGTGCTCCTCCTCGCCGCGCATGACGTTGATCGAGGACTTCACGCCGAAGTTGGCCCACAGGACCTGGATTTCCTCGATGAAACGGCGATCGACCGAAGCGAGCGCCATCGTGGTCACCTCGCCGCTGCTCACGATGTTGCCGTCGGCCTGGTAGAGGCCGCGCAGGTAACCCGCGACCGTCTCGCGATCGCCCTCCCAGACCAAACGCGGCACGCGCAGCTTGTTCGCGGCCGTGAAACCGTGCTCCGCAAGCAGCCGGCTCAGCGGCGCCGAGGTGAGACGCGCCTTTCCATTGGCCTCTTCGATCGCGAAGGACGGCGTGTTGGTCGACGTGGTGCGAAGGACCTCGTTGCCGCCGAGCAGCATGCGGACGGTTTCCGCGGTCTCGTCGATGAGGGCGAAGTCCTGCTCCCAGAGATCGATGCAGACGCTTCCCTTCATGAACGTGCCGTCGCCGGCCACGACGCCCATCAGGTAGGCGAGGTCGGGCATGTGGTCGGGACCCCACAGCCCTTCGAGCTGCTGGATGAGGAGCCTGTCGCCCTTCACGAGGTGTTGCGCCTCGACCCAGCCGCGATCCTTCACCCAGACCTTGTGGTCGGGCGTGACCTTGTGCGAGTAGCCTTCCTCGGTCTCGATTCGCACCATCGGCGCATCGGGCCGCGGCAACAGCATCTCGGAGGCGTCGTACACGCCGTCGAGGCCGACCACCTTGTTGCGGCCGCCGAGGCGATACAGCTCGCCGACGGTGAGCATTCCCCGGTCGGTGACCACGCGCTGGTCGGCCGCGATGCAGCAGAGGTTCGACGAATGCACCACGCCCACGTGGCTCTGCGGGCTGCGCACGTTGGCCGCGTCCTTGAACGTGATCCACGGATGCCCCGTCTCGAAGAGCATCGTGAGCATCTTGCGCCACAGGGCCTGCGCCGCGATCTTCTTGTGGAGCTTCAGCTCCCCGCGCGCCGCCTTCTTCTCGTAGACGGTATAGGCCTCCTCGAACTCCTTGCCGAACTTGTCGTGCAGGTCCGGCACGTCGGAGGGCGAGAAGAGCGTCCAGTCGCCGCCCTCCATCACGCGCTTCATGAAGAGGTCCGGGATCCAGTTGGCGGTGTTCATGTCGTGCGTGCGCCGGCGGTCGTCGCCGGTGTTCTTGCGCAGCTCGAGGAACTCCTCGATGTCCAGGTGCCAGGTCTCGAGGTAGCAGCACACCGCGCCCTTGCGCTTGCCTCCGTTGTGCGCGAGGCCCGCCTCTGTCATGTATGACTCGTCGCCTTCGACCTTCAGGTCGTAGACGAAGGGCTTCGGCGAGATGTCATGCACCTCGGTCACGCGCGAGAAGAGCTTGCCGTCGACCTCGAGCCAGTTGCGCTTCGTGATCGGCTTGCAGCCGACCAGGGACGCGACTTCGGCGACCGCCGGGATGCGCAGGTCGAAGCACTTCGTGATGCCGGAGAAGCGCGCCGTCGATCCGTCCGAGCGCCGGCCTTCATGCGTCGTGTCCCGTTCGCGATACTGGCCGGCGGTGGGCACGCCCATCCGCAGCAGCTGGTAGCGCAGGCCCTCGACGAGCGGGCGCGACGCGTTGGTGAAATAGATCTCCTTGCCTCGCGAGACGCCGCCGTCGGTCTCGAGCAGGCCTCGGACCAGGGCCGCGGTGTGCGGGCGCGGCAGGTGCGAGAAGCGGCGCGAGATGCGCTTGCAGCCCGCCTCGTCATAAAGGTCGTCGTAGCCGAACGGCAACGTGGCCTGGCCCGCGCCGACGATGCGGCCCGTGGTGGCATCGCGCACCACTCCACGGCCGAACGCCCAGTGGACCTGTGCGTACGTCTCGCCACGGCCGGTTTCCCGGTAGTGAATGCCGCGCTGTTCGAGATAGGCGCGCACGAACGCCAGGTGCTCGTCCTTGCGCGGGTTGCCCGACACGCCCCATTGCATGCCGTCCTTCGAAAGATGTCCGTCGCCCAGCAGGATGCCGTACATGCGGGCATCGTCCGTGGTGAGGCCGGGGACGTTCACCACCTCGGTGGGAACGACCTGCGCGACGTAGTCGCCGGCCTTGAGCTCGCCCGCGTCCACCCACTCGGCCCAGACTTTGCCCTTGGCAAGCCAGTCGATGGTGCGCTGGTTGGCCTGCTCCATCGGCACGCCGCGAATGGCATAGAACGGGTGTCCCGACGTGACGAGGAGCGCGTCGATCGAATGCTTGACCTTCACCGAGACCATCGGCCCCTTCTGGTTGTAGGCGAAGCGGCGCTCCACCTCGCGATAGCGGCCCGACTTGCCCAGCACCAGGTCCCCGGGCTTCACGTCCTTGATCGCCTGCGGGCCGCTCGCCGTGTACACGCGCGTCTGCGGCGCGAAGCACTGGTTCACCGCTACCGCGGTATCGCTCACCACTTTCAGGAACGGCACCACGCCCTGCGATTTGCCGTTGGTGCCCTTGATGTACGAGCCCAGCGCGCGCACCGGCGTCCAGTCGTTGCCCAGGCCCCCCGCGTACTTCGAAAGGAGCGCGTTCTCCTTGATGGCTTCGTAGATCCCGTCCAGGTCGTCGGCCACCGTCGTGAGGTAGCACGACGAGAGCTGCGAGCGCAGCGTGCCCGCGTTGAACAGCGTCGGCGTGGACGACATGAAGTCGAAGGTCGAGAGCACGTTGTAGAACTCGATCGCGCGGTCCTCGCGGTTGATCTCGTTCAGCGCGAGCCCCATGGCCACGCGCATGAAGAACGCCTGCGGCAGCTCGATGCGGCGCTCGCGGATGTGCAGGAAGTAGCGGTCGTAGAGCGTCTGCAGGCCCAGGTAGTTGAACTGCAGGTCGCGCTGGGGCTTGAGCGCCGCGCCCAGGCGCTTCAGGTCGTACGAGGCGAGCCGCTCGTCCAGGAGCTGCGCCTTCACGCCCTGGCTCACGAAGGTCGGGAAATACTCGGCATAGCGCGAGGACATCTCGGCCTGCGTGACTTCCTCGCCCAGCACCTCGCGGCGGATCGTGTGCAGCAGCAGGCGCGCGGTGACGTAGGTGTAGTCCGGGTCCTGCTCGATCAGCATGCGGGCGGCGAGGATCGCGCACTTGTGCACCTCCTCGATGGGCACGCCGTCGTAGAGGTCGCGCAGGGTCGCGTCGAGGATCTTCTTGGGATCGACCTCGGAGCCCTTGTGGACGTGCTCGCACGCCGAGGCGATCAGCGCCTCGAGCTTGGCGGTGTCGAGCGGCTCGCGCGCGCCGCCCACGGTGACGTGGATGGCGGGAGCGCGGGACTCCACCGCCTCCTGCGCGCGCTTGGCCCGCTCGCGCGCACGCTCCTCGCGATAAAGGACGTACGAGCGCGCGACCTGGTGCTCGCCGGCACGCATCATGGCGAGCTCGACCTGGTCCTGCACGTCCTCGATGTGGAACGTGCCGCCAGCGGGATGGCGGCGCATCAGCGACTGCACCACGGCTTCGGTAAGCGCTTGCACCTTGTCGCGCACGCCGGCCGATGCGGCGGCGGTGTTTCCGGAGACGGCGAGGAACGCCTTGGTCATGGCGACCGCGATCTTGTCGGGCTCGAACCCGACCACGGCGCCGTTGCGCCGGATGATCTTGTAATCCGCGTATCTCTCCGGCGCGTTGGTGCTTTCCTCCCCGAGGATGGGATTGACGAGGGGGGCCGCGGGATTGATGTCGGATGCCAAGCGCATGGATCTCTCCTGGATACTGTTTTAGGGCCGGGGCTCGGGCGCCGTACCCCGGTTCGTTGTAGCGCAGGTTCTATGGCCTGCTAACCACCGGATTCCGTTGGATAACCCCTCCAAGATCGCCCGGTTTTGCACACGTTATTCACAGCCGATCCACAACATCTAGTGCTCGAAGGATCGCTCCGGCACAAAGTCTAGTAAGCCGCCACGGCCAACGCAAGGGGCCGCGCGACTCTTTTTTTCGTGCGTGTTTTCAGGCGCTTGCGAGGGGTTCTTGCTGAAGTTTTGAGCGGCCGCCTAAGCCTTGCGCAACGGCCGCACACGGTCCCACTGGAACCAGGGGCCGGGATCGGTCTTGCGGCCGGGCGCCACGTCGCTGTGGCCCGCGATTTCGAACGCGCCGTAGCGCGCGCGAAGGCTCGCGAGCAGCTCGTTCAACGTCGCGTACTGCGGCTCGGCGAAGGGCACGTCGTCGGAACCCTCGAGCTCGATGCCGATGGAAAAGTCGTTGCAGCGCTCGCGGCCCTTCCACGACGAGGCACCCGCGTGCCACGCGCGCTTTTCGCAGGGGACGTATTGCACGAGCGAGCCGTCGCGCCGGATGAGGTAGTGCGACGAGACGCGCATCCCCGCGATCGACTCGAAGTACGGATGCTCCTTCGGGTCGAGCCGGCCCATGAAGAGATCGTCGATCCACGGCCCGCCATACTCGCCCGGCGGCAGCGAGATGTTGTGGATCACGACGAGCGTGACCTTCTCGCCGGGCGGACGATCGTCGAAATGGGGCGAGGCGCGCTGCTTCAATCGATGCCGAGGCGATCGAGGCGGTAGCGCAGCGACCGGAAGGTGATGCCGAGCAGCTTCGCGGCGGCGGTCTTGTTGAAGCGCGTGGCTTCCAGGGCCTTGGTGATCGCCTCGCGCTCCACGTGGTCGAGGAAGTCGTGCAGCGGCAGGCCGCGGGTGCCGAGCGCGCCGTCGAGCGGCGCCATCTTGTCCTTGGGCGTCGCCTGCGTGAGGTAGAGGTCGCTCTCGGTGATCCTGTTGTCGGAGCAGAGCGCCATCGCGCGCTCGAGGATGTTCTCCAGCTCGCGCACGTTGCCGGGGAAGTCGTAGCGGCGCAGCGCCAGCATCGCTTCCTCGGAGATGTTGGGCGGCGGCGTGCCGTTCTGCCGCGCGAGGCGCTCCACCACCTGCTGCACCATGAGCGGGATGTCGTCCGGGATCTCGCGCAGGCTCGGCATCTTGAGCTCGATCACGTTCAGGCGGTAGAAGAGGTCCTGGCGGAACTCGCCCGCCTCGACCTGGTCGGCGAGCGTGCGGTGCGTGGCCGAGATGATGCGGAAGTCCACCGCGTCTTCCTGCGTGTCGCCCACGCGGCGCACCTTCTTGTCCTGGATCACGCGCAGCAGCTTCACCTGCATCGCGAGCGGCAGGTCGCCCACCTCGTCCAGGAAGAGCGTGCCCTTCTGCGCGGCCTGCAGGTAGCCGATGCGGTCCGAGTCCGCGCCCGTGAACGCGCCCTTCTTGTAGCCGAAGAACTCGCTCTCCATGAGGTTCTCGGGGATCGCGCCGCAGTTCACCGCCACGAAGGGCGAGTCGGCGCGCGAGGAGCCCGCGTGGATGAGCCGCGCGGCCACCTCCTTGCCGCTGCCCGACTCGCCCGTGATGTACACGGGAGCCTGCGAACGCGCGAGGCGCGAGATCATCTCGCGCACGCGCTGCATCGCCGCGGACTCGCCCAGCAGCCGCGGGGCCGTGGGCGCGGCCTCGCCGATGGCGCTGCGGCGCGCCTGCGTGGGCCGCGGCAGCTTCAGCGCGCTCATCACGAGCGGGCGCAGCTGCTCCACCTTGATGGGCTTGGCGAGGTAGTCGAAGGCGCCCGCCTTGAGCGCGGCCACCGCGTTTTCCGTGGAGCCGTACGCCGTGATCACCGCCACGGGCGTGTTGCCGTAGTGCTCCGCGATGTGGCGCAGCACCATGAGGCCGTCGCCGTCGGGTAGCCGCATGTCCGTGAGCGCGAGGTCGTAGGCGCGCGACTTGAGCGCCTCCTCGGCCTCCTTGAACGAGGCCGCCGTGTCGGCATCCACGCCCATGCGCGAGAGGGTGAGCACGAGCAGCTCGCGGATGTCGGCTTCGTCGTCAACGATGAGCACGGCCTTGCGGTTCATCAGGCTGCCTTCAGGGAGATGCGGAAGTGGCCGCCGCCGCCCTCGATGCACTCGATGCGCGCGCCGTTCGCGTCGCAGAGCTCGCGGGCGATGTACAGGCCCAGGCCGGTGCCCTGGCCCTCGGTGGTGAAGAACGGCTCGAAGAGGTGCGCGACGGTCTCGGGCGGCACGCCGGCGCCGTCGTCGAGCACGTCCACCATGAGGCGGCCCGGCGCGGGCGAGGCGGCCACCACGATGCGCACCGACCCGGGCAGCTTGCGGCCGTGGCGCCACGCATTGCGCACCACGTTCCAGAGCACCTGGTCCAGGTGCTGACGGTCGAACCAGAGGCGCTGCGAGGTGCGCACCTGGATGTCGAGCGAGCCCTCGGGCACCTTCTCGACGCCGCCGAACTCGTGCGAGAAATTGGCGAGGTACGCGGCGGCGTCGATCGCCTCGGGCTGCGCGCGGTCGCGGCGGTTGAGGAGCAGCACCTCCTGCACGATGCGGTCCAGGCGGCCCACGTTGCCGCGGATGATCTCGAGCAGGCGCCGGCCGCCGCCGTCGAGCGCGCGATCCTCGTCGAGGAGGTCGGCGGCATGCCCGATGGAGGAAAGCGGGTTGCGGATCTCGTGCGCGATGGAGGCGGTGAGCCGGCCGAGCGCCACGAGCTTCATCTGCATCGCCTGCTGGCGCATGCGGCCCACGTCCTCGATGAAGATCACGATGGGGGCGGGATCGCCCGAGCCGATGGGCACGAAGTGCACCTGCAGCTCGCCCGCCACGCGGGGCGCGCGAAGCTGCATGAAGGTGGTCTCCGAGCCGCGGCGCCACGCCTCGAGCAGGCCCGCGATTTCCGGCGCGTAGTCGTCGAGCAGGGCCCACCGGCCCGCGGGCATCGGCCCCAGCAGCTGCGCCGCGCGGGGGTTGCTCTGGCGGATGCGGCCGTGGCTGTCGACCACCAGGATGCCGTCCTGCATGTCGCGGATCACCAGCTCGTTCACCTGCGAGAGGTTGGCGAGGTCGAGGCGGCGCTCCTCGGCGATCTCCTCGCTGGTGCGCGCGTAGCGAGCGAGCGTCGTGGCGAGCGCAGCGGTGGCGAAGAACGCGGCGCTGGTGAGGCCCGACTGGACGAAGTCCTGCACGCCGGCGTCGTAGCGCCAGATCTGGAACACCTGCTCGCCCAGCACCGCGAGCGCGGCGAGCGCCGCGTGGAAGAAGGCGAGGCGCCCGCGGGTGATGAGGCCCGCCGCCGCGAGCGTCACGAGCAGGATCACGCCGAGCCCCGAGCGGATGCCGCCGCTCGCGTGCATCAGCATCGTGATGGCGATCACGTCCACCAGCACGCCCGCGGTGACCTGCAGGCGCAGGTTCGGCTCGCGCATGCGCGCCGGCACGAGGAGCGCCACCGCGGCGATCGTGTAGCTCGCGACCGTGGGCACCACCGCGCCCGGCTGCAGCACGCCGAGGTTGAAGAAGCGGTTGAGGAACTGGAACGCGAGGGCCACGAGCACCGCGAGCACGACGCGGTAGGCGCAGAACACCGACAGCGTGCGCCAGGTGGTCTCGTCGGCGTCGGCCATCATCGGCGCCGCGGTGAGCGACATCTTCTGCGTGATGGCGTTCACGTGTGGCAGCGCGGGTTGTCGTGGCACCGGAACACGCCGTTGTCGTTGATCGCCTCGCTGCGCGGCAGGTTCACGCCGCAGCGCGCGCACGTGACCATGTCCTCGCCCGCCGCCGTGCGCGCCGGCTTCGGCGCCGCCGCCTTCTCGCTCACCTGCGCGCGCGTGAAGAAGCCGCGAAAGATGCCCCACGCGATGAGCCCGATGACGACCAGCAAGACGATGCGAGCCAAATGGATATCCCGTTGATTCTCTAGCCCGATTCTACTTCCACTTGGAACCGGACGCCGCGCCCGCCGGGGAGGTTGAGCGCGCGCACCGTGCCGCCGTGGAACTCGGCCACCAGCCGCACGATGTACAAGCCCAGCCCCAGGTGACCCTCGTCGCGCCGGCTTTGCGCCGGGCGCATCGACACCATCGAGTCGAAGAGCCGCGCCACGGTCGCGTCGGGCAGCGGCGGGCCGTCGTTCTCCACCGCGAGCACGGCGCGCCGCTCGGCCGCCGAAAGCGAGACGCGGACCGGCGTGCCGGCGAGCGCGAAGTCGTTGGCGTTGTCCACCAGCTTGTCCAGGAGCTGGGCGAACGCATCGGGCACGCCCACCATCTCAACGGGCCCCGCGGGGGCCGCGTAGTCGAACCGGCGCTGCGGATAGGCGGCGCGGTAGCCCTCGACGCAGCCGGCCACGACCGCCGCGAGGTCGAAGCGCTCGCGCTCGGCGCTTTCCAGCATGCGCTCGAGGCGCGTGCCCTCCGAAAGCCGCGACACCAGGCGCCCAAGGCGCTCGACGCCTTCGCCTGCGCGCTCCACGTATACGCGCGAGGCCGCGGGAAGGTCCTGCGCCTTGAGGTTGTCGAGCGAGGAGCGCACCACGGCCACCGGCGTGCGCAGCTCGTGCGACAGGCGCCCGGCCATCGCCTCCAGGTACGCGTTGTAGTCGCGCAGGCGCGCGAGCACCGCGGCGGTCGTGCGCGTGAGGTCGCCGATCTCGTCGCGCGCCCGGGTGGGCGTGATCTCGCCGCGCACGCGGCCCTGCGCGTCGATCGCGGCGTCGGCCTCGGCGTGCAGGCGGCGGATGCGCGTGGTGAGCCGGGTGGCGAACGCGAGCAGGATCACGAGCGCGGCGGCCACCACGGCGAGCGTCAACGCGAGCAGGTTCTCGAGTGCCGACTCCTTGAGGATCTGGATCGAGCCCGTGGTCTCCTCCACCACCACCGCGCCCACGATGTCGTCGCCCACGAAGATGGGCTGCGCGGAGGCGAGGATCGCGACGTCGCGGTTGGCCGTGCCGCGCCACTGCGTCGAGGACACGCCGATCAGCGCACGGTCGATCTGGCTGCGTGCCGGGCGCGACTCGTCGCCCGCGGGCAGCCGCGGCGTGGGCACCACCAGCGCGGCGAGCGGCGCGAGCCAGCCGCCGACGGCACCGGGCGCGGGCTGCGTATCGCGCAGCGCCCCGGCAAGCCCGCGCACGCGGGAGCCCGTGTCCACCACCCATACGCGCGAAGTCCTGCGCGACATGATCGACAGGAAGCGCTCGATCTCCTCGGAAGGCACGTAGGCGTTGCCGAGGCTCGCGACCGCGTTGGGGTCGGCGGCGGCGAAGAGCGCGATGATGCGGCGGCGTTCCTCCTCGGTGTCGCTCTCGGCCGAAGCGGCGGAGAAGAGCGCCGGGCGGTCGGAGAGCCCCGCGGAGATGGCGCGCGCGGTCGCCGCGATCGCCTGCTCCTGCGCCTCGCGAAGGAACGCTTCCATGCGCGAGATGAACTGCACCGCGAGCACCGGGAGCGCCAGCAGCACCAGCGCCGCCATCACGAGGCGGAAGCGGATGCCGTGGATGAACCCGGCACGCACGCGGCTGCCTAGAAAGCGACGTGGATCGCGATGGAGCCGAAGGCGTGCGCCACGCGCTGCCCTTCGAACTCCCTCGTGTCCTGCGCGACGTCGAACGCAACGTCGCCCCACGGTTGCGACCAGGCGATGCCGCCGGCCGCGCGCGCGACCCCATCGCGGCGCCGCAGGTCGGGGCCGAACTCGTAGTAGTTCCTCGAGAGCAGGTCGTTGCGGGCCACCGCGCGCACGCTCGCGCCGAGGTAGCCGCTCCAGCCCGGCCTGGCGGCCATCGGGGGCGTGGCCGCGAAGCGCATGAGCGCGCTCGACGGCGCGGCGGCATCGCCGAAGCGGCCCTCGATCCCCACGTGCGCGAAGGTCACCTGCGTGCCCAGGACCGCGCCGAAGTGGGCGCGGACCGGGCCCGCAAGCGCGACCGTGCGCACACCGATCGCCGAGGCGTCGAGCGCGTCGGGCAACTGGCGCGACCAGTCCACGTGCGGGCCGGGCACGATCTGGTGCACGGTCGTCTGCGTCTGCTCGCCCAACGCGGAAGGCCCCCGCACGCCGAGCTGGGCTTCGAACGTGTCGAACGTATTCTCCGTGCGCAAGTGCCTCGCCACGCTTGCGAAGAGGCGGCCGGCGGGCGCCCGGTCTTCGAGCGTCGGCGACAAGTGCTTCGCCTCGGGCGTGTAGATCTCCTGCACGAGCCCCCACTCCCAGTCGCCCTTCACGCGGGCAAGGCGCAGGCCCGAGGTGTACCAGCGGTCGGTGTGGAAGGCCACGTCGTTGTCGATCCTCAGGTACCAGCTTGCCGGAGTTTCTTCGCCCTGGGCCGCGGTCGCGAGGCAGCACACCGCGAGCGCGGCCCATCGCCTCATGGCGCCTCGACCCAGCGGTAGCCCATGCCGTACACGGTCTCGATGGCGTCGAACGCGGGATCGACCGCGAGGAACTTCTTGCGGATGCGCTTCACGTGCGAGGTGATGGTGCCGTCGTCCACCACCATCTCGGCATCGCGCATCAGCTGGTCGCGGTCCTTCACGTGCCCGGGGTGGTGCGCGAGCGAATGCACCATCCAGAACTCGGTCACGGTGAGCCCGAGCGGCTGGCCGTTCCACGTGGCCGTCATGCGGCGCGCGTCGAGCGCGAGCCGGCCGCGGTGCATCACGTCCTCGCCCGCGGCGGGCTGCGCGGCGGCGTCCAGGCGCCGGAAGAGCGCGGCGATGCGCGCGAGCAGGTGCGGCAGGCTCACGTCCTTGGCGAGGTAGTCGTCGGCGCCCAGGCGCAGGCCCGACACGATGTCGAAGTCCGAGTCGCGCGCCGAGAGGAAGAGGATCGGCAGGCGGGCGCTCGCCGCGCGCAGCTCGCGGCAAAGGTCGAAGCCGCCGTCCACGTCCGCGCCCAGCCCGATGTCGATGATGGCGAGCTCGGGCAGGCGGGCGGCGAGCGTGCGCGAGGCGCTCGCGCGGTCGGCGAACGCGGCGACCTCGTAGCCGGCGCGGGTGAGCGCGTCCACGTAGTTCTGCCGGATGGTGGGATCGTCCTCGACCAGCGCGATGCGGCGTGCCATGGCGGGCAATGATGCCATCTTTTTTTCGCCACCTTTCTTCGCCGCATTGCCTTCGTTGCGCCGCAACCGCCCCACGCGGCGGGCGCCCAATGGCCTGCAACGCGCCGGGTCCCGCCGGCGCCCAGGAGGCAAGGCATGAAGGACAAGACGACGCGCGCGGCCCTCTTCGATTTCCTCGAGCTCGGCGCCAACGCCTTCGCGGGCGGCCTGGTGGCGGCGATCGCGCTCGCCGCGGTCACCCTCGCCCTCGCCCACTGAACCCGGGAGCCTGGCGCCCGCGCGCGCTCCCCGCGCCGCGGGCGCCCTCTGGGCCAACGGCGCCGCGGCGCCTTTGGGTATCATGCTTCGTGGCCCAGACCATCACCGATGAATACCGGAGGCTGCAGCAGGACCTCCACAAGAACCCCAACTACGGGGTGGCCTCGCTCGCCTTCGCCCCGACGGTCGCGCAGCTCATCAAGCAGACGGGTGTGCGATCGATATCCGACTACGGTGCGGGCAAGCAGAACCTCCTGAAGGGCCTGCGCGAAGCGGGAGTCGAACCCTCGGCCTACTATCCGTACGACCCCGCCTTCCCCGAGTACGGTCCTCCCCGGGCGGCGGACCTGGTCTGCTGCATCGACGTGCTGGAGCACATCGAGCCGGAGCTCGTCGACAACGTGCTCGACGATCTCGCCTCGATCACGACGAATATCGGCTTCTTTTCGATCCACATGGGGCCGGCGGCCAAGGTGCTCGCCGACGGCCGCAACGCCCACCTGATACAGAAGCCCAGCTCGTGGTGGCTGCCGAAGATCGCGCGGCATTTCGACGTGATGCAGCTGCAGACCCACCAGATCATGGGCCACGGCTTCTGGTTGATCGTGCGGCCGCGGGCGAAGGACGCGGCGCGCACGGGGCCGTGAACGCTGCGGCGCTCACCGAGAAGTTCGACAATATCAACCTGCTGCGCGCGTTTGCCGCGCTGGCGGTCGTCGTCTATCACGTGATCGAGCACGGCCACTGGACGCAATTCCCGGTCGCAGGGCCGCTCGTCACGTTCCGCATCGGCTGGATCGGCGTGGACCTCTTCTTCGCCATCAGCGGATTCGTGATTGCGTACAGCGCCCTGCTGCTCTACCGCAAGGCGCCCGGGACATTCCAGCGCGAGTACTGGCTGCGTCGCGTCAGTCGCATCGTGCCGCTCTACGTGCTCACGATGGCGGCATGGATCGCCCTCGGGTCACCGGAATTCCTCGCGCGGTCTGCATCGTGGTGGGCCTTGCAGCTCGCCTCGCACCTGCTCTTCATCCACAACTGGTCGGCCGCCACCCACGGCGCGATCGACGGCGTGAACTGGACGCTCGGCGTGGAGATGCAGTTCTACCTCCTGGTGGCGGTGCTCATCCGCTGGATCGATCGCGCGCCCGGCTGGCGCATTTGGCTCTGGTGCATCGCGATCGCCTGGGCATGGCGGGCGGGCGCGGTCATCCTCCACGCGGGCGAGGCCGGGCCCCTGTTCATGTGGACCACGCAACTTCCCGGCGCGCTCGACGAATTCGGCGCCGGCATCTTCCTCGCCAAATGGGTCCTCGAAGGCCGCGTGCGGATTCCGGCGCCCCGGCTATCCTGGGCCATCGGCACGGCGGTCTTCGGTTACACCGCGGTGTCGATCTATTGGCAGCGAGCCGACTACTGGATCTTCCCCGCGATGGTCGTCTTCTGGCGGACGGCCTTCGCGGCATTCCTGCTGTGCCTGCTTGGGCTCGCGATCTCGTTGCCCCAGTCGATCGCGTACAAGTGGCTGCGTCCGGTCGACCACCTGGGGGAAGTGAGCTACGGGATCTACCTGTGGCACCTCTTCGCCGTCCAGTACGTGATCCACGTGGCGGGCTACCGGCACGTGGAGTCGTTGGTTGGCGTGGTGGCACTCACCCTGCTGGCGGCGAGCCTCTCGTGGCGCTACTTCGAGAAGCCGTTGATGCGCGCCGCGCGTGCATCGGAGCGCAGGACGTCGATCGTCCTTCAACCCGCGTCCATGGAGGGGAAGTGGTCGGGGTGAGAGGATTCGAACCTCCGGCCTCTACGTCCCGAACGTAGCGCTCTACCAGGCTAAGCTACACCCCGAATTTTCCCGCGTCGAACCGGCCAGCGGAGTGCGAATTGTATCATGCACGCCATGGATCCGACTCTGCAGGGACTGTTCGCGGAGCCGTTGCGTGACCTGGGCCGGGACGATGCGCGGCTGCGTGGAATCTTCACGCCCGAGTCGCAGTGGGGCGCGGCGAAGAAGGGCGTAAGCGCGCAGTTCCTCGAGAACGCGGCCGAGTATCACAAGCGCTACGACAGCGTGGAGTGGTTTCGCATCCTCATCGGCCGGATGATCGGCCCGGCACCGGGGGCGCGCTTCATCCTCGACATCGGCTCGGGGTCCGGCAATTCGGTCATTCCGCTGCTCGACCTCTACCCGGCGGCGTTCGTGGTGGCCACCGACATCAGCCCGCAGATGCTCGTCATCCTGCGCGACTTCCTGGAGACGAAACCCCGGTATCGCGGCCGCTACGGCCTCGTCTGCATGGACGCGGGCAACGATCCGTTCAACCCGGGCGCCTTCCAGATGGCGGTGGGAGCGGCGGTCCTGCACCACATCGTCGATCCCCGGCGAGTGCTCGCCGCCTGCGCGAGCGCGCTCGCGCCGGGAGGCGTCGCGTTGTTCCTCGAACCCTTCGAGCTGGGCCACGGCGTCCTGCGCATCGCCTATCGCCGCATCCTCGCCGAAGCGAAGCACCGCAAGGTGCGCGCCGCCGGATTCGAGATGCTGCAGCGCATGCTCGTCGACCACGAGGCGCGCCTGCGCGACAAGAGCGATCCCATCTTCGACGTGCTGGACGACAAGTGGTACTTCACGCGCACCTTCTTCGAAAACGCCACGGCCGGCGCCGAGTGGGACGAGTGCAGGGTGGAGGCGATCAACGGGAACCTCACGCCGATGGTGGACCAGGCACGCGTCGAACTGCGCCTGGGCATGGGCCTGGACGAGTCGGCGCTGCCACCCTGGGCCTGGGAGATGATCCGCGAGCAGGAGGCCTCGTTCTCCCGCGACGCGCGCACCGACCTCATCTTCGAGGGCGCGGTGCTGCTGCGCCGCAGCTCGCGCGCCGCGCCGCGGCCGCCGGGCGAGCGCCGTGCCGGCTGGTGGTGGAATCCCGCGGAGTCCGGGCGCGGGTTCTTCCTCGATTTCGGGCCGGGCGGCGCGCGTGCCGCGTGCTGCGCCTATGACGAGCGCGGCGAGCCCGCATGGAGCCTGGCCGATGCGGGCGCCCTGGACCTCTCGGGGCCGGCGGCGGTCGTGCGCCTCGCGCTTGCGTCTTCGTCCGTGCGTCTCGAGCCGCAGCACGCGGGCCTGCCTGCGGGCGAGGGAACCGGGTGGTGGATCGAGGACGACGGCGCGCCCGCCACGTCGATCGTGGTGGAAGCCCTGGGCAACCGGGCGATGGCGGCGCTGCTCGGCCGCGACGGATGGGCGTTGCTGATCGGGGAACGGCAAGGCCAGGGCTTCGAGGGCGACTGGCTACGCTTCACCGGAGGACAGACGTTGTCGGGCCCCTACCGCGCGCCTCGCACGCCGGTCCCCCTCGGACACGGGAGGCTCACGTGGGCCGGCGCGGACTGCCTGGTGGCGGTGCTGCCCGATGGGCGGCGGCAACTCTACCGGCGCCTGGGCGACGACGAAACGGCCCCTCAGAACTTGCGGTCGACGGAAAACTGCGCGAGCTGAACCAGGCTGTCGCGGTGTGCCGATTCCGGAAGATGGTCGAGGCGCGCTGCGGCGGCGGTCGCTTCGGCGCGCGCCTGCTGGCGCGCGTAATCGAGCGCGCCCACGCGGCTGATCGCCGCGACGACCGCCTCGAGGTCCGCCTTGCCGCCCTGCTCGATCGCGTGGCGCACGAGCTCGCGCTCGCCCGCATCGCCCGCGCGCATCGCGTAGATGAGCGGCAGCGTGGGCTTTCCCTCGGCGAGGTCGTCGCCCAGGTTCTTGCCGGTCTCCTGCAGGTCGCCCGAGTAGTCGAGCACGTCGTCGATGAGCTGGAAGGCCGTTCCCAGGTGCATGCCGTACTCGGCAAGCGCCGCCTCGGCCTGCGGCGACGCGCCCCCGATGATGGCGCCCACCTGCGTGGCCGCCTCGAAGAGCTTCGCGGTCTTGTAGCGGATCACGCGCAGGTAGCTTTCCTCGTCGGTGTCGGCGTCGTGCACGTTGAGCAGCTGCAGCACCTCGCCTTCGGCGATCACGTTGGTGGCGTCGGCGAGCACCTTCATCACGCGCAGGCTTCCCGCCTCCACGATCATCTGGAAGGCGCGCGAATAGAGGAAGTCACCCACCAGCACGGAGGCGGCGTTGCCGTACTCGGCGTTCGCGGTCTTGCGCCCGCGGCGAAGGCTCGACTCGTCGACCACGTCGTCGTGCAGCAGCGTGGCCGTGTGGATGAATTCGATCACGGCCGCGAGCTCGTGGCGCGCCGCCGGCGACTTGCCAAAGGCGCATGCGCAGAGCAGCACGAGCGCCGGCCGCAGGCGCTTGCCTCCGCTCGCGACGATGTACTGCCCGATCGTGCGGATGAGCACGACGTCGGAGGCGAGGCGGCTGCGGATCACGGCGTCGACCTCGTCGAGGTCGCGCGCGATGGGCTCGCGAATCGATTCGAGGCTCGCGGGCGCGACCAGGAGTCGCTCTGACAAGTCTTTGACCTTACGGGGAATTTCGGGTATTATATCGAGTTCGCTCTGTCGTTTCTCCACGGAGCGAGGGAAATTCAAATTCAAGCGGAGTCCACAATGTACGCGGTCATAAAAACCGGCGGCAAGCAGTATCGCGTTGCCCCCGGCGAAAAAATCAAGATAGAACAGATACCGGCAGACGTTGGCGCTCAGATTGTCCTGGATCAAGTGTTGATGGTCTCGGACGGCGACGCCGTGAAGCTCGGTAATCCCCTGGTGTCCGGCGCGAAAGTGTCGGCCACGGTCATCGCCCACGGTCGCGGCACCAAGGTGAAGATCTTCAAGCTGCGCCGCCGCAAGCACTACCAGAAGACCCAGGGCCATCGCCAGAACTACACGGAAATCCGTGTGGACTCGATCGCCTGACGCGTTAAGGAAACGAATCCATGGCACACAAGAAAGCAGGCGGGTCGTCCCGCAACGGCCGCGATTCCGAGAGCAAGCGCCTGGGCCTGAAGGCCTTCGGCGGCGAGCTCGTGAACGCGGGCTCGATCCTGGTCCGCCAGCGCGGCACCCGCTTCCATGCGGGAATGCACGTGGGCATCGGCAAGGACCACACGCTCTTCGCGATGAAGACCGGGCACGTGAAATACGCGCAGTCCGGGCCGAAGGGCAAGTCCACCGTGACCATCGAGCCGGCCGAGCAGTAACGGCTCCTCGGCCTACGAGAGAGCCCCGTCTTCGCACGGGGCTTTTTCATTTGAGCGGGCGGAAATGAAATTCTTCGACGAGGCACGCATCGAGGTGATCGCCGGCAGCGGCGGCGACGGCTCGGCGTCGTTCCGCCGCGAGAAGTACGTGCCGCGCGGCGGGCCCGACGGCGGTGACGGCGGCCGCGGCGGCAGCATCTACGCGGTCGCCGACCTGAACCTCAACACGCTCATCGACTACCGCTACACGCGCATCTTCCGCGCGAAGGCGGGCGAAGGCGGGCATGGGCGCGACTGCAACGGCCGCGGCGCGGACGACATCGTGCTGCGCATGCCCGTGGGCACCGTGATCCGCGACGCGGGCAGCGGCGAGGTGGTCGCCGACCTCGCGAAGGACGGCGAGCGCGCGCTGCTCGCCCGCGGCGGCAAGGGGGGCCTGGGCAACCTCAACTTCAAGTCGAGCACCAACCGCGCGCCGCGACAGTTCACGCGCGGCGAGCCGGGCGAGGCGAGGCAGCTCGAGCTCGAGCTGCGCGTGCTCGCCGACGTGGGCCTGCTCGGCATGCCCAACGCGGGCAAATCCACGCTCATCCGCGCCGTATCGGCCGCGCGTCCCAAGGTGGCCGACTACCCCTTCACCACCCTGCAGCCCAACCTCGGCGTGGTGCGCGTGGACGAGAGCCGCTCGTTCGTGATGGCCGACATTCCCGGGCTCATCGAGGGCGCGGCCGAGGGCGCGGGCCTCGGGCACCAGTTCCTGCGGCACTTGAAGCGCACGGGCCTGCTGCTGCACCTGGTGGACATGGCGCCCTTCGACGACGCCGACCCGGCGAGGGAAGTGCGCGCGATCGCCGCCGAGCTGAAGAAGTACGACCCGGCGCTCGCGAGGAAGCCGCGCTGGCTCGTGATGAACAAGATGGACCTTCTCGAGCCCGCCGAGCGAAAGCGCCGCGCGCAGGCGCTCGTGAAGAAGCTGCGCTGGACGCGCCCCTGGTTCGTGGTGTCGGCGATCAACGCGCAGGGCACGCGCGAGCTCGCTTACGCGGTGATGGAATTCCTCGAGCAGGCGCGCCGGAAATGAGCCGCACGCCGCTCGCCGAGGCGCGCCGCATCGTCGTGAAGATCGGCTCGTCGCTGCTCACCAACGCGGGCGCGGGCCTCGATCGCGAGGCGATCGGCGGCTGGACGCGCCAGATCGCCGCGCTGCGCTCGCGCGGCGTGGAGGTGGTGGTGGTTTCCTCCGGCGCGATCGCCGAGGGCATGAAGCGGCTCGGATGGTCGCGCCGGCCGCACGCCGTGCACGAGCTGCAGGCGGCCGCCGCCGTGGGGCAGATGGGCCTCGTGCAGGTGTGGGAATCGTGCTTCGCGCAGGCGCGCCTGCACACGGCGCAGGTGCTGCTCACCCACGAGGACCTCGCCGACCGCCGCCGCTACCTGAACGCGCGGACCACGCTGAAGAGCCTGCTCGCCCTGGGCGTGGTCCCGATCATCAACGAGAACGACACCGTGGTGGTCGACGAGATCCGCTTCGGCGACAACGACACCCTGGGCGCGCTCGTCACCAACCTCATCGAGGGCGACGCGCTCGCGATCCTCACCGACCAGAAGGGCCTCTTTTCGGCCGACCCGCGCAAGGTTCCCGATGCCCGACTCATCGAGCGCGCGGTGGCGGGCGATCCCGCGCTCGAGGCGATGGCGGGCGGCGCCGGATCGGCGATCGCGAGCGGCGGGATGCTCACCAAGGTGCTCGCGGCCAAGCGGGCCGCGCGGAGCGGCGCCCACACCGCGATCGCCTGGGGCCGGGAGCCCGAAGTCCTCGCGCGCCTCTTCGCCGGGGAGCCGGTCGGCACGCTGCTCGCCGCCAATACGCCTCGCCTGGCGGCGCGCAAGCAGTGGCTGGCCGACCACCTCAAGTCTTCCGGGAAGATCGTCCTGGACGCGGGCGCGGTGAGGGCCCTGGGCGAGGGCAAGAGCCTGCTCGCCATCGGGGCCACGGCCGTGGAAGGCACGTTCGAGCGCGGCGAGCTGGTGAGCGTTTGCGGCCCCGAGGGGCGCGAAATCGCTCGCGGGCTCGTGAATTACGGGTCGGCCGAGACGGCCCGGATCCTGCGCCGCCCCAGCAGCGAGATCGAGGCGGTGCTGGGCTACATCGCCGAGCCGGAGCTCATCCACCGGGACAACCTGGCCCTCCTTTAGATTGCCGCGAAACGGCAGTCCGTGACGGTCCCGCGTCACAGAGGCAGTGCCCACTCCGTCCCGAGCGCCCGGGCAAGTCCCGGAAAGTGCAGAATTTTACGTTGACGTGCCCTCTCGGCCCGGCTAGCCTAACGGTGGCACAGGCATCGCTTGATAGCCACAGAATAAGCCCCGCAGGGAGAACCCGATGCGCACGCACCGTGTAGGCCGCACCCTTTCCGACTTTTCGTATCGCCCGGTGGCATCCGCGGTTGCCTTGGCGCTTGCCCCCATGGCGGCCCAGGCCGTCACGTTCACGGTGACGAGCAACGCCGACAGCGGAACGGGCACGCTGCGCGACGCGATCAATTTCTTCAGCGACAGCTGCACCGGCGCCGACGTCATCACCTTCTCGGGCCCCTTCACGATCGACCTCGCGACCGACCTGCCGCAAATCAATTGCGGCGGCCTCAACATCAAGGGCCCGGGCAAGTCGGACGGCAGCGTCGCCCCCGTCACCATCACGAGCTCCACCAGGGGCGCCTACAACGGACTGGTGTCGTTCGCCAGCCCCATGCTCACCGCGCAGGGCCTGGCCGTGCACGGTTTCAACGGCACGGGCATCCTCGGCCAGTTCAACACGGTGGAAAACATCGTGTTCGGCAACGGGACGGGGATCGAGGACAGCACCGGGAGCGTGGTCGGCCATAACCGCGTCTTCTCGAACGACATCGGGATCATCGACTACGGCGGGTTGATCACGCGAAACAGCGTCTATGACAACTCGACCGGCATCGAGGTCGAGTACGCGAACAACTCGTCCATCACGAACAACTTCATCGGCCTGGACGAGACGGGCGCGCGCCACCCGGGCAACGACACGGGGATCTACCTGTACTCCGCGAACTTCGTGTCGATCACCGGCAACGTCATCTCGAACAACGACACCGGCATCTCGACGTACAACGACGGTGCCACGGTCATCGGCCGCAACCTCATCGGCACGGACGCTTCCGGCTCCGCCCCGCTGGGCAACTTTCTCGGCATCGCCGCGCAGTACTCGTACGGCGGCGCCATCACCGGCAACACGATCTCGTCGAACTCCGACTTCGGCATCGACATGTCGAACACCGGCGTCATGCTGGTCGACGGCAACATGATCGGCACCGACTCGGCCAAGAGCGCCAACCTGCCGAACGGCTCCGGCGTGAGGGACAGCTGTGGCGACAGCAACCAGATCAGCAACAACTACATCGGCACCAGCGGCGGCCACGCCATCGACCTCGAGGGCGTGAGCGGCGGCGGCCCGGCCGGCACGGTGGTGGGCAACAAGATCGGCGTGAAGGGCGACGGCGTCACGCCCCTGGGCAACAACGCCTACGGCATCTTCCTGGGCTCGGGGTGCAGCAACAACTCCAATTTCACCATCACCGGCAACAACATCCGCAACAGCTCCGCCGACGGCATCTTCATCGGCTTCTCCTACGGCGGCCAGATCTCGGGCAACACCATCACCGGCAACTCCGGCTACGGCATCGACATCGTTGCCTTCGGCAGCGGCAACCAGATGCTGGACAACAAGAACTACGGCAACGCGAATTCCCTCTCCGGGGTCGCGCGCAAGAACACCAACCTGGGCTCGCCGGGCGCGCCGCGGGCCAACGATGCGGGCGATGGGGACAGCGGCCCGAACGACGGACAGAACTGGCCAAACATCGATTCGGTGCTCCAGGACCTGCCGCACAGCCAGACGAAGGTGAACTTCACCCTGGACGCGACACCGGGAACGTACACGATCCAGGTCTTCGCGAACCCGTCCGGCAGCCATGTGCCCGGCGGCGAGGCGCTCGCGGCCACGCTCAACGGATTCTCGGTGAGCGGCCCGACCAGCGGCACGATCGCCGTCACGGGCTTCACCCTCGACCACTTCTCGCTCACCGCCACCAACGAATCGCTGAACGACACTTCGGAATACTCGCCGGTGATCGATGCGCAGCCCACGCCGGCCCTCACGGTGAGCCCGACGTCGGTGGACTTCGGGAGCGTCACCTTCGGAACCAGCAGCGCGCCTCGCACAATCCAGGTTCACTCGGCCGGCGGAGCGCCGCTCACACTCCAGTCGGTGGCCGATTCGTGCGTCTCGTATGGCGGAAGCCTGTGCTACGGCGGCGACTTCACGTGCACGACCACTTGCGCGCCGGGCACGCTGAACCCGGGCCAGGGATGCGACGTGACCGCGACCTACCATCCGTCCACGACGGGCCAGCCGGCCACGGGCCAGTTCTGCGTGTCCACGGACGCCGGGAACCAAATCGTCAGCCTCGCGGGCATCGGCGTCCCGCCGCCGGTCGCCAACATATCGCCCTCGAGCTTCGACTTCGGTCCGATCCTCGTGCGCTCGACGAGCGACACGCAGGGATTCAACGTCATCAACACACAGTCGTCGTCGGTCGGCATCGGGACGCCGGTCACGACGAATGCCGATTTCCCGATTGTCAGCACCGACTGCTCGTTCTTCATCGCGGCGGCCAGCCACTGCACGGTCAACGTGGCGTTCAACCCGAGCACGGTGGGCCCGATCAATGGACAACTGGTCGTCCCGGCCAATCTCGGCGACGTGATCGTCCAGCCCCATGGCGTGCTTGCCGCGGCGGCCTTTTCGTACGGTGGCCCGCCGCCCGCCACGGCAAGTCTCAACGGCACGGGAACGGTGATCGCGACGCTTTCGATGCCGGATGCGGTGGACTTCGGCGCCCACCTCACCGGATCGCCGCCGGACACGCGCAACGTCGTCCTCACGGCGGGCGGCAACTCGACCGTGAACATTTCGTCGATCACCGCTTCCGGTCCGTTCAGCCTCACGAACGGTTGCCCGAGCGCCCTGGGCCCGGGCACGAGCTGCAGCGTGCAGCTCGGGTTCGCGGAGAACGCCCTCGGCAGCTACAGCGGAACGCTCACGGTCGTGACAGACGCGGTGGGAGGCACGCGCACCATCCCGGTGACGGCGCGCACCGTCGCGATCGCCGCCCCGCACATCTCGGTATCGCCGAAGACCATCGGCTTCGGCAACCGCATGATGGGCACGCAGAGCGACTCGCAGCGCATCACGGTCACCAGCGACGGCACCGACACGGCGGCCCTGCAGGCGATCGCCACGACCGGGCCGGACTTCGTGATCACCGCGACGACCTGCGGCGGCACGCTGGCGCCGGGCGAGAGCTGCCGTGCCGACGTGGCGTTCAGGCCCGCGGGCTTCGGCTCACGTCCCGGACAACAGGTCGTGGTGGGAAGCAACTCGCCGGATTCGCCCGCCGTGGTGGGCCTCGGCGGCACGGGTTGCCGTCCGTTCAACGCCGCGACGGCGCGCCTCGGGGACTCGGGCTGCCTGCCGTAACGACGGAGCGCGGCGGCACCGCCGCCGCGCACTGTCCGCCTCGCCCCTAGACGGGCATGGCCCGCATCCTGTGCGCCTGGGAATATGGCGCAGACCTCGGCCATGTCCGCCGCCTGGTGCCCGTCGCCGAAGCGCTGCGCGACCTGGGCCACGAAGTGAGCATCGCCTTCCGCGACAGCGCGCACCTCGAGGCCGCGCGCAGCCGCGGCTTCGATGCCTACGTGGCGCCACTGCTGCGCATCCCGCCGTTCGTGAATCCCGCGCCGGCGAACTTCTCCGACGTGCTGCTCAACATCGGTTTCGCCGACCTCCACAGCATCTCCGGCGCGCTGCGCGCGTGGCGCTCCCTGCTCGAGCTGCTCGGCACACAGCTCATCGTGGCCGATTACGCGCCGACCGCCATGGTGGCCGGCCGGCTCGCGGGCACGCGCATGGTGACGATCGGCACCGGCTTCGCCCTGCCGCCGCCCACCGACCCGCTGCCCGCGCTGCGGCCGTGGGCGCCCCTCGAGGAAGGCGTGCTGCGGGCGCATGACGACCGGCTCGTGCGCACGATCCGCGAAGCCATCGGCCCGGCCGGGGCCGGACGCGCGCCGGTTCGGGCCCGCGACATCTTCGCGGCGGATGCCCACCTGCTGTGCACATTCCCGGAGCTCGACCCGTTCGCGCCCCGCGACACCGGCGAATACGTGGGCCCGCAGGGCGATGCCTCGAGCGGCGAGGACCTGCGCTGGCAGGGCACCGCGGCGCACCGCATCTTCGCCTATCTCAAGCCGCGTAACGAGCGGTTCGACGCGGTGGTCGCCGCGTTGCACGCGTTGGATGCCGAATGCATCGTCGCGGCCCCGGGCCTCGGGCACGAGCGCGCATCCGCGCTGTCCGGCGGCGGCGTGCGCGTCGTGAGCGCTCCCGTGAACCTCGATCCGTTGCTCGCCGAAGCTTCGCTCTGCATCACCCACGCGGGCCCCGGAGTGGCCGCGCGAGCGCTGGCCGCGGGCGTCCCGATGGCGCTCCTGCCGCAGCACCTCGAGCAGTTCCTCATCGCGCGGCGCATCGAGCAGTCGGGCGCCGCAAGCGTGGTTCGCCCGGACACCCGGCAGCCGGACTTCCACGCCTGGCTTGCATCGTTGCTCGCGGATGCGTCGCTACGCGAGGGCGCGCGCCGCGTCGCCGAGGCGCATCGCGGGCACTCGTTCGGCGAGGCGACGCGGCGCGCGGCCGAACGCATCTCGCAAGTGGCGCTCGCCTGACCGTGGGGCGCATCGCATTCGCATGGGAGCTGGGCGCCGAATTCGGCCACGCGGTGGCCTGCAACGAGATCGCGCGCAAGCTGCGCGGGCGCGGCCACCAGGTGGCGTTCATCTTCCGCGAGCTGCACCAGATCGACTTCCTCGCCGACTGCGCCGCCGACGAGATCTTCCAGGCGCCCGTGTCGCTCGTCGAAGGCAAGGGCCTGGAAAATCCCGCGAGCCTCGCCGACATCCTGGTCGGTTGCGGTTACGACAGCCCGCAGCACCTCGCCGGCATCCTCGGGGGATGGATCGCGTGGCTGCGCCGGTGGAAGCCCGACATGCTCGTTTCCGATTTCTCCCCGACCGCGCTGCTCGCCGCCTCGGTGCTCGGCGTGCGGCGCGTGAACTACGGCAACGGATTCGGCATCCCGCCGCGGATGTCGCCGCTGCCCGCCTTCCGCTTCGACGAGCCCGTGCCGCCCGAGCGGCTCGCGCGCTCGGACGCCCACGCCCTCGCCTCGGTGAACGGCGCGCTCGCGCGCTTCGGCGTCGCGCCGTTGCCCATGCTCGCGCAGGTGTTCGCGTCCGACGAGGATTTCCTCGCGACCTTTCCCGAGCTCGATTCGTACGGCAGCCGGCCGCGCACCGGCTATTGGGGTCCGCGCTACAGCGTGGACCAGGGCGTGGCCACGCGCTGGCCCGCGGGCGCGGGCAAGCGAGTCGCCGTCTACGTGAAGCGCAACCTCGCGCAGATGGATTCGCTGATCGAGGTCCTCGCGGGGAGCACCCACCGCGTCGCGGCATTCATCCCGGAGCTCGAGCCGCAGCGCGTGGCGCGGCTTCGCTCCGCCAGCCGCATCGTGTCGGAACGACCGATGCGCCTCGGCCCGCTGCTGCCCGGGTGCGACGTCTTCGTGAGCCACGGCGGAAATGTCTGCGTCGGCACGTTGATGGCGGGCGTGCCGCAGCTCGTGTTCCCCTCGCAGTACGAGCAGTACATCACCGCCCGGCGCGTCGAGCAGCTGGGCGCGGGCCTCTGGCTCCAGCCGCAGTCGACGGCGGCGGAGATCCGCGCGGCGATGGAGCGCGTGCTCTACGATCCCTCGTATGCCCTGAATGCCCGGGCGTACGCGCGCCGCTACCCCGCCTATTCGCCGGCCGAGGCGCAGCGCCGCGTGATGAAGCGCATCGAGGAGCTGCTCGCCGAGCCGCCCCGCCATCGCGCGTTGCCGCGCCTGGATGGCGCACCTGTACTTCCGCGCACTCCATCCTGATGCCGCGCCCATGGACATCGCCGATCGCGTGAGGAGCCTCGTCGTGCGGCCGAAGGCCGAGTGGCAGGCGATCGAATCCGAAAGGCACACGGTGCAGGACCTCTACACCGGCTACGTGATGATCCTCGCCGCGATCCCCGCGGTTTGCGGGTTCGTGGGCTACTCGCTGGTGGGGGTGGGCGTGTTCGGCGCGACCTACCGCATGCCCATGGCGCAGGGCGTGGCCTTCCTCGCGATGTCCTACCTCTTCTCGCTCGCCTGGGTATATGCCTTCGCGATGATCATCGAGGCGCTGGCGCCCGGCTTCGGCGCGCGCAAGGACTTCGCGCAGGCGCTCAAGGTCGCGGCGCATGCGCCGACGGCGGCGTGGGTCGGGGGCGTGTTCTCGCTCATCCCGTCGCTGTCGATCATCGGCACGCTGGTGAGCCTCTACAGCCTCTACCTGCTCTTCCTCGGGCTGCCCATCGTGATGAAGGCGCCCGAGGACAAGGCCGTGCCCTACACGGTCGTGGTGATCATCGTGGCGCTGGTGCTCGCCGTGCTGGTGGCGGCGATGACCTCGCTCGCGATGCCCGCGCAGATCCGCGGTTTCTGACTAGGACGCCTCGGGCGAGGCCCCCGGCACCAGCATCTGCGGCTGCGTGACGCGCGGCCCGCGCGCATGGCGCCGCCGGCGCCCGTATGGCGAGATCCCCACGGCGCGCACCGGCACCTCGAGGAACGAGGCGAGCTGCTCGAGGCCCAGGCGGTACACCTCGCGCTTGAAGTCGATCACCGCTTCCAGCGGCACCCAGTAGTCGTGCCACCGCCACGCGTCGAACTCCGGATGCCCGCTCGCGCGCAGGCTGATGTCGCAGTCGCGCCCGCACAGGCGCAACAGGAACCAGATCTGCTTCTGGCCCCGGTAGGTGCCGCGCCATTCGCGCTTCACCCAGTGCGTGGGAACGTTGTAGTGCAACCAGTCGCGCGTGCGGCCAAGGATCTTCACGTGCTGGGGCAGCAGGCCCGTCTCTTCCTGCAGCTCGCGGAACATCGCCTCCTCGGGCGACTCGCCCGACTTGATGCCGCCCTGCGGGAACTGCCAGGCGTGCTCCTTGATGCGCTTGCCCCAGAAGACCTGGTTCTTGCCGTTGACCAGCACGATGGCGACGTTCGGGCGATAGCCGTCCCGATCGATCATGGCGTCCACCATCCAATCCGTTGAGTTGAGACCATTTTTCCACAGTTCGCGGGTACTTGCCACCGGTCGGGACGGGCTACGGTCCGTGTAGAATGTGGTTTCGCAAGCCGATGATTTAACGTTGAAAAATGGGCCGCCCGGACGGCCCCGGAGACCGCATGCGCGCCACCCAGTACTACCTGCCCACCCTCAAGGAGGCCCCCCAGGAGGCCGAGCTCGCCAGCCACAAGCTCATGCTGCGGGCGGGCCTCATCCGCAAGCTCGCGAGCGGCCTGTACACCTGGATGCCCCTGGGGCTGCGCGTGGTGCGGCGCATCGAGGCCGTCGTGCGGGAGGAGATGAACCGCGCGGGCGCCCTGGAAATCCTCGCCCCGCCCGTGCAGCCGCGGGAGCTCTGGGAGGAGACCGGGCGCTGGGAGCTCTACGGGCCGCTCATGTTGCGCATCAAGGATCGCGCCGAGCGCGAGTTCTGCTACGCGCCGACCGCGGAGGAAGTCTTCTGCGACACGGTTCGCAAGGAGATCCGCAGCTACCGCCAGCTGCCGGTGAACTTCTACCAGATCCAGACCAAGTTCCGCGACGAGATCCGGCCGCGCTTCGGCGTGATGCGCGCGCGCGAATTCACGATGAAGGACGCGTACTCGTTCGACGCGGATTTCGAGGGCCTGAAGAAGAGCTACCGCGCGATGTACGACGCGTACACGCGCATCTTCACGCGCCTGGGCCTTGCGTTCCGCGCGGTGGCGGCGGACACGGGCGAGATCGGCGGCACGGCCTCCCACGAGTTCCAGGTCATCGCGCAGTCGGGCGAGGACGCGATCGCCTACTGCCCCGCCTCGGACTACGCGGCGAACGTGGAGCTGGCGGAAGCTCTCGCGCCTGCTGCCCCGCGCCCCGCGCCTTCCGGGCCCATGCAGAGGGCGGCCACGCCGGGCAAGCACACCTGCGAGGAGGTCTCGGCCTTCCTCGGCATCCCCATCGAGAAGACGGTCAAGTCGATCGTGGTGATGCATACCCCGGAAGGCGGGGGCGACGAGATGTACATGCTCCTCGTGCGCGGCGACCACATGCTGAACGAGGTGAAGGCCGGCAAGCTCGCGGCGCTCAAGCCCTTCCGCTTCGCTTCCGACGCGGAGATCCGCGAGCGCCTGAAGGCGCCACCCGGGTCGCTCGGGCCGGTGGCGAGCGCCGTGAAGGTGATCGCCGACCGCACCGTCGCGGCGATGAGCGACTTCTGCACCGGCGCCAACGAGGAAGGCTTCCACCTCACGGGCGTGAACTGGGGGCGCGACCTGCCGGAGCCGGCGCTGGTGGCCGACATCCGCAACGTGGTGGCCGGGGACCGCTCGCCCGACGGCAAGGGAACGCTCGAGATCGCGCGCGGCATCGAGGTGGGGCACGTCTTCCAGCTGGGCACGGCGTACACCCAGGCGATGAACGTGGCGTTCATCGACGAGAAGGGCGAATCGCGCCCCATGGAGATGGGCTGCTACGGCATCGGCATCACGCGCATCGTGGCCGCGGCCATCGAGCAGAACCACGACGACAAGGGCATCATCTGGCCCGATCCCATGGCGCCCTTCGCCGTGGCGATCATCCCGCTGGGCTACCGCAAGAGCGAAGCGGTGAAGGCCGCCGCGGAGAAGCTCTACGCGCAGCTCGCGGCCGCGGGCATCGAGGCCTTCCTCGACGATCGCGACGAGCGCGCGGGCGTGCTGCTCGCCGACCAGGAGCTGGTGGGCATCCCGCACCGCATCGTGATCGGCGAGCGCGGGCTCAAGGAAGGGGTCGTCGAATACCAGCACCGCCGCGACGCGGCGGCCACGCGCGTCCCGGCGGGCGAGGCCGCATCGCACGTGGCCTCGCGCCTCGCCCATGGGAAGACGCCGCCGGCTTGAAGCGATGGCGTTGGCGCTGGCGCTCGCCGCGCCGGCGTCGGCGCTCGCCGGCGCGCAGCGCTACGAGCTGCTCTCGGCGAGCGTGCGCGCGAGCCTCGCCGCCGCGGTGAAGGACAGCGGCAACGTGGACCTGAAGGACCTCGACACGCGCGCCTGGGTGCGCGCCATGACCCCGCGCGTCGTGGGCCGCGTGGGCGACGAGGAGGCCGCGCGGCAATTCCTCGCGCTCGTGCGCTACGAGGCGATGCGCGCGGGCCTCGACCCCCACCTCGTGCTCGCCGTGATCGACGTGGAGAGCAAGTTCCGCAAGTACGCGGTCTCGCGTTCCGGCGCGCGTGGCTACATGCAGGTGATGCCGTTCTGGATCGCGCAGATCGGCGAGCCCGGCCAGAACCTCTTCAACGAGCGCATGAACCTGCGCTACGGGTGCACGATCCTGCGCTACTACCTGGACAGCGAGCACGGGCGCCTCGCCAACGCGCTGGGCCGCTACAACGGCAGCCTCGGTCAGCCCGAATATCCGAACCGCGTGCTCTCGGCCTTGAAGGCGCGCTGGGCGCTCGAAGCCGACCCGGTCTTCTCCTCGAGGAGCTTGCGGTCGACGCGGCCCGGCTTGTCGTAGACGAGCTTGCCCGCCGGGTCATAGATGCGCGTGGTGGGCAGCGCCCTGGGCGAGCCCAGCTGGCGCTCCACGCCCTCGTCGGAAATCACCAGGGGGTAGTCGTGGCCCACGCGCCCCGCGAACGCCTTGGCCTTGGCGACGTCCTCCACGTCCATCGCCACGCCGATCACCTGGACGTCGGGATGCTCGCGGTGGAAGAGCGCGATCTCCGGGATCTCCTGGATGCACGGCACGCACCAGGTGGCCCAGAAATTCACCACGACCCAGTGGCCGTGGGCCTCCGCGAGCCGGTGGTGGGTACCCTGGGTGTCCACCAGGTCGAAGGCCTGGGCGGCGGGGGCCAGGAGAAAACCCAGGAGGGTCAGGATCCGGGCGGCGGCGGCCCGGGCGCTGCCGGCTTGCAAAATCGTGTTCCTCGTCTATCCTTGCAAGCCAAAGAATATCGGAAAAGCCCCTGATGTCCGCGCTGCCTGCCAGCCTGCGCCTGCCTCCCGAGCGCGGCGCCCCGCCCCGGGAACTCGAGATCCGGCCCAAGCAAGTGAAGGCCTGGATCGACGCGCTGCCGCTTGCCCAGACCGTCGATGCGGCCCGCAAGATGGCCGCCCACCTCACGGCCCTGAACCGCGCCAAGGTGGACGTGGACGACCGCATCCTGATCCTCGAGACCTACCGGCCGGTCGCCGCCACGGTGCTGGACGAGCTGGACGCGATCTACTCCAAGGCGAACCTTCCCCTGGGCCCGCGCTCCCGCGAGGCCCTGGCGCTTGCGCGCGGCCTCGCCTTCGAGCTCGCCGCGGGCTATCGCATCGCCGCCTGCGAGAAGAGCGGCAAGCTGCTCGCCTTCGGCGCGAAGAAGGTGCTGCCGCTGCTGGTCGCCCGCGCGATGGAGTACCTGGGCGCGGAGCTCCTCGCGAGCTACAAGGCTTACGCGCCGGCGCCTGCCTCCACCTGGCTCGAGCTGCACCAGCTCTACCTCTTCGCCGACCGGCAGGGCATCGCGACCCAGTCGATCGAGCCGGGCAAGGAGCCCACGCCCACCGAGGTCTACGCCGAGGCGCTGTTGCTCTCGCTCACGGATCCCTACCGCCTGGTGCCGGGCGAAGCCGACAAGATCCTCGCCATGCTGCGGCCGATGCGCGCGTTGGCGTCCCTCGGCCAGGCGCGGCCGGCAACCCGCAGCGGCGGGCATTTCGTGGTCCCGTGCGACATGGACCGCCCGCCCAAGCCCGCGCTCTCGGCCAACGACGACACCGGCGGGCCCAACTGGAGGCTGCTCGACACCAACGCGATCGTGGACAAGCTGCGCCAGCGCCGCGCGGCGCACGACGCGGGCCAGGTTTCGCAGACGCTCAGCCGCGCGACCACGCCCGAGGCGCTTGCGCTCATGTCGAGGCTCGCGATCCTCTGGGGCGACCCGCCCAAGCGCGCGCACCGGCGCGAGCCCATGGAAACGACGGTCGCCGTGTGCGTGGGATTGAAGGCCGTGGGCCACTTCGTCTCGACCGATGCGCACCACGACCCGACGGCCGACGGCCAGGCCATCCGCGCCGGCATCACCATCCCGCTCATCAGCATTCCCGACGACGAGACCTCGCGGCAGTATCCCGTGCGCGAGTGGGACGTGGTGAACCACAGCGCCGGGGGCGTGAAGCTCAAGCGTTGCGCCGACGGCGGACAATCCATCGTCGTGGGCGACGTGGTGGGCCTCAAGTTCATGGGCCGGCGCGGCTGGACGGTCGGCGTTGTGCGCTGGATCACCCAGTTCGACGAGGGCGGCTTCGAGTTCGGGGTGCAGTTCCTCGCCACCACCGCGGTCGCGGTGTGGGTGCAGCCGCAGAACTCGCAGAGCCCGCAGGCCAAGCCCGGGCTGCTGATGGACGACTTCGAGGGGGCGCAGCAGCTGCTCACGCCGCCGGCCCTGTTCGCGGAGCTTCGCGTCTACGAGGTCGATGCCAACGGCGAGCTCACCACCGTGCGGGCCACCGGCCTCATCGAGAAGACCGCCCGCTTCGACATCTTCTACGTCTCGAGCTGCTGACCGAGCGCCTCGCGCGTGGCCGGCGCAAGGTCGTATTCGTGGCGCTCCCCGCGGCGCGCGACCCCCGCCTCGATCATCTGCTCGAGGGCCTCTTCCACCTCGGCACCCGGCAGCTTCGAGCGGCGCGTGATCTCGCCGAACGCGAGCGGCCCGCCCGCCTCGCGCAACGCCTGCACGATCGCCACCGCCTCGGCAAGGCGCGGCCCGCGCCGCGTGGCCTTCCAGCGCCGGCCGCGCCAGTACGCCGCCGAGGCCGTGAGCTCCGCGCCGAACAGCACCGCGAGCCAGGAGAAGTAGATCCACACGAGGAAGAGCGGCACCGCGGCGAACGCGCCGTAGACGCGGTTGTAGGTCGGCGAGACGCGCACGTAGATCGCGAAGCCTTCCTTGGCGGCCTCGAAGAGCGCCGCCGCCACGAGGCCGCCCAGCAGCGCATGGCGCCAGGGAACCGGCTGGTGCGGGATGATTCGATAGAGCAGGAAGAAGGCCAGCGTGGTCACCGCGGTGGAAACGACATAGGGCATCGCCCCGTGCAGCCAGGCGATGCCGCCGCTGAATTCGCCCGACAACATCACGAGCTGCGTGGTCACGGTGACGCTCACGCCGATGAGGATGGGCGCGGCGAGGATCAGCGCCGCGAAGCCCAGTGCCGAGAGCCAGTACGGGCGGCGCTTGCGCGTGCCCCAGATGGCGTTGAGCGACCTTTCGATGATGAGCAGCAGCCACACCGCGATCACGAGCACCACCAGCGTGCTCCACGTGCCCAGGCGCCTCGCGTTGTGCGCGAACTGCGGCAGGTAGGTGGTGATGATCGTGTCGGCCACTTGCGGCGCGAGGTTCGAGCGCAGGAAGATGCGGAACTTGTCCATCACCTCGTGGAAGAAGGGCGCCGAGGAGAGCACCGCCACGCCGATCGCGAACATCGGCGCGAGGGCGAGGAGGGTCGTGTAGGTGAGGCTTCCGGCGATGGTCGGGCAGCGGTCCTCGCGCCAGCGCGTCGCGACGAAGCGCAGGAATCCGGGGATGTCGGCGAGGTTCGCGAGCACGCCGTGGCATCATAGCAGCGCCCATGCGCGCCATTGCCAGCGCCCTGCTGATCGCGTTGATCCTGCTCTGCGTGGCCTGGGAGCTCTTCCTCGCGCCCCTGCGTCCCGGCGGCAGCTGGTGGGTGCTGAAGGCCCTGCCGCTCATGGCGGCCCTCTTCGGCGTGCTGCACGGGCGCCGCTACACCTACCAGTGGTCCACCCTGCTCATCTGGCTCTACGCGGCCGAGGGCGCCACGCGCGCCTACACCGACACGGGCCTGTCGGCGCGGCTCGCCCTGCTGGAGGCGGCGCTCGCGCTCGCCTACTTCGCCTCGGCCGTGGGGGTGCTGCGCTCCTCGCGCAAGGGGTGAGGCCACATGCGCGGCGTCACGCTCTGCGCGGCGAGCACCACCTCGTGCATGAAGAAGCCCAGCGCCCCGGTCAGGGCCGCGACGGACGCGACGAAGAGGAGCGCGACCGACCGGGAGAGATCGAGCTCCGTGAAGGCGGCGGCGAAGGCCGTGCCGATCAGCAGGCACACGAAGATGGCCGAGATGACCGCCAGCACGATCGCCCGCATGACGATCACGATGCGGCGCGCGAGAAGGGCGAGCTCCCCGGCGAGCGCCGCGCGGCGGTCGCCCTCGTAGTTGCCGAGGATCTCCTCGATCTGCCGCCGCCGGTCCACCGCGCGCGCGAGGCGCCCGGTGAGGGCGTTGATGATGGTGCCGATCGCCGTCAGCATGAAGACCGGCGCGATGGCGAGCTGGATCGCGTGCGTGATGGCGGCGATGTGGGATTCGGTTCCGGTGCCGGGCATGCGGGCCTCCTTCAGGTCTTGGCGAGCCGCGCCCTGGCGAGCGCCCAGGCCACGGGCAGGACGCTCACCACGACGATGCCGACGATGATCGCCGTCAGGTTACCGCGAATCCAAGGGATGTTGCCGAAGAAGTAGCCCGCGTACGCGAGCCCGCCGACCCACAGCACGGCCCCGCCCGCGTTGAAGAGCAGGAACGCGCGCGCCTCCATGGCGCCCATGCCCGCCACGAACGGCACGTAGGTGCGCACGATGGGCACGAAGCGCGAGATGACCACCGCCGGCCCGCCGTGGCGCTCGTAGAACGCGTGCGCCTTCTCCAGGTGCGCGGGGTTGAGCCACCGCGAGCCGCGGTCGGTGAAGAAGTGCCGTCCCAGCCAGCGGCCGACGGCGTAGTTCACCGAGTTGCCGAGGAATGCGGCGGCGGCGAGGAGCACGAAGATCGCGTGCACGTTGAGGGCGCCGCCCGCGGCCACGGCCCCGGCCACGAAGAGGAGCGAGTCGCCCGGCAGGAACGGCGTCACCACGAAGCCCGTCTCCGAGAAGATGATGGCGAAGAGGATCGCGTAGATCCAGATGCCGTACTCGGCGGCGAGCTTGAGGAGGTGGACGTCGAGGTGGAGGACGACGTCCAGCACTTAGGGGACTTGCGGCTCGACCGTCTTCTTCTCGGGCTTCACGAAGTCCTCGCGCGAGGCGCCCAGGTACATCGCGAGCGGGCAGGCCACCAGCACGGAGGAGTAGATGCCGAACAGGATGCCGATCGTGAGGGCGAGGGCGAAGTAGTGCAGGCTCGCGCCCCCGAAGAAGAAGATCGACAGCACCATCATCTGCGTGCAGCCGTGCGTGATGATGGTGCGCGAGATGGTGCCCGTGATGGAGGCGTCCATCACCTCGGGCACGGTCGCCCGGCGCATCTTCTTGAAGTTCTCCCGCACCCGGTCGAACACCACGACCGACTCGTTCACCGAGTAGCCGAACACGGCGAGGATCGCCGCCAGCACGGGCAGCGAGAATTCCCACTGGAAGAACGCGAAGAAGCCCAGGATGATCACCACGTCGTGCAGGTTCGCGATGATGGTGGCCACCGCGAAGCGCCACTCGAAGCGGAAGGCGAGGTAGATCACGATGCCGATGCAGACGAAGAGGAGTGCCAAGCCCCCGTCGGTGGCGAGCTCCTTGCCGACCTGGCCGCCCACGAACTCGACGCGCTTCAGCTCCGCGCTCGCGTCCTGCGCCTTGAGGGCCCCCATCACCGCGTCGGCCTGCTTCTGCATCTCGACGTTCTGGCTCGTGCCCTCGGCGCTCTTCAGCGGCAGCCGGATCAGCATGTCCCTCGAGGTCCCGAAGGACTGCACCGACACGTCCTTCAGGCCGATGCCGTCCAGCGCCTCGCGGATCTTGTCGGCGTTGGCCTCTTCCTTGTAGCTCACCTCCATCACCGTGCCGCCCAGGAACTCGATGGAGAAGTTCAGGCCCCGGACCGCCAGGAACACCACCGCCAGCACGAACACCACCGCCGAGACGATGTTGAACACCAGCGCGTGGCGCATGAAGGGAATGCTCTTGCGGATGCGGAAGAATTCCATGGTCTAGGCCGTCTTGGCTTGGTGCCAGGTCGTGTTGCCGATGGAAAGCGACTGCACCTTCTTGCGCCCACCGTAGATGAGGTTCACGATGCCGCGCGAGACCACCACGGCGCTGAAGATCGAGGTGAGGATGCCCAGGCAGTGGACCACCGCGAAGCCGCGCACCGGCCCCGAGCCGAAGGCGAGCAGCATCAGGCCCACGATGAGCGTGGTCACGTTGGAATCCAGGATCGTGCCGAAGGCGCGCTCGTAGCCCGCCTGGATCGCCATCTGCGGCGTCATCCCCGAGCGAAGCTCCTCGCGCACGCGCTCGTTGATGAGCACGTTGGAGTCGATCGCCATGCCGAGCGTGAGCGCCACAGCCGCGATGCCCGGCAGCGTGAGCGTGGCCTGCATGATCGACAGGATCCCCACGAGGAAGAGCAGGTTGCACGCGAGTGCGAGGACCGAGATGGCGCCGAACACCGCGTAGTAGATCACCATGAACACGGCGATCGCGACGAAGCCCCACAGCACCGCGTGGAAGCCCTTGTCGATGTTCTCCTTGCCCAGGCTCGGGCCGATGGTGCGCTCCTCGATGATGTCCATGGGCGCGGCGAGCGCGCCTGCGCGCAGCAGCAGCGCCAGGTTCTTGGCCTCGGTCGCATCCGGCATGCCGGAGATCTGGAAGCGCGCGCCGAACTCCTCCTGGATCACCGGCCACGTGAGCACGACCGTGTTGTTGCGCTCCACCAGCATCATGGCCATGCGCTTCTTCACGTTCTCGCGCGTGGTCTGGCGCATGATGCGCCCGCCGGTGTCGTCGAGCTGCATGGAGACGATGGCGCCCGCGTGCTGCTGGTCGAAGCCGGGCTGCGCGTCCTTGATGCGGTCGCCGGTGATCACCACCGACTTCTTCACCAGCACCGGGCGGCCTTCCTGGTCGAGGAACTTGTCGCTGCCGAACGGGGCCGGCTGGTCCTTGTACTGCGCGAAGGCTTCCTGGCCGGGGCCGGCGGCGTGCTCCTCGTCCACCAGGCGCACCTCGAGGGTCGCGGTGCGGCCCAGGATCTCCTTGGCGCGCGCCGGGTCCTGCACGCCCGCGAGCTGGACCACGATGCGGTCGGGGCCCTGCTGCTGCACGATCGGCTCGGCCACGCCCAGCTCGTTCACGCGGTTGCGCAGCGTCTGGATGTTCTGCTGGAGCGCGAGCTCCTGCTCGCGCTTCACGACTTCCGGCTTGATGGTGGCCACGATGGCGGAGTTGCCCGGCTCCTCGCGGATCGCGAGGTCCGGCATCGCGTCGGTGACCGCCTTCAATGCCGCCGCGCGCTGGTCGGCCTCGTTGAAGCGCATCACGATGCGATCGCCCTCGCGCGCAAGGCCCGAGTAGTAGATCTTCTTGTCGCGCAGCAGCCCGCGCGCGTCTCCCAGGTAGCGGTCGACCGACTTGTTGGCCGCCGCCTTCATGTCCACCTGCAGCAGGAAGTGCACGCCCCCGCGCAGGTCGAGCCCCAGGTACATGGGCTTGGCGCCGAGCGCCTGCATCCAGTGGGGCGAATTGGGCATGAGGTTCAGCGCCACCACGTAACCCTGCCCCGCGGCCGACTGGATCACGTCGCGGGCCCTGAGCTGCGTGTCGGTGTCGGCGAAGCGGAAACGCAGCGCCGTTTCCGTGAGGTCGTCGTCGATGTAGGCCACGTTGGCGGCCTTGAGCGCGCCCTCGATGGTCTTGCGCAGCTCGTCGTCCACCTTGGCCGAGGCGCGTTGCGCCGCCACCTGCACGGCCGGGACCTCGCCGAACAGGTTCGGCGCGGCGTACAGCAGGCTCACCACGATGGCGACCGCGATGACGACGTACTTCCAGGCGGGATACTTGTTCATGCGGCTACTGCGCGTCCTTCACGGTGCCCTTGGGCAGCAGCGTGGTCACGGACTGCTTCTGCACCTGGATGGTCACGTTGGGCGCGACCTCGAGGGAGAGGTAATTGTCGGAGATCTTCACGATCTTGCCGAGGATGCCCACGGCCACGACCTCGTCGCCCTTCTGCAGGGCGTCGAGCATCGTCTTGTGTTCCTTGGCCTTCTTCATCTGCGGACGGATCAGGATGAAGTACATGATGACGAACATGAGGATGATGGGCAGCATGCCCATCAGCGTGTCCGTGCCACCCTGCGCCGCGCCGGCGCCCTGCGCGAATGCGGTTCCGATCATGCTCTGGATTTTCTCCGGAAGTTCTTGATGCGCGAGGCGATTTCACCCGCGATATAGCCGGCTATTTTAACACGCCGGGCGCCTCATTCGTCGGGCTCGGGGCCCCGGCGCACCGCCTCGAAGCCGCGCCGCCAGGCGGCGAAACGGCGCTCGCCGATGGCCTCGCGCATCCCGGCCATGAGCTCCAGGTAGTAATGCAGGTTGTGGATCGTGTTCAGCCGCGCGCCGAGGATCTCGTTGGCCCGGTGCAGGTGGTGCAGGTAGGCGCGCGAGAAGTTGCGGCAGGTGTAGCACGCGCATTGCGGGTCCAGCGGCCCCGTGTCCTCGCGATGGCGCGCGTTCTTGATCTTCACGTCGCCCGAGCGCGTGAAGAGCCAGCCGTTGCGCGCGTTGCGGGTGGGCAGCACGCAGTCGAACATGTCGATGCCGTGGCCCACGGCGTGCACCAGGTCCTCCGGCGTGCCCACGCCCATCAGGTAGCGCGGCTTGCCGGCCGGCAGGCGCGGGGCGAGGTGCGCCACGATGCGCTCCATGTCCTGCTTGGGCTCGCCCACCGAGACACCGCCGATGGCATAGCCGTCGAAGCCGATCGCGGCCAGGCCCGCGAGGGATTCCTCGCGCAGCCCCTCGTACATGCCGCCCTGCACGATGCCGAAGAGCGCATTGGGGTTGCCTTCGTGGGCCCGCTTCGAGCGCTCCGCCCAGCGCAGCGACAGCCGCATCGAGGCCGCGGCGTCCGGCTCGCTCGCCGGGTAGCCGGTGCACTCGTCGAAGATCATCACGATGTCGGAGCCCAGCACGCGCTGGATGCGCATCGCTTCCTCGGGCGTGAGGAAGAGCGCGTCGCCGTTCACCGGAGACTGGAACGCGACGCCCTCCTCCGAGACCTTGCGCAGCTCGCCCAGGCTGAACACCTGGAACCCGCCGGAGTCGGTGAGGATCGGCCGCTTCCAGCCCATGAAGCGGTGCAGGCCGCCGTGCTTCTCGATCACCGCGAGCCCCGGCCGCAGCCAGAGGTGAAAGGTGTTCCCCAGCACGATCTGCGCGCCCAGGCCCTCGAGCTCGGCCGGGCTCATCGCCTTCACGGTCCCGTAGGTGCCCACGGGCATGAACGCGGGCGTCTCCACCACGCCGTGGGCGAGCTCGATCGCGCCGCGGCGCGCGGCGCCGTCGGTGGCGCTGGCCGCGAACCTCATCTCACCGCCAGTGGGCCGGGTACGTCTTGTCGTAGTACGGCAGCGCTTCCACCCGCTTCCTGTACGCGGCGAGCGCCGGCGGGACGAGCTCGGTGAGCTTCGTCTCGGGCTTGCGCACGTCGATGCGCGACACGTAGCCCAGGTACGGCGCGAGCACGAAGTCGGCGGCGCAGGGCGCGTCGCCCGCGACGAAGTTCCCGCGCAGCTCCTTCGCGAAGTACTCGAGGTCGGCCTTCACGAGTTGGCGCTCGGCCTCGATCTTCCCCTTGTCCGGCGGCGCGTCGCCCTTCCAGAAGAGCTCGTCCACGATCTTGTCGATGGGCCCGCCCAGGTACTGCTCCATCTCGCGCGCGAGGCGGCGGATGCGCGCCCTCGCCTTCAGGTCTCCGGGGTAGAGCTTCGCGCCGGCGGCGAAGCGTTCGTCGAGGTACTCCAGGATCGCCATGGATTCCCAGAGCGCGAAGCCGTCGTCCACGATCGTGGGCACGGTGTGGCGCGGATTGATCGCGACGAACTCCGGCTTCTTCGTGTCCTCGTTCTGGAACGAGAGGATCGTGAGGTTGTAGGGCACCTGCTTCAACTCCAGCGCGAGCCACACGCGCCAGGAGTAGGGCGATCCGTGCCCGTGGTAGAAGTCCAATGCCATCGAAGCCTCCGTGGTTTCTCAGTGAAGTTGGAATCCGTCGAGCGCGAGGGCGGGCGCCTTGCCGGCCGCGAGGTCCGCGAGGATGCGGCCCGTGGCGAGCGCGAGGGTGAAGCCGAGCGCGCCATGGCCCACATTGAGCCACAGGTTCGCGAACGGCGTGCCGCCCAGCACGGGCGTGCCCCGGGGCGTGGCCGGCCGCATCCCGCACCAGGGCCCCAGCGACCCGAAATCGCTCGCGCGCGGGAACGCCGCGCGAGCCTCGGCGGCGAGCTGGCCCACGCGCTCCACGTCGATCACGGCGCTGCGCCCCGAAAGGTCCGCCATCCCCGCGACGCGCAGCTCGTTGCCCAGGCGCGCGTACACCACCTTGCGCTTGTAGTCGGTCACGCTGATGCGCGGGGCCCCGCGCTCGTCGCGGATGGGCAGCGACAGGCTGTAGCCTTTGAGCGGGTAGACCGGGACGCGGATCCCCAGCGCCTTCAGCAGGTGGGGCGCGTTGGTCCCGAGCGCGAGCACGTAGGCGTCGCCCTCGAGCACCCCGTGGCTGGTCTCCACGCCCATGAGCTTGCCGTGCCACGCAAGCAGCCGCTGGATCTCCACGCCGAAACGATACCGGACCGGATTGGGCCCCGAGGTCATCAGGCGTTTCAGCTCGTTGCAGAACTTGTAGCAGTCGCCCGCGTCCTCGCTCGGCGTGTAGATGGCGCCCGCGATGCGCGGGGCCATGTCCTCGAGGGCGGGCTCGATCTCCACGCAGCGGCGCGCGTCGAGCGCCTCCTGCTCGGCGCCCAGCGTGCGCTGGTACTCCATGAGCCGGCGTGCCGATTCGAACGACGGGCGCTCGGTGTGCACCACGAGCTTGCCGTTCTGCACGTAGCCGAAGTCCATCGCGTTCGCGCCCACCAGCTCGTGCATGAGCGAGCGGCTGTAGAACGCGAGGCGCAGGAGCCTCTGCGTCGTGTCGTCCGCGGTCTTGGCGTTGCACGCGGCGAGGAACTCCAGGATCCAGCGCCACTGCTCGAGGTCGGCCGCGGGCGTGAAGCGAAGCGGCGAGTCGCGGCGCAACAGCCAGGGCGGGATCTTGGGAATCACGGACGGGCTCGCGAGCGGGGCCACGTAGCTGTACGAGAGCTGCCCCCCGTTCGCGAAGCTGGTCTCGAGCGCCACGCCTTCGTTGCGCTCGAGCACGGTGACCTCGTGGCCGTCGCGCCAGAAGTACCACGCGCTTGCGACGCCTGCGACCCCGGCGCCAAGGACGACGATCTTCATGGGAGCGCGAATTCTCTCAGAAACGCGCTCGCGCGGGCTCGGGCCCCGCTTCAGGTCGCTTCGAGCGCCTCGGCCGGCCCGTCGGCGATCCGGCCCATGATGGAAGCGATGTCGCGCGAGGGCTCGAGGAAGATCTCGACCAGCCCGTCGGGATAGCCGCCGCCGTCCCAGCGCTCGTGGTGGTGGCGGGCGATGTGCGGCGTGAGCGCGCCCTCCTCGTCGCAGTCCACGAAGATGAAGCCGAGGAAGCGCTCGGCGTCGAAGATGGGCGCCGTGTAGCTCGCGCGGAACCCCGCCGCCCGAGCCCTTCGTTCAGCGTCGCGATGTCGTGCATGGGACCGCGGCCTCCCCGGACCGCGCCATTGCAAACATGGACCGGGAGGGCCTATTCCGCGTTGCGCGGCGTCAATGGAAACGAAAGGGCCGCCCGCGGGCGGCCCTTTTTCCTCACCTTCCGACGCGCCGCGACTACAGCAGCGGCACGATGAGGAGCGCCACGATGTTGATGATCTTGATGAGCGGGTTCACCGCGGGGCCCGCGGTGTCCTTGTAGGGATCGCCCACCGTGTCGCCGGTCACCGCGGCCTTGTGGGCATCGCTGCCCTTGCCGCCGTAGTGGCCGTCCTCGATGTACTTCTTGGCGTTGTCCCACGCGCCGCCGCCCGTGCACATGGAGATGGCGACGAAGAGGCCCGTCACGATCGTGCCCATCAGCATGCCGCCCAGCGCCTGCACGCCGGCATCCTTGCCCATCAGCCAGCCCACGATGAGCGCCACCGCGATCGGCGAGAGCACCGGCAGCAGCGAGGGCACCATCATCTCCTTGATGGCACCGCGCGTGAGCATGTCCACCGCGCGCGAGTAGTCGGGCTTGGCCTTGCCTTCCATGATGCCCTTGATCTCGCGGAACTGGCGGCGCACTTCCTCCACCACCGAGCCCGCGCAGCGGCCCACCGCTTCCATCGCCATCGCGCCGAAGAGGTACGGGATCAGGCCGCCCACGAACAGGCCGATGATCACCGCCGGGTTCGAGAGGTCGAAGCTGATGTGCCGCCCCGCCTCCTCCAGCTTGTGCGTGTAGTCGGCGAAGAGCACCAGGGCGGCAAGGCCCGCCGAGCCGATCGCGTAGCCCTTGGTGACCGCCTTGGTGGTGTTGCCCACGGCGTCCAGGGGATCGGTCACGTTGCGCACTTCCTTCGGCAGCTCCGCCATCTCCGCGATGCCGCCCGCGTTGTCGGTGATGGGGCCGTAGGCGTCGAGCGCCACGATGATGCCCGCCATCGAGAGCATCGAGGTGGCCGCGATCGCGATGCCGTAGAGGCCCGAGAGCGTATAGGCCGCCCAGATCGCGAGGCACACGGAAAGCACCGGCCAGGCCGTGGACTTCATCGACACGCCGATGCCCGCGATGATGTTGGTGGCGTGGCCCTTGGTCGAGGCTTCCGCCACGTGCCTCACGGGGGCGAAGTCGGTGCCGGTGTAGTACTCGGTGATGAAGACCATGAGGCCGGTGAGCACCAGGCCCACGACGCAGCAGCCCCAGAGCTTCCAGACGCCCGCGGGGTCGCCGCCGACGGCGCCGCGCATCATCGAGTCGGTGACGAAGTAGAAGGCGATGAGCGAGAGCACGCCCGCCACCGCGAGGCCGCGGTAGAGCGCGTTCATGATCTTGCCGCCCTCGGCCGTCTTCACGAAGTAGGTGCCGATGATGGAGGCGATGATCGACACCGCGCCCAGCACGAGCGGATAGGTCACCGCGTTGCCGACGATCGCGGGGCTGGGCATGAGGAGGGCCCCCAGCACCATCGTCGCGATGATCGTGACCGCGTACGTCTCGAAGAGGTCGGCCGCCATGCCCGCGCAGTCGCCCACGTTGTCGCCCACGTTGTCGGCGATCACCGCGGGGTTGCGCGGATCGTCCTCGGGGATGCCGGCTTCGACCTTGCCCACGAGGTCGGCGCCCACGTCGGCGCCCTTGGTGAAGATGCCGCCGCCCAGCCGCGCGAAGATCGAGATGAGCGAGGAGCCGAACGCGAGGCCGATCAGCGGCTTCACGATGTCGCCCATGCGCGCGTCGTGCGCCGCGGAGCCTTCCAGGAACATGAAGAAGCCCGACACGGCGATGAGGCCCAGCCCCACCACCAGCAGGCCCGTGACGGCGCCGCCCTTGAAGGCGATGTTGAGCGCCGGCCCGATCCCCCGGCGCGCGGCTTCCGCCGTGCGCACGTTGGCGCGCACCGAGACGTTCATGCCGATGTAGCCCGCCGCGCCCGAGGCGATGGCCCCGATCGCGAAGCCGGCCGCCGTGGTCCAGCCGAGCACGAAGCCGATCACGACGAACAGCACCGCGCCCACCATGCCGATGGTGGTGTACTGGCGGTTGAGGTAGGCCTTGGCGCCCGTCTGCACGGCCGCCGCGATCTCGCGCATGCGGTCGTTGCCGTCGGGCTGGCGCAGGATCCACGAGGCCGTGATTCCGCCGTACAGCAGCGCGATCGCGCCGCAGACGAGCGAGATGAGGATTGCGTTGTTCAACATCGGTGCTTCTCCCAGGGTTTTTGTATGAGTGCGGTGCTGCTATGTCGTCACGGCTGCCAATCGCCGCGCGTCTTCTTGCGCACGGCCGGGTTCTTCAGCCGCACGTATTTCGGAAGCCCCTTCTCGAAGGGCGGGAAGGCCTCGCCGCCGATGAGAGGCTGCAGGTAGTTGCGGCACTTGGCCGTGATGTGGAAGCCGTCGGGCGTGATGAAGTCGCGCGGCATCTTCTTCTCGACGTTGGCCACGTCGGTGAGCTTCGCCACGCCGATCTTCCAGCGGTAGGGCCGGCTCGAGGTGCGCACGATGGTGGGCATCACGCTGTTCATGCCCTTCACGGCGAACTCCACGGCCGCCTTGCCCACCGCGTACGACTGCTCGAGGTCGGTCTTCGAGGCGATGTGGCGCGCGGCGCGCTGCAGGTAGTCGGCCACCGCCCAGTGCTGCTTCAACTTGAGCTTCGACTGCACGAGGTCCGCGAGCATCGGCGCCACGCCGCCCAGCTGCGCGTGGCCGAAGGCGTCCTTCAGGCCCGATTCGGAGAGGAACTTGCCGTCCTTGTCCTGCAGGCCCTCGGAGGCGCCCACCGCGCAGTAGCCGTACCGCTTCACCGACTCCTCGACGCGCGCGAGGAACGCTTCCTCGTTCCACGGCACCTCGGGGAAGAGCAGGATTTGCGGCCCCTGGCCCGGCTTGCCCTGCGCGAGGCCCGTGGCGGCGGTGATCCAGCCCGCGTGGCGCCCCATCACTTCGAGGATGAAGACCCTGGTGGAGGTCCGGGCCATCGACTCGACGTCGAGCACCGCCTCCATCATGGAGGTCGCCACGTACTTCGCCACGGAGCCGAAGCCCGGGCAGGTATCGGTGATGGGCAGGTCGTTGTCCACCGTCTTGGGGACGTGCACCGCGATGATCGGGTAGCCCAGCTTCTCGCTGATCTGCGAGACCTTGAGGCACGTGTCGGCCGAATCGTTGCCGCCGTTGTAGAAGAAATAGCCGATGTCGTGGGCGCGGAAGACCTCGACCAGGCGCTCGTACTCGTGGCCGCCCTTCTCCACGCCCTTGAGCTTGTAGCGCGCGCTCCCGAAGGCGCCGCCGGGCGTGTCGCGCAACGCGCGGATGGCGGCCGCGGTCTCGCGGCTCGTGTCGATGAGGTCCTCGGAGAGCGCGCCGAGGATGCCGTTCCTCCCGGCGTAGAGCTTGCCGATGTGCTTGCGGTGCCTGCGGGCGGCCTCGATCACGCCGGCGGCGCTCGCGTTGATGACGGCGGTCACGCCGCCCGACTGTGCGTAGAAGGCGTTTCTCGGCATCGCTAACCCAGTGCTGAAAAGATCCGGTCGCGGACCTGCTCGACGGACCCGAGCCCGTCGATGCGGTGGTACTTCGGGGCCTTCGCGTCGCCCGTGCGCAACCACGCTTCGTAGTACTTGACGAGCGGCTCGGTGATCTCGTGGTAGACCTTGAGGCGGTCGCGCACGGTCTCCTCGACGTCGTCCTTGCGCTGCACCAGGTCCTCGCCCGTCACGTCGTCCTTCATCGCGACCTTCGGCGGGTTGAACTTCACGTGGTAGGTGCGGCCCGAGGCGAGGTGGACGCGCCGGCCCGACATGCGCTCCAGGATCACCTGGTCGGGCACCACGATCTCGACGACGTGATCGAGCACGACCCCGGCATTCTTCATGGCGTCGGCCTGCGGGATCGTGCGGGGGAAGCCGTCGAAGAGGAACCCCTCGCGCGCATCGGGCGCCTGGATGCGCTCCTTCACGAGCGCGATGATGATTTCGTCGGAGACGAGGTGGCCGCGGTCCATGACCTGCTTGGCCGCGAGCCCGAGCGGCGTGCCGGCCTTGACGGCCGCGCGAAGCATGTCTCCCGTCGAGATCTGCGGAATGCCGTATCGCTGCGTGATGTACGCAGCCTGGGTGCCCTTTCCGGCACCTGGCCCGCCCAGCAAGATGAGGCGCATCCGAAATCCCCGGGGATCATTCAGGTCAACCCGAGATTATACGTGGCCGAGCCGCGCCCGCACCCGCTCCAGGTCTTCCTGCGTGTCCACGCCCGGTTCCATGGGCTCGTTCCAGAACGCGACCGCGATGCGCCGGCCGTGGCCCAGGGCGCGCAGCTGCTCGAGCGCCTCGAAGCGCTCGGCCGCCGTCGGCGAAAGCGACGCGTACTCGAGCAGGAAAGCCGCGCGGTAGGCATAGATGCCGATGTGGCGGTACGCGGGCAGGCCTTCCGGCAGCCGCGTGCGGTCCTTCGCGAAGGCGTCGCGCGCGTAAGGGATCGGCGCGCGCGAGAAGTACTGGGCATAGCCGTCGGTGTCGATCACCACCTTCACGACGTTCGGGTCGAAGAACGTGTCGGCCGAATCGATCGGGTGCGCGGCCGTGGCGATGGATGCGGCCGGCCGCAGCGCCAGCTCCGCGGCCACCTTGCGCACCAGGCGCGGGTCGATGAGCGGCTCGTCGCCCTGCACGTTCACCACGATCTCCTCGGGCTTCAGGCCGAGCAGCGACACCGCCTCGGCGATGCGGTCCGTGCCCGTCGGGTGGTGCGGCGAGGTCGTGCACACGCGCCAGCCCAATGCGGCCACCGCGTCGGCGATCCTCTGGTGGTCGGTGGCGATCACGACCTGGTCCGCCCCCGAGGCCCGCGCGCGCTCGGCCACCCATGCCACCAGCGGCTTGCCCGCGATGTCGGCGAGCATCTTGTCCGCGAGGCGCGTCGAGCGCATGCGCGCGGGGATCACCACCTTGAAGGCGAGGCGCTCCATCCGCGCCTACACCTCTTCGCCGGGATCGAGCTCCCGGGCTTCCTCCTCGAGCATCACGGGGATGTCGTCCTTCACGGGGAAGGCGAGGCGGTCGGCCTTGCAGACGAGCTCGAGGGCCTCCTTGCGCCACACGAGCGGCCCCTTGCACAGCGGGCAGACCAGGATTTCAAGCAGCTTGGGATCCATCGGGGCTCCGGCGCGATCGCGACACGCGCGTGGCGAGGAATTCTTCGAAGTCGGGCGGCAGCATCGCGTCTATGCGCAGGTACCACATGCGCGCGTCGGCGAATGCGGCGCATTTTACGGCATCCTTCTCGGTCATGACGATGAGCTCGGCGCCGGGAAGCCTGAGCTCCTGCGCGCGGAACGCGTGGTGGTCGGGAAATTCCACCGCGCGCGCCCGGATCCCCAGGCGTTGCAGGTGCTCGAAGAAGCGCTCCGGATAGGCGAGGCCGGCCACCGCGGCCACGTTGTGCCCGCGCGCGGCGAGCGCGAACTCCTGCGGCGACATCTCGCGCGGCGAGCCCACCGCGACGAACCGCTCGTTGCCCATGCGCATCGCGAACTGGCGCGGTCCGGGGACCGAGTCCGACCAGCCCCCGTTCACCACCACCGCGTCGACTTCCGCGAGGCGCGAGACGGGCTCGCGCAGCGGGCCCGCCGGCAGCATGAGGCCGTTGCCGAAGCGCCGCTCGCCGTCCACCACGGCGAGCTCCACGTCGCGGCCCAGCGCGTAATGCTGCAGCCCGTCGTCGCTCACCAGCACGTCCACCTCGCCGTGCGCCTCGAGCAGCGCGCGCGCGGCCGCCGGCCGGTCGGGCGAGACATAGACGGGAACCCGCGAGCGGCGCGCGATCAGCACGGGCTCGTCGCCGAAGTGCTCCGGCGTGGCGAGGTCGGGATAGACGCGCACCACGCCCAGCGGGTCGTCGAGGCCGCGCGGAACGCGCCCGTAGCCGCGCGACACCACGCCGGGCGTGAAGCCGCGGCGTTCCAGCGCCTCCAGCACGGCGAGCGTGAGCGGCGTCTTGCCCGTGCCGCCCGCGGTGATGTTGCCCACCACGACGACCGGGACGCGCGCGCGCCACACGGAAAGGAGGCGGTGCCGGTACGCGAAGCGGCGCAGCGCGACCGCCACGCGCATCACGAGGGCGAAGGGGAGCAGGACCAGCGCGCCGCCGCCCAGACGCTGCCACTCGCGCTCCAGCCAGCGAGCCAAGGGGAGCCCTCAGCGACGCGTCTGCGTCGTGAACGAGATGTGCGTGTAGCCCGCGATGCGCGCGGCTTCCATCACGTTGATCACCGACTGGTGCGTGGCGGCCGCGTCCGCGCTGATGGCCACCACGGGCTCCTTGCTGCCCTTGGCGGCGTCGCGCAGGGCGTTGGCGAAGGTGCCGGGGTTGCCGAATGGCGTGGGCACGCCGTTCACCGCGTACTTCCCGCTTGCATCCACCGCGACGTTCAGCACCGCGGGCTTGTCCGTCGACTTCTCGGCGGCCGCCTCGGGCAGGTTGATCTGCAGCTCGGCGAAGCGGCTGTAGGTCGTCGTGAGGAACAGGAAGATCAGGATGACGATCAGGATGTCGATCAGCGGGATCAGGTTGATGTCCGGATCCTCGCGCCCGCGGGTGCGGCCGAAATTCATGCGCGGCGCTCGCCGTGGATGATCTCGACCAGCTTGATCGCCTGGCTCTCCATGTCGATCACCATGGTGTCCACCGTGCTGCGGAAGTGCCGGTAGAAGATCACCGAGGGGATCGCCACGCCGATGCCGAAGAGCGTGTTGTAGAGGGCGACCGAGATGCCGTGCGCGAGCTGCGCCGGGTTGCCGCCGCTCATGGGGTTCTGGGAGCCGAAGATCTCGATCATCCCGACGATGGTGCCGAACAGGCCCAGCAGCGTGGAGATGGTCGCGATCGTGCCCAGGGTATTGAGGAAGCGCTCGAGCTCGAGGGTGACCGCGCGCCCGGCATCCTGCACCGCGTCCTTGATCACGTCGCGCGGGGCGCGCTCGTTCACCAGCGCCGCGGCGAAGATGCGCCCGACCAGCGGCCCGCGCTGCAGGCGGTTCACCAGGTCCTGGGTCACGCCCTTGGCCTGGTATTCGCGGATCGTGTTGGGCAGCGTGTCGCGCGGCGCGACGACCGACATGCGCAACGACCAGAAACGCTCGCCGATGATCGCGAGCGCGACGACCGATGCGATGACGATGAGCCAGATCGGCCAGCCGGCCGCTTCAATGATCGACAACACGTGCTGTTGCTCCCGCGAAAAAGTCCCGGCGACTTTAGCCTTCCGACCCTGATTACACAAGAGCTTGTGCGCGCCGCATCGCGCGGGCACAACGGCCTCGGTCGGTTCCCGGATGCGACTAGAATGCGGCCTGCGCGAGCGCGACGGTGCGCCGGATGATGCGCGCAACGCGCGGCGCAACGCCCACCGTGCAGGACCATTCCTGCTGTCGGGGATTTGCATCAGCGATGTCGCGAATCATCCACAGAGCCTGTGGATAACCCTGTGGGCGAGATTCCGGCACGGGACGCAAGTAACGTATCGCAAAGGACTTTTTTTCGGCCGCTCAATTTTTGAGCGCCACGGCTTTCTCGAATGCGCTCAGGCACTTACGTATCCTTCCCCTCTGGCGAGCCCGTGCGCGCCCGGGCGCATTGCAGCGTCGTGACGGGCGCCGCGAGGGCGGTGGATAGCCGATTTCCCTCTGGCGGCGCGCGGCGGCGACTCTCACGGCGTCCTACGCCCCGATGACGGACCTCTTCGAGACCCCGGTCCCGGTGGTGAGCGTGACCGAGCTCAACCGGCGCGTGCGCATCCTGCTGGAAAACCGCCTCGAGATGCTCTGGGTCGCCGGCGAGCTTTCCAACGTGAAGAAGGCGCCGGCCGGCCACTGGTATTTCTGCCTCAAGGACGCCTCGGCTTCGGTGGATTGCGCGATGTTCCGCACGCGCGCCCAGTTCCTCGACTTCCGGCCGGAGAATGGCCAGCAGGTGGAGGTGCGCGCGCGCGTGACGCTCTACGAGCCGCGGGGCAGCTACCAGCTGGTGGTCCAGGAGATCCGCAAGGCGGGCCTGGGCGCGCTCTACGAAGCTTTCGAGAAGCTGAAGGCCCGGCTCGAGGCCGCGGGCCTGTTCGATCCCGGGCGCAAGAGGCCGCTTCCCGCGTTCCCGCGCGCCATCGGCGTGGTCACTTCCCCCAGCGCGGCGGCGCTGCGCGACGTGCTCACGACGCTCGCGCGCCGCGCGCCCATGGTCCCGGTGGTCGTCTACCCCGCGCAGGTGCAGGGCGAGACGGCGGCCGCGCAGCTCGCGCGCGCGATCCGCATCGCCAATGCGCGTGCGGAGGTGGACGTTGTGATCGTCTGCCGCGGCGGCGGCAGCCTCGAGGACCTGTGGGCCTTCAACGAGGAGCCGGTGGCCCGCGCGATCTTCGAGTCGAAGCTGCCGGTGGTGAGCGGCGTGGGGCACGAGACCGATTTCACCATCGCGGATTTCGTGGCCGACGTGCGCGCTCCCACGCCCACGGCCGCGGCGGCCGCGGCAAGCCCCGACCGCGAGGCGCTTGCCGAGCAGGTGGCGAGGGTGCGAAGGCGCCTTGCGCGCGACATCGAACGCCGCCTCGAGGCCGCCACGCAGCGCCTCGATGCCGCCTCGCGGCGCCTGCTCACGCCCGCCGAGCGCCTGGAGCGCATGCGCGAACGCGTGCGCGAATGCAGGCGGCGGCTGGCGGGCGCCCTCGCCCGCAACCAGCGCGAGCGCGCCTCGCACCTGCGCGCGCTCGGCGTGGCCCTCGGCCACCTCGATCCCACCCAGGTGCTGCAGCGCGGCTACAGCATCGTGCGCGACGCCGACGGGCACGTGCGCCGCTCGAGCGCGGGCCTTGCGGCGGGCCAGCGCCTCGACGTCACCTTCTCGGAGGGCGGCGCCGGCGTCGAAGTGCGCGAGCCGCGTCCGCGCTAGACTGTGGGCCGAGGAGCTTTCTTTCAGCCTGACAAACGGGGAGAACGAGCATGGCCAAGAAAGGCAGCAAGGGCAACGCCGTCTACAAGATGATCGAGATCGTCGGCACGAGCACGAATTCGTGGGCCGACGCGGGCGCCAACGCGGTGAAGACTGCATCGCGCTCGCTGCGCGACCTGCGCGTGGCCGAGGTGAGGCAGATGGACATGAAGATCGACGGCGGCAAGGTGATCTACCGCGTGAGGCTCAACGTGAGCTTCAAGTTCCACGGCGAGGACTAGCCTCCCAGGAAGCGCGCGACGCGTTCGGCGGCCGCGCGCTCCAGGTCCGGGCGCAGGCAGTCGAGCGTTTCCAGCCCGGGCATCGCGCGCTGCCAGGTGAGCTGGCGCTTGGCGAGCTGGCGCGTGGCCGCGGCGGCGCGCTCGCGCAGCGTCGCGGCGGGCCGGGCGCCCTCGAGCACTTCCCAGGCCTGGCGGTAACCCACGCAGCGCATCGAGGGCATCGCGGCCGTCAGCGCGAAGCGCGCGCGCAGCCCCTCGAGCTCCTCGACCAGCCCCGCGGCAAGCATCGCCTCGAGCCGCCGGTCGATGCGCGCGTGCAGGGCGCCGCGGTCCGAGGGCTCCAGCGCGATCCTCTCCACCTCGAAGGGCGCGGGCTCCCGCGACGATTCCTCCTGCAGCTGCGAGAGCGCGCGCCCCGTGATCTCGTGGACCTCGAGCGCGCGCTGGATGCGCTGCGCATCGGTGGGCTCGATGCGGGCCGCGGCACGGGGATCGACGCGCGCAAGGCGCGCGTGCAGCGCGGGCCATCCCTCGCGGCCGGCGAGCGCCTCCAGGTCGCGGCGCACGCGCGGGTCGGCGCCGGGCAGGTCGGCGATGCCGCGGTCGAGGGCGCGGAAGTAGAGCATGGTGCCGCCGGCGAAGAGCGGGATGCGCCCGCGCGCATGGATTTCGGCGCCCACGCGCAGCGCGTCTACGCGGAAGCGGCCCGCCGAGTACGCGTCAGTGGGATCGATGAGGTCGATGAGGTGATGCGGGACGCGGCGCCGCTCCTCGGCGCTCGGCTTGGCGGTGCCCACGTCCATGCCGCGGTAGACCTGCGCGGAATCGACGCTCACGATCTCGAGCCCGAAGCGTGCCGCGAGCGCGAGGGCCACCGCCGACTTGCCGCTCGCCGTGGGACCCAGGAGGAAGACCGCCTTCACCGACCCCGCATGAAGAGCCGGTCGAGGTCGGCCATGGCGAACTGCACCCAGGTCGGCCGGCCATGGTTGCAGCTGCCCGCGCGCTCGGTCTGCTCCATCTGCCGCAGCAGGGCGTTCATCTCCGCGAGCGTGAGCGCGCGGTTGGCGCGCACGGCGGCGTGGCACGCCATCGTGGAGAGCAGCTCGTTGCGCCGCTCCACCAGCACGCGGCTCGCGCCGAACTCGCGCATCTCGCCCAGCACCGAGCGCAGCAGCCCCTGCGCGTCGAGGTCGGCGAGCAGAGCCGGCACCGCGCGGATCACGAGCTCGCGCGGTCCCGCGGCCGCGACGTCGAAACCGAGGCTCTCCAGCGCCTCGCGGCCCGCGGCGGCCTGCTCGACCTCGTCGGCGCTCGCGCTCATCGGGATCGGCACCAGCAGCGGTTGAGAAGGCAGCGTGGCCGCGTCGAGCGCCTCCTTGAGGCCTTCGTAGACGATGCGCTCGTGGGCCGCGTGCATGTCCACCAGCACGAGCCCGTGGATGTTCTGCGCGAGGACGTACACGCCGTGCAGCTGCGCGAGCGCGAAGCCGAGCATGGGCGCCGCGGAGGCCCCGGCGGACTCCACGGCGCGGCGCTCGTCCATCACGGCGGCCGCGAAGACCTGCGCATAAGCCTGGGCGGGTTGCGCCACCTCGAGCCGCGCCTGCTCGAAGGACGGCCAGTTGGCCGCCGCGGGGCGCGCATTCGCGGCGGCGGCCGCCTCGCCCGCGATCGGGCGCGCGAGCGCACGCGACACCGTGTGGAAGACGAACTGGTGCACGGCATTGGACTCGCGGAACTTCACCTCGCTCTTGGCCGGGTGCACGTTCACGTCCACCAGCGCGGGCTCGATCTCGAGGAAGAGGACGTAGGCCGCGTGCCGGTCGTGGTGCATCACGTCGGCATAGGCCTCGCGCAGCGCGTGCGCCACCACCTTGTCGCGCACGAATCGCCCGTTCACGAAGAGGAACTGGGCATCGCGCGAGGCACGGCCCGCGCCCGGCGGGGCCACCAGGCCCGCGAGCCGCGCGCGAGGCCCCTCGCCCAGGACATCGAGCGCCTCGGCCGCGAAATCGTCGCCCAGCAGGCGCCCCGCGCGCGCGCGCAGCGCCTCGCGCGGAAGATGCGCCGAGCGCCGGCCGTTGTGCGAGAGCGAAAACGCGACTTCGGGCCGCGAGAGCGCGATGCGCGCGAACGCTTCCTCGCAGCGCGCGAACTCCGTGGACTCGCTCTTCAGGAACTTGCGGCGCGCGGGCGTGTTGAAGTAGAGGTCCTCGACTTCGACGGTGGTGCCGGCCGCGAGCGCCGCGGGCTCCAGCGCCGAGACTTCCCCCGCTTCGCAGGCGATGCGCCACGCGTGGCGCTCTCCCGCGCGCCGGCTCGAGATGGCCAGGCGGGCGACCGCGCCGATCGAGGCGAGCGCCTCGCCGCGGAAGCCCAGCGTGGCGGCGCGCTCGAGGTCGTCGAGGGTGGCGATCTTGCTGGTGGCGAAGCGCGCGAGCGCGAGCGGCAGGTCGTCGCGCTCGATGCCCGCGCCGTCGTCGGCGACGCGCATGCGGCGCACGCCGCCTTCGGCGAGCTCCACGCCGATCGACTGCGCGCCCGCATCCAGGCTGTTCTCGAGGAGCTCCTTCAACGCCGCCGCGGGCCGGTCGACGACCTCGCCGGCGGCGATCTGGTTCACGAGCAGCTCGGGGAGAACGTGTATGGCGCCCACGAGGGGATGTTACACTGGCCCCGCCTGCCCTCCCCCGGCGCGATTCCCGCGCAAGGAGCGGAATGACAACAGAGAACTCCGCACCGCCGCAGCCGATCCCGGAGGCCGCGGATCCCGCGCTGCAAGCCGAGCAGCTGCGCCTGCTTTTCCGATTTTCCGTCGTCGGCCACCTCGCCACGCTGCTGGTGATCTTCATCCTCGGCGGCATCCTCTGGCAGGATCTTGCGCGCCCCTCGCTCTTCGTGTGGTTCGTCGCGACCTCGCTCGTCGCCGTGGGCCGCTACCTGCTCTACAAGGCGTTCATCAACAGCAATCCGCCCGCGGCGGAGTTGAAGCTCTGGGAAGGCCGCTTCATCGCGGGCACGCTGCTGGCGGGCGTCTGCTGGGCGATGATCGGCAGCGCGCTTCTGCCGGATGCCACGCGCATGGTGCAGCGGCTCTCGGTCGTGATGCTCGTGATGCTGCTCATCACGGGCGCGGTCGCGTACTACGCGCCGCACCGCTACGCGTACAAGATCATGGCGGTGTTCGGCCTGGTGCCGCTCGCGGTCACGCTGGGCATGTCCAGGGACCGCAACCAGATGTTCCTGTCGGGATCGATCCTGATGCTCGCGGTGATCCTTCCCTACATCCACGCGCGGGTGCACAAGGCGCTGGTCGACTCGCTCACCACGCAGCGGGTCCGCGAGACCCTGTCCACGGCGCTCGAGAGCGAGCGCACCCGCCTGCAGGAGGTGAACGAGGCGCTCGCCGAGGAAACCTCCCGCAAGCTGAGGGCGCAGCAGAACGAGATGCTGGCCGCGCAGAAGCTGCGCATCCACATCGAGCGCACGCCGCTCGCGGTGCTCGAGTGGGACCGCGGCCAGCGCATCACGGCGTGGAACCCCGCGGCCGAGGCCATCTTCGGCTTCCCGTCCTACGACGCGATCGGCAAGAAGCTCTCGCACCTGCTCAGCTCGGAGGCCGAGCGCGAGGACGTCGAAGGCATGTGCCGCGAGCTGCTCGAGTCGGGCGAGGGCAACAAGCACACGCTCGCCAACGTGACGCGCGGCGGGCGCACCATCCATTGCGAGTGGTACAACACGCCGGTCATCGACGGCGAGGGCCGCGTCACGGGGTTCGCCTCGCTGGTGCACGACGTGACCGAGCGCCTCAACACCGAGCGCACGATCCACTACATGGCCCACCACGACGCCTTGACGGGCCTTCCCAACCGCCGGCTCATGCAGGACCGCCTGAACCAGGCGATCATGGCCGCGCGCCGCAAGCAGCGCCACGTGGCGGTGCTCTTCCTCGACCTCGACCGCTTCAAGGTCGTGAACGACACGCTGGGCCACGACACCGGCGACTTCATCCTGAAGGACGTGGCGCGGCGGCTGGTCTCGTGCGTGCGCGAGGGCGACACCGTGTCGCGCGAGGGCGGCGACGAGTTCGTGATGATCCTGCCCGACCTGGAGCGCCCCGAGCATGCGCGCGTGGTGGCCGACAAGATCATCAAGGAGCTCACGCGCCCGGTGGAGATCGGCGGGCACGAGATCCACGTGACGCCGTCGATCGGCATCAGCCACTACCCGAACGACGCGACCGACGTGCACCAGCTGCTCAAGCACGCCGACAACGCGATGTACCAGGCGAAGGACGCCGGCCGCAACACCGTGCGCTTCTTCACCAACGACCTGAACTTCCTGCTCTCCAAGCGCCTGGAGATCGAGGGGCGGCTGCGCAAGGCGATCGAGAACGAGGAGTTCTTCCTGCGCTACCAGCCGCAGGTGGAGCTCGCCACCGGCCGCATCTCGGGCATGGAGGCGCTCATCCGCTGGAACGACCCGCAGAAGGGCGAGATCTTCCCCAAGGACTTCATCTTCGTGGCCGAGGAGCTCGGGCTCATCGTGCCGATCGGCGAGTGGGTCTTCCGCACCGCCTGCCGGCAGCTTCGCCACTGGGAGGAAGAGGGCCTTCCGCCGGTCACGATCTCGATCAACATCTCGCCGCGCCAGTTCATGTCGCGGCGCCTGGTTTCGACGCTGCTCGCCATCGTGCGCGACGTGGGCGCCGACCCGCGCCACATCGAGCTCGAGATCACCGAGACCATGATCATGCGCAACGTCGAGCAGTCCATCGAGACGCTCTCGCAGCTGCGCTCGGTGGGCATGCAGGTCGCGGTGGACGACTTCGGCGTGGGCTACTCGTCGCTGG
>DATIWC010000110.1:0-18000 GCA_035519515.1 Usitatibacter sp.
GACCTTGATCTTGTCGTTCTTCATCCACTCGGCGAACACGCCCGTCGACTTGTTGAAGTTCCAGTGACCGAGTCTTCGTTCAGACTGTCCATTATCTGAAACGGGCGGAGAACGCCTTTGACTTGGCGCAAGTCGCGGCAAGGAGCTGAGATGCCGGAATCCCCGTCATTTGCGGCATGAAGATCCTCGTCCTGGGCGGAACCGTCTTCCTCGGGCGCGCGCTGACCGACGCAGCGCTGGCGGCCAACCACGAGGTCACGCACTTCAATCGGGGCCGCGCCCCCGATGCGCGCGTGAAGACGATCGTGGGCGATCGCCGCGATGAGGAAGCGCTCGGGCGCGCCGCGCGCCCCGGGCCGTGGGACATCGTGATCGACACCTCGGGCTACCTGCCGCAGGCCGTGGCGCAATCCGTGGCTGCTCTGCGCGACGCGGCCAAATACCTCTTCGTCTCTTCGATCTCCGTCTACACCGAGGACCAGGGCTGCGACGAGACCTCGCCCGTGCAACCCGCGCCCAATCCGCTGCCCGAGGCGATGAAGATCGAGCAATACGGGGCGCTCAAGGCCGCGTGTGAGGCCGTGGTGCGCGATGCATTCGGCGAACGCGCGGCCGTCGTGCGGCCCGGCCTCATCGTGGGTCCGCACGATCCGACGGATCGCTTCACGTGGTGGCCGCATCGCATCGCGCTCGGCGGCCGCGTGGCGGCGCCCGGCCGGCCGCAGCGCAAGGTCCAGTTCATCGACGTGCGCGACCTCGCCGCATGGACGATCTCGCTCGCGTCGCAACGGGCGGCCGGCACGTTCAACGCGACGGGGACTCCGGTGGCGATGGGCGAGCTCCTGGAGGCGTGCCGCGCGGTGGCCGGCAACGATGCGCGGCTCGAATGGATCGACGAGGCGTTCCTCGCCGCCAACGAGGTGAGCGGGTGGAAGGACATGCCCGTGTGGCTGCCCGAGAGCGACGCCGGCGAGGATCACTTCATGAAGGTGCCCGTCGAACGCGCGCGCGTCGCGGGGCTCGGGTTTCGTCCGCTGCGCGAGACCGTCGCCGATACGCTCGCGTGGAGCCGCACGCGCGATCCCGCGCACGCATGGAAAGCAGGGTTAACCGAGGCGCGCGAGCGTGCATTGCTCGCGGGCTGGGACGCGACTCACGCGGCGGGCTGAGCGCCCCCGGGTGCCGTGCGCGACTCGATCAACCGCCAGAGCTTCACGTGCGAGACGAGCGCCTCGGGCGTTTCGTTCACCAGCTCCCAGTACGGCGCGGTGAAGGTCGGATGCCTGCCGTTGGCCTCGATCAGCTCGCGAAACGCCGCGATGATCGCGGAGAGCTCTTCCTCGCTCGCCTCCGCGCCGCCTTCCTGCCACTCGTCGAGGCGCGCGATGAGCGCCGACATCGAGCGCAGCCAGGCGAACTGCGGATGCTCGAGGAGCAGCCCGAGGAACTCGCTGCTGTTCGAGATCCGCCCGTGAACTTTCTCGTAGCGCGCGCGCTGCGCATCCATGAGCGACTTGTGCAATTCCAGCACGATCTTGCGGACCGCGTTGGCGAAATCGGGGGCGCCGGGCATGGGCTTCATTGTGCCATGCGGCTGTTATCGCTACCCATGAAGCCATGGAGCCCCTGGACGAGATCCTGCGCTTCCTCGACGAGATCGGCATCGACGCGCGCGAAGGCGCGGTTCCGGAAGGGTCTTTCCTGCCGGGCGTGCGCATCGCCGGCCGGAGCTGCTATCGACCGGGCGTCGCTGCGCTGGCCGGGCGACCTCCTGCATGAAGCCGGGCGGGGCTGATCCGGCGTTCGCACGCGCTGTATCATTCGCGGCACAACGACAGGGGAGGCACGATGAAACAGCGCACCAGGGCATTGGCGTTGCTCGCTTGGGGCATCGCCTCGATCGCAATCGCGGCCCAATTCGCCGAAGCCGCCGACAAGGCGGGCAAGACGACGAAGTCCGCGCAACGCGGCAGGTACCTCGTGCAAATCGCAGGGTGCAACGATTGCCATACGCCGGGCTACCTCTTCTCCGGTGGCAAGACGCCCGAGGAGTCCTGGCTCATCGGCGACTCGTTCGGCTGGCGCGGCCCGTGGGGCACGACGTACGCCGTGAACCTGCGCCTGCGCATGAAGGACATGACCGAGGACCAATGGATGGCCCTCGCGAAGAACCTGAAGGCGCGGCCACCGATGCCCTCGTACGTGCTCCAGCAGATGCACGATGACGACCTGCGGGCGATCTACCACTACGTGAAGTCGCTGCCCGCCGCGGGCAAGGAGGCGCCGGCCTACCTGCCGCCGGACAAGGAGCCGCCGCAGCCGTACGCGCTCTTCCCGTCGCCGCCTCCGCAGGGGAAGTGACCCGCCAAGACGTGAAGATCGAGGAGTTCCGCGAGCCCCACGCGCGCGAGCTGGTTCGAATGTGGCGGGAGAGCTTCGAAGCGGGCGTGGGAGTCAAGGACCCGCACCCGATCGAAGACCAGGAGCGCTTCCTGCTCGAGAAGCTCGCGCCCGCCAACGCCATCCGCGTCGCGTTCCTCGACGATCGCATGGTCGGGTTCATCGCGGCCAACCCGGAGTCGATATCGCAGCTGTACGTGCGCAACGGTTTCGGCCGGCGAGGCATCGGCTCGTGCCTCGTCGAATGGGCCAAGGCGCAATCGGCCGGGGCGCTCTGGCTCTACACCTTCGAGCGCAATCTCGTCGCCCGCGCGTTCTACGAACGCCACGGGTTCCGGATCGTGGCGCGCGGCTTCGAGCCGGAGTGGAAGCTGGAGGACCTCAGGTACGAGTGGTCGAGGAGCTGAAGGACCTCAGCGGCCCGCCGCGGGCCGCCAGTCGCGGAACACGTCGAGGTCCATCCCGTCCGGGTAGAAGAGGTAGCCCGCCTGGTGCCCGGGCTGGTCGGTCACGCCGTACTGCCACGTGATCTCGCGGGTCTCGCGATCGATCACCAGCACGCGATGGCGCTGGTCGTCGTTCACGATCACGTCGCCGGTCGGCAGCTCGAGCGCGAGCGACGGGTGGTTCAGCATCTTCTCGCCGCCCTTCACGAAGTATTCCCAGGTCTTCTTCCCCGTCTTCGGGTCGAAGATCACGATGCGGCCGGGGTTCGAGTAGTCGGCGACGATCACCTGCCCGTCGCGCGTGGGAAACGCGTCGGACGGATAGCGCACGCCCGGCGCCTGGACTGACCACACGACCTTGCCTTCGCGCGTCATGCGGGTGATGCGCGAGCCGGGGATCTCGGTCACCAGGATGTCGCCGTTGTCGAGCGGCGTGGTGCCGTTCGGGTAGGCGACGGCCCGCGGCGGGTCGTGGCGGCAATCGCCCGGCTTGCCCCAGGTGTCGATCACCTTCGAGGCGGCCGGATCGATGAACTGGATGCGGCAGTTGCGGATGTCCGCGACGACCACGTTGCCGTCGGCCATCAGGTGCGCGTCGTCGGGGTAGTTGAAATGGCCCGGATCGCTCCCCTTGTGGTCCGGCACGCCGAAGGTCCACGTGATGGCGCGCGCCTCGTAGTCGACGATGTGGATGTCGTAGTTGTCTTCCTCGTTCACCATGAGCCGCCTGCCGTCGGGCGAGAAGAAGACGTCGTCCACGCCGCGGAAGACGGCGAGGCTGGGGGATGCGAATTCCCAGACGATGCGCTTGTCGGGCGCCACCTCGATGAGGCGGTTGTTGCGGCGGTCCGCGATGACGACCGGATAGGGCAGCGGCTTGCCCCAGGAGGCCACGGGCTTCTCGCGCGAGCCGGTGAGGGGCGGGATCGGCGGCAATTTCTCGCCGCTGGAGACCTGGCCCGCCCCGATCATCTCCTTCGTGACGGTGATGGGCTGCGCGGCGGCCACGCCGGCCGCGAGCGCGAGACACGCGATGCGGATAAGGGACATTGCGCCAGCCTAGCGGCGGGCCGCCCTTCCGGTTTGACCGGGATCAGCTAACCGCTCACATGCCGAGCGCGGTGTAGAGGTCCACGATGGCGTTGCGCCTGTCGCGCTCGGCGTCGATCTGGTCGAGCCGGGACGAAAGGAGGTTGCGCTCCGCATCCAGCGCATCGAGCAGGCCGATCGCGCCGTTGCGGTAGCGCAGGCGCGCCAGCTCGTACGTGCGCGCGAACGCATTCTCCCGCTCGCGCTGCGCGAGGTAGGATTCGCGCCGCTCCGTCTGCGCCGCGATCGCCTCGCGCACCTCGCGGAAGGCGTTGGCGACCGCCTTGCGATAGGCGAGCTCCGCCTCGCGCGTGCTGGCGTTGGCGAGATCGACGCCGCCCGCGATCTGGCCGCCCGCGAAGAGCGGCTGCACGAGCCCGCCCGCGATCTGCCACGTGCGCGCGTTGCCCTTGAAGATGTCGCCCAGCGCCTGGCTCTCGCCGCCATAGAAGCCGGTGAGCGAGATCGACGGGAAGTACGCCGCGCGCGCCACGCCGATGCGATAGTTCGCGGCCTGCAGCTGGGCCTCGGCCTGGCGCACATCCGGGCGTTTCAGCAGCAGCTCCGACGGCAGGGCCTCGGGAACCTCCACGATGTCCGGCACCACCGAGATGCCGCGATCGACCTTCGCCTCGAAGACGTCGCGCGGCGAGCGGCCCAGGAGCATCGCGAGGACGCCTTCCTGCTGGAAGCGCGCGAAGCGGATCGACGGAACCAGCGCCTCGGCATTGCGCAGGTCCGACTCCACCTGGCGGTAGTCGAGCTCCGAGATGGCGCCCGCGTCCCAGCGCAGCTTCTGGATCTTGAGCGCCTCCGCGCGGCCGTCGCGCGTGCGCTGCACGGTCTCGAGCTTGCTGTCGAGGGCGAGGAGCGCGAAATATCCATGGGCGACGTCGGAGACGAGCGACGAGCGCACCGCATCGCGCCCCGCCTCGCTCGCCACCATCTCGGCGCGCGCCGCGGCGCTCGCATTGCGGAACTTGCCCCAGAAGTCCAGCTCCCACGCGAACTGCAGCACGAGGCGGTTGTCGTTGGTCTTCACGAAGTCGGGCGGCAGCGGGAACGAGCCCAGCTGCGAGGACTGCGTGCGGTTGCGCGAAGCCTCGATGCCGACCGACGGGAGCTCGCCGCCGTGCACGATCCTCAGCTGCGCGCGCGACTGCTCGATGCGCTCCGCGGCCGCGAGGAGGTCCAGGTTCGACGCGAGCGCCTCGTCCTCCAGCTTGTCCAGCACCGGGTCGTTGAACACCTTCCACCACTGCTCGGCGGCAGGCACGGGCGACTGGCGGACGCCGTAGCTCTCCGGCAGCGCCATCTCGGGACGCTTGTACTCGGGCGCGAAGCTGCAGCCCTGCAGGATCATCACCAGGAGGGCAAGGGCGACCAGCACCAGGGCAAGGATCGGCCCGCGGGGAGTGCGCTCAGTCATCGGAGCCCTCCGTGCGCGGCGTGCCGCGAAGCGCCGAAACCGCGGCGGGGCGCTCGTGCAGCTCGCGGTGATGCTTCGCTTCCTGCTTGAGCTCCTCGCTCGAGCGCGATTCGCCGAACTTGCGCTCCATGATCATCTTGAAGAAGAACGGGACGAAGAAGATGGCGAGGAAGGTGGCCGCGAGCATCCCGCCCATGACGCCCGTGCCCACCGAGTGCCGCGCCCCGGCGCCCGCGCCCACCGAGATGGCGAGCGGCAGCACGCCGAAGATGAAGGCGAGCGAGGTCATGAGGATCGGGCGGAACCTCAGGCGCGCGGCTTCGAGCGCGGCCGCCGAGAACGACAGCCCCTCCTGCGACTTCATCAGCGCGTACTCCACGATCAGGATCGCGTTCTTGGCCGCGAGGCCGAGGAGCGTCACCAGCCCGATCTGGAAATACACGTCGTTGGTGAACCCGCGCAACCAGACGGCCGTGAGCGCGCCGAACGTGCCGAAGGGCAGCGCCATCATCACCGAAAGCGGCAGCGACCAGCGCTCGTATTGCGCGGCGAGGATGAGGAAGGCCATCAGGGCGCCCGCGGCGAGCGCGATGAGGGAGGTGCCGCTCGCGTGCTTCTCCTGGAAGGAGGCGCCGCTCCAGTCGTACGTGAAGTCCGACGGCAGCACCTCGGCGGCGACCTTCTCCACCTTCTCGATCGCCTGGCCCGAGCTCACGCCGGGGGCGCCGGCGCCGAGGATCGTGACGGAGGGCAGGTTGTTGAAGCGCTCCAGCGTGTCCGGGCCGTTGATGAACTTCACGGTGGCCACGGCGCTCACGGGCACCATCTCGCCCTTGGCGCTGCGCACGTAGATCGCGCCCACGTCCTCGGGACGCTTGCGGAAGCGGGCGTCCGCGGACATGAGCACCTGCCACGTTCGGCCGTACCGGTTGAAGTCGTTCACGTAGTAGGAGCCCAGCGTGGCCGCGAGGGCGTTGAACACATCGTCCACCTGGACGCCGAGCGCCTTGGCGCGCGTGCGGTCCACGTCCACGTAGAGCTGCGGCACGTTGGGGCGCCAGAAGGTGTTCACCTGCGCGATGCCCGGCTCCTGGGAGGCGCGGCCGATGAAGGCCTGCGAGACCTGCGCGAGCCGCGCGGCGCCGCCCTCGCCATGGTTCTGCAGGTGCACCTCGAAGCCGCCCGTGGCCCCGAGCGCGAAGATGGCCGGCGCGTTGAAGGCGAGCGCGAGGCCGTCCTTCAACCCGCCGGTGCGGCCGTAGAACTCGCCCACCAGCGCCTGCACGGGCACCTTGCGCTCGTCCCAGTGCTTGAGCGTCACGAAGATCGTGGCGGCGTTGTTGCGGAAGGTGGCGCCGCCGATGAAATCGAAGCCCGTGAACGCCACGGCGTTCTCGATGTTGGGGTTCTCCTTCACCGAGGCGACGACCTTCTGCACCATCGCGTCCGTGCGCTCGAGCGACGAGCCGTCCGGCAGGAGCACCACCGCGATGTAGAAGCCCTGGTCCTCATCGGGCACCAGCGAGCCGGGCGTGCGCACCCACATGAAGATCGCCGCGCCCACCATGACGAGGTAGAGGACGGAGGCGATGGCGCCGCGGCGGATCATCCAGGCCACGCCGTCCTCGTAGCGGTCGGTCACCTTCGCGAAGGAACGGTTGAACCACTGGAAGAAGCGGCCCGGGATCTTGTGCTCGCGCTTCAGGATGATCACCGTGAGCGCGGGGGTGAGCGTGAGCGCCACGAGGCCCGAGAGCACCACCGCGATCGAGATCGTCACCGCGAACTGGCGATAGAGCTCGCCCGTGAGGCCGCCCAGGAACGCGATGGGGATGAACACGGCGCAGAGCACCAGCACGATCGCGATGATGGGGCTCGTCACCTCTTGCATCGCCTTGATCGCGGCTTCCCTGGCGTCGACGTGCTCCTCGTGCATGATGCGCTCGACGTTTTCCAGCACGACGATGGCGTCGTCCACCACGATGCCGATGGCGAGCACCATGCCGAAGAGCGTGAGCGTGTTGATGGAGTAGCCCAGGACGTACATCCCCGCGAACGTGCCCAGCAGCGACACCGGCACCGCCGCGAACGGGATGAGCGTGGCGCGCCAGTTCTGCAGGAAGATGAACACCACGAGGAACACGAGCAGCATCGCCTCGCCCAGCGTGAACATCACCTCGCGGATGGAGACTTCCACGAAGCGCGTGGTGTCGTACACCACGTCGTAGCGCAGGCCCTGCGGGAAGCGCGTGGCCAGGCGGTCCATCTCGGCGCGCACCTCCTTGGCGACGTCGAGCGCGTTCGCATTGGGCTGCAGGAACACGCCGATGAGGGTCGCGGGCTTGTTGTTCACGCGGCCGATGAAGCCGTAGTCGGCGCTCGCGAGCTCCACGCGCGCCACGTCCTTCAGGCGCAGGCGCGAGCCGTCCGCATTGGCGCGGATGATGATGTCCTCGAATTGCCTGGGATCCGCGAGGCGCCCCTGCGTGGTGATCGTGTACACGACCTCCTGCCCGCCGCCGTTGGGCGGCTGGCCGATCTTGCCCGCGGCGAACTGGGCGTTCTGCTCGTTCACGGCGGCGATCACGTCCCCGGGCGAGAGCTTCAACTCCGCGAGCCGGTCGGGCCTGAGCCAGATGCGCATCGCGTAATCCTTCGCGCCGAAGATCTGCACGTTCGTCGTGCCCGGGATGCGCTTGATCTGGTCGAGGATGTTGAGCGTCACGTAGTTGGACGTGAAGAAGTCGTCGTAGCGGCCGTCGGGCGAGTTCACCGCGATCACCTGCAGGAACGACTGGGAGCCCTTCTCCACCACCACGCCCTGGCGGCGCACCTCGAGGGGAAGGCGCGGCTCGATCTGCTTCACGCGGTTGTTCACGTTGAGCGCGGCCTTGTCCACGTCCGCGCCGATGTTGAACGTGACCGCGATCTGCACCGTGCCGTCCGCGGCCGAGGTGGAGCTCATGTAGAGCATGTTCTCGACGCCGTTGATGGCGTTCTCGAGCGGCGCGGCGACGGTCTGCTCGAGCACCGCGGCCGAGGCCCCCGGGTAGACCGCCCGCACGCTCACGACGGGCGGCGCGATCTCGGGGTACTGCGCGATGGGCAGCACGCGCATGGCGGCGAGGCCCGCCAGCACGATGAAGAGCGAGAGGACGCCCGCGAAGATGGGGCGGTCGATGAAGAAGCGGGAGAACATGCGCGCCCCTTACTTCTTCGGCGCCGCGGCGGGGGGCGGCGCGTTCGGATCGCCCACGACGACCTGCGCGCCGGGGAAGACCTTCATCAGGCCCTCGGTGATCACCTTGTCGCCGGGGTTCAGGCCCGAGAGCACGATCCAGTCGGTGCCGCTCCAGTCGCCGAGCGTGACGGGGCGCGGCTCGGCCTTGCCCTCCTTGTTCATCACGTAGACCAGCTTGCCCTGCGGGCCTTCCTGCACGGCGCGTTGCGGCACGGCGAACGCGCCCGGGCGATGCGCGCCCTTCAGGATGATGCGCACGAACTGGCCGGGGCGCACCTCGCCGTTGGGGTTGGCGATCTCGGCGCGCGCATCCGAGGTGCCGGTCTGGTTGTTCACGCGCACGTCCGTGAACACGAGCTTGCCGGTGCGCGAATACACGTGGCCGTCCTCGAACTTGATCGCCACGTCGAAGCGGCGGTCCTTGGGCAGCACGAGCTTGCCCGAAGCCTCGTCGCTGCGAATCGCGGCCTGGTCGTTGGAGGAGATGCCGAAGTTCACCCAGATGGGATCGAGCCGCGAGACCGTCGTGAGCAGGTCCTGCGGGCCGGAAAGCAGCGTGCCTTCGCTCTTCAGCGCACGGCTCGTAAGACCCGTGACGGGCGCCTCCACCTTCGTATAGGAGAGGTTGAGCCTCGCGTCCGCCAGGCGCGCCCTGGCGCTCTTGAGATCGGCCGCGGCGACTTCCTCCGCGCTCACGGCATCGTCCAGATCCTTCTGCGAGGCGGCGTTCGCCTCGAAGAGCGGCTTGGTGCGCTTCGCGTTGCGCTGCGCGTTGGCGAGGCGCGCTTCGGCCGCGCTCACGTCGGCTTCAGCGCGGGACACGGCGGATTCGTAGGGGGCGGCGTCGATCGAGAAGAGGGATTCGCCCTCCTTCACCATCGCGCCTTCCTCGTAGTTGCGCTTGAGCAGGATTCCGGAAACGCGGGGACGGACTTCCGCCTCGCGCGAGCCGGCGGTTTGCGCCGGGTATTCGAAATCGACCGGGACATCGTGCGGCTGCACTTCCTGGACCGCGACCGGCGACGGGGGCATCCCGCCGGGACCGCCCGGGCCGCCGGGGTGGCCGCCGTGCTCCCCGCCGCACGAGGCGGCGAAGAGGGCGATGACAAGGGAAAAGAGGGGCGCGAGCGCCCTCGTGGCGCTGGAGACAGTGGGCATGGCTTCTTTGTCCTTCGGGGGCTTTACAGGCTTCCTGCTCGAGGGCACAATTTACATACAAGCATGGATGTATGTCAACCCGGAGGAGTGGCCGCACCCATGGCCCGCAAGACCAAGCAAGAAGCGCAGGCCACCCGCGAGAAGATCCTGGACGCGGCCGAGGTGGTTTTTCATGACAAGGGCGTCGCGCACGCTTCCCTCGAGGAGATCGCCGCCCATGCCCAGGTCACGCGCGGGGCCATCTACTGGCATTTCAAGGACAAGGCGGAGCTCTTCGACGCCATGATGCAGCGCGTGGCGATGCCCGTGGAGGGCATGCTCGAATGCGGCGCCTGCGGCGAGCAGCAGCGCCCGCTGGACGTGCTGCGCCGCGCCACCGTGGACGTCCTCCTGCGCACCGCGCGCGATGCGCGCATACGGCGCGTCATGGACATCGCGTATCACAAGTGCGAGTACGTGGGCGATGCCGCGTGCGTGCGCGACAGGCACATCGCCAGCCAGCAGGAGTGCCTGCGCACCATCGAGGCGGCCTTTCGCGCCTGCGTGCGGGCGGGTGAGCTGCCCGCGAGCGTGAAGCCCCGCGAAGCGGCCATCGGCACGCTCTCGCTCGTCTCCGGCCTCATCGCCAACTGGGTGCTCGCGCCCTCCACCTTCTCCCTGGAGCGCCACGCCCAGTCGCTCGTGGACACCTACTTCCGCGGGCTGGGCGCCTCGCTCACGGCGCTGCCGCGCGAAGAAGCCCCGCGCCGGCCTAGGCTCGTTTCTCGCCGCTGAGCGCCATCACGTTGCCTTCCGTGTCCTCGAAGAACGCGAGCCAAAGCTCATGCGTCCCCATCACCGCCACGCGGTGGGGCGCGGTGCGGAATTTCACGCCCTTCGCCTGGAGCTCGTCATGCGCAGCCCCGATGTCCGCCACGGCGAAGTAGAGGATCGAGCTGCGATGGTCGTACTCGCCGCCCTCGGGCGCGGTGAGCATGATGCGCACGCCGCCGCAATCGAAGAAGGCCATCTTCGGCGGGGCGTCGAAAAGGTGCTTGAGGCCGAGCGTATCGCGGTAGAAGGCCGCCGCGCGCTCCGTGTTTCGGACGTTGACCGCTACCTGGCTGATCCTCTCGAGTTTCGTGGACACGGGTATCCTCGCCGCTGAACGAAAGGAACCAGTATGAACGACGCGCAACCCACCCCCCTCTACTTCGACGACTTCACGCCGGGCCGGCGCTTCGTGAGCGGGACCTACGAGATGACGCTCGAGGAGATCCGCGATTTCGCCTCGAAGTACGACCCGCAGCCGTTCCATCTCGACGAGGAGGCCGCCCGCAAGAGCGTCTTCAAGGGCCTGGTGGCGAGCGGTTGGCACACGATGGGCGTCACCATGCGCCTGCTCGTAATGGGCGGCGTTCCGGTCGCGGGCGGCCTGGTCGGCCTGGGTGCGGAGCTCGCCTGGCCGCGCCCCACCTATCCCGGTGACATCCTCGAGGTCCACACGGAAATCCTCGAGGCCACGCCTTCGAAGTCGAAGCCCGAGCGCGGCGGCACGGTCACCATGCGCAGCGAAACGCGAAACCAGCGCGGCGAGGTGGTCCTCGATTTCAAGGGCCGCGTCGTCGTTCCCCGGAGAACGTCATGAAGAAGATCCTGCTCCTCCTCGCGCTTGCCCTCTTCGCGCTCCCGTCCGCCGCCCAGGAGCGAATGCTCCACAAGCAGGTGGCCGTGAAGGCGCCGATCGATGCCGTATGGCAGGCGTGGACGACCAGCGAAGGCATCAAGACCTTCTTCGCGCCCGACGCCAACGTGGATGCGCGCCCCGACGGCCCGTTCCAGATCTACATCAACCCGTTCGGCGAGCCCGGCATGAAAGGCGCCGACGAGATGCGCGTGCTGGCCGTGCAGGCGCCGAAAATGCTCTCCTTCACGTGGAACGCGCCACCCTCGCTGCCCGAGGCGCGCAAGCAGCGCACGGTGGTGATCCTGCGCCTGGAACCCTTGGGCGATAACGAGACCCAGGTCACCATGAACCACGTGGGCTGGGGCGACGGCGGCGAGTGGGACAAGGCCTATGCCTACTTCGACCGGGCCTGGGACAAGGTCCTGGGCAACCTCCAGAAGCGCTTTACCGACGGCCCGGTGGACTGGACCGAGTGGCTCGACCAGCTCAAGGCCATGAAACAGAAGTGAAAGCGGGTTCGTGTATACTTTCCCGCGCAGTGATCAGGATCGGTAAGCAGTAACTCCAGTACCCGCCGGCAAAACCGGCGCTTCACTTCAGTTCCCGCCTTGCTTTCCTTTTGACGCTGACCCCAGCCCCGTGGGTTTTCCGGGGATACTTAGATGAAAGGAATGCAATGAGCACCGGTACCGTGAAGTGGTTCAACGACTCCAAGGGCTTCGGCTTCATCAAACCCGACGGCGGCGGAGAGGACCTCTTCGCCCATTTCTCCGAGATCCAGGGTTCGGGCTTCAAGACCCTCAAGGAGAACCAGAAGGTCGAGTTCGAAGTGAAGGATGGCCCGAAGGGCAAGCAGGCGACGCAGATCCGCCCGATCGGCTGAACGCCGCCTCACAGCGAGCAAGATCGAACGGCAGCCTGCGGGCTGCCGTTTTGCTTTGGCCCGAATGACGACTCCCCTCTCCATCCTCGACCTCGCCACCTATCCCGAAGGCGGCAATCCCGCGCAAGCCTTCGCCACGTCGCGCGAGCTGGTGCAAGCCGCCGAACGCTGGGGCTACAAGCGCTACTGGGTCGCCGAGCACCACAACCTCGAGGGCGTGGCGAGCTCCGCCACCGTGGTGCTCATGAGCGACCTCGCGAGCCGCACGAAGACGATCCGCATCGGCTCCGGCGGCATCATGCTGCCCAACCACGCGCCGCTCGTCGTGGCCGAGCAGATCGGCACGCTGGAAGCGCTGCACCCGGGCCGCATCGACCTGGGGCTCGGACGCGCACCGGGCACGGACCCGCTCACGATGCGCGCGCTGCGCCGCGGCGGGCGTGGCGGCGAGGAGTTCGACATCCAGGTGGGCGAGCTGCTCTCGTACTTCGAGCCCGCGCAACCCGGGCAGCATGTGAAGGCCATTCCCGGCGCGGGGACCGAGGTGCCCGTGTGGATCCTCGGGTCGAGCCTCTACAGCGCGCACTTCGCCGCGGCGATCGGGCGGCCCTATTCCTTCGCGTCGCATTTCGCGCCCGAGCAGCTCCTCGATGCGCTCGAGATCTACCGCAGCGAGTTCAAGCCGTCGAAGTGGCTCGACAAGCCGCACGTGATGGTGGGCGTGCCTGCGTTGGCGGCGCAAGACGACGAGCGCGCCGAGTATCTCGCCACCAGCATGTACCAGCGCTTCCTCGGCATCCTGCGCAACGACCGCCGCCCCCTCCCGCCGCCGGTGAAGGACATGGACGCGTTGTGGAGCCCCGCCGAACGGCTCGCGGTGGCCGAACGCATGGCGCTCATGGTGGTCGGAGGTCCTGGGCGCGTCGCAGCGGGCCTGGCCGAGATCGTGCGCGTCACGCAGGCCGACGAGCTCATCATCGCTTCGGACGCGTACGAGCGCGCCGACCGGCTCAGGTCCTACGAGATCATCGCGCAAGCTTTTCGGTAGGGGATCTCCCGCCACTAGCGCTTCAGTCCCAGCACCAGCACCCCGGCCCCCACCAGCGCGATCCCGCTCCATTCCCTCAGCGACGGCCGCTCGCCGAGGAAGGCGACCGCGAAGATCGCCACCAGCAGCACCGAGAGCTTGTCCACGGGGGCGACCTTCGAGGCCTCGCCGATCTTGAGCGCGCGGAAGTAGCAAACCCAGGACGCGCCGGTCGCCAGCGCCGAGAGCACGAGGAACGTCAGCGTCTTGCCCGACAGCGCACGCGGATCAGACCATTTGCCCGTCGCGTAGACGAACGCCGCGAGCACCACCAGGATCACGACCGTGCGTATCAGGGTGGCGAGGTCGGAATCCACGCCCGCGATGCCCACCTTCGCGAAGATCGCAGTGAGCGCGGCGAACGCGGCCGAGCCCAGCGCCCAGAAGAACCAGCTTCCTTCAGCGGCCATGCATCCCTCCCATCCTCATCAAATGCTGCGGTCCCACTTGCGCGAGCGACGTGACGCCGAGCAGCGCCATGTCGCGATCGATCTCGCCGCGCAGCAGCGCCGCGGCGTGCGCCACGCCTTCTTCGCCCGCAACGGCAGCGGCGAAATTGAACGGCCGCCCGATCCAGGCGAAAGCGGCGCCCAGCGCGAAGGCCTTGATCACGTCGGTGCCGCGCCGGAATCCGCCATCCACCATCACGGGCATGCCGCGCACCGCCGCCACGATCTGCGGCAATACGCGAAGGGGCGACACGGTGCCGTCCAGCTGCCGGCCGCCGTGGTTGGAGACGATGATCGCGTCCACCCCGGTCTCGTCGGCGCGCCGCGCGTCCTCCACGGACACGATGCCCTTCAACACGAGCTTTCCCTTCCAGCGCGCGCGGATCTGCTCGAGGTGCGTCCAGTTCAGGTGATCGCGCTGCGTGAAGTCGCGCTCGACGGTGCGCGAGACGATCGGCGCGCCGCGCTCGGCAAAGGAATTCTCGAAGTGCGGCATGCCGTGGGCGAGGATCGTGCGCCACCAGGTGCCAACGGCCCAACGCGGGTGCGTCACGCCCTGCCACGCGAGCCGCAGGCTGGGCCTGAGCGGCGTCGAGAATCCCGCGCGCACGTTGTTCTCGCGGCTGGGCAGGACGGCGACGTCCACGGTCACCACGAGCGTCTCGAAGCCCGCTGCCGCCACGCGGTCGATGAGCGGGCCGATGCGCTCGAGATTGCCGGGCAGGTACGCCTGGAACCAGGCTTCCGGGTTCTCGCGCACCACGTCTTCCATGCGGATCAGCGACGAGGCGCTCAGGGCGAAGGGAATCCCGGCCGCGGCCGCGGCACGCGCGAGCACGAGGTCGCCTCGATAGGCCGACAGCGCGGTGATGCCCATGGGGGCGATGCCGAACGGCGCCTTCCATTCGCGGCCCAGGAGCGTCGCGGCGGTGGTGCGCTTCGAGACGTCCACGAGGATGCGCGGCACGAAGCCCCACTCGGCGAACGCGGCGCGATTGTCGCGGAAGGACGCGTCGGTCTCGGCCGCGCCCGAGACGTAGGCGAAGATGGGGCCGGGAAGCCGCGATCGGGCGGCGCGCTCGAAGTCGTCGAGCGAAAGGATGTGGCGCAGGCGGTCGGACACGGGCTGTACTATACCGGCGTGGGCGCGCCCTCTCCCCTCATCCGCCATTTCGCCGCCGAGGCCTGCAACAACGCGTGGGCCAACCACCGGCTTCTCAGGGCCTGCTGCGAGCTCACCGATGCCGAGTTCGCGGCGCCGCGCACGAGCTTCTTTCCGTCCATCAAGGCGACGCTGAACCACATCCTCACCGTGGACTGGTACTACCTGGAGATCCTGGAGCGCAGCCTCGCGGGGCAGGAGCCCGCCGCGGACCCGGGGCGCCACTTCCGGCCGGAGGAGCCGTTCGACACGTGCGCCCCACTCGCGCAAGCGCAGCGTGCCGCCGACCGCCGCCTCATCGCGCTCTGCCGTTCGCTGACCGATACGGATGCCGCGGTGCTGCTGCCGCGCCGCGAGGGCGTCGTGCGCGACACCTTCGAGCGAATCCTCGCGCACCTCCTCCAGCACGACATCCACCATCGCGGCCAGGTCCACGCGATGCTCGCGGGCACGCGCGTGAAGCCGCCGCAGCTGGACGAGTTCTATTGCGCGAACGAGGCGCGCCTGCGGGAGAAGGACCTCGCCGAGCTGGGATTGCGCGAAGAGGAGATCTGGCCATGAGCGTGCACGACCAACGCCGCCGCGAGATTCTCGAGCGGATCGGCCTCGCCGCGGCGGCGCTCGCAGTGGGCCGGGCCGGGGCCGCAGGCACGCCCTCAAAGGGAGCCGAAGCGATGACCGAAAAAGCCATCCCCTCCAGCGGCGAGATGCTCCCTGTCATCGGCATGGGCACGTGGCAGACGTTCGACGTGGGCGAATCCGCGGCCGATCGCGCGCCGCTCGAGCAGGTCCTGCACGCGTTCTCCGAAATGGGCGGCCGCATGATCGATTCGTCGCCGATGTACGGCCGCTCGGAGGAAGTCGTGGGCGACCTGGTCGCGAAGACCGGCGTGCCCCCGAAACCCTTCATCGCCACCAAGGTGTGGACCTCGGGCAAGGACGCGGGTATCCGCCAGATGCGCGATTCCATGAGGAAGCTGCGCGTGAGAGCGTGCGACCTCATGCAGGTGCACAACCTCCTCGACGTGGATACGCACCTGGACACGCTCGCGCAGTGGAAGCGCGAGGGTACGGTGCGCTACGTCGGCGTCACGCACTACACGGCGAGCGGCGCGAACGAGGTGGCGCGCCTTGTATCGCGGCGCCCCGTGGACTTCGTGCAGATCAACTACTCGGTGGCCGAGCGCGACGCCGAGGAACGCCTGCTGCCGCTTTGCCGCGAGAAGGGCATCGCGGTGATCGCCAACCGCCCCTTCGCCGGCGGGGACATGTTCCGCCGCACGCGCGGGCAGGCGCTGCCGCCCTGGGCCGCCGAGATCGATTGCGCGAGCTGGGCGCAGCTCATGCTCAAGTTCGTGGTATCGCACCCCGCGATCACGTGCGCCATCCCGGCGAGCGCGCGGGCCGAGCACACGCGCGACAACATGGGCGGCGGGCGTGGGAAGATGCCCGACGGGAAGGCGCGCGCACGGATCGCCGAGGTGATGGCGCGCCTCTAGACAAGGACGACGCCATGAAGATTGCCCCCGTTCTCGCCGGCCTGCTGGCGGCGGCCGCCGCGCACGCCACCGGCCTCGACATCCGCTTCTACCCGAGCACGCTGCACACCTACCCGCTCGCCTCCGACCGGGGCCTCTCGTCGCTCGTGATCCAGAACACCGCGTTCGTGAACCAGGACACCCGTCCCATCAAGATCACGTCGGTCGCGTTCGAGGTGCTGGCCAACAACAACGTCGCCGAGACGCGATCGCTGCACGCCGACGATCTCGCGAAGAGCATCGCCGCGGGGCAGCGCGTGCAGGGCATGCTGGACCTGCTCGACTTCCAGTTCGGCGGCGAGGCCCTCCTGCCCAAGGGAGGAAAGCTCGCCACGAGCACGACGCTTGCGCCGGGCGAGGCCCTCTACGTGGGCTCGCAGGTGTTCGCGTTGCGCGGGCCGCGCACGGAGGTCCGGGTGATCGTGGTCGGGAGCGCCGGCGATGCGCTCGTCACTTCCGCGGCGAGCGTGCGCGTCGCGGGCGAGAGCCAGAACGCCTATCGCCTGCCGGTGAAAGGCACCTGGCTCGTCGGCGCCGGCCCCACGCTGCACTCGCAGCACCGCTGGGCCGTGCCCGAGGAATTCGCCTTCGACCTGATGAAGGCGGGTCCCGACGGCGTTACCCATCGCGGCGACGGCACGCACCGCACCGACTACCTGGCGTATGGCGAGCCCGTGTTCGCCGCGGCGCAGGGCAAGGTCGTCGCGGCGGTGAACGGCGAGCCCGAGACCGACGACGACCTGCAGAGGCCGGATGAGAACCCCGAGGCCTATCTCGCCCGCGTGCAGGCCACGCAGATGGAGCGCCTGAAGCGCGGCGTTGCGGCGGTGGCCGGCAACCACGTCGTGATCGAGCACGCGGACAACGAATACTCGCTCTACGCGCACCTCAAGCCGGGCAGCGTGGAGGTGAAGGCCGGGGACCGGGTGGCCGTGGGCCAGCGAATCGGCACGGTCGGCACGTCGGGCAACTCGACGGAGCCGCACCTGCATTTCCAGGTGGGCGATGGCGCGGATCCGCTGCATTGCGCGGGGATTCCGATCCGCTTCGAGAACCTGTCGATCCGCAACGCGGATTTTCCGCGGCCGCCGCAGACGGGGGATTTCGTATCGTCGTCCCCGTGAAGACGGGGACGCCCTAGTCCAGCGGCGTGGACAGGAACTCCGGCAGCGCCTCCGCGCGCTGCGACAGCGCGGCGAGCGCGGGATACTGCGACACCGGCACTTCGGCGTGGTTGTAGTACTGGTTGAAGCGCCAGGCACAGGCCGTCACGACGTCCGCGGCGCCGATGCGATCGCCCTGCAGCCACGTGCGGGTCCTCGCGGCGAAGGGCTCCAGCTGCCCGAGGGCCGAATGCACCTGCCCCACCACGCGCTCCATCCACGGCGCGTGCATCTTCTCGGGCGGGCGGCGTTCCTTCTCGTAGACGATCTGCACGCCCTTGTCCATGGC
>DATIWC010000111.1:0-12171 GCA_035519515.1 Usitatibacter sp.
GATGCGGGGGAGGTGGCCGGCACGTCCTTCAGCGACTTCGGCCGGTTCTTCACCGGCCTGCCGTCCACGAACCGCCACACGTAGGCGTCGAAGCTGCCGAACTCCTCCTGCACCGCGAGGAAAGCTTTCGCGTTGCGCACGGTGCCCTCGACCTTCAAGCGATTGCGCACGATGCCGGGATCCTCGAGGAGCCTCGCGACCTGGGTGCGCGTGAATCGCGCGACCTTGCGCGGATCGAACCCGGCGAACGCCTTGCGGTAGTTGGCGCGCTTGGCGAGGATCGTGGACCACGAGAGGCCCGCCTGCGCGCCTTCCAGCGTGAGGAACTCGAAGAAGACGCGGTCGTCGTGCACCGGCCGGCCCCACTCGCGGTCATGGTAGGCCATGTACTCGGGACTCCCGAGGCACCAGGGGCAGCGCCGGTCCTTCTTCGTCATTTGCCCTTGAATTCCGGCTTGCGCTTGGCGAGGAACGCCTGGTAGCCGGCCTGGAAGTCCTCCGTGCCGAAGCAGGCGAACCCCTCGTCGTATTCCTGCGGCGTCAGCGGGCGCGGGTCGCGCAGCCGCCGCGCGAACTTCTTGTGCCAGCGCGCCACCAGCGGCGCGCCCTCGGCGATGCGCTGCGCGGTGGCGCGCGCCTCGTCTTCCACCGCGTCGTCGGGGACCACGCGGGTGACGAGCCCCATCTGCCTCGCTTCCTGCGCGTCGAAGACGCGGCCCTCGAGGAGGATCTGCATCGCGTTGGCCTCGCCCGCCAGCGCGATGAGCGAGCCGATCTCCGCATAGGCCATCACGAGCCCCAGTTTGTTGATCGGCACGCCGAAGCGGCTCGACTCGCCGCAGATGCGGATGTCGGCGAGCCCCGCGATCTCGAGGCCGCCGCCCACGCAGATGCCGTGGATCTGCGCAACCACGGGATGGCGGCAGCGGTCGATCGCCTCGATCGTGCGCCGCATGTCCTCGCCGTAGGCGCGCGCCTGCTCGACGTTGGAGCGCTCGGTGGCGAACTCCGAGATGTCGTTGCCGGGCGCGAACGCCTTGGTGCCCGCGCCGCGCAGGATCACGCAGCGCAGCGCATCGTCGCCGGAGAGCTCCGTGAACGCCTCGCCCAAGCGCCGCCACATGGGGCGCGTGAGGGCGTTGAGCTTCTCGGGCCGGTTGAGGACGACGGTGGCGATCGCACCGTCGCGCTCGACGAGGATGGTCTGGTCCATCGGCTAGTGATAGAAAAGGTCCACCAGCCCAAGCGTGACGACCGGTACGTAGGTGACCAGCAGAAGCGTTGCGAGGAGCACCCCGATGAACGGGATGTTCGCGCGGGTCACGTCCCAGACGCTCTCCTTGGCGATCGAGCAGGTGAGCAGCAGGACGCTCGCCACGGGCGGCGTCTGCTGGCCGATGGCGAGGTTAAGCGTCACGATCACGCCGAAGTGGATCGGATCGATTCCAGCCGCGGTCACCGCAGGCATCACGATCGGCACCACCAGGACGATGGCGGCCGCCGAGTGCAGGAACATCCCGATGATGAGGAAGAAGATGTTGAGGATCGCGAGGATGGCCCACTTCTCGCTCGTGATGGAGAGCATCGCCGCCGCGATGCGTTGCGGAAGCTGCACCTCGGTGAGGTAGAGGCCGAGCAGCGCCGACGCCGCGACAAGCAGCATCACCGCGCCGGTCTGCACCGCCCCGTCGATGATCGCCTCGCGCAGCCGCGCCCAGTCGAGCTCGCGATAGACCAACCCGCCCACGAGCAGGGCCGCGACGACGGCGAGCGCCGCGCCCTCGGTGGCCGTGACCACGCCTCCGAAGATGCCGCCGAGGATGATCACGGGCAGCGTAAGCGCCCAGAACGCGTGCCGGAAGGCGAGCCACAGCTTGCCCCACTCGAAGACCTGCTCCACCGGCCAGTTGCGCCGGATCGCGTACCAGTAGCACAGGCCCATGAAGCCGAAAGCGGTGAGTAGGCCCGGCACGATGCCAGCGACGAACATCTGCACCACCGACGTACCCGCCATGACCGCGTAGAGGATCATCGGAATCGATGGCGGGATGATGATTGCCAGCGTGGCCGTGGAGGATGTCACGGCCGCCGTGAAGGGACCCGGGTAGCCGCGCCTCTTCATCGCGGGAATGATGATGGAGGCCGTGGCCGCCACCCCTGCCACCGCCGAGCCCGAGATCTCCGCGAAGAACATGTGGCTCAGCACGTTCACCTGTGCCAGCGCCCCGCGCATCCAGCCGACGAGCGCCTGGCAGAAGTCGATGAGCCGGTGGGAGATCCCCGAAGTGTTCATGATCGCCGCGGCGAGGATGAAGAGCGGGATCGCGATGAGCGGAAAGCTGGTGGCCCCCTGGTAGAGCGCGATCGGGACGTTGGGCAGGCTCGCCACGCCCTGGGTCGCGACCATCGCCACGACCGAGGCGATGCAAAGCGCCACGGCGATAGGAACCTCGATCAGCACGAGCGCGACCACGCACACGAGGACGACGAAGCCGATCATGCGGCCTCCTTGGTGCGCCGCGCCTCCCGCAGCACCTCGGGAAACACCAGCAGCTGGGCCACCACCATCAGGACGGCGCTGACCGGGATCGCCGCGTTGGCATAGGCCACCGACACCTCCGGCAGCGACACCAGCCGGTCCGACTCCAGGACCTCGAGGACCGAATAGCCTGTCCACGCGAGCAGCACGAAGAAGGCGAGCGTGCACAATTGCGCGAGCGCGGCGGCGACAACCCGCGGGCCCGGGGGCAGCATTCTCATGATCTCGGGCACTCCCATGTGCGCGTGCTTGAGGACCGCGAGCGCCGAGCCGAAGAACGTGACCCAGGCGAGCAGGATGGTGGCGACCTCGTCATACCAGACGAGCGAGTGGCCCGAATAGCGGAAGACCACGCCCGCCGTGACTTCGAGGGCGAGCGCGGCCATGATCGCGATGCAGATCCACTCGAGGAAGCGCTCGTACCCCCGGCGAAACGACTGGAGGGTCATCGCCCTACTTGCCGAGCGCGATGGCCCGGTCGATGATCTCCCTGGAGCCGGCGACCTCCTTCGAGAACTCGTCGTACACGGGTTTCGAGGCCGCGATGAACGCGTCCTTGTTCGGCGTATTGACCTGCATGCCCGCGGCCTTGAGCTTGCCGAGCAGGTCCTCGTCGTCCTTCTGCGCTTCCTGGTAGACGTAAGCCTGCGTTTCGCGCGCGGTCTCCTCGAGCACCTTGCGCACGTCGGCGGGCAGCGTGTCGAACTTCTTGATCCCGGCCGTCACGTAGGCCGGCGTGTACACGTGGCCCGTGAGCGAGAGGTATTTCTGCACTTCCTGGAACTTGGCGCTGTAGATCTGCGTGAACGGGTTCTCCTGCCCGTCCATCACGCCCGTCTGGAGCGCCGTGAACACCTCGGAGAACTTCATGGGCGAGGGATTGGCGCCGTACGCCTGGAACATCTTCACGCGCCACTTGCCCTCGGGCACGCGCAGCTTGATCCCCTCGAGGTCCTTGGGCACGTTGATCGGATGCTTGCTGTTGGTGATGTGCCGGTAGCCGTTCTCCCAGACCGCCAGCACCCTGAGGCCCTTCTTCTCGGCCGTGGGCTCGATCTTGGGCCAGAAGAGCTCCTTCTCGATGCGCCCCATGTGGGCCCGGTCCTTCACGAGGTAGGGCATCTCGAATACGCCGAAGAGGTCCGCCTCGGAGGACATGACGGTCGAGGGCAGGGCGATGTCCACCGTGCCCAGCTTGAGCTTCTGCAGCAGCTCCTTGTCGCCGCCCAGCTGGCTCGAGCCGAACACGACGACCTTTGCCTTGCCGCCGAGCTTCGCATTGGCGCGGCGGGCGAACTCCTCGGCCGACTTGGCGAAGAGCGAGCCGGGCTCGCCCACGTGGCCAAACTTGATCTCGACCTGCGCGAAGGCCGCCGCGGCGGCGAACGACGCGCAAAGCGCCGCGGCGCGCCACAGGATCATGGCTTTCATGTTTCCTCCTCGGTGTTGTTGTGCCGCTAGTCTAAATCGCCCGCTGGCGCCGAGTCGATTGACCGGGGTCAGTTTCCGGCGCGCGCGGGGGCCGGGATACAATGCCCCGATGTCCGCCGCGAGCCCCGCCGCCGTCTCTTTGCGCCATGACGCGAGCGTGATCTCGCTCATCGGGTTCGCGCACGGCACGTCGCACTTCTTCCATTTCGTGATCCCGCCGCTCTTCGTGTGGCTGATGCGCGAGTTCGGCCTCACCTTCACGCAGGTGGGCGCGGTGATGACGGTGTTCTTCGTGGTGTCGGGCATCGGCCAGGCGCTCGCGGGCTTCGCGGTGGACCGTTTCGGCGGATTGCGCGTCCTGTGCGGCGGGATGGGCCTTCTCACGCTCTCGGGCCTCGCGTACGCCTCGGCGCAGAGCTACCCGATGCTGCTTGCCGCCGCGGCGGTGGCCGGTGCGGGCAACAGCGTCTTCCACCCGGCCGATTTCACCATCATCAACCGGCGCGTCTCGGCCACGCGGCTGGGCCATGCGTTCTCGGTGCACGGGCTGTCGGGCAGCCTCGGCTGGGCGGCGGCGCCCGTGCTCATGCTCGCCATCGCCGAGACGAAGGGCTGGCGCGCGGCGTGCCTGGGGGCCTCGCTCGTCGGCGCGGTGGCGCTCGCGATCCTCGTCGCCAACCGCCGGCTCCTGCAGGACGCCGCGCTCGGCGAGCACGCGCATCGCCGCGGCGGGTCGCTCGCGTACCTCGGCGCGCCGGTCGTGTGGATGTGCTTCGCCTTCTTCCTCGTGTCGGTGATGGCGTTCGGCGCGCTGCAGAACTTCGCCCCGCCGCTGCTCTCGCGCACCTATGGCATCTCCTTCGGGCTCGCCACTTCGGCGCTCACCGCGTACCTGCTGGGCAGCGCCGCGGGAATCGCCACCGGCGGGTTCTTCGCGAAGGGCGAGCACGAGGAACGCCGCGTGGCGGTGGCGCTCGGCTGCGCGGCACTCTGCGCCGTGGCGCTCGCTTCGGGCGCGGTGCCCGCGTGGAGCGTGGTGCTGATGATGGGGGCCATGGGATTCGGCGTGGGCTTCACCGGGCCCTCGCGCGACATGCTCGTGCGGCGCGCGGCCACCAGCACGTTCGGCACCGCCGCGTTCGGCCGCGTGTACGGCTTCGTGTACTCGGGGATCGACGCCGGGCTTGCGCTGGCGCCCCTCGCCTTCGGCCCGGTGATGGACGCCGGGCACTACAGCCAGGTGCTATGGGGCGTGGCGATGCTGCAGGTCCTCGCCATCGTCACCGCGCTCGCCGTGGGATCGCGCGCGCGCCACTAGCCCGCGCCACCAGGCCGCGAGGCCGTGCAGGAACGGCCGCTCGACCAGCCGCCACGAGATCCACGAGACGGCCAGGACGATCGCCACGTACACGGGAAAGATCACCACGGACCGGTTGTTCCCGAGCACCGCCGCGTTGGCGACGAGCAGCACGGGCAGGTGGTACAGGTAGGCCGAGTAGCTGATGCGGCCCACGAAGGCGAGGGGACCGCGCGCGAGGAATCGTTCCGGCCATCCGCGGCGCGCCGCCGCCCAATAGAGAAGCATCGCGAGCGCGATCGCAGGCAGCGACCAGGTGAGCGAGCCCGCGAGATTGCCGTCGATCGCGAGCACCCAGTCCAGCAGCACGAGGCTCGCCACGGCCGCCACGTCCAGCAGCCACATCTTCGCGGCGGGCGCCGCGCGAGAGCGCAGCCACGCCGCGCCCAGCGCGATGCCGAGCCCGAAGTGGCCGAAGTAGCTCGGGAGCTGGTGCAGCAGCAGGTAGCGCACCACGTCCTCGGGCCACGACCAGATCTGCCCGAGCGCCATCTCGGCGCCCACGAGCCACGCGAGGTCGTCGCGCGTGGCGAGGCGCCAGGCCTGCGCCACGGCGAGCGACACGACCGCCATGGCGCGCGGCCAGCGCACGAAGAGCGGCATCACGAGCGGCAGGAGGGCGTAGAACCACGCCTCGACCCCGAGCGTCCACAGCGCGCCGTTGGCCGCCATCGACCCGCTCGTGAGCGGGGTCGTGTTGTGCATGAACGTGAGGTGCGCGAAGGCGTTGTAGACGTACACCCACAGGTCGCTGCGCCAATACGTCGGGCCGCGCAGGATCGGCAGGACGACCGCGAAGAGCAGGGCGAGCTGCACGTAGTAGGCGGGCGCGATGCGCCAGAAGCGCCGCGCGTAGAAGGCGCGCATCGAAGGGGCGCCGCGTCCCGCGTGCGCATGCACGAACCACGGCAACGCGAGCAGGAAGCCGGAGATCACGAAGAACAGGTCCACGCCCAGGTAGCCGTTGCCGACCCACGCCTCGAGCGGCGTGGACTTGCACGCCTTCACCCACGGGTCGTCGGGCCGCAGCACGTGGAAATGGAAGAGGATCACCCACAGCACGGCGATGCCGCGCATGCCGTCGAGCGTCGCGATGTTGCCGACCTCGTGGCGGACGCTTTCCTCGGTGCGCGCGGCGCTCAAAGCCGCAGCCTCTCGGCGTAGCCGGTGAGCTCGAGGTAGCCGCGGCCCTGGATGCCGTCGGGGCCCTGCACGCGCACCGCGCCTTCCCAGTAGAGGGTGCCGGTGCTGGTGCGGGCGTCCAGCTCCTGGTCGTCCATGAGCGGATCGAGGCGCCAGAGCCGCCCTTCGATCTCGACGTCCATGGCGATCGGGTAGTCGGTCCCGGTGCGTGGGGAGGTCCAGCTGCGCCGCGACCGGAAACGAATGTCGTTGCGCGCCGCGAAGGCCGGCGCCGCGCCGGGCTCGCGCAGGGCGGCGTCAGCCCAGATCGTCGTGCCGTCGCGCCCGCGGATGCGGAAAGCCATGAGCGCGCCGCCGCCGTCGAGGTTGGCGCCGAGCCAATCCCACCCGGCGGCCTCGTCGGGCAACATCTCGCTCGACCATTCGTGGTCGAGCCACGCGATGCCGTGCACGTCGAAGCTTTCGCGGCCGGAGACGACGCGTCCCGTCGCCCGCAGCTGGGGCTCGCTGTAGTAGTAGCTCGCCTGCCCGGGGCCCGGGCCCTTGCGGCTGAAGCCGCCATCGCCCTGCAGGAGCGGCGGCTGCGTGGGGGCCAGCGCGAGGTCGATCGCGAAATCGTCGGAGGCGATGCGGGTGCGATACGCCGCGCCGTCGCGCTCCAGGGACCAGTCGTCGATGCGCACCGCGGTGCCGGCGGTCGAGGCAGCGACCAGGTCGTCGAGGGCGCGCGCCGAACGCTCCGCGTGGCGCAACCGCCCCAACGCCGGGTCGGCGAGCGCGGCGTGCGCGAAGAGGAGCTGCGCCGGGCTGAAGCGGCTGGGGTTGGACAGCGCGTCCGGATTGGCGACGCGGAAGAACGTCACCTGGAATCCCATGGTGCCGCGCCGCGTCTCCAGCTCGCCCGTGACGTACCACCACTCGATGCGATAGGCGGGATGCGCGCCCGCATCGCGCGGGAATTCGAGCGCCCTGCCGGGCACGACGGCATCGAAGCGTGCCGCGCCCGCGAACGCGGCGAAGGCGGCGAGCGCGAGCAGCATCGCCGCCCTACGCATCATCCTTCACCGCGAGCACCGCCTCGTCGCGCACCGCGAACGCTCCCGAAAGCCGCGCGCCTGCCGAGCACGCCACGACGATCGCCGCGGCGAGGGTCGCGAGCGATCCCACCGGCCAGTGCACGTCGAGGCTCCAGTGGAACGATTGGCGGTTCACCACTTCCACGAGCACCACGCTCACCAGCGCTCCCGAGGCGAGCCCGATGGCCGCGCCCAGCGTCCCGGTGGCCACGCCTTCCATCGCGAGGAGCCTGAGGACCTCGCCGCGCGTGAGGCCGAGGAAGCGAAGCACGCCGAACTCCCGGCGCCGCGACCAGGCGAGCGCGGCGAAGCTGCTCGTGATGCCCGCGAGCCCGATCAGCACCGCGATCGCCTCGAGCGCGTAGGTGACGGCGAAGGTGCGGTCGAAGATGTCGAGCGAGTCGTGGCGCAGCTTCGCGGCGTCCTCGAACTCGAGCGCAGCGGCCTGCGGCAGGGCACGCCGGATGGCCGCCTGCGCGTGCGTCACGTCGGATCCGGGGGCGACGAACACCGCGAGGTTGTTGGCGCGCGTGTCGCCCGTCAGGCGCCGGTAGTCGTCGACCGGGATGAGCAGGGCGCCCCAGGTGCGCGCGAAATCGCGGACCACGCCCGCGACGCGAAGCGCCTCGGTCTTGCCCGCGATGGGAATCTCGACGCGTTGGCCCACGCGCCAGCCGTGCAGGTCGCGCGCCGCCTCCGACATCCACACGGCAATCTCCGCGCCGCGCTCCGGCATGGCGCGCGGCTCCGCCTGGAAACCGGCGAGCACGCCCGCGTCGATCGGCCGGGCGACGAGCGTGAGCGGCGCGGCCACGCCCTCGAGCGGGATGCGGTCGAACCGGAGCGCCTCGAGCTTCGCCACCTCGGCAAGCGCGGCGATGCGGCGCTGCTCCTCGATCGAGAAGAAGGCGTCGCTGCCTGGCGCGGCCGGCTGCACGTAGAGGTCGGCGCGCACCACGCCGTCCAGCCATGCCTCCACCGAGACGCGGAACGAGAACACGAGAATCGCCATGGCGGCGCAGAGCGACGCGCTCACCACGATGCCCGCCACGCTCGCGGCGAGGTGGCCGGGCAGGTGGCGCACCTGCGCGAGCGCGAGCGCGGCGATGGGCGCGTCGCGCGGCGCGATCCTCCCCAGCACCGCGCGGCAAAGCGGCGCCACGCACGTGGCGGAGGCGGCAAACCACAGCGCGATGGCGCCGTAACCGCCCAGCGGCAATCCCGCCACGGGCGGCGCGAAGAGGAGCGGGACCCCCGCGGCGGCGAGCGCCACCGTGGTCCACGCGGCCGCGCGCGTGGAAAGCGGCAAGTCGAGCGAGCGGTCGCGCAGCGCTTCGGCGACCTCGATGCGCGCCACGCTTCGCCAGACCCAGAGCGCGCCGGCGAGCGACATGCCGATGCCGAGCGCCGCGATCGCCGCCAGCGCGAGGGGATCGGGGGCGAAAACGGCGCTCGACGAGCCGAAGAAACCGGCGCCGAGATCCGTGCCGATGCGCGCGAGCAGCTCGCGGCTTCCCGCGAGGCCCAGCGCGGTGCCGATCGCCGCACCCACGACCCCGAGGGCCAGCGCCTCGCAGACGAGGAGGGCCGCAAGGCCGCGGCGCGTGACGCCCAGCGCGCGCAGCAGCGCGAACTCCTGGCGCCGGCGCGCGGCCTGGAGCGCGAGCGTCGAGAAGACGAGGAAGGCGCCGGTGGCGAGCGCCACCAGGGACAGCGCGTCGAGGTTCACGCGGTAGGCGCGCGTGACCGCGGCGGCGCGGCCCGAGAGCGACGCCGATTCCGACACCGTCACTCCCGCGGGCAGCAGGGAGGCGACCGCGGCGCGGAAACGCGCGAGGTCCACGCCGGGGCGCAGCCGCAGGTCGATGCGCGTGAGCGAGCCCACGCGGAAGAAGCGCCACTGCACCGCGGCGATATCCATCACGCCGAGGTCGCCCGCGGACTCGAGGGCGTCCAATACGCCCGCCACGTGCAGCTTCAGGGCGGCGGTGCCCGCGATCACGCGGATGTCGTCGCCTGCCTTCGCGCCGAGGCGCGCGGCCGCGCGCGGCGTGAGCCAGAGCGCGTCGGCATCCACGAGCGAGCTCGCCTGCGGGGCGGCCGTGGCCGTGGAATTCAGAACGAAGCCCGGCTGCAGCCTCACGGCGCGCAGCGCGTCGATGCCCACGATGCGAAGCGCCCCGTCGCGGCCCGCGAGCGGCGCGTCGACCTCGATGACCGGGCTCGCGACGGCCACTTCCGGCCGGCGGGCGATCGCGGCGAACAGGGCATCGTCGAAGCCGTTGCGGGGACCGCGCACTTCGGCGTCGGCCTTGCCCGCGAGCGCGTGAGCCGCGCGATCCACCTCCGCGAGCGCGGACGTGTGCACGGTGTGCACGGCGCCCGCGAGCGCCACGCCCAGCGCGATGCAGGCGAGCGTGAGCGCCACGCGCAGCCCGTTGGCGGCGAGCGTTCCGCGCGCGACGAGGAGGAGCGTGCGCGCGTTCACGGCGCCTGCGCCACGAGGCGGCCCGAGGCGAGGCGCAGCACGCGGTCGGCGGCGCAGGCCGCGATGCGCGAGTGCGTGACCATCAGCGCGGCGGCGCCGGCCCCCTTCACCGCCTCGCGCAGGCAATCGAGCACCGCGGCGGCGTTGGCCTCGTCGAGGTTGCCCGTGGGCTCGTCGGCGAGCACCAGCGCGGGCTTGTGCACCAGCGCCCGGGCGATCGCGGCGCGCTGCATCTCGCCGCCCGAGAGCGAAGCGGGGCGCCGGCCCTCGAATCCCCCGAGCCCCACGCCGGCGAGGGCTTCGCCGGCGCGCGCGGCGCGCTCGCGCGCCGACACGCCGAGGAGGGCGAGCGGCAGCGCCACGTTGTCGCGCACGGAGAGGTAGGGCAGCAGGTGGAAGGCCTGGAAGACGAAGCCCGCATGGCGCCGCCGCCACAGGGCGAGGGCATCGTCGTCGGAGTAGTCGAGCGCGCGCCCGTCCAGGCGCACCTCGCCGCGATCGGGGCGGTCGAGGCCCGCGACGATGTTGAGCAGCGTGGACTTGCCCGAGCCGGACTCGCCGGCGATCGCGACCCACTCGCCGCGCCGCACCTCGAGGTCGAGGCCGTCGAGGAGCGGCGGGCCGCCCGCGAAGGCCTTCGCGAGCCCGCGGACCTCGAGCATGCGCGGCCTAGATCAGGTAGGCGAGGACGCCCAGGATCGCCCCGGCGAAGGCGGCGAAACCGGCGCCGTACAGCAGCCAGCGCTTCTGGGTGAGCACCGTGATGGAGGCGAGCGCGATGGCGATCTGCAGCAGCGTCATCGACATGGCGAGGTAGTGGTGCGGATGCAGCGCCTTCTCGCTCTTCTCGTTCCACTCCTTGTAGGCCTTGTCGTGCTTGCGTGCCTCGGCCTCGACCTCCTTCTTCTCGGCCGCGTAGCGTTTCGCCTCGGACTGGTAGAACTCGGCCTTCTTCGGGTCCGTGGCGAGGGCGGCCGCCGTCTCGGCGAGGTTCTGCTTCAGGCTCTTCGCCTGGTAGTAGCTCCACTGGTCCGAGGCCTCGGCGCGCTCCAGCACCGCCTCGTTCTTGAAGAGCATGGCGTTGTTCTGGGTGTCGCCGCCGAAGAAGCTCACGATGGCGCCGACCGTCGCGAGGATCGCGGTGAAGATCGCGATCTGCTGGCCCAGCCCCGTCCTGTGCGCCTCGTGCTCTACGGCATGGTCATGCGGACCATGCACGTGTACCCCTTGCCCCGACATCTACTGTCCGCTTATATAGTGTTCAAGCTGCTCGATCGTGAAGTCCTGGTCCGCGATGATGTCGCCCACGATGTCGCGGATCGACACCATGCCGACCACCCGGCCCTCGTCCACCACGGGCAGGTGGCGGATGTTCTTCTCGGTCATGAGCTGCATGCACTCGCGCGCCTTGGTGCGCGGGTTCACCACGATCACGTTGGCGGTCATGATCTCCTCGACGCGCGTGGTGTCCGAGGCGCGCCCCTTGAGGATCACCTTGCGCGTGTAGTCGCGCTCCGAGAGGATCCCGGCCAGCCGGTCGCCGGTCATCACGATGGCGGCGCCCACATCCTCTGAAGCGAGCACCTTGAGCGCCTCGAGCACGGTCTGCTCGGGCCGCACCGACACCACGCGCGTGGGCTTGCTCTTCAGCAGTTCGGCCACGGATTTCATAGCGCCTCCTTTCGGCATCGCCACAACGTACCCGTCGTGCGTTACATGTTCGGGTAATTCGGGCCGCCGCCGCCCTCCGGCACGACCCACTCGATGTTCTGCCTCGGGTCCTTGATGTCGCAGGTCTTGCAGTGCACGCAGTTCTGCGCGTTCACCTGCAGCCGGGAGCCCGAGCCATCCGTCACGAATTCGTACACCCCTGCAGGACAGTAGCGCGTCTCGGGCCCCGCGTAAACCGCGAGATTCACGGCGACCGGGATCGCGGGGTCCTTGATACGCAGGTGCGAGGGCTGGTCCTCCTCGTGGTTGGTGTTGGAGACGAACACCGAGGAGAGGCGGTCGAAGGTGAGCACCCCGTCGGGCTTTGGATACTCGATGGGGGAAAAGCCTTCCTTCGGCTCGAGCTGCTCGTTGTCGGTATGGCCGTGGGCGAGCGTCCACGGCGCCCTTCCGCCGAACACGACCT
>DATIWC010000112.1:0-68103 GCA_035519515.1 Usitatibacter sp.
CGTGCGCAACGCGAAAGCTTTCCTCGCGGTGCAGGAGGAGTTCGGCAGCTTCGACGCCTACGTGTGGCGGTTCGTGGACGGCAGGCCGGTGAAGAACCGGCCGAAGTCGCTGAAGGACGTGCCGGCCACCTCCCCCGCATCCGACGCGCTCTCGAGGGATCTCAAGAAACGCGGGTTCACGTTCGTGGGCTCGACGATCATGTACGCGTTCATGCAGGCCACGGGCCTCGTGGACGACCACATCGTGGGATGCCCGTCCAAATGAAGGGCCCGCTGGAAGGCATCAAGGTCGTCGAGCTCGCCCAGATCATGGCGGGCCCCACGTGCGGCATGCTGCTCGCCGACATGGGGGCGGACGTCATCAAGGTGGAGAAGCTCCCGGGCGGCGACGACACGAGGAGCTACACCGAGCCCTCGCTCGCCGGCGAGTCGGCCGCGTTCATGATGCTGAACCGCAACAAGCGCGGCATCGCGGTGAACCTCAAGAAGCCCGGCGGGCTCGAGGTCGTGAAGCGCCTGCTGGCCGGCGCCGACGTGGTGACCGAGAACTACCGCAAGGGCACGCTCGAGAAGCTGGGCCTGGGCTACGACGTGCTGGAGAAGCTCAATCCCCGCCTCGTCTATTGCGCCGTATCGGGATACGGGCGCACCGGGCCCTACGCCGACAAGGGCGGCTTCGACCTGATCGCGCAGGGCTTCGCCGGGATCATGAGCATCACGGGCGAGCCGGGCCGCCCGCCGGTGAAGAGCGGCACCTCCATCGCCGACATCAACGCGGGAATCCTCGCCGCCCTGGGCATCGTCTCGGCGCTCGTCGCGCGCGCCACCACGGGCCGCGGCCAGATGGTCGAGACCTCGCTCATGGAGGCCGCCATCCAGCAGACCTACTGGCAATCGGCCATCTTCTTCGCCACTGGCGTGAGCCCGGGCCCGTCGGGGTCGGCGCACATCCTCACCGCGCCCTACCAGGCGTTTCCCACGAAGGACCGCTGGATCAACGTGGGCGGGGCGAACCAGGCCAACTGGGAGCGCATCGTGAAGGTGATCGGCGCCCCGGAGCTCGCCGCCGACCCGCGCTTCGTCAACAACGGCGAGCGCATGAAGAACCTCGCGGCGCTCACCCCGCTCATCGCGGAGCGCCTGCGCACGCGCACCTGCGCCGAGTGGATCCGCGCCTTCGAGGCCGAAGGCGTGCCGGTGGGCCCCGTGAACAGCATCGGCGACATGCTGGGCGACGAGCAGGTGCGGCTGCGCGAGATGGTGGTCGAGGTGGACCACGCGCGGGCCGGCCGCATGAAGACGCTGGGCACGCCCATCAAGTTCTCCGGCACCGGCACCTCGGTGCGGCGTGCGGCACCCCTGCTGGGCCAGCACACGCGCGAGGTGCTCGAGTCGCTCGGCTACTCGGGCGGCGAGATCGAGGCGCTCGACCGCGAAGGCGCGGTCCTCCTCGCCCGCTAGCGGCTGTCCGAAAGCGTTGGAAACCGGGCCGACCCCGCGGCGGCCCCTGGTATAACGTATCGCCCCATGCCGTCGATTCCCATCCTCATCGTCCTCGCGCTCGCCGCGCTCGTGACCTCCTTCATCTCGGGCATCCTCGGGATGGCGGGCGGCATGATCCTCATGGGCGTGCTGCTCGCCCTGATGCCGCTTCCGGTGGCGATGATGCTGCACGGGATCACGCAGTTCGCCGCCAACGGCTGGCGCGCCTTCATGTGGCGCGACAAGGTGGATTGGCGCATCTTCCGCGGCTACCTCGTGGGCACGCTCATCGTGCTCGCGATCTTCGCCGTCGTGAGGCTCGTGGTGAGCAAGCCGGTCGCGTTCATCGTGATGGGCCTCACGCCCTTCGTGTCGCTGGCGCTTCCCGAGAAGCTGCACCTCAACGTGGAGCGCCCCTGGCATCCCTTCGTGTGCGGCACCATCTGCATGGCGCTCTCGCTCATGGCGGGCGTGGCCGGGCCCATCCTCGACGTCTTCTTCGTGCGCTCGAAGATGGGGCGCCACGCCGTGGTCGCCACCAAGGCGATGACGCAGAGCCTCACGCACGTGCTGAAGATCACGTACTTCGGCGCCTTCCTCGCCGTCGAAGGGGGCAACGTCCCCCCGGCGCTCGCGGCCGTCATGGTGCTCCTCGCGTTCACGGGAACTTCCGTGTCGCGGCATGTGCTCGAGCGGATGAACGACCGGTCGTTCCGCCAGTGGACGCGCTGGACCGTGATGTCGCTGGGGGCCTTCTACCTCGCGAGCGGAACCTGGTCGCTGCTGCGCGGCTAGAGCGCCCGCAACTGCGCCGCCGCCCGCAACGTCTCCAGGGCGTGCCCGGGATCTAGGCGAAGTTGACCGCGGTGGTGTTGGCGCCGCAGAGGACGACGCCGATGCGCTTCTCGCCCCGCGGGCGCCACGCGCCGGACACCAGCGCCGCGAGCGCGGCCGCGCCGCCCGGCTCCGCGACGATGCGCAGCGTCTTCCAGAGCAGGCGCTGCGCATCGCGGATCGCGTCGTCGGTGACGAGCACCGTGCCCGCGAGGTAGCGCTGCGCGAGGGGAAACATGAGCGTGCCCACGCGCTTGGGCGCGAGCGAATCGGCGGCCACGCCGCCCGCCGGGGCATCGACCGGTTCGCCCGCCTCGAGCGCGCGCGTGAGCGTGGGCGCCGCCTCGGGCTCCACGCCGATCACCGGCAGGCGCCCCTGGTACCAAGCCGCGATGCCCCCCACGAGCCCGCCGCCGCCCACCGCGACCAACAACGCGTCCAGCTCCGGCGCCTGTTCCTCCAGCTCGAGGCCCACCGTGGCCTGCCCCTGCAGCGTCTCGTATTGGTCGTACGCGTGGATCGCCGTCGCGCCCGAGCGCGCCACGAACGCCTCGCTCGCCGCGAGCGCGTCGTTGTAGCGATCCCCGCCGACCTCCAGGCGAGCGCCGTAGCCGCGGATCTGCTCGATCTTGGCGGGCGAGGCCACGGTCGGCACGAAGATGGTGGCCGGATGCCGCGTCTTCATCGCGGCGTAGGCGACCGCCGCGCCGTGGTTGCCGCCGGACGCGGCCACCACGCCCGCGGGCCCGATGCTGCGCGTGAGCATCTGGTTGAAGGCGCCGCGCGTCTTGAACGACCCCGCGTGCTGCAGGAACTCGAGCTTGAAGACGAGCTGCGCGCCGGGAAGGCCGAAATCGGCGCCGTCCACCTCGAGCACCGGCGTGCGGCGCACGTGCGGCGCGATGCGCGCCGCCGCCGCGCGGATCGACGCCCCGTCGAGCGATGGGGTCATCTTCGGGTCATCGTTCAAGCCATCCTCCCTTCAATCGCGCACGTCGGGCTCGAAGAAGACCCAGCGTACCTCGGCGAAGCGCGCCTTGAACGCCGCCTCGATGGCGTTGATCGCCTCGGCGAGCGCATCGACGCCGGGCTGCGGGCGCATCTTCGCCTTCACCGCCACCATCACGTCGCTGCCCATGTGGAGCGTGAGCACCTCGAAGACGCGCTCGACGGCCGGCTGCGCACCGAGGAACTCGACCATTTGCCGGCGCACCTGCGGCTCCACGCCCTGCCCGATCAGCATCGCCTTCACCTCGATGCCCACCGCCACGGCTACCACGATCAGCAGGACGCCGATGGCCATGCTGCCCAGGGCATCGTAGAGCACGTTGCCCGTAAGCCACGCCGCGAGGACCGCGGCGAACGCGAGCGCGAGCCCCAGCAGGGCCGCCAGATCCTCGCCGAACACCACGACGAGCTCGCTGTTGCGCGTCTCCCGCAGCCACGCCCAGAGGCTGCGCGCACCGCGCACCTTGTTGGCCTCGCGAAGCACGCCCCACATGGAGACCAGCTCGGCGCAGAAGCCGAAGCCCAGCACGCCGAGCGCCACGAGCGGATACGAGAGCGGCTGCGGCGAGCGCAGCTTGGTCCAGCCTTCGTGCACGGAGAACAGGCCCCCCATGCTGAACAGCATGATCGCCACGAGGAAGGACCAGAAGTAGGTCTCCTTCCCGAAGCCCAGGGGATACTCGGGCGTGGGCGGCCGGCGGGCGAGCCGCAGCCCCAGCAGCAGGAGCAACTGGTTCGCGCAATCGGCCGTGGAGTGCACGGCCTCGGCAAGCATCGCGCCCGAATCGGTGACGGCCGCCGCGCCGAACTTGGCGACCGCGATCGCGAAGTTGGCGCCCAGGGCATAGACGATCGCCTTCGTGGAGTCGGCCGAAGCCATCCGCCTAGCGGCCCCTCACCGGGCGTTGCGCTGCACGAAGTCGGCGAAGCGATCGAGGAACTTCGCGAACAGATCCCGCGTCGCGTCGTTGGCGACCTTGCCGCCCGCCTCCACCATCTTGTCCACGTAGCCCACGTAGAGCTCCGGCGCGGGCATCATCGGCATGTCGAGGAACACCACGCTCTGGCGCACCTGGTGGTTCGCGCCGAAGCCCCCCAGCGCGCCGGGCGAGGTGCTCGCCACCGCGCACGGCTTGCCGTTGATCGCGGCCTTGCCGTACGGGCGCGAGCCCACGTCGATGGCGTTCTTGATCGCCCCGGTCATGCCGCGGTTGTACTCGGGCGTCACGAAGAGCACGGCCTGCGCCGCGCGCAGCTTGTCGCGGTAGGCGGTCCACTCGGCGGGAGGCGCGTCCGTCTCCAGGTCCTGGTTGTAGAGCGGCATGGCGATCTCCACGATCTCCATTTGCAGCGACGCCGGCTGCATTGCGCAAAGCGCCTGCGCGACACGGCGGGAAAAGGCTTCCTTGCGCAGGCTGCCGACCAGCACAGCGACGCGATACGTGGCCATCGATGATGCCTCCTTGGCTTGCGGGGATGCTGCCGCGGGATGGTAGCGCTTCGGTATGATGGCATCTTCCCACGCCGCATCCCCGCCGTGCTGATCACCCCGCCGTCCTTCCAGTCGCTCTCAGCGCCGATCGCGCACGACTCGCCCCGCACCTACGTGTTCCGCAGCTACGACCTCCTGGTCCGCGACGACGACGCCGGCGCGCTGCCGGATCCCGCCGCGGTGAAGTCGCTCGGCATTCCTGCTTCGAACGTATTTCCCGTGGGCGTGTTCCGGACGGAGTACTGCTGCGCCGCGTGGGTCGAGAAGTCCGCGGCCGCCCCGCCCGGCTTCACCTTCAGGAGCCTGCGGGCGCTCTTCGCGCACCTCGACGAGGAAGAGCTCTCCGTCGCGGGGCGCGCGCTGCAGATCGCCGACTGGGCGCGCAACCATCGCTACTGCGGCGCGTGCGGCAAGCCCATGGTCGCGGTGACCGGCGAGCGCGCGATGCGCTGCGAGTGCGGGCACACGGCCTATCCGCGCATCGCGCCGGCGATGATGGTGCTCGTCAAGCGAGGCGAGGCGATCCTCCTTGCGCGCAACGTCGCGGTGCCTCCGGGCGGACGCATGAGCGCGCTGGCGGGCTTCCTCGAGCCGGGCGAGTCGGTCGAAGACGCCATCCATCGCGAGGTGCGCGAGGAGGTGGGGCTTTTCGTGAAGGACCTGCGCTACTTCGCGAGCCAGTCGTGGCCCTTCCCCGGCTCGCTCATGATCGCCTTCACCGCCGAGTACGCGGGCGGGGAGATCGTGGTGGATCCGCGCGAGATCGCCGAGGCCCACTGGTTCGGGCCCGGCGACAAGTTCCCGGACCTTCCGCCCGCGCAGTCGATCTCGCGCGCCCTGATCGAGGCGAACCTGCCGCGCCGCTAGGGCGCGACGTCCGCGTCGGTCACGCCGCTTTCCCTGAGCGCGCGCGCGACGAACCCCGAGCGCTTCATCTCCTCGATGAACTCGCCGAGGTAGCGCGCCGCGGCATCGCGCCCGCGCGGCACTCCCGAAGCCTGGCCGATCACCATGAAGCGGCCCTCGACCACGCGCAGCGACGGATCGGCCGCGGCCGCCTTCACGAGCGGCTGGCGCACGCCGGCCGCGGCATCCAGATGCTGCGCGCGAAAGGCCTCGATTGCGTCGAGGGACGTGGGGGCGCGAACGAGCTCGGCGTTCTTGAGCTCCCGCGTGAGGAAAAGGTCGTAGGCGGTCTTGTTCCCCACCGCGATGCGCACGCCCTTGCGGTCGAAGTCCTCGATGCGCTCGAGCGGGGAATCCTTGCGCACGAGGTAGGTCCCCTCGATCTGCACGTAGGGTTTCGAGAAGGCGATATCGCCCGCGCGCGCGGGATCGACCGCGAGGAACGCGACATCCCACGCTCCCGCCTTCACGGCGTCGGCCATCTTGCCCGCCGTGTCGTAGGTCACGTAGGAGATCGGCACGCCGAGGCGCTGCGCGAGCTCGCGCGCGAGCGAGGGGCCCACGCCGCGCGGCGCGCCGCCCGCGGGGTCCTTCTGGGCGATCACGATGTTGCCGAAGTTCACGCCCGCCACCAGCGTGCCGGACGGGGCGAATTCCCTGCGAAGCTCCGCGGTCACCGCCATGTCAGATGCGCGACACGTAAGGATTACCCCGAATATAAAAGCGAAGCAGGCGCCGCGCCCAATGTCCCGCATAGTCCACCCCGATGCGCGGCCGGCGCGCGATGCGAAATTTGCCGGCGTCTCCCGGATCGCAAAGATACAGGATCCCGCCTTCGAGGTCCTCGCCGTGCCTGCGCTTGTCGATGCCCATCGCCTTGCACAGCAACCCGGGGCCCTGCGTGCGGCCCTCGACGTTCGCCACCGGCTCGAGCGCCCGCAGCAGCACGGCGCTCGCGTGGCCCTCGGCCTCGGTCACCACGTTCATGCACCAGTGCATGCCATAGATCAAGTAGACGTAGGCGTGGCCGGGCGGGCCGAACATCACCTTCGTGCGCGGCGTGAGGCCTCGCGCGGAATGGGCCGCGAGGTCGTGGGGTCCCAGGTACGCCTCGGTCTCCACGATGCGTCCCACGCGCTCGACGCCATCCACCACATGGACCAGGTGCTTGCCGAGCAGCTCGCGGGCCACGAGCTGCGTGTCGCGATCGAAGAAGGCGCGCGGCAGGCGCTTGCCGGCGCTCATAAAAAAAGCCCGGCGCACCAGGACGCCGGGCTCAAGCCCTTGCCGTGGGAGGCTACGGCAAGTCTCCACGGGCCATCGTGCACTTCCATGCTTTCGGCAGCCTTTCCCGGCGGCCCGGAGCGCGAGAATTTACGTTTCCAATTGTTAGGAGAGCGCACTACGTCAGGGCGACGTACTCCTCGTCGCCCTGCTGGGTCCTCTCGAACCGCAGGAAGTCGTAGTAGCCGCAGCGCGAGCTGTCCGGATACTTGCGGCAGACGCCCGGCCGGGCTTCGTACACCGTGCAGCGGCGCTTTTCCTGGTCCAGGAACATGCAGGCCGAGTCGAAGATCTTGTCCTTGCGATGGCGCAGCATGCGGATCTTGCCCTTCGCGTCGGGCTTGGTGAAACGTTCCTCGGCCGCGGCATGGGACAGGTCGAAGTGCCGCGCGAGGCGCGCGATGTCGCGCTGCGTGATCTCGATCTCGGCATACGTGCAGCAGAACGCAGGGCACTTCGCGCACGAATAGTTGACGCGGACGGGAACCGGAAAGGGTTTCTTCATCGTGATGGGTTGGCGGTAGCCGGGCGATTGTACCGCGCCTGGTGCCCGCCCCAACGACGAATTCGCGCGAGCCCCGCTAGAAAGGCTCGCGCGTGATCGCCTTGGTGGTGACCTGCCCGTCGATGCTGTAGGTGAGCGTGGCCGCCGAGGCGGAGCCGAACTGCATCGTCATGGTGCCCACCGGCGTCGCCTGCACGCTTGCGGGATCGAACGCCGCGCCGTAGAGGACGCCGCCCGCGGTCGCAGTCGTGCGGTAAAGCGTGCCCGTGTAGGTGTTGGCCGAGCTCCACGTGCCGCCCGGCATGGCGTACCACACGGGCTGCCCATATTGGCCGTAGCTGTAGAGAAGCGCGAACACCGTGCGGTATTGCTGGTTCACGGTGAGCCCCCAGCCCGACTCCGAGGCGTTCCACCAGAGGTCCGCATAGCTCGTGACGGGCGTGGGATCGGGAACGCCGAAGTCCTCGCGCTGGATAGCCTTGGTGCCCGAAATGCCGTCCACCGTGAAGCTCAGCACCGCACGATCCGCGGCCTGGAAGCTCAAGGTGGCCTTGCCGACCATCACGGGGGTCACTTGCGACGTGTTGAACGGGCCGCTCGAGGACGGGCCGCTGGTGCGGTAGAGGTTGCCGGTGATCGACGTGGGAGAGGTCCACGTGCCGCCGGGCATGACGAGCCAGGAGGAATTGCCGGCGCTGTTGTAGGCATACCAGGCGGCGAAGAACGACGAGCCGTGCTGGGTGATGTCCAGGCCCCAGCCGGATTCCGACGGGTTCCACCACATCGCCGAGTAGTCGGCAGCCGGCGTGATGGGAGGCGGCGGCGTGCTGCCGCCGGAGGTGCCGCCGGTCGAGGCGCCCGAGAGGATCGCCCCGAGGCCCGCGTGGTACGCGGTGTCGAAGCGCCCGTAGACATCGGGGTCGCCCACCCCGCAGGTGCTGGAGGAGCCGCCGTAAAGCTGGCCGATCAGGTAGTGGCCGGTCTGCGTGAACAGGCCCGAGCCGCTGCTGCCCGGCTCCGTGAGCCCGCTCGACCAGGTCGACTCGACGAACGTCCCGGTCGAAGACGACGCGGCGTTGCAACTGAAGCTCTCCGAGCCGGAAGACGAGCAGCGCAAATAGCCGGAGAGCGTGCCGAACGAGATCTTCTGCAGGTCGCCGCCCGGATGGTGGATGCCGGCCACGCCGGCGCCCATCGGCGTGGCGCCCACGCTCCAGCCCGCGTACACGGCCCCGCCGGGCGGCGCGTTGGCAAGGCGCAGGAGCGACGTGTCGGTGGACGTGGTGTTGTAGACCAGTGTCGCCCCGCCCGGGAGCGCCTGCGTGGCGCCTCTCACGCCGCTGTCGCACGCGGTGGAGCGCCAGAACCAGTAGCTCACCATCGACGAGGCGGCCGACTGGTTGTTGATGCAGTGGTTGGCGGTGAGGAAGAAGGGAATCGAGGTAGACGTGTCCGTATCCGCGATGAGCGTGCCGCTGCACAGGTAGCCCGAGCCGCCGTCCTGGAAGAGGATGCGCGCTTCGGAATTGCTCTCGTTCGCCCACGCGGGGTAGCACATCACGTCCAGCTCGCAGGTGGCCGACGACTTGGCGACCGCCTCGGCGAAATGGTTGGCAGGCGAGCCCACCAGGTGCGAAATCGTGGGCGCGGCGAGGTCCAGCTGCCCGGGCCCCTGCCCCGCCGGCAGCTCCACCTCGACCACGAGCGTGTCGCCCTCGACAGGCGGCGACCAGAAGAGCAGCGCATCGGCGGAAAGCTCGCCCGCCTTGAGGTTGCGGCCCACGCGTTCCTGGATTTCCCCGGCGCTCGCCTCGTACACCGGGCCCGAGGGCGCATAGAAACGCACCCTCGTTTCCGCGGGAATCGCCTTCACGCGCAGTCCCACCCGCAGCGCGAGCGCGCCGGGCGAGCTCACGCTGAATGCGCCCACCTGGGCACCGGATTCGAGCGTCTTCCACTGCATGCGCGCCGCGTTGGCGTGGCCGTCGGCGAGCGCTGCGACCTCGCGGCCGAACCCGACCTGCAGCGGAACGCCGGCGCGCGGAGCGGCCATGGCCTTGTTCACCGCGGCAGGCGCAGGCAACGTGACGGAGAGGATCTGCGAAGCGTCGGCGCGGCGCACCAGGGGCCGCGCTTCCACGGAGACGAACGGCTGGATCTCGGCCTCGACCCGGATCTCGCCGTCGCCGGCTGGCGACGGTTCGTGCGCATGGGCCGCGAACGCGACGAAGAAGCACGCGAGCGTGGCGCGGGCGATGCGCGCGTCAGGCAACGGCATTGCGGGCCTCATTCGCCGCTCTTCGTGCCCGCCGTCTCCGCGGCGATCTCGTCGTCGGCGAGCGCGCGGTTGTAGATCTTCACTTCGTCGATCATGCCGCGGTATGCGCCGTAGCGCTCCGCCCCGGTGCCCAGCCTCAGCGTGCGCAGGTCCGCGAACCCGGGCGCATCGCTCCAGGACATGGCGCGTGCGGCCAGGTGCCCGTCCACGTAAAGGCGCATGCGATCGACGAGGAAGCGGTCGTACACGATCGCGAGGTGCGTCCACCGGTTGCCCGGGATGAGGGTCGCGCTCCCGGGCGGGGCCACGCGCACCTCGCCCACCCGCGCCACGGGCCGGTAGCGCAGCGCGTCGGTCTGTCCGAGGCCATCGCCGGCGCCCGGGCGCGAGCCGAGCAGCTCCATGGACAGCGAAACCGATTGAATTTCGGGGCGCCCGCGGTACTCGCGCTCCAGCTCGACCGTGGCCACCGTCTGCAGGTTGCGCCCCTTGAGGTACGGGTTCACCCAGTTCTCGCGCTTGATCCACAGCTCGAGCGTGAGGCCGCTGCGCGTGTCGAAGCCGCGCGGGATCTCCACGTCGAGCCAATCGCCGCTGCCGCCCACCCAGAGGCCGCTGCCCGACACGCCGGGGCGCGCGATGATCTCGTCGCCCTGCACGCGCGTGAGGTATTCGTCGCCGGGGAAGCGGCGGTCGAAGCTGAGGAAGAGCGCCGGGCCGCTCACCGGGGTCGCACGGTCCTGGTGCAGCTGGATGCCCACCCAGATCACCGCGCCCAGCAGCGGCGCGGCGATCGCCACGAGCGTCGTGTGGCCGAGCGCCGGCAGCGCCCGCCCGAACGTGTAGAGGCAGCCCGCGAGGCACGCCGCCGTGACCACGCCGAGCACCCCGTAGAAGACGACCGTGCGCACCGCCCTTTCCACCTCGAGCGGCAGCGTGATGGGAATGTCGAGCGCGATGCCTTCCGGCCCGACCGCCACCATCATCCACACGCAGGCGAGCACGCAGGCGGCGAGCGCGCCCGACACGGCCGCGTTCGCGTACGTTCCGTTGAGCGTGAAGCCGCCCGAGGAAGCCGCCACGCGCAGCGGAATCACGCCGCTCGCGACGAAGCACAGGGCCACGGTGGCGACGACCCAGCGCGGCGCGCGGAAACCCTCGTCGTCGCCGAACAGGGCGAACGCGAGAAGCGCGATTCCCACGGCGATCACCGATCCGCCGAGGACCAGGTCGCGCCTCGCACCGGGAGTCATGGCAAGGGTCATGGAGGGTTCCGGTGGCGCAATGCTACCCCGCCCGGAGGTGCTTGCGGAAGAACTCCAGCGTGCGCGACCAGGCGAGCTTCGCGGCCGCCTCGTCGTAGCGCGGCGTGGTGTCGTTGTGGAAACCGTGGTTCGCGCCGGGATACAGGTGCATCTCGTAGCTCACGTGGCTCGCCTTGAGCGCCGCCTCCCACGCGGGCCATCCCGCATCGAGGCGCTCGTCGAGGCCCGCGTAGTGGATGAGGAGGGCCGCCTTGATGCGCGCCGTGTCCTCGGCCGAAGGCTGCCCGCCGTAGAACGGCACCGCGGCGGCGAGCTCCGGCATGCGCGTGGCGAGCATGTTGGCCATGCTGCCGCCGACGCAGAAGCCCACGGCGCCCAACTTGCCGTTGCATTCGGGGCGCGCGAGGAGCCAGGGCCCCGCCGCCATCATGTCCGCGTTGCGCTTCTTCGGATCGAGCGAGGCGAACATCTTCATCGCCGCCTCCTCGTCGCCCGCGTAGCCGCCCAAGGGGCTGAGCGCATCGGGCGCGAAGGCGACGTAGCCCTCGGCCGCCAGGCGCCGCGCCACGTCCTCGATGTACGGATTGAGCCCGCGGTTCTCGTGGTAGACCACGATGCAGGCGGCCTTGACCGCGCCCGCGGGACGCACGAGGTAGCCGCGTACCGTGCCCGAGCCTGCGGGCGATGGATAGGTGACGTACTCCGCCTTGATGCGCGGATCATCCTTGCGCACCTGCTGGGCCCACGCGTAGTTGGGGCGCAGGCTCTCGAGCATCGCGGCGGCCGTCACGCCGCCCGCGGCGTACTTCCCGGCGCGTTCGAGAAATTCACGCCGGCCGATGAAGCCGTGCTGGTAGCCGTCGAAGAGGTCCAGCACCGCCTGGGGGAAATCGCTCGCCTTCCTGCGCTGCATGGCCGCCCCGGTGGATCCAAAGGAGGAATCCTACCGCGAGCCCGGGCGCCGGCCGCGAAGGGTGCGGCGGGGTCCGCTCCTTCCTACACCGTCTGCGCGTCGCTCGTCACCACGCGGTTGCGGCCCGACTGCTTCGCGCGATAGAGCATCGCGTCGGCGCGCTCGATGAGGCCGTGGGCGTCGTCGCCGTCGCCGCACTCTGCAACGCCGAAGCTCGCCGTCACGTTGATCTCGGTGCCGGCATGGGTGAAGCTCGTGCGCTCGATCGCGACGCGCAGCCGCTCGGCGATCGCGGCGGCGCGCGCAAGGTCGGTGTCAGGAAGCACGATCACGAACTCCTCGCCCCCGTAGCGCGCGACCCAGTCGACGCGCTGGCGCATCGCTTCCTTGAACACTTCCGCCACCCCGCGCAGCACGGTATCTCCCGCCGCGTGCCCGAGCGTGTCGTTCACCTTCTTGAAATGGTCGATGTCGCTCACGATGATCGCGAGCGGATAGCCGCTGCGGTGGCGGCGCAGCGTCTCCTCGGCGAGCCGCGCGTCGAGGTGGCGGCGGTTGAAGCACCCGGTGAGCGCGTCGGTGACCGTGAGCGCGCGGATCTCGTCGAGCGCCGCCTGGAGCTGGGCGGTGCGCGACGCGACCTGGGCGTCCAGGTTGGCGACGTGGCCCTGGATGCCGTCCTGGAGCTTGCGGAAGCCCTCGGCCACCAGGTCGATCTCGTCGCGCCACGGCCGGGGCTTGCGCTCCAGCGCGAGCGGCGTGGTGAGCCGGTCGGGCGTGAGCTCGGCGGTGAAGCGCGCAAGCCGCCGCATGGGCTGCTCGACTTCCATGCGCAGCATGAGCGCGATAAGCGCGCACAGGGCGAAGCCCAGGGCGGCGTAGCCCCCCACCAGGAAGCCGACCTTGCCCGCGACGTGCCTGTAGAGCGTCTGCGGATTGGCGGAGACCTCGAGGCGCCCGATGCTGCCGATGCGCCCGTCCGGATAGGGAATGTCCAGGGACCGCGCGTTCGCGTCGCGAAGCACGGCGCTGCCGGCCTCGAAGCGGTGGCCGGTGCGCTCCGACAGGCGCACGTACGAGATCTCGGGCTGGCCCGCGATGTGCGCGAGCTGCCGGCGGATCGCCTCGGGCTCGATGTCCCACAGCGAGACCGAGAGCAGCGGCACGTTGGTCTGCGCGATGTTGGCGATCGCCCGGTCGAACGCCTCGCGCTCGTCGCGGATCGTGAGGCTCGCCTGCACCGCCGCCGCCACCACGGCGCACGCCACGGTCACGACGACGATGCGGCGAACCAGGGACGAAGCGAGCGGGCGGAAGGCGTCCATGCCCTCTAGCGCAGCAGCTGGGCGAAGCCGAAGTCGTAGCGCTTCAGCTTCGGGTTGAGGGCCTTGCTGTAGCGCCGGAAGCCCACCGAGTCGAAGTTCTCGCCGTAGCGCGCCATGAAGACCGCGGCGCTCCTCGCGTCGAAGCTGGCGAACATGGGGCTGTCGAGCTCGAGGCCCTCGTCGCGGAAATCACGCCCGTGCGCGTAGTCGTAGAGCATCACCACGGCCCACGCGCCGGTGATGAAGTGCCCGCCCGCGAGCGCCGTGAGACGGCCGCTCGCCAGGGCGTCCATCGCTTCCTTCGACGTGTTCACGCCGCTGAAGAAGGCGTCCTTGCCCGGCACGCCGCCGCGCTTCTCCAGCGCCTGCATGGCGCCGAAGGCCATGAGGTCGTTGCCGGCCCACACGAGGCGTGCCTCGGGATAGCGTGCGAACAGCCACTCGGCCTGCTCGGCCGCCTTGTCGCGCGCCCATCCGGCGTACACCACCTGGTCGACCACCACGTCGTGCGACTCGGCCACCGCCTTCTGCATGCCATCGTTGCGCCGCACCGAAGAGGGCGTGGTGCGGTCCCCGGCGATGGCGATGAGGTGCAGGCGCCCATCGGCCGCCCTGGCGTTCGCCTTGCGCCCCTGCGCGATGAGCGCCCTGGCGGTCATGTAGCCCGCGTCCTCTGCGTGCGGCTCGAGCGAGCCCAGCCACCCCTTGTACTTCTCGCGCGGGCCGAGGGTCTCGCCGCGGCCCTCGGCGGGAATCGAGCTGAACGCGAGGAAGGTCTTCACGCCCGCCGCGTCGAGGATCCTCACGATCTCGGGGCCCGTCGCGTTGTCGTTGGAAAGGATCACGAATTCCGGACGCGCCGCGGCCGGGCGCGCCGCGATGTCGCGCGCGAATTCGATCGTGCGCATGTGGTCGCGCTGCGCGTAGAGCACCTCGAGCTTCACGCCCAGGTCGCGCGCGGCCGACTCCATGGCGTGCGCCGCCGTCACCCAGTAGACCTCGTCGGACTTGCCGGGATTGATGAACACCATCGTCTGGGCGGCCGCCTGCGCCGCGAATGCCAACGCGGCGGCGGCGAGGACACTGCCGATTCGGGCCTGCATGCGCGGAACTCCGATTGCCTTGTTTTTCACTGCTTCGACTCTAGGGATTCCCCCCGGAAACCCCCATGCCGCACCTCACAAAAGCACCGCGCCCACCGTTGCAACTGCAACGACGCGCGGGCGGCCCAGCTTGCCATATCCCGCCCTGACGCGCGAGGGCGGCGGCCAGGATGCGCAGCAGCATGGATCTCCCCTTCCGAAATGGGAACTTGCCCCTTGAAGCGCCGTCCGTCCGCCGGTTTTAGGGTTTCTTAAGGACGCCGGGCCCCCGTGCCGCCCAAAGTGGCGTCAAAGGAGGGCGTCATGGAAACGGAAGTGAAGGTGCTGCGAATCCTGCTGGTGGAGGACGACAAGGCCGACCGCGAGAAGACCCTCGAGGCGCTGCGGCGTTTCAAGCTCGGCTACGAGGTGCGCTTCGTGAGCGGCTGCCACGAGGCGCTCGATTACCTGCTCGGCCGCGGCCGTTTCCACGAGCGCCGCCGCCATCCCCTGCCCGACCTCGTGCTGCTCGACTTCAGCCTGGCACCCATCGACGGCATGCGCGTGCTCGAGCGCATCCGCGCGGTGGACTGGCTGAAGGCCACGCCGGTGGTCATCCTGTGCAGCACGCCCGAGGAGCGCGAGCGCGCCGTCGCGGGCGCCGCGCAGGCCCAGGCGTGCGCCATGAAGCCGGTCTCGCCCGACGACATGCGCTCGCTGCTGCGCATGACCTACCCCACGATGTTCGATTACGCCGCGATGCGGCTGGAGTGAACCACCAGCCCGCCATGCTCGCGCAGGGTGTGGAACTGGATCTTCGGCCAGATCTCGCGCGCGGCCTTGAGCTCGGCCTGGTGCGCGTATAGCACCGCCGGCGCATCGACCACGTCGTGCGCCACGCGGAAGGCGTTGGCGTCGATGAAGCGCTGGAGCTCCGCGGGTTCCCCGGCGGTGATCCATCGCGCCAGCCTGAAGTTGCTGGCCGTCATGCGCGCCTGCGCGGCGTACTCGCCCTCGAGCCGGTGCGCCACCACGTCGATCTGTAGCTGGCCCACGGCGCCCAGCAGGAGCGGGCCGCCCTGCACCGGCCGGAAGACCTGGATCGCGCCCTCCTCGCCCAGCTGCTGCAGGCCCGTGCGTAGCTGCTTCGTTCGCATCGGGTCGGCGACCTCGACCGTGTAGAAGATCTCCGGCGCGAAGAACGGCAGGCCCGTGAACTGCAGCGTCTCACCTTCGGTGAGAGTATCGCCCAGCTGCAGCACGCCGCGGTTGGGCAGGCCCACGATGTCGCCGGGCCAAGCGTCGTCGAGCACGTCGCGCCGCTGCGAAAGGAAGGAGACCGCGCTCGCGGTCTTCACTTCCTTGCCGGTTCGCACGAGGGTGAGCTTCATGCCGCGCTCGAAGCGGCCCGAGGCCACGCGCACGAAGGCGATGCGGTCGCGGTGCGCCGGATCCATGTTGGCCTGGATCTTGAACACCACGCCGGTGAACTTCTCCTCGTCCGGCGCCACGCTCCTTTGCACCGCGGGCTTCGGCCCGGGCGGGGGCGCGAGCTCGACCAGCGCGTCGAGGATCTCCTTCACGCCGAAGTTGTTGATGGCCGAGCCGAAGAAGACGGGCGTCTGCTTGCCGGCGAGGAATTCCTCGCGGTGGAACTCGTGCGAGGCGCCGGCGATGAGCTCGATCTCGCCGCGGGCCTCGGCGAACACCTCGCCGAAGCGCTTCTCGCTCTCCGGGTTGCCGATGCCCTCGATCACCTCCTCGTCGCCCGCGACGCGATCCTCGCCCGCGCGGAACACGCGCATGCGGTCGTTGCGGATGTCGAAGACGCCCGCGAAGCGCTTGCCCATGCCGATGGGCCAGGTGAAGGGCACCGTGGGCATGCCGAGGATCTTCTCGATCTCGTCGAGCAGGTCGAGCGGCGCCTTGCCCTCGCGGTCGAGCTTGTTGATGAACGTGATGACCGGGGTGTTGCGCGCGCGGCAGACCTCGAGGAGCCGGATGGTCTGCGCCTCCACGCCGTTCACCGAGTCGATCACCATGAGCGCCGCGTCCACCGCCGTGAGCACCCGGTAGGTGTCCTCGGAGAAGTCCTGGTGGCCCGGCGTGTCCAGCAGGTTCACGACGTGGCCGCGGTACTCCATCTGCATCACCGAGCTCGCCACCGAGATGCCGCGCTGCTTCTCGATCTCCATCCAGTCGCTGGTGGCGTGGCGCGTGGCCTTGCGCGCCTTCACGCTCCCGGCGATGCGGATGGCGCCGGCGAAAAGCAGCAGCTTCTCGGTGAGCGTCGTCTTCCCGGCATCGGGGTGGGAGATGATGGCGAAGGTGCGGCGGCGCGCGGCTTCCTGCGCGATTCGGGATTCTTGGGTCATCGGCACGAATTTTACGGGAATAAACGCCTGCCCACGCGGTTGACATGGCTGTCGTCGGTGTGCAACCAGGGCAAGGCTTGCCGGTGCTGCTACCGGATGACGTAGCGCGAGGACGAACCCAGTAGCCGGCAGGCCTGCGCGACCATGTCCTCGACGACCCGTGCTGCGGGCGGCGAGTCCTTGATGATTCCGGAAACCTCGCCCATGAGCACGCCGGAGTTCTCGACGTCGCCGGCCTTGAAGGCGTTCCAGAAGCGCTCGAACTCGACGTCGATCACTTCCTCCATCTCGCGCTCGCGCCCATGCCATTTGTCGACGAAGGCGTTCTTCAGGACGCGGATGACGAACTCGGGATTGGGCCAGTAGCGCTTGCGGGCGACGTCGACCGACCTCGACTTCACCGTCGCATCGCCGTCGGCATTGACTATCGCTTGGCGAAATCCTTCCGGGGCTTCCGACTCCCGGCTCGCGACGAAACGCGTTCCTACCAGGACGCCCTCCGCGCCGAGCATGAGTGCCGCGGCAAGTCCACGACCGTCTCCGACGCCACCGGCCGCGACCAGGACGGTGTCGGGCGCATGCTTCGCGAGATAGTCCGCGGCCTCCGGAACGAGCGTGAACAGCCCGCGGTAGCCGCTGTGACCGCCGGCTTCGCAACCTTCGGCGACGATGATGTCGGCTCCGGCATCGACCGCTTCGCGCAGGTATTTCATGCCCTGCACCTGGCAGATCAGCGGCACTCCCCGCGCCTTGATGCGCGAGGCGTGCGGCTCGACGTCCCCGAAGGAAAGCATGAGCGCCGCCGGCTCCCTGGCAAGGACCAGGTCGAGCAGCTCCGGGCTTCTTGCCATCGACCAGGTGATGAACCCGCATCCGACCCGCGCCCGTCCCGCCGCGGCGAACTGCCGTTCGAGCCACTCGGCGTCACCGTAGCCTGCGCCGATGAGCCCGAGTCCACCCGCCTGCGACACGGCCGCCGCGAGCCTTCCTCCCGCGAAGACGTTCATGGGCGCGAGGAGGATGGGATGCTCGATCCCGAGCTTCCCGGTGAGCCTCGTCTTCAATCGCATCGGGCGCCCGCTACTGGGAGGTCACCAGGTCTCCGCGCACCGGCTGGTTGCCTTCGGCGGTCGCGAAGGTCGCGAACGCGACCTTGTCCTCGACGCTGGTGACTTCCAGCGTGCCGAGCGTCACCCGTTTCACCGCCAGCACCTCGCCGGTGGCCGGATCCGTGAGCCGCTGCATGATGCGCTGCACGGTGAAATGGTCGCCGGCCTTCACGCCCGAATTGCGGCCCGCGTTGATCACCGCTTCCTTGCCGTCGTAGTCCACGAGCAGCGCATGCCACGGCTCGCGCGCGGCGGTGGAGATGATCTCGGCCACCGCGCGGTCGATGGCCTTGCGCGAAGCTTCGCCAAGCGGCGTGTTGTCGAACTGGTCGCCGCCCATGTTCATCGCCTTGTAGTCCACCGAGGCGTTGAACGAGGTCTGCGAGATGGGCTCCTTCACCTTCACCGTCTGCACGACCTGCGTGGTGGAAGTGTCGATGATGCGCAGGTCGAACGCCACCGCGCCCTCGGCGTGCTTGCCGCCCAGCAGCGACGAGAGCGGGTTGCCCTTCACCGCGCCGCCGATGCCGATGTTGAAGCTGCCGCCCTTGTCTTGCACGCCGAACTCCGTCACCGCGCCCACCACCACGAACTGCGCCGCGGCCACCTGCCCGAGCTTCGGTCCCGTCTCCGGGTTGGCGACGTTGTTCGACTTGAGCTCCTGTTCGAAGATGATGCTGCCCATGCTGGCGCGCTCGAGCACCACGAACTGGCCCGACTGCTGCAGCGCCGTGGTGAGCATCGCCGCGAGGCCGCCGCCCACGTCCCACGAGCCGTAGGCGGCGTCGAACTGCGAGTTGGACTGGAACTTGTCCACCACGACGGCGCGCTTGGGCCCCGGCAGCGACGGCTCGGCGGCAAGCGCACAGGCAGCCGCAAAGCCGAGGGCGAGGGCCGCGAGGCCCTTCATCGCGCGCGCCCTCACCGGCAGATCACGTTCACGCGGCCGATGTCGCCGAGCCCCGTGCCCTTGGCGTCGTAGGGCCAGACGTCCCAGCTTCCCGTGCCGCCGACGCACAGCTGTGCGGGCGCGGCGAAGTTGTAGTTGCTTCCCGAGGTCGCCTGCCCGCTCACGGTCACGATCACCTGCGCCGCGGTCGCGCTCGGCAAGCCCACCTGGTAAGGCTTGAACGTCACCTTCGTGATGGGCTGCGTGAGGTTGCGCGACAGGCGGATCGTAATGATGTCGCCCGGGTGCACGGTGCAAGGCGACACCGCGGCCACGCTCCCCGAGTTCACGAAGCACGGCGCGAACGCCGCGGGCCCCGGCGGGGGTGGAGGCGGCGTGGTGGTGGGCTTGGGCGCGCCACCACCGCCGGGCGCGACGCCCGCGCGGCAATCGACCGTGAAGCGCCCGATGTCGCCCTGCGGCGTGTTCGCCGTGTCGAACGGGAAGAGGTCCCAGCTGCCGCCGTTGCCGATGCACAGCTGCTTGGGCACGTCGACCTCGTAGAAGCTGCCTGGGGCCGTCGCGTTGCCGCTCACCGGTGCCAGCACCTGCGCGCCCGTCGCTCCCGGGATCCCGGTGACCTGGTAGGGCTTGAACGTGATGCCCTTCAGCGGCTTGGCGATCGCGCGGTTGAGGCGGAGGGTGATCTTCGTGCCCGGCGCGCCGGCGCATGGCTCCATCGAGGCGATGGAGCCCGCGTTGCTCATGCAGGGCGTGAAGCTCGCCGGCGGCGTCTTGCCTCCACCTCCGCCTCCGGTGCCACCCGTCCCGCCACCGCCCGGCGCGGGCGTGCCGCCGGCGGGGCCGCCGCGCGTGCCGCGGATGATGGCGAAGCCGATGTTGTGCGACTGGCTGTTCTGCGACCACGTGGCGGGATCGGAATCGATGAGCTGGTACGTGCCGGCCGGAAGCGTGAGGTTCACGTCGGCGAGCCAGTTCACGTTCGGCACGTTGTTCGTGCCGGGCGTGCCGCGCGCGGGGAACGGCCCGTACGTCGGGAAGCCGCTCGCGTTCTTGAGCGTGAGCGTTCCCGGCGCCGCCCCCTTCGCGTTGTTCCAGTGGTACGTCTGCAGCTGCGTGATGTGCAGCGGCGTGTAGCTGATGAGGAGCACTTCGCCCTTCGCCCCGTTCTGCACGGCGCCCGTGTTGGTGTTGTTGAAGAGCTCGGTCACCGGGCCCGTCGGCGTCGGCACCGGCGGCGCAGGCGGCACCGGCACCGTCCTCCCCGGGGGCGGGACGACCGGCGGAGGCGCGGCCGGCGGCGGGAGCCTGCCCGGCGTCGTCGAGACCACGGGCGGCGGCGGTGGCGGCGGCGTGGTGGAAGACACCTGCTCGCCGCGGATGATCGCGAAGCCGATGCCGCGCGTCATCGCGTTCTGCGACCACGTCCCGGGATCCGAGTCGATCAGCTCGTAGGTGCCGATAGGCAGCGTCAGGTTCACGTCAGCTATCCAGTTGACGTTGGGCGCGTTGCCCTGGCCGGAGGTCGCCTGCACCGGGAACGGGCCGTAGGTGGGGCCCGACATCGAATGCAGCGAGATCGTGCCGGGCCGCGCGCCCATCCCGTTGTTCCAGTGGTAGGTCACGAGCTGCGTCACGTGGACGGTGACGGGCGTCATGAACATCGGCCGGCCGGTCGCCCCGTTCAGGACGCCGCCGGTATTGGTGTTGTTGAAGAGATCGGCCGCGTGCGCGGACAGGGAAACGAGCGTCATGCCGGCGAGCGCCAGCATGCGTGCGACCAACGCCATGGAACACCTCCCCTTTAGAGATACCCGGATGGCCTGCGAGTGCGCTGCCGGGGAGCTTACTCCAAGGCACGGGTATGCTGCGGCCATGCGTCGCTTCGCTCCCGTCGCCTGGATGGCGGCGCTGGTCCTCGGCATGCTGGTGCACGGGCCCATCCACCAGCCGCCCGGCTATCACGACTTCGCCGACCGGCGCGCGTGGCTGGGCGTGGCGAACGCCTCCGACGTGCTCTCGAACGCGGCTTTCCTCGCGGCGGCGCTTTGGGCGTTCGCGCGCCTCTTCGCGGTCCCGCGGGCGCAGCGCTCGACGGCGTGGCGGGGCTTCTTCGTGTTCGCGATTGCGATCGCGCTCACCGCGGCGGGCTCGGCGTACTACCACCTCGCGCCCGACGATGCGCGCCTGGTGTGGGACCGCCTGCCGATCGCGCTGGCCTGCGCGGGCCTGCTCGCCGCCGTGCATGCGCAAACCCACGCGCGCAGTCCCGCGGCGCTGCTCCCGGTGCTGGTGGTCGCCGCGATCGCATCCGTGGAGTGGTGGAACGCGACGCGGCTGCAAGCCGGTGGCGACCTGCGGCCCTATCTCCTCTTCCAGGCCGCGCTCGTGCTGGTTCCCCTCTGGCAATGGATCCACGGCTCGCCCCGCGCGGAAAGGATCGCGTTCGGCGCCGCCATCGTGCTCTACGCGGCCGCGAAGGCCTGCGAGGCTGCGGACCAGCCGATCTACGCGGCGCTCGGGTTCGTGAGCGGCCATACGATCAAGCACCTGCTTTCGGCGGCGGCGGCACTCGCGATCGCCGGGCGTTTCGACCCGGGCCCTACTCCTCCTCGCTGAGGTAGTCGCGCACGCGCTCGGCGTCCGTCCCCACGGCCTTAACGGCGCGCAGCAACTCCTGCGGCGTGACGTCGAAGAGCTGCGCCCAGTCGCGCACATCCTCCTCGCGTGAGATATCCACGACGTCGACGGGGTCTTTCGTCTTCGGGCGCACGGGCCGCACGATACGCGGCCGATGTGTCAGGACCTTGACGCCTTCGCCGCGAGCACGGCATCGACCCACTGCGCCATCGCGTCGAGCATCGCGTCGCGCACCTGCGCGTCGGTGCGCCCGCTCGAGGCGCGCACGTGGAAGGAATGGTCTGCGTCCTCGAAGGTGACGAGCTTCGCGGGCTTGCCCAGCTTCTTGACGAGCGGCTCCAGCAACGCGAGGTCGGCGAGCGCGTCGCGCGTGCCCTGCAGGAAGAGCATCGGCACCTTCACATCTAAGAGGTGCGCGCCGCGCTCGTCGGAAGGCTTGCCCGCCGCATGCAATGGAAAACCGAGGAAGACGAGGCCGCGAACGCCCGCGAGCGGCGCCGCGGCCTGCGCCTGCGACGTCATGCGCCCGCCGAACGACTTGCCGCCCGCGAAGAGCGGCAGTTTCGGCGCGAGGCGCGCGGCCTGCGCCACCGCTTCCCGGACGCGCGCGTGCGCCACCTTCGGCGGATCGGGGCGCTTCGAGCCTTGTTCCATGTACGCGAACTCGTAGCGAAGGGTCGCGATTCCGCGCGCCGCGAGCCCCGTGGCGACCGACTCCATGAACGGATGTTTCATCCCCGCGCCCGCCCCATGCGCGAGCACGTAGAGCGCGCGGGCCCCGGGTGGATCCTCGAAGAGGACCTTCATGAGCCGCCCGCGAAGCGCATCAGCGAGGCCGCGTACGCGGGCGCCGTGGGCTCGTGCATGAAGTACACGAAGATCTCCTTCCAGCCCGTGGCCTGCAGCCGTTCGGCCCAGGCGGCGAGGTCCTTCTCCGAGTATTCCTCGAGGCGCAGCCGCACGTAGCCCCAGGACGCCGTTTCCACGAGCGGCGGCGGCGCGTTGTCCTCGCGCTCCGAGAAGCACAGCGACGCCCCCGCCGACTCGAGCGCCGCGTAGACGTCGTCGCCGAACCAGGTCTCGTTGCGGAATTCGAACGCGGCGCCGTGGTCCTTCGGCAGCAGGGGCAGGAACGATTGCAGCCGCGGCAGGTCCTTCTTCAGGTTGGGCGGCAGCTGGAAGAGCACCGGCCCGCGCTTCGCTCCCAGCGAAGCGAGCGCCTTGTAGAGGAAGCCGACCGGCTCCGCCGACGACTCCGCCTTGATGCGCGACATGTGCGTGATGCGCCGCGAGGCCTTGATGGCGAAGCGGAAGGCGGCCGGCGTGATGGCCACCCAGTTCTCGAGCATCGAGGTGCGCGGCATGCGGTAGAACGTGTTGTTGATCTCGACCGTCGGCAGCCGCGCCGAGTAGAAGGGCAGCATGTCCTCCGCCTTCAGGTCCTTCGGGTAGAAGTCGCCCTTCCACTCCTTGAACGAGTAGCCGCTCGCGCCCGCCAGGATCCTCGATGCCATCGTCCCCATTCCCCTAGAATCGCGCCATGGCGAAGACCCCCGCGGCAAAAGGCGCCGCGCTCGGCGAATACACGGCGAAGCGCGCCTTCGACGCGACGCCCGAGCCCGCTCCGGCGCTCGCCGCGCGCCGCACCGGTCCCCTGCTCTTCGTGATCCAGCAGCATGCGGCAACGCGCCTGCATTTCGACCTGCGCCTGGAATGCGATGGCGTGCTCAAGTCGTGGGCGGTTCCCAAGGGCCCTTCGCTCGATCCTAGCGAAAAGCGCCTCGCCATGCAGACCGAGGACCATCCGTTCGCCTACGCCTCCTTCGAGGGGATCATCCCGCCCAGGCAGTACGGCGCGGGCGAGGTGATCGTCTGGGACTGCGGCGCCTACTCGGCCGACGAGCACGGGCTGATCCCGTTCGAGAACCGCCGCGACGCCGAGCGCGAGATCCGCGAGGGCCTCGAGAAGGGCAAGCTCTCCTTCGAGCTGCGCGGGGAGAAGGTGAAGGGCTCGTTTGCGCTCGTGCGCACCAGGGACCGCAAGGCGTGGCTCCTCATCAAGCACAAGGACCGCTTCGTCTCCACGTCCGACGTCACGGCCAACACGCGCTCGGTGCTTTCAGGCGCGACGGTGGACGAGCTCAAGGTCGTGCCGGCCCACCGCATCGACGCGGCCCGCCTCATCCCTTCGGGCGCGCCCGCGGCGATGCCCGCGAAGCTCGAGCCCATGCACGGAGAGGCCGCGGACAAGGCCTTCAACAGCCCCGAGTGGATGTGGGAGCCCAAGCTCGACGGCTACCGCGTGATGGCGTTCATCGACGGCACGGGCGTGAAGCTGCGCTCGCGCCGCGGCCTGGACCTCACCGCGTCGTTCCCGCAGCTCGCCGCCGAGCTCGCGAAGCAGACGCCCGGCACGATGGTGCTCGACGGCGAGATCGTCTGCTTCGACGCCCGGGGCAAGCCCTCCTTCAACGCGCTGCAGAACCGCGTGCAGATGAGGACCGAGCGCGAGATCGCGGCGGCCGACCTCGCCACGCCTGCGGTGTACGTGGTGTTCGACATGCCCTATTTCTCCGGCATCGACCTGCGCGCCTCGCCCTACATCGACCGCCGGCGCTACCTCGCGCAGTGCCTCCTGCCCTCGGCGCGGATCCAGCTCGTGCATGCTTCCGAAGACGGCGTGGCGCTCCACGACGCGGCGATCGCGAGCGGTTTCGAGGGCGTGGTGGGCAAGCGCAAGGCGAGCCGCTACGAGTCCGGCCAGCGCTCCGGCGCGTGGCTCAAGGTGAAGCCCGTGCGCACCGAGGACTTCCTGGTCGGCGGCTACACGCGCGGAAAGGGCTCGCGCGCGCCGCTGGGCGCGATCCTCGTGGGCTACCGCAAGGGACGCAAGCTCGTCTACGCCTCGAACGTCGGATCGGGCTTCGACGAACGCACGCTCAAGCAGCTCAAGGCGCGCCTCGAGCCGCTGAAGCGCGACACCTGCCCGTTCGCGGAAGAGCCCGAGCTCAATGCGCCCACGACGTGGGTCGAGCCCAAGCTCGTCGCGGAGGTGAGCTTCCACGAGTGGACCGACGATGGGCGGCTGCGGGCGCCGGTGTTCGTGAAGATCCGCGACGACTTGCCCCCTGCCCGTCCTTCCCGTGGAGACCGGGATGACGAAGTGCTCGCCCAGCTCGAAAGCCCCAGGACCGCCTTCACCCTTGCCGTGGGCGAGGCGCGCATCAAGCTCACGCACCTGGATCGCGTCTATTGGCCCGCCAACCCCGCGCTGCAGCAGCCCGCGCTCACCAAGCGCGACCTGCTGCGCTACTTCGCCCGGGTCTCGACATTCATCATTCCCCACCTGCGCGATCGCCCGCTCACCATGATCCGCATGCCCGAGGGCATTCGCGGGCAGCGTTTCTTCCAGAAGCATTGGGAGCAGGAGCGGCCGGACTTCGTGGAGAGCGTCACCGTGTTCTCGGGGCACAAGGACGAGAGGCACGAGTACCTGCTCTGCAACAACGTGGCCACGCTGCTGTGGCTCGCGCAGTCGGGGACGCTCGAGTTCCACGTGTGGCACTCGCGCGCGAAGGTGGGGCCCGACGCCAAGTCGAAGAGCACCGACTACGCGAGCTCGCTCGAGTCGCTCGAGAAGTCGGTGCTCAACTATCCCGACTACGTGGTGTTCGACATCGACCCCTACATCTACTCGGGCCAGGAAGCGCCGGGCGCGGAGCCCGAGCTCAACACCGCGGCCTTCGAGAAAGGCAAGGAAGTCGCCTTCGCCCTGCGCGAGCTGCTGAACGGCATGAAGCTCGAGCCCGTGGTGAAGACCTCGGGCAAGACGGGACTGCACATCTTCGTGCCCATCAAGCGCACGCTCGACTTCGACGAGACGCGCCACATCTGCGAGATGGTGAGCCGGCACCTCATGCTGAAGCGCCCGAAGGACATCACCGTCGAGTGGAGCGTGCCCAAGCGCACGGGCAAGATCTTCATGGACTACAACATGAACGTGCGCGGCAAGACGCTCAACGTGGCCTACTCGCCGCGCGGCGAGCCCGGGGCGCCGGTGTCGATGCCGCTCACCTGGGAGGAGCTCGCCACGGCGCACCCGCTCGACTTCCGGCTCACCAACGCCGCCGAGCGGCTCGCCAGGACGGGCGATCGCTGGAGCGACGTGCTCGAGCGCAAGCAGGACCTCGTGAAGGCGCTGCGCCGCTAGCAAGGGCACGAACTGGACGCCTGCAGAAACTTCGTGGACAATAGCAGGTTCCTCCTGCAATACCTTGAATCGCAAGGAGAACCACATGGCCGCACGTTCGATCGCGACGCTCACCATCTCCTTCGGGCTGGTCTCCATCCCGGTCAAGCTCTACTCGGCCACCGAGTCGAGCAAGGCGATCTCCTTCCACCTCCTGCACAAGACGTGCGGCTCGCGCCTCAAGCAGCAATACCTCTGCGTGAAGGAAGAGATCCCCGTCGCGCGCGAGGAGATGGTGAAGGGCTACGAGTTCGCCAAGGACCAGTACGTGATGTTCTCTCCCGAGGAGCTGAAGGCCATGGAAGAGGCCGGCACGGGCACCGCGGACATCACCGAGTTCGTGCCGATCGAGTCGGTGGACCCGGTCTACTTCGACAAGGCGTACTACCTGGGCCCCGACAAGGGGGGCGCCAAGCCCTATGCCCTGCTTTCCAAGGCGCTCATCGAATCGGGCCGCTGCGCGGTCGGGCGCTGGGCCGCGCGCGGCAAGCAGTACATCGTGATGATCCGGCCCGTCGAGAACGGCCTGGTCATGCAGCAGCTGCTCTACGCCGACGAGGTGCGCTCCATCAAGGAGGTCGAGATCCCGGCCACCGAGGTGAAGCCCGCGGAGCTCAAGCTCGCCCACCAGCTGATCGACGCGCAATCGTCGGAGAGCTTCGATCCCGCGGCGTACAAGGACGACGTGAAGGCGCGCATCGAGGCGGCCATCGAGAAGAAGGTGCAGCAGGGCGAGGAGATCACGATGGCCGAAGCGCCCGAGACCGGCGCCCAGGTGATCGACCTCATGGAAGCGCTGCGCGCGAGCCTCGAGAAGAAGTCCGCGCCGCCGTCCAGGGCGCGCGCGGCCGCCGAAGCGCCCGCCCGCAAGCCCGCCAAGCGCGCGCAAGCCGCGGAGCCCGCTCCCGCCACGCGCAAGAAGGCGAAGGCTTAGCGCCCGGAACCCGGCAGCGCCCCGCATGAACGCCTACGGCGTCCGCGACGTCGAGAAGCTGCTCGGCCTCACGCGCGCCACGATCCGCGCGTTCGTCGCCGCGGGCTTCGTCTCGCCGCAGCGCGGCGCGCGCAACCAGCTGCGCTTCTCCTTCCGCGACCTCATCGTGCTGCGCACCGCGCAGGCGCTCGTCGAAGCGAAGGTGCCCCAGCGGCGCATCACCCGCTCCGTGAAGGAGCTGCGCCGGCACCTGCCCGAGTCGATGCCGTTGTCGGGACTGTCCATCGGCGCGGTGGCCAACCGCGTCGTGGTGCGCGAAGGCGGCGCGCGCTGGCAGGCCGACTCCGGCCAGTACCTGCTCGCCTTCGAGGGCGATCCGTCGGCCGGCTCGATGAGCGTGGTCGAATCGAAGGCCGTCCCGCAGGGCGATGCGTACACGCAAGGCCTCGCGCTCGAGCTGCGCGACCGCAACGCGGCGATCGAGGCGTACGAGCGCGCCATCCGCGAGGATCCGGCGCGCCTCGAAGCGCGCATCGATCTCGGCCGCCTGCTGCACGAAACGCGGCGCCACGCGGACGCCGAGCGCGTCTACCGCGAGGCGCTCGTCGCATGCGGTGACGACGCGGTCGTGCACTTCAACCTCGGCGTCCTGCACGAGGACATGGGCCGCAAGGCGGACGCGGTGCGCGACTACGAGCTCGCGCTCGCCGCCGATTCGCAGCTCGCCGACGCGCACTACAACCTCGCGCTGCTGTGCGACGAGCTCGGACGCCCGAAGCTCGCGATCCGGCACATGGCGCGCTACCGGCAACTCCTCGCGGGAAGCGGGGACGCTCCCCGCTAGGCTTTCTTCGCGAGCGCCTTCGCGCGCCGCTCGAGGCTCTCCTTCGGCCAGAGCTCGGCCGACTTGTAGTACTCGGGCACCGCGGTCATGCCCCTCGGGATGTCGAACCACGGCTGCTTGGTGGAGGTGAAGATGTGCACGTCGGGCGGGAAGCGCCACGCCTCGTCGAGCGTGCCCACGCGCACGAAGCGCACCAGGTCGCCCAGCCCTCCATAGTTGCTCCACAGCGCGATATGGCATTTCGGGCAACGGGCGATCACCTGGCCCTTGCCGCTGTTGGTCGGCGTATCCACGAGCACCGGCTCGCCCTGCAGGACCTCGACGCGCTCGGCCTCCAGCAGCGCGTTCAGGGCGAAGGCGGTGCCGGTCTCGCGCTGGCACCACGTGCAATGGCAGCAGTGCACGAACATGGGCTTGGCCGTGAGGCGGTAGCGGACCGTCCGGCACGCGCAACCCCCTTCGTACTTTTCCTCCATGAAAGCCCTCCCCGTTTGGCTGTTAACCTAGCGTACGATTTTTCGGGAAGCGCCGCATGACCTGGTCCATCGTCGCGCGCGACGCGCAGGGACTCCTGGGCGTCGCCGTCGCCAGCCGGTTCTTCGCCGTGGGGGCGTTGTGCCCGGCGGTGCGAAGCGGGCGCGGCGCGCTCTCCACCCAGGCGCTCGTGAACCCGCTCTATGCGCGCGCGGGCCTGGAGCTCCTCGACGAGGGCCTCGACCCGGCCGCGATCGTCGAGCGCCTCACCGCGGCGGACCCGGGGCGCGAATCGCGCCAGCTCCACGTGATCGACGCCCAGGGCCGCAGCGCGCGCCACACCGGGCGCGATTGCATCGCGTGGTGCGGCCACCTCGCGGGCGACGGCTACTCGATGGCGGGCAACATGCTCGCCGGCCCCGCGGTGCTCGACGAGACCGAGCGTGCGTACCGGGATAGCGCGCGATTGCCTTTCGCCGAGCGCCTGATCGCGGCGATGCGCGCGGGCGAAGCGGCCGGCGGCGACAAGCGCGGCAAGCAAGCCGCGGCCCTCCTCGTCCACGGCGCCGAGGACTATCCCCTGCTCTCGCTGCGCGTGGACGACCATCCCGAGCCCCTCGCCGAGCTCGAGCGCCTCTACCGCGTGAGCCTCGAACGCTTCCAGCCGTTCGTCGCCTGCCTGCCCACGCGCGCCGATCCGGCCGGCATCGTCGATCGCGCCGAGATCGAGTCGCGCATCGGGAGATTCCGCGCGGCCCGCTGATAGACTGCAACGCTTCGAAGAGGAGAACCCGATGACCCGAGCCCATGCCGCCGCACTCGCCCTGGCCCTCGCGGCCTTCGCCTGCCTGCCCGCCGCCGCGCAGACCCTGCGCATCGGGCTCGCGGAAGACCCCGACGTCCTCGATCCCACGCTCGCGCGCACGTTCGTGGGCCGCATCGTCTTCTCGTCGCTGTGCGACAAGCTCTTCGACCTGGACGAGAAGCTGAACATCGTCCCGCAGCTCGCGACCTCCTACCAATGGAGCCCCGACTACAAGGCGCTCACCATCAAGGTGCGCCCGGGCGTCACGTTCCACGACGGCGAGAAGCTCGACGCCGAGGCGGTGAAGTTCAACCTCGAGCGGCACAAGAACATGGCGGGCTCCAACCGCCGCGGCGAGCTCTCGCCCGTGTCCAGCATCGACGTGGTCGATCCCATGACGGTGCGCCTGAACCTCTCCGCGCCCTTCGCGCCGCTGCTCGCCATCCTCACCGACCGCGCGGGCATGATGGTCTCCCCGAAGGCGGCGAAGGCCGAGGGCGAGAAGTTCGGCGCGAATCCCGTTTGCTCGGGGCCGTTCAAGTTCGTCGAGCGCGTGGCCCAGGACCGCATCGTCTTCGAGCGCTACGCGAACTACTGGAACAAGGGCGCGATCCACTTCGACAAGGTCGTCTTCCAGCCCATCATCGACTCGACGGTGCGGCTGGCGAACCTCAAGTCCGGGCAGCTGGACCTCATCGAGCGCATGGCGCCTTCCGACATCGCCGGCATGAAGTCCGACAGCCGCTTCAAGGTCGCCAAGATCGTCGAGATCGGCTACCAGGGCATCACCATCAACCTGGGCAAGAGCGACATGGCGCAGAAGAATCCGCTGGGGCGCGATGCGCGCGTGCGCGAGGCCTTCGAGCTCTCGCTCGACCGCGACGCCATCGTGCAGGTCTCCATGGACGGGGAGGCGCTGCCGGGCAACCAGTGGGTGGCGCCCACCAACTCGTGGTACGCGAAGAACGTCCCGATCCCGAAGCGCGACGTGGAGAAGGCGAAGGCGCTGCTGCGTGAAGCGGGCGTGCCGAACCCCTCGTTCACGCTCATGACGCCCACCACGTCGGACGCGCAGCGCACCGCCCAGGTTGTCCAGGCGATGGCGAAGGATGCGGGCTTCGACGTGAAGATCCAGTCCACCGAGTTCTCCACCTCGCTCGACCTGGCCGACAAGGGGCAGTTCGAGGCCTACGTGCTCGCGTGGAGCGGCCGCGCCGACCCGGACGGCAACCTGCAAAGCCACCTCGGGTGCAAGGCGCCGCTCAACTACGCGGGATATTGCGACGCGGAGACCAACGACCTCATCAACAAGTCGCGCGCCACCATCGACCGCGCCGAGCGCCAGAAGATCTTCGACCAGATCGCCGCCCACGTCGCGCGCGACCGGCCGATCGTCTACCTGTACCACCGCCACTGGATCTACGCGTACACGAACAAGCTCGCGGGCCTCAAGCCTGTGCCCGACGGGTTGATCCGCGTGCAGGACCTGAAGATGAACTGATGCTGGACTACCTCGTCCGGCGCCTCGCGGCGATCGTCCCGACGCTCTTCTTCGTCTCGATCCTCATCTTCGGGCTGCAGCAGCTGCTGCCGGGCGACCCGGCGATCGCGATGGCGGGCGAGGAGCGCGACCCCGCTGCCATCGCGTACCTGCGGGCCAAGTTCCACCTCGACGACCCGCTGCCGGTTCGCTACGGGTACTGGCTGAAGGGCGTGCTGCAGGGCGACCTCGGCGACTCGGTGCGCATCCAGCGGCCCGTCACGCAGCTCATCGTCGAGAAGCTCCCGGTCACGGTGGAGCTGGCACTCCTCGCGATGACGATCGCGCTCACCATCGGCATGACCGCGGGCGTCGTCGCCGCGGTGAAGAAGGACACGGCGTGGGAGTACGCCGCGAACGCGCTCGCCCTCTGGGGCATCTCCACGCCCAACTTCTGGCTGGGCATCCTGCTGATCCTGCTCTTCGCGGTGAAGCTCGGCTGGCTGCCCGCCTCCGGCTACGTGAGCCCCTTCGAGGACCTGCGCGCGAACCTCGCCGCGATGGTCATGCCCGCCTTCGTGCTCGGCAACGGGTTCGCCGCGGTGCTGATGCGCCACACGAGGAGCGCCATGCTGCAGGTGCTCTCGTCCGACTACGTGCGCACGGCGCGGGCCAAGGGCCTCGCCGAGCGCGTGGTCGTCCTGCGGCACGCGCTTCGCAACGCGCTCACGCCGGTGATCACGCTGGGCGCGCTCGAGCTGGGCGGGCTGCTTTCAGGCGCGGTGCTCACCGAGCAGGTGTTCTCCATTCCCGGCTTCGGCAAGCTCATCGTGGACGCGGTCTTCAACCGCGACTACTCCGTCGTGCAGGGCGTGGTCCTCTTCACGGCGACGGTGTACCTCACGCTGAACCTGCTCGCGGACATCGCGTACTTCCTCGTCAACCCGCGCATGAGGACCTGATGGCGGCGATCGCCGCGGGACAAGCCGCGAACGCGTTGCGCGAGGCCCTCTCGGGCCGCGGCGCGCTGGCCCGCCTCGTGCGCCACAAGGGCGCGATGACCGGGCTCGCGCTCGTGGTGTTCTTCACGGCGCTCGCGCTCGCCGCGCCCTGGGTGTCTCCCTACGACCCCGTCGCGACGAGCTGGAGCCTCGTGCGCAAGGCGCCGTCGGCGCAGCACTGGTTCGGCACCGACGAGATCGGCCGTGACGTCCTGGCACGCGTCGTGTGGGGCGCGCGAGCATCGCTCCTGGCGGGCGTGGTTTCGGTCGCCATCTCGCTGCTGGTGGGCGTGCCGATCGGGATGATCGCGGGCTACCTGGGCGGCTGGGTGGACATGCTCGTCTCGCGAATCACCGACGCGATGCTCGCCTGCCCCTTCCTCATCCTCGCCATCGCGCTCGCCGCGTTCCTCGGCCCCAACCTCACCAACGCGATGATCGCCATCGGCATCGCCGCCACGCCCGTGTTCGTCCGGCTCACGCGCGCCCAGGTGATGGCGGCGAAAGTCGAGGACTACGTGATGGCGGCGCGCGCGGTCGGCAACACGAACCTGCGCATCGCGCTGCGCCACATCTTCCCCAACATCGCGGCACCCCTCATCGTGCAGGCCACGCTCGCGATCGCCGCCGCGGTGATTGCGGAAGCGAGCCTCTCGTTCCTCGGACTCGGGCAGCAGCCGCCCGCGCCCAGCTGGGGCAGCATGCTCAACACGGCGAAGAACTACGTGGAGCAGGCGCCGTGGATGGCGGTGTGGCCGGGGCTTTCGATCTTCCTGCTGGTCCTGTCATTCAACCTGCTGGGCGACGGCCTGCGCGACGCCCTCGACCCGCGGCACGACTGACAGGGGCCCCAGCCGCTCGCGCATCTGCAGCCGCGCGAGCACGTAGCTCAGGCACGCCTGGATGATCACGGTGACCACCGAGAGGTGCCAGGCATCCACGATCTGGAAGCCGGGCCGCGCGGAGAGCCACACCGCGGGAATCGCGAACGTGAGCACGCGGGTGGCCATGCTGATGAGCGAGGGCCACGTGTTGCCGAGCGCCTGGAACAGGCTCGAGCAGGTGAACACCAGCCCGGCGGCCACGAAGTTGAACGAGATCACGGAGAGGAACTCGCTCGCGAACGCGACCACCTGCTCGTCGGCCGTGAAGAAACGCACCATCGACGCGCCCTGCCAATGCACGATGACCGCGAGCGCCAGCATGATGCTGCAGCAGGCGATGGCGGAGACGTTGAAGGTCTCGCGCACGCGCTGCGGCAGGCGCGCCCCGAAGTTCTGGCCGCCGATGGGGGCCGCGGCGAACGCCACCGCCATCGCCGGCAGGAAGACCGCCTGCAGGATGCGCGAGCCGATGCCGAAGCCCGCCTGCGCCGCGGCGCCGAAGTCGCGGATGATCCAGTAGATGATCGCGGAGTAGAGACCCATGAAGAGGAACTCGCCGCCGGAGGGAATCCCGATGTTGAGCAGGCGCCCCCAGGTGCGCACGTCGGGAGCCAATTGCGCGCCGTCGAAGGAAACGTAGCTTTCAAGCTTCACGTAGTACACCGAGAGCACCGCCACGCCTGCGGCGACGGAAATCGTGCTCGCCCAGCCGGCGCCCGCCACGCCCAACGGCAGGCCCGTGCCCCAGCCCGCGATCATCACCGGGGCCAGCACGGTGTTGAGCAGCACGGTGACCATCTGCACCACCATCGTGGGCTTCACGATGCCCGTGCCGCGCAGCGCGGAACCCATCACCACCAGCGCGAACTGCAGGCCCAGGCCCGGGATGAACGCATGGAGGAAGGACACGCCCGCCTCGCGCGTCGCCGCGTCGGCGCCCAGCGTGCCCATGTACCAGCCGGCGAGGCCGTAGCCGCCCCCGACCGTGACCGCGGCGCACATCACGGCGAGCACGATCGACTGGTTGAAGATGTGGATCGCTTCCGCCTGGTCCTTGCGCCCGACCGCGTGCGACATGAGCGCCACCGTGCCCACGCCCAGCATCTGGGTGAGCGCGAAGACCACCATCATCACGTTGCCGGCGGCGCTCACGCCCGCGATGGCGGCGTCGCCCAGGCGCGACACGAAGTACAGGTCGACGAGGAAATACAGCGTCTGCAGGAGCATGCCGACCGCGATGGGGATCGACATCTCGACCAGGTGGCGGCCGATCGGGCCTTGGGTGAGGTCTTTCATGCGGATATCATAGGGGCATGAAGACACTCCTCGCCACCTTGATCCTCATGGCTTCCACTTCGGCTTCGGCCGCCAACTGCGGCGCCCTCCTCGACCACACGGTGACCGACCTGTCCGGCGGCAAGGAGAACCTCTGCCAGTACGCCGGCAAGGTGGTGCTGGTCGTGAACACCGCGTCCTATTGCGGCTACACGCCGCAATACAAGGGCCTCGAAGCGCTGCACGAGAAGTACAAGTCGAAGGGCCTCGTGGTGCTCGGCTTCCCCTCCAACGACTTCGGCCAGCAGGAGCCGGGCAGCGACAAGGAGATCGCGGACTTCTGCGATCGCACCTACTCGGTGAAATTCCCGATGTTCTCCAAGACCTCGGTGAAGGATGCCGGCGGCTCGCCCGTGTTCGACGGGCTCGCGAGTGCCACGGGCCAACGGCCCAAGTGGAACTTCCACAAATACCTCATCGCGCGCGACGGCACGACGGTCACGAGCTTCCCGTCGAAGGTCGATCCGGAATCCCCCGACTTCATCTCGAAGGTCGAGGAGCTGCTGCGCTAGGCGTGCGGCGCCTCGCCGCGCTCCTGGCCGCCGGCCTCATCGCCGGCTGCGCCCACTTCGACGCGCCGCCCCGCCACGAGATCGTCGGCTACTACGCGGGCTGGAAGGAAGCGCAGGTCGACCCCGCGCTCCTCACGGTCGTCAACTACGCGTTCCTCGACATATGCTGGGATCGCCGGCACGGCAACGCGGCGGTCGAGCCGCTGGCCGCCTGCCGCGAGCCCAATGGCGCGCTCACGCTGGGCGACCCCGCGCGCGACGTGCTGCAACTCGAGCGGCTGGCCTCGATCAAGGCGAAGCGTCCCGGGCTGAAGCTCGTGGGCTCCGTCGGGGGCTGGTCGCGCTCCAACCGCTTCTCCGACATGGCGGCCGATCCCGGCACGCGAGCCGCCTTCATCGACTCGACGGTCGCGTTCATCCGTAACTTCGGCTTCGACGGCATCGACATCGATTGGGAGTACCCCGGCGAGATCGGCGTGCCGTGCGCGAGCGGGTTCACCTGCGACCGGCCGCAGGACAAACGCAACTTCGTCACGCTCGCGCGCGAGCTGCGCGCCGCGCTCGACGCCGCGGGCGCTGCCGACGGGAAGCACTATCTTTCGACCATCGCCGCGGGCTGCGACCGCAAGTTCGCCTTCGACGGCGCCAGCGCCGCGTGGATCGCCGAGCTCGCCGCGTCGCTCGACTGGGTGAACCTCATGACGTACGACTATCACGGCACGTGGGAGGACCGCGCCGGCCACGTCGCGCCGCTCTACGCCGATCCGCTCGATCCGGCGGGCACGAACGTCGATGCCACCGTGACGATGTACCTCGAGGCAGGCGTTCCAGCGCGCAAGCTCACGCTCGGCGTGCCGTTCTACGGAAAGGGCTGGACCGGCTGCGAGCCGGGCCCGCGTGGCGACGGGCAATACCAGCCGTGCAAGGCACCCGTTTCCGATCCGCCCGAAGCGACCTATGAATTCTCGAAGCTCGCGGATGCGGGGTACTTCGCGGGCGCAGGTCTCGCACGCCATCGCAGCGCGGCCGGCGTGCCGTACCTCTACGACCCGGCCTCACGCACGTTCATCTCCTATGACGACGAGGCCTCGGTGCGCGACAAGATGCGCTACGCGGTGCAACGCGGGCTGCGCGGGGCGATGTATTGGGAGATCGCGCAGGACAGGAATCACGAGCTGGCCGCGGCGATCGCGCAGGAGCTGGGGCGCTAGCGCAATTCTGGCCGCCCTGCCTTATCATTCGGGTTCCGACGGACGAGGCCACGAGCCAAGATTCCCCATGGACCGCCAGTCACCCTTGCGGCTGCACGTGCCCGAACCCACCGGGCGCCCAGGCCAGGCAACAGATTTCTCCTACCTCCACCTCTCGCCCGCGGGCGCGATTCGCAAGCCGCCGCTGGACGCGCATGCCCAGGACACCGCGGACCTCTGCTATTCGCTGATCCGCGTGCTCGACGACGACGGCAGGGCCGTCGGCCCCTGGAACCCGAACCTGAGCCGCGAGCAGCTCGAGAAGGGCCTGCGCGGAATGATCCGCACCCGGGCCTTCGACGCGCGGATGCTGGTCGCGCAGCGCCAGAAGAAGACCTCGTTCTACATGCAGAGCCTGGGCGAGGAAGCGATCGGCTGCGCCCACGAGCTGGCGCTCGAGGTCGGCGACATGAACTTCCCGACCTACCGCCAGCAAAGCCTGCTGCTCGCGCACGACGACGTGCCGATGGTGGAGATGATCTGCCAGCTGCTGTCCAACCAACGCGATCCCCTGAAGGGCCGGCAGCTCCCGGTCATGTATTCGTTCAAGCGCCTGGGGTTCTTCACCATCTCGGGCAACCTCGCGACCCAGTTCATCCAGGCGGTGGGCTGGGCAATGGCGAGCGCGATCAAGGGCGACACACGCATCGCGAGCGGCTGGATCGGCGACGGCGCCACGGCCGAGGCCGACTTCCACACGGCGCTCACCTTCGCGCACGTGTATCGCGCGCCGGTGATCCTCAACGTCGTGAACAACCAGTGGGCCATCTCGTCGTTCCAGTCGATCGCCGGCGGCGAAGGCACCACGTTCGCGGCGCGCGGCGTGGGTTGCGGCATCGCGTCGCTGCGGGTCGATGGAAACGATTTCCTCGCGGGCTATGCGGCCTCGCGCTGGGCGGCCGAGCGCGCGCGCGGCAACCTGGGCCCCACGCTGATCGAATGGATCACCTATCGCGGCGGGCCCCACTCGACGTCCGATGATCCCTCCAAGTACCGCCCCGCCGACGACTGGCAGCGCTACCCGCTGGGAGATCCCCTCGAGCGCCTGAAGAAGCACATGATCGCGATCGGCATCTGGTCCGAGGCCCAGCACGAGAAGCTCACGAAGCAGGTCGAGGCCGACGTGCTCAAGGCGCAGAAGGAAGCGGAGCAGTACGGCTCGCTCGCCGACGGCCACCTCTTCAGCAACAGCACGATGTTCGACGACGTCTACAAGGAAGTGCCGGATCACCTGCGCCGCCAGCGCAAGGAACTGGGAGTCTGACCATGGCCCAGATGACGATGATCCAGGCGCTGCGCTCCGCGATGGACGTGATGCTCGAGCGCAATCCCGACGTGGTGGTGTTCGGCGAGGACGTGGGCTACTTCGGAGGCGTGTTCCGCTGCACCGAGGGGCTGCAGGCGAAGTACGGCAAGACGCGCGTGTTCGACACGCCGATCTCCGAGGGCGGCATCGTGGGCGTGGCCGTCGGCATGGGCGCCTACGGGCTGCGCCCCGTCGCGGAGATCCAGTTCGCCGACTATTTCTACCCGGCTTCCGACCAGCTCGTTTCGGAGGCCGCGCGCATCCGCTATCGCTCGGCGGGCGACTTCACCTGCCCCATGACCGTGCGCATGCCCTGCGGCGGCGGCATCTACGGCGGGCAGACGCACAGCCAGAGCCCCGAGGCCCTGTTCACGCACGTATGCGGGCTGCGCACCGTGCTGCCGTCCAATCCCTACGACGCGAAGGGGCTGCTCATCTCGTCGATCGAGAACGACGACCCGGTGATCTTCCTCGAGCCCAAGCGCATCTACAACGGCCCGTTCGACGGCCACCACGAGCGGCCGGTCGTGCCGTGGTCGAAGCACCCGATGGGCGAAGTGCCCGAGGGGTACTACACGGTGCCCCTCGAGTCGGCGAAGATCTTCCGCCCGGGCAAGGACGTGACCGTGATCGCGTACGGGACGATGGTGTGGGTATCGGAGGCCGCCGCCAACGAGAGCGGCGTCGATGCGGAGATCATCGACCTGCGCAGCATCTGGCCCCTGGACCTGGACACGATCGTGGAGTCGGTGAAGAAGACCGGGCGCTGCGTGATCGTGCACGAGGCCACGAAGACGAGCGGCTTCGGCGCGGAGCTCCTCTCGCTCGTGCAGGAGAACTGCTTCCACCACCTCGAGGCCCCGATCGAGCGCGTCACCGGCTGGGACACGCCCTACCCGCATGCGCAGGAGTGGGCGTACTTCCCCGGGCCGAAGCGAATCGCCGAAGCGTTCAGGCGCGTAATGGAGCCCTGAGCGTGGGCACCTACGTGATCAAGATGCCGGACATCGGCGAGGGAATCGCCGAGGTGGAGCTCGTCCACTGGTACGTGAAGCCGGGCGACATGGTGGCCGAGGAGCAGGTCCTCGCCGATGTGATGACCGACAAGGCGAACGTCGAGATTCCTTCGCACGTGGCGGGAAAGGTCGTCTCGCTGACGGGCAAGCCGGGCGACGTGATCGCCGTGGGCTCGGAGATCATCCGGCTGGAAGTGGAAGGAAAGGGAAACGCGGAGGGTCCTTCTCCTCCTGCTCCTGCCCCTATCCCTGCAGCGACTCCCGCTCCCGCTCCGCCCCCCACTCTCACGCTCGCCTCGTCCCGCCCTGAACCGCCGGCCCCTGCCAACGACAAGCCGCTGGCGTCCCCCGCCGTTCGCCGCCGCGCCAAGGAGCTCGGCATCGCGCTGGAGAACATCGCCGGTTCCGGCCCCGAGGGGCGCATCACGCAGGAGGACCTCGAGGCCAATTCCAATCGCGGGTCGTCGCTGAAGTTCTCGGTTCCCGCCGGCCGCAATTACTCGCCCGGCACGCCGCGTACCGGGGAGGAGTCCATTCCGGTGATCGGGCTTCGCCGCAAGATCGCCGAGAAGATGCAGGAGGCGAAGCGGCGCGTCCCGCACTTCACGTACGTGGAGGAAGTGGACGTGACGGCGCTGGAGGCGCTGCGCACGCAGTTGAACGCGAAATGGAAGGCGGAGCGCGGCCACCTCACGATGCTGCCGTTCATCATGCGCGCCATCGTGCGCACGCTGCCCGAGTTTCCCGAGATCAACTCGCGCTACAACGACGACGCCGGCGTCCTCACCAAGCATGCGGCCGTGCACATCGGCATCGCGACGCAGACCGCGAACGGGTTGATGGTGCCGGTGGTGCGCAATGCCGAGGCGCGGGACCTGTGGTCGTGCGCCTCCGAAGTGGCGCGCCTGGCCGAAGCGGCGCGCCTGGGCAAGGCGGCGCGGGAAGAGCTCTCGGGCTCCACCATCACCGTCACGAGCCTGGGCCCCCTGGGCGGCATCGTCACGACGCCGGTGATCAACTACCCGGAGGTCGCGATCGTCGGCGTGAACAAGGTGGCCGAGCGGCCGGTGGTCCGCGACGGCGCGATCGTGATCCGCAAGATCATGAATCTCTCGGCGTCATTCGATCATCGCATCGTGGACGGACTGCGGGCGGCGACGTTCGTGCAAGGGCTGCGGGCGTGCCTCGAGGCACCCGCGGCCATGTTCATCGACTAGGCCCGGGGCGCTCATCGCCCTGGGGAAACCCTGGGCGCCCTGCGGCACATCTCATGCAGCCTGCTTCTCTTTCGCCTTCACCTTCGCCTTCTCGAACGTGAACACGCCGTTCCTCACATCCACGGCGATGGTGTCCTTCGGCCCGAACTTGCCCTCGAGGATCGCCTTCGAAAGCGGATTCTCCAGCTGCTGCTGAATCGCCCGCTTCAGCGGCCGCGCGCCGTAGACCGGATCGAACCCCGCTTTCGCCAACTCGGCGACCGCGGCGTCGGAAACCGTGAGGTCCATCTCCATCGCCTTCACGCGCCGCTCCAGCTCCTTCAGCTGCACGCGCGCGATCGCGGCGATGTTCGCCTCGTCGAGCGCGTGGAACACCACGATCTCGTCGATGCGGTTCACGAACTCGGGCCGGAAATGGGACTTCACCTCGCCCATCACGGCGAGCTTCACGACCTGGTAGTCCTGGCCCGACATCTGCTGGATCATCTGCGAGCCGAGGTTCGAGGTCATGACGATCACCGTGTTCTTGAAGTTCACGGTGCGCCCCTGCCCGTCGGTCATGCGGCCGTCGTCGAGCACCTGCAGCAGCACGTTGAAGACATCGGGGTGCGCCTTCTCGACCTCATCGAGCAGGATCACGCAGTAGGGCTTGCGGCGAACGATCTCCGTGAGATGGCCGCCCTCCTCATAGCCGACATACCCCGGAGGCGCGCCGATCAACCGCGCCACCGAATGCTTCTCCATGTACTCGGACATGTCGATGCGCACCAGCGCGTCCTCGGAATCGAAGAGGAACGCCGCCAGCGCCTTGCACAGCTCGGTCTTGCCCACGCCCGTGGGCCCGAGGAACAGGAACGAGCCGTAGGGCTTGTTCGGGTCCGAAAGCCCCGCGCGCGAGCGGCGGATCGCGTCCGAGACGAGGCGCACGGCTTCGTCCTGGCCGACCACGCGCTGGTGGATGCGGTCTTCCATGAGCAGCAGCTTCTCGCGCTCGCCCTGCATCATCTTCGAGACCGGGATGCCGGTCGCGCGCGACACCACCTCGGCGATCTCTTCCACGCCGACTTGCGTGCGCAGCAGCTTGTTGGCGCCATCCTGGGGCGCGCCTTCGGCTTCCTTGATCTGCTTCTCGAGCGCCGGGATCTTCCCGTACTGGAGCTCGCTCATCTTCTGCCAGTCGCCCTTGCGCTTGAACTCCTCGAGCTGGAGCTTGGCCTTCTCGAGCTCTTCCTTGATGTGGGCCGAGCCCTGCACGCGCGCCTTCTCCGCCTTCCACACGTCCTCGAGGTCGGCGAACTCCTTTTCCAGCCGCTTGATCTCGGCGTCGATGAGGCCGAGGCGCTTCTTCGAGGCCTCGTCCTTCTCCTTCTTCACCGCCTCGCGCTCGATCTTGAGCTGGATGAGGCGCCGGTCGAGCCGGTCCATCACCTCGGGCTTCGAGTCGATCTCCATCTTGATCCGCGAGGCGGCCTCGTCGATGAGGTCGATCGCCTTGTCGGGAAGGAAGCGGTCGGTAATGTAGCGGTGCGAGAGCTCCGCCGCGGCGACGATCGCCGGGTCGGTGATGTCCACGCCGTGGTGGACCTCGTACTTTTCCTTGAGGCCGCGCAGGATCGCGATCGTGTCCTCGACCGAGGGCTCGTCCACGAGCACCTTCTGGAAGCGGCGCTCGAGCGCGGCGTCCTTCTCGATGTACTTGCGGTACTCGTCGAGCGTGGTGGCGCCGACGCAGTGCAATTCGCCCCGCGCGAGCGCGGGCTTCAGCATGTTGCCGGCGTCCATGGCGCCCTCTGCCTTGCCGGCGCCCACCATGGTGTGCAGCTCGTCGATGAAGACGATGGTCTGGCCGGCGTCCTGCGAGAGCTCCTTCAGGACGTTCTTCAGCCGCTCCTCGAACTCTCCTCGATACTTCGCGCCCGCGATGAGCATCCCCATGTCCAGGGAGAGCACCCGCTTGCCGCGCAGGCCCTCGGGCACCTCGTCGTTGACGATGCGCTGCGCCAGCCCCTCGACGATGGCGGTCTTGCCCACGCCGGGCTCGCCGATGAGGACCGGGTTGTTCTTGGTGCGCCGCTGCAGCACCTGGATCACGCGGCGGATTTCCTCGTCGCGGCCGATGACGGGGTCGAGCTTGCCGCTCTTCGCGCGCTCGGTGAGGTCGATGGTGTATTTCTTGAGCGCCTCGCGCTGGCCTTCCGCGTTGGCATCGTGGACGGTCTCGTTGCCGCGCACGGCCTGGACGGCGTTCTCGATGGCGGCCGGGTCGGCGCCGTGCTGCTTGAGCAGCCGCCCCAGCTCGCCCTTGTCCCTGGCGGCGGCCAGGAGGAAGAGCTCGGAGGCGATGAACTGGTCGCCGCGCTTGGTGGCTTCCTTGTCGGTGAGGTTGAGGAGGTTGTTCAGGTCGCGGGAGACGGTGATCTCGCCACCGGTGCCCTCGACCTTCGCAAGGCGCCCGATGGAATCCTCCAGGGCCTTCTTGAGCGGGCCCACGTTCACGCCGGCGCGCTGCAGGAGCGAAGCGGTGCCGCCATCCTCCTGGGCGAGGAGTGCCAGCATGAGGTGCTGCGGCTCGATGAAGCCGTTGTCGTGCGCGAGGGCCTGGCTCTGGGCGTCGGCCAGGGCCTGCTGGAACTTGGTGGTCAGTTTGTCGATGCGCATGGCGCGTCCAACGATCCGGGAACGTTATGTCGCTAACATGCTGGCGGCGGCGGGGATTTCAACCCCGATTCTAGCCCCCGGGGAACCGGCCGGGGCGCCGGCCAATCCCCGGTAGAATTCCGGTTCGAAAGCCGATTCCCATGTCCGACACCTTCCACGCCCTCGAAGAGACCGTCACCCGCGACGTGACGCGCGCGCTCGCCGAAGACATCGGCACGGGCGACCTCACCGCACGCCTCATTCCCGGCGACCGTACCGCGCAGGCCCGCCTCATGACGCGCCAGGACGGCGTGCTGTGCGGCACCGAATGGTTCAACCGCACCTTCGAGGAGCTCGACACCGACGTCGAGATCTTCTGGCACCACGCCGACGGCGACGACATCGTGGCCGGAAGCTCGCTTTGCGAGCTCGAGGGCAACGCGCGCGCCATGCTCACGGCCGAGCGGACCGCGCTCAACTTCGTGCAGCTCCTGTCCGGCGTGGCCACGCGCACGCGCCGCTTCGTGCGGGCTGTCGAAGGCACGCGCGCGAAGATCCTCGATACGCGCAAGACGCTGCCGGGGCTGCGCATCGCGCAGAAGTACGCGGTGGCCACCGGCGGCGGCACCACCAATCGCATCGGGCTGCACGACGGCATCCTCATCAAGGAAAACCACATCGCCTCGGCCGGCGGCTTGCACGCCGCGTTGCAGCAGGCGCTGCACGATGCCGGCGAAGGGGTCATGGTGCAGGTCGAGGTCGAGTCGATCGGGCAGCTGCGCCAGGCGCTCGACGCGGGCGCGAAGCTCATCCTCCTCGACAACTTCGACCTCGCCGGCATGCGCGAGGCCGTGAAGATCGCGGGCGACCGCGCCGAGCTCGAGGCCTCCGGCGGCGTGAACCTCGAGACCGTGCGCGCGGTCGCAGACACGGGCGTGCACCGCATCTCGGTGGGCTCGCTCACCAAGGACATCGAGGCCCTCGACCTTTCCCTGCGATTCCTCCACCACGCGTAACCTGGTCCCCGCGATGGCGGGGGCCCAGCCAAGGACACAGATGCTTCGCTCGATTCTCCTCGTCGGCCTTGCCCTGCTCGCGGCCGGCTGCGCCACCACCGGCTCGGACCCACGCGATCCCTGGGAGGGCCTGAACCGCAAGACCTTCGAATTCAACGACCAGCTCGACAAGGCGGTGCTCAAGCCCGTGGCCACCGGCTACGAGAAAGTAGTGCCGGCGTTCGCGCGCGAAGGCGTGAGCAACTTCTTCAACAACGTCGAGGACGTCGCCACCAGCCTCAACAACGTGCTGCAGGGCAAGGTGGCCGAAGGCGCCTCGGATGCGGGCCGCGTCGTGGTGAACAGCGTGTTCGGCATCTTCGGCCTGTGGGACATCGCGACGCCGCTCGGCCTCGAGAAGCACTACGAGGACTTCGGGCAGACGCTCGGCTGGTGGGGGGTGGAGCCCGGCCCCTACTTCGTGATCCCGCTGCTGGGCCCGAGCACCGCGCGCGATGCGCCCGCGAAGCTCGTCGATCCGCAGTGGTACTACCCGAAGCTGCTGAAGAACGACAGCCTCTACTGGACGCTCTGGGGCCTGGACAAGATCCAGGAGCGCGCGCACCTCCTCAAGGCCGAAAGCATCGTCGAAGGCGCGGCGCTCGACCGCTACACGTTCGTGCGCGATGCCTGGCTGCAGCGGCGGCGAAACCAGGTCTACGACGGCAGCCCGCCCCCGGAAAAGGAAGAGGAGTGACGCTGGGCTGGAAGCTCTTCGCCGTCTTCCTCGCCTTCATCGCGATCCTCGCCACCGTCATCGTCGTCGCCTTCCGCGAGAGGGCGCGCTCGCGCACCATCGCCGACGGCGACCTCAAGGCCCAGCAGGACCAGGACGCCCGCGTGATGGCGACCGTCTTCTTCTCGATCGCGGGCGGCATGCTGCTCACCCTGCTCACGGCCTGGCTGGTGTTCTTCTAGGGCTTCTCGCGGCGGCGGAAGATCACGGTGAGCGCCACGCCGACCAGGGTGATCGAGAGAACGACCACCACGACGCGCAGCCCCGGGTTGAGGCTCGTGAAGGTGGGCGCGAGGCTGGACCCGGCGTCGTTGGTGAAAGCGAGCGCGTCCGTGTCGTCGGGCAGCGCACCGATGGTCGCCACCGTGCCCGTGGCGGTGTTGATCGTCACCAGGCGCGTGTTGGCGGGCGAGCCCCCGTTGGAGTTCACCGCGATGAGCAGTCCCGAGGGCGAGAACGACATGGAGTTGATCTGGGTGGCGAACGGCGCCCCGGTGAGCGGAGGGCCCACCTGCACTCCGCCGGTGGCGAGGTCGATGTTGTCGAGCGTTCCGCTCGCGCCCTTGGCCGTGACGTAGATCATGTCGTTGGGATCGATCGCGATGCCCGCGGGGCTTCCGGCGGGCCCGGGCCTGCCGATCGGGGTGACCGCCGCCGTCGAGACGTTCACGATCCCGATGCGCGAAGTGGCGGGCAGCCACACGTAGAGCGTGCCCTTCGAATCGAAGGCGATGTCGGAGCCGATGGTCCCCAGGTCGCCCACGAGCGTGGCCGCGCCGGTCGCGGGATCGATCGTCACCAGCGAGCTGGGGCTGTTGGGCGACTGCTCCGAGGTGATCCCGTAGAGGATGCCCGTCTGCGGATGGAAAGCCATGCCGGTCACGCCGATGGCCTTCGATCCGGGCAGGCGGATGGCGCCCACGAGCGTCGCGGTGCCGCTCGCGAGGTTCACGCTGTAGAGGTTCCCCGCCACGGGAACGTCGGCGTTGATGCCCCCGCTGCGCACGCTCGCGGCGTAGAGCGTGTACACCGCCGCCTGCGCGGCGGCGCAGCCGAGCACGAGTGCCGCGGCGGCAGCGAACCTCAGGAATCGGGCGCTCATGCGGAAAATATTACCTTGCCCCTCGATGCCCCATCCATTCCGACCCACATCGCCGCCGGCACCACGGTGGGAAAGATGAGCGTGCCGAGCTGGTATCCCAGCGCGAACAGCGTGGCGGTGGCGCCTCCCGCTTTCCAGAGCGCCGAGCCTGTCGCATCGGTAAGCGTGCCCAGCGTGAGCGCCGTTTCGCAGGCAAGGCCGGCCGCCGCGAGCACCACCAGCACGGCCGTGCCGGCGAGCGCCTTCATCGCCAGGCGGCGGGCGCGGCTCGCCGCGAGCAGGGCCACGAAGAAGGGAATGCCGTACGTGTACTTGAGCGCATCGGCCGGCACCTCGTACTCGATGCCGCGCGGCAGGCGGTGCTGGTATGCGGTGCTCGTGTCGAACTCCACCAGGAGCGCGGTGCGCGGCGCCTTCCATTCCGGGTGCGCGCGATCGACGGGCGCGAGGACCTTCAGGAACTGGGCGCTGCACCAAGCCGTGGCGAGCGACAGCGGCTGCGCCGCCGCGTACCACGCCGCGAAGAAGACGATGCCCCAGGCGATCGCCCTCGCCGCGAAGCCGAGGATCGAGCGCGGCGCGGCGCCGCTCAGGCCGGCGCCGTTTCGGGGGCCCGGGGAAGCGTCCTCAGCCACAGCAGCCACACGACGAGCGCATCGAGCATGATCAGGGCCTGCCATGCGTAGAGGTGCGCCCACTCGAAGACGCGCATGTTCCACTGCCCCAGGTAGAACAGGCTCACGATGCGCACGAGGTTGAGGACCTGGATCGCGGCCGCCCCGACCGCGAGCCCCGCGAGCCGGTAGCGCCACGGCGCGGGGTACGCGAGGATCGCCGCGGCGAGCACGATCATCGCCTCGAGGCCGTTGCAGCCGGCGAGGATCGTGACCGAGAAGCCCGTGCCCGGCGCCGTGAGCGTGGGGCCCGTGGCGATCACGTCGCGGTCGAAGACCTGGGCGAGCGTGGTGGCCACGCGGGCCACGCCCGTCGTCCACGGATCGACGACCCACGCCTGCCCGGGCGGCGTGAGCTCGGCGGCGAACAGGGCCACGACGATCGCCGCGAAGAGCAAGCCGAAGCGAAGCATGGCGCGATTCTACCGGGGCGCGGCGCGCTCGGCGATGAATCGCTTCACCGCACCCGCGTCGGGCTTCATCAGGCTCACGTGCTGCGGGCGCGACTCGAGCCCCGCGAAGCGCTCCGGGCGCGGGGCGTGCACGCCGAGCGCCTCGACGATCGTCCGGTCGAACTTGGCCGCGAGCGCCGTCTCGAGGCACACCATGGGGAAGCGCGGCTCGCGAAGGCGCAGCGCGATCTTCAACCCGTCGGCGGTGTGCGGGTCGATCACCTCGCCGTAGCGCTCCTTCACGAGCCGGATGGTGGCGATGCGGTCCTCGTGCGTGCTGCGGCCCGAGACGAAACCCGAGTCGTCCTCGATCTTCTCCCACGCCCTGTCGGTGGACAGGTCGAAGCCGCCCTCGGTCGCGACCTTCTCCCACAGCCACTTCACCTTGTCGGCGTCGCCGTCCACCGAGTCCCAGATGAAGCGCTCGAAGTTCGACGCCTTCGAGATGTCCATGGACGGGCTCGAGGTGGCGTGCGTGTCGCCCGGCGCGCGCGGGCGGTAGCGCCCGGTGCGGAAGAACTCGTCGAGCACGTCGTTCTCGTTGGTGGCGAGCACCAGCCGGCGGATCGGCAACCCGATGCGCCTCGCCACGTAGCCGGCGAGGATGTTGCCGAAGTTGCCCGACGGCACGGCGAAGGAGACCTGCTCGTCGTTGGAGCGCGTCGCCGCGAAGTAGCCCTTGAAGTAGTACACCACCTGGGCGACGATGCGCGCCCAGTTGATCGAGTTCACCGCGCCCAGCGCGTGCTCGCGGCTGAAGGCGGCATCCGCGCCGATCTCCTTCACGATGTCCTGGCAGGCGTCGAACGTGCCTTCGATCGCGACGTTGAAGATGTTGGGCTCGTCGAGCGAGTACATCTGCGCGCGCTGGAACGGGCTCATGCGCCCCTGCGGAGAGAGCATGAAGACATTCACGCGCTCCTTGCCCTTCAGGGCGTGCTCGGCGGCCGAGCCCGTGTCGCCGCTGGTGGCGCCCAGCACGTTGAGGCGCCGGTCCTGCCGCTCCAGGACCTGCTCGAAGAGCTGGCCCAGGAGCTGGAGCGCCACGTCCTTGAACGCGAGCGTGGGCCCGTTCGACAGCCCCAGCACGTGCAGGTTGGGCTCGAGCGTGCGCAGCGGCGTGATCTCCGGCGTGCCGAAGCGCTCGGCCGTGTAGGTGGTGTCCACCGCGCTCTTCAACTGCGCGCCGGGATAGTCGTCGGCGAAGAAGCGGATCACCTCGAAGGCGAGGCGCGGATACGGCAGGTCGCGCATCGCGTCCAGCTTGGCGCGCATGATGCGCGGCCACTGCTCGGGAACCATCAGCCCGCCATCGGGCGCGAGGCCTTCCAGCAGGATGTCGGTGAACGACTGGGATGCCGCGTGCCCGCGGGTGCTGACGTACTTCACCCGCGCCTCGCGCCTGGTGCCCCGCGCCTCACAGCAGCTCTTCCAGCCGGATGCGAACCACCGGCGACGGAATCGTCGCCAGCGCCTCGATGCGCCTGATCGCCGCGTTGATCCGCTTCTCGACCGTGACGTGCGTGAGGATCACGACATCGACCTGCTCCTCGCCCTCGCCGGCTTCCTTCTGGAAGATGGCGTCGATGGAGATCTCCAGGTCCGCGCAGATGCGCGTGACGTCGGCCAGCACGCCGGGCCGGTCGAGCGCGCGCAGGCGCAGGTAGTACGCGGTCTGCACGTCCTCCATGGCGAGGATCGGCGTGCTCGAGAGCCGGTCGGGCTGGAACGCGAGGTGAGGCACGCGCTGCTCCGGATCCGCGGTCGCCATGCGCGTCACGTCCACGAGGTCCGCGACCACCGCGCTCGCCGTGGCCTCCGCGCCCGCGCCGCGCCCGTAGTAGAGCGTGGGCCCGACGGCGTCTCCATTGACGAGGATCGCGTTCATCACGCCCTCCACGTTGGCGATGAGGCGGCGCGACGGGATGAGCGTGGGATGCACGCGCAGCTCGATGCCCTTGTCGGTGCGGCGCGTGATGCCGAGCAGCTTGATGCGGTAGCCCAGCCCCTCGGCGTACTTGAGGTCCACGGCCGTGAGCCGGGCGATGCCCTCGGTGTAGGCCTTCTGGAACTGCATCGGGATGCCGAAGGCGATGGCGGCGAGGATCGTGAGCTTGTGCGCCGCGTCGATGCCCTCGACGTCGAAGGCCGGATCGGCCTCCGCGTACCCGAGGCGCTGCGCCTCGGCGAGCACCATGTCGAAGGGCAGGCCCTTGTCGCGCATCTCCGAGAGGATGTAGTTGCAGGTGCCGTTGATGATCCCGGCGATCCACTCGATGCGGTTGGCGGCGAGGCCCTCGCGGATCGCCTTGATGATGGGCACCCCGCCCGCCACCGACGCCTCGAAGGCCACCATCACGCCCTTCTTCTGCGCCGCGGCGAAGATCTGCGTTCCGTGCAGCGCGAGCAGCGCCTTGTTCGCCGTGACGACGTGCTTGCCGTTGTCGATCGCCGCGAGGACGAGCTCGCGAGCCACCGTGTCGCCGCCGATCAGCTCGACCACGATGTCGATGTCGGGGCGCGCCACCACGGAAGCGGCCGAGGGCACCACCTCGATGCCTTCCAGCGAGACCTTGCGCTCCTTGGCGAGATCCCTGGCGCTCGCCACCGAGATCACGATCTCGCGGCCGGCGCGCCGCGAGATCTCCTCGCGGTTGCGCCGCAGCACCTCGATCGTGCCGCTGCCGACCGTGCCCAGGCCGAGCAGGCCCACCTGGATGGGCTTCACGGCTTGCGGATCTTCTTGTCGAAGTGGAACGACGTGATCGTCATGCCCTCGCGGAAATAGAAGCGGTGCGCCTGCTGGCGCTGCGCGCCCGAGTCGAGCGAGAACGTGTCGCACGAGCGCTCGCGGCAGATGCCTTCCATGTACTGCATGAGGGCGTGGCCCACGCCGGTGGAGCGCCGCGCCTCGTCGGTGACGAGGTCGTCGCAATACAGGTCGCGGCCCGAATGCGTCTTCTCGAGGACGCGGAAGACCGTGACGCCCGCGACCTCGCCGTCCACCACGCAGACCGCCATCTCGGCGCCCGCGGCAAGGACCTCCTTCATGCGGCCCAGGTAGTCCCCGAGCTGCGGCCGAAGCTGCCGGTGCACGCGCTCGGCCGAGGCGAGGAGCTCGACGTTGGTCACCTCGCCCTTCGCGTTGGAGACGGCCACCACCTTCATTTCAGGCCGTCCTTGCGGAACATCTCCTTGATGCCGCGCACGGCCTGGCGCGTGCGGTTCTCGTTCTCGATGAGCGCGATGCGCACGTGGTCGTCGCCGTAGTCGCCGAAGCCCACGCCGGGCGCCACGGCGATCTTCGCGTCCCTCAGGAGCTTCTTCGCGAACTCGATCGAGCCCATGGCGCGGTAGGCCTCGGGGATCTGCGCCCAGACGTACATCGAGGCCTTGGGGTTCTCGACCATCCAGCCCGCCTCGTGCAGGCCCTTCACCATCACGTCGCGGCGGGCCTGGTACTTGGCGCGGATTTCCTCGACGCACTCCTGCGGGCCTTCCAGCGCGGTGATGGCGGCCACCTGCAGCGGCGTGAAGGTGCCGTAGTCGTGGTAGCTCTTGATGCGCGCGAGCGCGTTCACGAGCTCGGCGTTGCCCACCATGAAGCCGATGCGCCAGCCGGCCATGTTGTAGCTCTTCGACATCGTGAAGAATTCCACCGCCACCTCGCGCGCGCCGGGCACCTGCATGATCGAAGGCGCCTTCCAGCCGTCGAACGTGATGTCCGCGTAGGCGAGGTCGTGCACCACGAGGATGCCGTGGGCGCGGGCGAGCGCGATCACCTTCTCGAAGAAGTCCAGCTCGACGCACTTGGCGGTCGGGTTGGAGGGAAAGCCGATGATCATCATCTTCGGCTTGGGGAAGAGCTCGCGGATCGCGCGCTCGGCCTCGGCGAAGAAATCCACGCCCGGCGTCATGCGCACCGAGCGGATGTCGGCCCCGGCGATGATCGCGCCGTAGATGTGGATGGGATAGCTGGGGTTGGGCACCAGCACCGTGTCGCCGCGGTCGAGCGTGGCGAGCATGAGGTGCGCGAGGCCCTCCTTGGAGCCGATGGTGACGATCGCCTCGCGGTCCATGTCGAAGTCCACGTCCCAGCGGCGCTTGTACCACTGGCAGATCGCGCGGCGCAGGCGCGGGATGCCTTTCGAGACCGAGTAGCCGTGCGTGTCCTCGCGCTGGGCCACCTCGACCAGCTTGTCCACGATGTGGCGCGGCGTGGGGCCGTCCGGGTTGCCCATGGACAGGTCGATGATGTCCTCGCCGGCGCGGCGGGCCGCCATCTTCAGCTCGTTGGTGATGTTGAAGACGTACGGGGGCAGGCGCTTGATGCGCGGGAAGTCGTGCGGCAGGGGCTTGGAGGCGTCGCTCAGGTTCATCGTCCGTGATGCTGCAGTGCAAAACGACTATGATTCTAGCGTGAAAATCGAGCGCGACCAGGCTTACGGACGCAATGCCTTCACCGGATACGGCGAAGGCTACGTCGAGGTGAACCGAACCCGCTACGCCGCAAGCCTCGTGGTGAGCGCCGAGCGGCTCGTCGCCGACTGGCCGCCGCGCTCGCTCGAGGCCCTCACCGCCGCCGACATCGAGGCGCTCCTCGCGTTCAAGCCGGAGGTGGTGCTGCTCGGCACGGGCGCCACCTTCAGGTTTCCCGAGCCGCGCGCGCTCGCCCCGCTCGCGCGGGCGGGCGTGGGGCTCGAATCCATGGACACGCCCGCCGCCTGCAGGACCTACAACATCCTGCTGTCGGAGGGCCGCAACGTGGTCGCGGCCCTCATCCTGTAGAACGCCGGTTACGCCAGGCCGCGCAGCTCCCGCAGCAGCACCGAGAGCACCGCGAGGTCGAGGGTGGGCGTGCGCTTGAGCTCCTCGACCATGCTCTCGAAGCGCACGATGGCCGGCTCGTAGCGCTTCTTCCACGCCGCGAGCATGCGCTCCGCGTCGTTGTCATCCGGCGAGACCTTCGCCACCGCGGAGGTGATCGCGCGGTGCTGCGAGGCGAGGTCGTCGCGCAGCGCGTTGCGCGCGAGCGACTGCCACGGCGTGTCGGTCGGCAGCAGCGTGATGCGCTCGGCGATCCAGCGCAGCTGCAGCTCGCCGCCCAGTGCGAAGTAGAGCGAGGCCACCGTGTCGGCGTCCTTCTTCTGCTCCTGCGCGACCTCGGTCACGTCGAGCACGCCGTAGAGCGCGTCCAGGTTCGCGAGGCGCTCGGCGAGCAGGTGCGACACGCCCTGCGACTCGAGGCGCGCCACGGCCGCATCCCACGCGAGGCGGTCGGAGGCCGACAGGATCGAGGGCAGCCGCGTGCGCAGCGCGGCGAGCGCCGGGCGGAAGATCTCGAGCACCTGCGCGATCGGCAGCCTCTCGCGCCGGCGGCGCAGGAACCAGAGCGTCGAGCGCACCACCAGGCGCCCGGCCTCGATCAGCATCTCGTACTGCAGCTGGGCGGGCGCGCGGTTGTCGAGCGCGTCCACCTCGCGCCAGAAGCTCTCCAGGTCGAAGATGTCGCGCGTGAGGATGAAGGCGCGCGTCGCCTCCTCGAACGTGGCGCCCGTCTCCTCCTGCATGCGGTGAACGAACACGCTGCCGGTGCGGTTGATCATCGTGTTGGCCACGACCGTCGCGATGATGTCGCGCTTGAGCGGGTGGCGCTTCATCACCTCGGCATAGCGCTTCCGCAGCAGCGTCGGGAAGTAGGCCACCAGCGCGCTCGAGACGTACTCGTCGTCCACGAGCGTCCCCGCGACCAGCTCCTCGGAGAGCACGATCTTCGAGTAGGCGAGGAGCACGGCGCGCTCGGCGGAGGTGAGGCCCGCCTTGGCGAGCCGGCGCTCGGCGATCTCGTCGTCGCCCGGCAGGAACTCGACCGCGCGGTTCAACTTGCCGGCGCGCTCCAGCGCGCGCATGAAGGCGGCCTGGGAATCCAGCAGCTTCTCGCCGCGCACGCCGCCCACGGAAAGCGACTGCGTCTGGTAGTAGTTGTCCGCGAGGACGAGGTGCCCGACCTCGTCGGTCATCTCGGCGAGCACCTGGTTCCTCTGCTTCACGGTGAGCTCGCCGTCCTCGGTGACGAGGCCCAGCAGGATCTTGATGTTCACCTCGTGGTCGGAGCAGTCCACGCCCGCCGAGTTGTCGATGGCGTCCGTGTAGATGCGCCCGCCCTGCATCGCGAACTCGACGCGGCCCAGCTGCGTGAAGCCCAGGTTGCCGCCCTCGCCCACCACCTTGCAGCGCAGGTCCTTGCCGTTCACGCGGATGGCGTCGTTGGCGCGGTCGCCCACCTCGGTGTTCGATTGCCGCGACGACTTCACGTACGTGCCGATGCCGCCGTTGTAGAAGAGCTCGGCCGGCGCCTTGAGGATCGCCTTGAGCAGCTCCGGCGGCGTGAGCTCGGTGGCCTCGATGGCGAGCACCGCGCGCACCTCGGGCGAGACGGGGATCGTCTTGGCGCTGCGCGGGTACACGCCGCCGCCCGCCGAGATGAGCTTCCTGTCGTAGTCGTCCCACGACGAGCGCGGCAGGTTGAAGAGGCGCTCGCGCTCGGCGAACGATTTCCCCGTGTCGGGATTGGGGTCCAGGAACACGTGCCGGTGATCGAAGGCCGCGATGAGGCGGATGTGGCGCGACAGCAGCATGCCGTTGCCGAACACGTCGCCCGACATGTCGCCGATGCCCATCACCGTGAAGTCCTCGGACTGGATGTCCTTGCCCATCTCGCGGAAGTGGCGCTTCACGCTCTCCCACGCGCCGCGCGCCGTGATGCCCATCTTCTTGTGGTCGTAGCCCACGCTGCCGCCGGAGGCGAACGCATCGGCGAGCCAGAAGCCGTACTCGGCGGAGATGCCGTTGGCGATGTCGGAGAAGGTGGCCGTGCCCTTGTCCGCGGCCACCACCAGGTAGGGATCGTCCGCGTCGTGGCGCACCACGTTGCGCGGCGCCACCACCTTGCCGCCCGAGAGGTTGTCGGTGACGTCGAGGAGCCCGCGCAGGAAGTTGCGGTAGCACTCGATGCCTTCCTTGAGGAACGCCTCGCGGTCGGAGACGGCAGGCGCGTTCTTCACGACGAAACCGCCCTTGGAGCCGGTAGGGACGATCACCGCGTTCTTCACGACCTGCGCCTTCATGAGGCCCAGGATCTCGGTGCGGAAATCCTCGGGGCGGTCGGACCAGCGCAACCCCCCGCGCGCCACCTTGCTCGAGCGCAGGTGGATCGCCTCGAAGCGCGGCGAGTAGACCCAGATCTCGAACAGCGGCCGGGGCTCCGGCAGCTCCGGCACCTGGCCGGAGGCGAACTTGAACGACACGAACGCCTTGCGCTTGCCGCCCTCGCCCTTCACCCAGTGGTTGGTGCGGACGGTGGCGCGGATGAGGTACATGAAGCGGCGCAGGATCCGGTCCTCGTCGGCGACCGGCACGCCGTTCAGCGCCTCCCAGATGGCGTCGTTCAGCGCCTTCTGGCGCGCCTCGCGCCCCTCGGAGAGCGCCGGGTCGAAGCGCGCGTGGAAGAGCTCCACGAGCTTCGACGTGATCGCCGGATGCGCCGTGAGCGTCTGCTCGATGTAGGCCTGGCTCAGCGTGAAACCGGCCTGCTTGAGGTACTTGGCGTAGGCGCGCAGCACCACCACGTCGTCGGCGGCGAGCGCCACGAGCGGGGTGAGGCGGTTGAAGCCGTCGTTGTCGATCTCGCGGTGGGCCACGCGCTGCAGCGCGTCCTCGGTGATCGCCTTGATCGCCTCCACGTCGCCGATGCCGCGCGCGCTGCGCAGCCCGAAGTCGTGGATGAACACCGGCTCGCCGCCGGGGCGCGCGATCTCGTAGGAGACCTCGTCCAGCACTTCCAGGCCCATGTTCTCCAGCACCGGCAGGCTCGCCGACAGCGGCACGCTCGCGCCGAGGCGGAACACCCGCAGCCGCAGCGTGCGCTCGTCGCCCTCCACGGGCCGGTACAGGTTCACCGCGTACGGGTCGTAGGACGTGAGCTTCTCGATGGCCGCCACGTCGCGCACCGCCGCCCGCGGCGACACGTCGTCCCGGTAGGCCACGGGGAACGCGCCCGCGAAGGCGCGCACGAGGTGCGAGGCGCGCTCCTCGCCCAGCAGCTCGATGGCCGCGATCTTGAGGTCGTCCTCCCAGCGGCGCACCGCCTGGGCGATCTCGGTCTCGATGAGGTGGGTGTCGTAGCGCGGCGCCTCGCGCGGGCTCGCCCGCACGAGGAAGAGCAGGCGCGCCAGCACGCCCTCGGTGAGCTGCACGTTGAACTCGACCGACGTGCCGTACAGGTGCCGGCGCAGGATCTCGGCGATCTTCACGCGCGCATCGGTGTTGAAGGATTCGCGCGGCATGAACACCAGGCACGAGTAGAAGCGCCCGTACACGTCGCGGCGGATGAACACGCGCGTCTTGCGCCGGTCGCCCAGGCGCAGGATGCCCAGCGCCGTCTCGAGCAGCGTGTCCTCGTCGATCTGGAAGAGCTCGTCGCGCGGGTAGCCCTGCAGCACCGAGAGCAGGTTCTTGTGCATGTGGCTGTACTGCCGGAAGCCCGCCCGCTCGATCACCTTCGCGACCTTGCGGCGAAGCAGCGGCACCTGGCGCGGATCGGCGTGGTACGCCGAGGACGTGTACAGGCCCACGAAGCGGCGCTCGCCCACGACCTTGCCCGCCGCGTCGAAGCGCTTCACGCCGATGTAGTCGAGGTAGCCCGGGCGGTGCACCGTGGCGCGCGCGTTGGCCTTGGTGAGCACGAGCAGCCGCGGCTCGCGCGCGAGCATGCGCAGCTCCCGCGGCAGCTCCGCGAAGCTCGCCGAGACGCCGCCCAGCCTCGGCTCGCGCAGAACGCCCAGGCCCGAGCGCGGCACGATGCGCAGCTGGTCCTCGCCGTCGGCCGTCTCGAGGTCGTAGTCGCGATAGCCCAGGAACGTGAAATGGTGGTCCACGGCCCAGCCCAGGAAGGCGCGGATCTCGTCGGCCTCCTCGCCCGCGAGGAACGCCGGCGGGCTCTCGAGGTCCTTCACGATCGCTTCCATGCGCCCGACCATCTTCGGCCAGTCCTCGCAGGAGGCGCGCACGTCGGAGAGCACCGCGAGGATGCCGGCGCCGAGCGCCTTCAGGCGCGCGGGCTCGGTCTCGCGGTCCACCTCGACGTGGATCAGCGACTCGTGCCTGGCGTCGGTGGCCGGCGGGCCGAAGCCCTCCAGGTGGTTCTCGCGGTCGCGCTTCGTCGCGAAGATCGGATGGTTGAAGAGGTGCAGCGTGTAGCCCTGGCGGTTCACCTCCATGGTCACCGAGTCGACGAGGAAGGGCATGTCGTCATTCACGATCTCGATCACCGTGTGCGGGCTCGACCAGCCGTGCTCCTCGGGGTGGGGGTTGTACACGCGAAGCTTGGGCTCGCCGCTCGCGAAGGTGCGGGCGAAGGCGAGGTGCGCCATGGCCGCGCCGTAGAGATCCTCGGGGGCGCGGTCGGAGAGGTCCTCCGGGTCGACGTTGCCGTAGTAGTGCGAGATGAAGGCGCGGGCCTCCTTGGCGGCGGCGGCCGCGAGCCGCTGGTCGGCGATGCGCAGGACCTGCTCGAGGATGGCCTGGCGTTGTTCGTCCGTGGGGAAATGCATGGGGGAACGGGCGGGGGAAAAGCGTTATTGTCCTCCAAACCGCGTTACGAGTATCCTACGCGCCAGAAGCGGCAGGTGCCCCTGGCGGGTGCAGCCGACGCTCTCATGTCCAACCCTGGAGGTCCCACAATGCATCGCACCCTGAAAGCCGCCGCAGCGGCGCTGGCCTGCGTCCTCGTCGCCGCGCCGGCGTTCGGCCAGACCATCGACAAGATCAAGCAGAGCGGCGCCATCACCATCGGCCATCGCGACGCGTCGATTCCCTTCTCCTACTACGACGACAACCAGAAGCCCGTCGGCTATGCCATGGACATCTGCATGCACGTCGTGAACGACCTCAAGAAGTCGCTCAACATGCCCAACCTCGAGGTGAAGTACCAGCTGGTCACCTCGGCCAACCGCATCCCGCTGATGGCCAACGGCACCATCGACCTCGAGTGCGGCTCCACCACCAACAACCTGGACCGCCAGAAGCAGGTGAGCTTCACCAACACCTACTTCCTCACCGCCAATCGCTGGGTCGCGAAGAAGTCGGCCGGCATCAAGACGCTGAACGACCTCAAGGGCAGGACGATCGTCTCGACCGCCGGCACCACCAACATCAAGCAGATCACCGAGATCAACGCCGCGCAGAACCTCGGCATGAACATCATCTCGGCGAACGGCCACCCGGAAGCCTTCCAGATGGTGGAGACGGGCCGCGCGGTCGCGTTCGTGATGGACGACATCCTCCTCTACAGCCTCGCCGCGCAGTCGCGCACGCCCAACGACTACGCGATCTCCGAGGTGGCGCTCTCCGTCGAGCCGTACGGCGCGATGGTTCGCAAGGACGATCCGGCTTTCAAGAAGCTGGTGGACGAGTCCACGGCGAAGCTCTACAAGTCGCCCGAGATGACGGCCCTCTACGAGAAGTGGTTCCTGAAGCCGATTCCGCCGAAGGGCCTGAACCTCAACGTGCCGATGAGCGCGGTGCTCAAGAAGGCGCTCGCCAATCCGACCGACTCCGGCGATCCGAAGGACTACGCACCGTAAGCAACGCATGACGAAGCGGGGCCCTCCGGGGCCCCTTTTCCCTTCGGCGCTACGGGAGCGCGCGTGAGATATCCCTGGAACTGGGGAATCCTCTTCCAGCCGGAGCCTGGCGGTACCGGCACCTTCCTGCACTACCTCGTGGTGGGCCTGGGCTGGTCGATCGTCACGGCCCTCACCGCCTGGGTGCTCGCGCTGCTGGTGGGCGCCCTGGTAGGCACGCTGCGCACCACCACCCACACCTGGGCGGTGCGGCTGGGCAACGCCTACGTCGAGATCTTCCGCAACATCCCGCTGCTGGTTCAGCTCTTCCTCTGGTTCTACGTCTTCCCGGAATTCCTCCCCACGAGCTGGGGTGACGCAATCAAGCAGATGTCGGTGCCCTGGGTGTTCTTCGTGCCCGCGGTGCTCTGCCTCGGGATCTTCACCTCGGTGCGCGTGGCCGAGCAGGTTCGTGCCGGCATCCAGTCGCTGCCGCGCGGGCAGCGCATGGCGGGCACCGCCATGGGGCTCACGCAGTCGCAGACCTACCGCTACGTGATCCTGCCGCAGGCTTTCCGCATCATCCTGCCGCCGCTCACCAGCGAGTTCATGAACATCATCAAGAACTCGTCGGTCGCCTACACCATCGGGCTGCTCGAGCTCACCGGGCGCTCGCGCGCGATGTCGGAGTTCACCTTCCAGACCTTCGAGGCCTTCGCCGCCGCGACCGTGCTCTACCTCCTCACCAACCTCGTGGTCGTGCTCGGCATGCGCTTCCTCGAGGCGCGCGTGCGCGTGCCCGGCCTCATCGCCGCCGGCGGCACGCCGATGGCGGGGCATTGAGATGACCGGCTTCGACTGGGACGAGATACGCCGCTCGATCCCCTACCTGTTCCAGGTGGGGATGGTGTTCACCGTGCAGCTCACGTTGCTCGCCATGACGGGCGGCATCATCTTCGGCACGCTGCTCGCGCTGATGCGGCTGTCGAGCAACAAGCTGTTCTCGACCGCAGCGGGCGTATACGTGAACCTGATGCGCTCGATCCCGCTGGTGCTCGTGATCTTCTGGTTCTTCTTCCTCGTGCCCTACATCGGCGGGTGGATCACGCGCTCGAACCAGCCCATCCAGGTGGGCACGTTCCTGTCGGCGCTCATCACCTTCACGATGTTCGAGGCCGCGTACTACTGCGAGATCATGCGCGCCGGCATCCAGTCGGTCGCACGCGGACAGGTGTGGTCGGGCTATGCGCTCGGCCTCGATTACTGGCAGACGATGGGCCACATCGTGCTGCCGCAAGCCTTCCGCAACATGGTGCCAGTGCTGCTCACGCAGACCATCATCCTGTTCCAGGACACTTCGCTCGTGTACGTGATCTCCGCCACCGACTTCCTCGGCGCGGCGTCCAAGATCGCCAACCGCGACTACCGCCTGGTGGAGATGTATACGTTCGCCGCCTTCGTCTACTTCGTGATTTCCTTCAGCCTGTCGCTGCTGGTGAAGCGCCTGCAGGTGAAGATCGCCGTCATTCGCTAGGGACCCCTATCGTGGCCATGATCGACATCAAGAACGTGAGCAAATGGTACGGCAGCTTCCAGGTGCTCACCGATTGCACCACCCAGGTCGCCAAGGGCGAGGTGGTCGTGGTCTGCGGCCCGTCGGGCAGCGGCAAGTCCACGCTCATCAAGACGGTGAACGGGCTCGAGCCCTTCCAGAAAGGCGAGATCACGGTCGAGGGCATCTCGGTGGGCGACCCGAAGACCAACCTCTCCAAGCTGCGCGCGCGCATCGGGATGGTGTTCCAGAATTTCGAGCTCTTCCCCCACATGAGCGTCGAGCGCAACCTCACCCTCGCGCAGGTGAAGGTGCTGGGACGCGGCGAGGCGGAGGCGCGCGAGAAGGGTCTAAAGCTCCTCGACCGCGTGGGCCTGCTCGCGCACAAGGACAAGTTTCCCGGCCAGCTCTCGGGCGGACAGCAGCAGCGCGTGGCCATCGCGCGCGCCCTCTCGATGGATCCCATCGCCATGCTCTTCGACGAGCCCACCTCGGCGCTCGACCCCGAGATGATCAACGAGGTGCTGGACGTCATGGTGAAGCTCGCCCTGGAAGGGATGACCATGATGGTGGTCACCCACGAGATGGGCTTCGCCCGCAAGGTCGCCAACCGCGTGATTTTCATGGATCGCGGCCAGATCATCGAGGACCTGCCCAAGGACGATTTCTTCGGAAAACCCCGTTCCGAGCGGGCCCAGCAGTTCCTGTCGAAGATCCTGCACCACTGATGTGACGCGGTTCACAGCGCAGCTGCCGGCAAGCCCGGGGCGCCGTCCTACACGATCCTGCGGAAATCATTGACGAAACTACCCTTTTTGGCGGAAACTCCCGCCTTATGAACCGCGTCACGGCCATTGGCCTGGCTTCGCTGGTCGCCTACGGGCTGCTCATCGCGAGCAAGTACGCCGGAATCGTCTCGGCGGCCCACGAGGAAAGGCCCCAGGCGTCCGCCGTGAGCGACGAGGCGGCGCTGCGCGCCTTCACGGGCGAGCCGCGCGGCGAGTCCGCGCCTTCGCCCGTTTCGCTCCCCCCGCCGATCCAGCGCCCCGAGCGCATGCGGCTTACGCCGGCGTCCCTCGATTTCCGCGCCGCGCGCGACCTGAAGGCCTTCGCCGACAACCTCAACATGCACCGCGCCGTGCTCACGGGCGACGAGCGCTACAACCTCGCGCGCGCGCTCGAGGAGTGCCAGTTCACGACCAACATCAACGAGGACCTCGCCGCGTACAGCGCCAAGCAACGCCGCCAGTTCCTCGCCGGCCTCACGCCGGGCGATCCGAACTCGGCGCGCCGCATCGCCGCCTACGACGCTTCCGACAACACGCAGCGCTGCCTGCACTTCCAGGGCACGCGCATCTCGCAGAAGGACATCGACGAGCTCTACAACGCCGCCGCCCAGCAGGGCGACGCGCGCGCCCAGGCGCGCCTGCTCGTGGCCGACCTGAACGCGAAGATCGCGGCCAACAGCAAGAACGATGCGGCCACGCCGCCCGCGGCGGTCAACGGCGACGACATGTCGCGCATCATCGGCCTGCTCGAGTCGCGCGATCCGGAAGCGATGATGATCGTGGGGGGCCTGCTCGCCCAATCGGCCATCGCGAACCAGCTCCACGTCGGGCCGAACGGGGAGGTTCCGGAGCCCTCGGCGTTCCTCGGCGCCTTCCAGCTCGTCGCTTGCGACGAGACGGCGGACTGCACGCAGTTGAGCCGCGATCCGCAGCTCGCCTGCGCGTACAGCGGCTATTGCGACGCGACGACGTTCGAGGAGCTGTACCAGAACTTCATGGCCTCGCCGTGGGCGTACGCGCAAGCGACGCGCTACCGCAACATGATCCACACGGCGATCGACACCCAGAACTGGTCCCTGATCGGCCTCGTGCCGAAGCGCGCCGCCCGCTGAGTGCGATTCAGCCGGCGAGCACGCGCACGTGCTCGACCACGCAGCGCCCCAGCGCCGAGGTGTTGTAACCCCCTTCCAGCGTCGAGACCACCCGCCCCCCGGCGTGGCGCGCGGCCACGTCCACCAGGCGCTCGGTGACCCAGCGGTAGTCCTCGTCCTCGAGCTGCAGGTAGGCGAGCGGATCCTCGCGGTGCGCGTCGAATCCCGCCGAGACGAACACGAGCTGCGGCTCGTGGTCCTCGAGCGCCGGCATCCAGAAGCGCTCGACCGCGGCGCGGAAGCCGCGCCCGTCCGTCATGGCGGGCAGCGGCACGTTCACGATGTGATCGTTGGAGGAGTCCGCGCCGCAGTAGGGATAGTAGGGATGCTGGAACGTGGAGCACAGCATCACGCGCGCATCCTCGTGGAACGCGTCCTCGGTGCCGTTGCCGTGGTGCACGTCGAAGTCGAGGATCGCCACCCGCTCCAGGCCGTGGGCCTCGATCGCGTGCATGGCGCCGATCGCCACGTTGTTGAAGAGGCAGAAACCCATCGGCCGCGCGGGCGTGGCGTGGTGCCCGGGCGGGCGCACCGCGCAGAAGGCGTTGCGCACCTCGCCCGCCATCACGAGGTCGGTGGCGGCGACGACGGCGCCGGCCGCACGCAGCGCCGCCGACAGCGAGCGCGCGTTCATCGAGGTGTCGGGATCGAGATACGCGTAGCCGCTCGCCGGAGCCGATTCGAAGATCGCATCGACGTGATCGCGGTGGTGGACGCGCTCGAGCTGCTCGCGCGTGGCCTCGGGCGCCTCGCGCGCGACGAGCGTGGAGGCGAGTCCCGAGGCTTCGAGCGCGGCGAGGACGGCCTTCAGGCGCTGGGGAGACTCCGGATGGCCGGAGCCCATTTCATGCAGGACGCAGTCGGGATGGGTGAAGAGCGCGGTAGCCATCCCGCGATTGTAAGCCGCTAGGGGAAGGCGTTCCTCGACATGGGCCGCGTGCCCGAGAAGGCGGGCAGGCCGAAGGCGGGGTCGGTGGAGGCGAGGTTGGCCGGCGGCGAGATGTTGTACGTGAAGGTGCCGTGGCTCGCGTCGCTGAAGCTGAACGTGAACGTTCCCACCTTCGTCACGGGAAGCGTGGCGAGGGTGAAGGCCCAGGGCTGGCTGAAGGGCGTGCCCAGGGTGACGTACGCATCGCCCGTGATGGACGTGGGCGTGGTCCACGTGCCGCCCGGCATGACGACCCACAGCGGCTTGAAGTTGCCCGCGCCGTCGGGCTGCCGCGGGTCGTAGGTGAACCAGATCGCCTGCACCTGGTTGCTCGAGTGCTGGGTGAAGGTGACGCCCCAGCCGCTCTCGGTGGCGGAGTTGTCCCAGAGGTCCGTGTAGTTGGTGGCGGGAACGACCTGTGCGCCGGCGGGCAGCGCCAGGGCGACGAGGAATGCGCAGGCGTAAAGGCGGGTCATGTTCCTGGGAATCATTGGGGAGCAACCATTGTCCGTAAACAGCCTGCCAAACTCAATCATCCACGGGTGGCGTGATATCCTCGCCTGCAACACCGGATTGACCCCTAAACCGCTGACAAGGTTCCGCTTTTTCCATGCTTCTGGACGCGCGTAGCCGCCTCGCCGCCGGGCCCACGGAGAGCGTGATCGCCCGCGCCGGGGAGATCATCCTCGGCAAGGAACGCCAGATCCGGCTCGCGATGGCCTGCATCCTCGCCCGCGGCCACCTGCTGATCGAGGACGTGCCCGGCGTGGGCAAGACCACCCTCTCCCACGCGCTCGCGCGCCTGCTCGGGCTCGACTACCAGCGCATCCAGTTCACTTCCGACCTGCTGCCCGCCGACATCATCGGCGTGTCGATCTTCGACCGCGAGAACTCGACCTTCCGCTTCCATGCGGGGCCGATCTTCGCGCAGATCATCCTCGCCGACGAGATCAACCGCGCGAGCCCCAAGGCGCAAAGCGCGCTGCTCGAGGCGATGGAAGAGCACCAGGTGACGGCCGAGGGCGAGACGCGGCCCTTGCCCGAGCCGTTCTTCGTGATCGCCACGCAGAACCCGCTGCACCAGGTGGGCACGTTCCCCCTGCCGGAGTCGCAGCTCGACCGCTTCCTCATGCGCATCGCCCTGGGCTACCCGGACGCGCGCGCCGAGCGCGAGCTGCTGAAGGGCGCCGAGCGGCGCGACATGATCCAGCACCTGCAGCCGGCGATGGACGCGGCGCAGCTCCTCGACCTGCAGAAGGCCGTGCCGGCGATGCAGGTTTCCGACGCGCTCCTCGACTACGTGCAGCAGCTCATCGCCCACACGCGCCATTCGCCGCGCTTCACGCAGGGCCTGTCGCCGCGCGCGGGCGTGGCGATCCTGCGCGCCGCGCAGGCGTGGGCCATGATGGAAGGCCGCCGCCAGGTGCTGCCCGAGGACGTCCAGGCCGTGCTTCCCGCCGTGGTGGGACATCGCCTGCACGCCAACGCCGACGCCGTGAAGGGCGGCTTCGACCCCGCCCAGGAATTGATCGCCGGCGTCCCGATCCCGTAAGCGCTCGTTGATCGCGAACCTGCGGCAATCCATCTCCGACTGGATCTTCCGCGCCTCGGTGCCGGAGACCCCGCCGGTCACGCTCGTCCAGAGGCGCATCTTCATCCTGCCCACGCGCCAGGGCTACACGTTCGCCTTCACGATGCTGCTGCTGCTCGTGTCGTCGATCAACTATGCGCTCTCCCTGGGCTTCATCCTCACCTTCACCCTGGTGAGCATGGCGGGCGTGGCGATGCTGCACACGTGGCGCAACCTCGCGCACCTGAAATTGCGCCCGGGCCGCTGCGACCCGGTGTTCGCCGGCGACACGGCGCATTTCGGCGTGACGGTGGAGACGCCTTCGCTCACCCGCTTCGCCATCGCGGTGCGCCGGCGCGGCGAGGAGCCGGTGTACGCCGACGTGCTCGCGCACGAGTCGAAGCTCGTCTCGCTGCCGGTGGCCGCGCCGCGCCGCGGGCTGCTGCGCTGCGGGCGCCTGGAGATCTACACGCGCTATCCCGTGGGGCTCTTCCACGCCTGGTCGTACGTGGACTTCGACCTGCGCGTGATCGTGTATCCGCGCCCCGACCCCGCCGCGGGCTCTCCGCCGCAGCATTCGCGCAGCGCCTCCGAGGAAGGCATTCCCGTCCCCGGCGACGAGGAGTTCAACATGCTGCGCGCCTACCACGCGGGCGACGCGCCGAAGCTCATCGCGTGGAAGGCGCTCGCGCGCGAGCAGGGACTGCTCACCAAGGAGTTCAGCGCCATGGCCTCCAGCGAGCTGTGGCTCGACTGGAACGAGGCGCACGCGCCGGATACGGAAGCGCGGCTTTCGGTGCTGTCGCATTGGGTCATCCAGGCGGAACGCTACGGGCAGAGCTACGGGCTGCGCATTCCCGGCGTCTCCATCCCGCCGGGCCGCGGGGAAGCGCACCGCACGCGCTGCCTCGAGGCGCTCGCCCTCTTCGGCGCATGAAGGCCCAGCCCCCCTCCCCGCACCTCGACGTGCGCAACGTGATGTGGCTGCTGGCCGCGATGGTGTTCGTGGTGGCGCCGCACATGCTGCGCCTGCCGTACTGGGTGGGCGTCTTCTTCCTCGTGGTGGTGGCGTGGCGCGCCTGGATCGCGTGGGCCGCGATGCACCACCCGTCGCGCTGGGTGACGGCGCTCCTCACGCTCGCGGCGAGCGTGGCGACCTTCACGCAATACGGGCGGATCTTCGGGCGCGAGGCGGGCGTGACGCTGCTCATCGTCATGTCGTCGCTGAAGCTCCTCGAGACGCATACGCAGCGCGAAGTCACGCTCAGCATCTACCTGGGCTTCTTCCTGGTGCTCACCAACTTCCTCTTCTCGCAGGGCATTCCGCTCGGCCTCTACATGCTGGTCTGCGTTTGGATCTTCGTGGCCACCCTGGTGGGATTCAACCGCGTGGGCAGCTCCCCCACGCTGTCCGAACGGCTGCGACCGGCCGGCGCGCTCATCATCCAGGCGCTTCCCCTCATGGTCGCCTTCTTCATCCTCTTCCCCCGCGCGCAAGGCCCGCTGTGGGCGCTGCCGCAGGACACGCGCGCCGGGAGCACGGGCCTTTCGGACACCATGACGCCCGGCAACATCTCCAACCTCATCAAGTCCGACGCCATCGCCTTCCGCGTGCAGTTCGACGGCGACCGGCCGCCCTTCTCCAAGCTCTACTGGCGCGGGCCCGTGATGACGGAATTCGACGGCGCCACGTGGAGCATGCCGCCGATCGCGCCGCCGGGCGGCCTCTCGTACTCGAAGCGCGAGATGCGCTCCACCTACACCATCACGCTGGAGCCGCACAACAAGACCTGGCTCTTCGCGCTCGACGTGCCGGCGGTCGTGCCGCCCGGCGCCTACGCGCTGGGCGACCTGGAGCTGCGCGACCGGCGCCCGGTGGCCGAGCGCAAGCGCTACGAGGTGACCTCGTACCTCGACTACCGCTACGGCGAGCGGACCTCGAGGGCCGTGCTCGAGGCCTCGCTTCGCTTCGACGAATCGCGCAACCCGCGCACCGTCGCGCTCGCCCGCCAGTGGGCGAGGGAGTCGCCCGACGCGCGCGCGCTCCTTGCCAAGGTCTTCCAGTACTACAACCGGGAGTTCACCTACACGCTCGAGCCGCCGGCGCTCGACCGGCGCGATCCCTACGACGACTTCCTGTTCGAGTCGAAGAAGGGATTCTGCGAGCACTACGCCGGGAGCTTCGCGCTCCTCATGCGCGCGGCCGGCATTCCCGCGCGCATCGTGACCGGCTACCAGGGCGGCGAAGTGAACCCCATCAACCACGAGCTCGTCGTGCGCCAGGCCGACGCCCACGCGTGGACCGAGATCTGGCTGCCCGACCAGGGGTGGCTGCGCGTCGATCCCACCGCCGCCGTCTCGCCGCTTCGCGTGGAAAACGGCGTGAACGCGGCGCTCGGCCCCATCGGCGTGATGAACTCGATCATCGCCGCCGACCCGCTCGGCGTGCTGGTGAACATCCGCAACGCGTGGCAGGCGATGAACAGCCAGTGGGACCAATGGGTGATCGGCTACAACACCGACAAGCAGCGCCAGTTCTTCTCGAGCCTGGGCTTCCCGTCCGTCGACTGGCGCACGCTCGGCTTCTGGCTGCTGGTCTCGACCTTCGTGGTGGGCGGCGCCGTGACGCTGGGGTTGCTCGTGCGCGACCGGCCGCCGCGCCGCGAAGCCTCGCTCGTGGCCTGGAACCGGTTCTGCGCCAAGCTCGCCGCGGCGGGCCTGCCGCGCGCGCCGCACGAGGGCCCGCTGGACTTCCTCGCGCGCATCAAGTCCGCGCGCCCGGGCTGCGGCGAGCCCGCCGAGGACATCACGGGACGCTACGTGCAGGCGCGCTACGGTGACGGCGCCACGCGCGAGGAGCTGCAGGAGCTCGCGCGCCGCGTGCGGCGCTTCCGCCCCGCCTGAAGGTCACATCGCGGGCAGGTACTTGGCCGGATCGACGGGCTTGCCCTGCCGGCGCACCTCGAAGTGCAGCTTCACGGTGTCGGCGTCGGTCGAGCCCATCTCGGCGATCTTCTGGCCCTTGCGCACGTCCTGCTGCTCCTTCACGAGGATGTTGTCGTTGTGCGCGTACGCCGAGAGCCACGTGTTGTTGTGCTTGATGATGACGAGCTTGCCGTAGCCGCGCAGGCCCACGCCCGCGTACACCACGCGTCCGCTCGCGGCGGCGAGCACCGGGGCGCCCTTCTTGCCGGCGATGTCCATGCCCTTGGTCGCCTCGCTGAAGGGCGCCAGCACCTTGCCCTTCACGGGCCAGGTCCAGTCCACGTCCTCGTTGTCGGTGCCGGCCGGCTTTTCCGGCTCGGGCGGCTTGGCGGCGGCGGGCGGCTCGACCGGCGGCGCGGGCGGGGCAACCCCGGGCGCGGGCATCTCCGGCGGCGCGGCGCCCACGGGCGATCCGCCCGCATCGGGCGCCGTCATCTGCGCGAGCGCCCGGTCGGAGAACGGCACCTTGGAAGCGCGCGGCTCCACCTTCGTCGCCGCCGTGTTGGCGAGCGGCCGCGCCTCGATGGGCGGGCCGGGCTGCGCGAGCGGGGTGGTGACAGGCCCGCCGGGCGGGTTGAGCGGCGCGGCCACGGCGGGGGCGCCGGCCGGTGCGGCGAGCACCAGCACCTGGCCCACCTCGATGCGATTGGGATTGGTGACGTTGTTCCACGCGACGAGGTCGCGATAGTCGAGCCCGTATTGCAGCGCGATGCCCACCAGCGTTTCCCCGCGCTTCACGGTGTGCGTGGGAACCGGCTTCTCGGGCTCGGGCGGCGGCGGGGGCGGCGCCTGCACCACGGGCGGCGGCGCCGGCAGGGGCGCCCGCTCGATCACCGGCGCGGGGCGCGGCGCGGCGCATGCCGCGGCGACGGCCGCGACCAGCACGAGGGCCGCGATGCGCGAAAGCCTCATGCGACCCCCGGCATCAGCGGCACGAACCGCACCGCGGCGCAGCGCTTCTCGGTGAAGCCCTTCTCGTCGCGATCGATCACGTAGAGCCATTGGTCCTCGACGCCCACGGGCAGCACCATGCGGCCGCCCACGGCGAGCTGCTCCTTCAGCGCCTCGGGCACGTGGGTGGCCGAAGCCGCCATGAGGATGCCGTCGTACGGCGACCCTTCCGGGTAACCGCCGTGGCCGTCCACGTGCTTGAAGCGCACGTTGTACATGCGCAGGTCGCGCAGGTGGCGCCGCGCCTTGTCCATGAGCGGGGCGATGCGCTCGAGCGTATAGACCTCCTTCACGAGGCGCGCGAGCACGGCCGTCTGGTACCCGCAGCCGGTGCCGATCTCGAGCACCTTGTTCATCGGCTGCTTCTCGAGCAGCAGCTGGGTCATGATCGCCACGATGAACGGGCTGGAGATGGTCTGGCCGTGGCCGATGGGCAGCGGCACGTCCTCGTAGGCGCGCGAGGCGATGCCTTCCTCGACGAAGAGGTGGCGCGGGATCTCGGCCATGGCGCCCAGCACGCGCTCGTTGTTGATGCCCTGCGCGCGCAGGCTGTCGATCATGCGCATGCGCGTGCGCCCGGAAGTCATGCCGATGCCGTCGTGCACGCTCATTGCGCGATCCATTCCGAGACGAGCGGGATCTGGTCCGCGTGGGTGAGGTCCACCTGCAGCGGCGTGACGGAGACGGCGCGGCGCTCGAGCGCGTTGAAGTCGGTGCCCGGCCCCGCCTCGCGGGCCGCGCCCGCCGGGCCGATCCAGTAGACCGTTTCGCCGCGCGGGTTCTTGCCCGCCACCACGGGTTGCGCCTTGTGGCGGCGGCCCAGGCGCGTCACCTCGATGCCGGCCAGGGATTCATAGGGGACGTCCGGCACGTTCACGTTGAGCAGCACCGGGGCGCCCATGGGCGTGCGCGTGAGGCGCTCCACCAGGTCGCGCGCGATGCGCGCCGCCGTCTTGTAGTGCGCGAACTCGGTCCCCACGAGCGAAACGGCGAGCGACGGGATTCCCAGCAGGTAGCCTTCGGTGGCAGCCGCGACCGTGCCCGAGTAGAGGGTGTCGTCGCCCATGTTGGAGCCGCTGTTCACGCCGGAGACCACCATGTCCGGGTCGAAGCCGAGCAGGCCCGTCACCGCCATGTGGACGCAATCGGTCGGCGTGCCGTTCACGAAATAGAACCCGTTGTGGGCTTTCGACAGCTGCAGCGGCCGGTCGAGCGTGAGCGAGTTGGAGGCGCCGCTGCGGTCGCGCTCGGGCGCGACCACCGTGATTTCGCCCAATGTGGAGAGGGCCTCGGCGAGGGCGGCGAGTCCGGGCGCGAAGTAGCCGTCGTCGTTCGAGAGGAGGATGCGCATTTCGAGGGCAAATTATACCTGCCCCCGAAATGGATTCCCGGCCTTTCAGTCCGCGACCGGCACGCAGCTGCAGAAGAGGTTGCGGTCTCCGTACACGTTGTCCGCGCGGCCCACGGGCACCCAGTACTTGGCCGCGCGCAGCGACTTCAGCGGATAGGCGGCGAGGCTGCGCGGGTAGGCATGCTTCCATTCGTCCGCGTTCACGACCTGGGCCGTGTGCGGCGCGTGCTTGAGGGGGTTGTCCTCGCGGTCCAGGCGCCCTTCCTCCACGGCGCGGATCTCCTCGCGGATCGCGATCATCGCGTCGCAGAAGCGGTCGAGCTCGGCCAGGGACTCGCTCTCCGTCGGCTCCACCATCAGCGTCCCGGCCACCGGGAACGACATGGTGGGCGCGTGGAAGCCGTAGTCGATGAGGCGCTTGGCCACGTCCTCCACCTGGATGCCCGAGGTCTCCTTGAGCGGCCTCAGGTCCAGGATGCATTCATGCGCGACGAGGCCGCCCGGCCCCGAATAGAGCACCGGATAGTGCGCAGCGAGGCGCCTGGCGATGTAGTTCGCGTTGAGGATCGCCACCTCGCTCGCCGCCGTGAGGCCCGCATCGCCCATCATCTCGATGTACATCCACGAGATCGGCAGGATCGAGGCGCTGCCGTAGGGCGCCGCGGTCACCGCGCCGATCGCATCTTCGCGAGCCTCCAGGTGCCGGTGGCCCGGCAGGAACTTCGCGAGGTGCGCGCCGACCGCGACCGGGCCCACGCCCGGCCCGCCGCCGCCGTGCGGGATGCAGAAGGTCTTGTGCAGATTGAGGTGCGAGACGTCGCCGCCGAATTCGCC
>DATIWC010000113.1:0-6051 GCA_035519515.1 Usitatibacter sp.
ACCATGTGCTCGAGCACGCGGGGGCCGGCGAGCGCGCCCTCCTTGGTGACGTGGCCCACGAAGATGATCGTGGTCCCCATCTGCTTCGCGTGGCGCGTGAGCTGCGCCGCGCACTCCCGCACCTGCGCGACCGAGCCGGGCGCCGAGGTGAGCGCGCTCGAATAAAGCGTCTGGATGGAATCGATGATCGCGACCTTGGGCTTCGAAGCGGTGAGCGTGGCCTGGATCTTCTCCAGCTCGATCTCGGCGAAGAGGCGCACCTTCGAGGCGTTCACGCCCAGGCGCCTTGCGCGCAGCGCGATCTGCTGCGGGGATTCCTCGCCCGTCACGTAGAGCACGGGCACCTGCTCGGCCAACCGCGCCGCGGCCTGCAGCAGCAGCGTGGACTTGCCGATGCCCGGGTCGCCGCCGATCAGCACGACGCCGCCCTCCACGAGCCCGCCGCCCAGCACGCGGTCGAACTCGGTGATGAGCGTCGGGAGCCGCGGGAAATCCTCCGCCTGCACGTCGGCGAGCGCGATCACCTCGCTGCGCGTTCCCGCCACGCTCGCGAACCGGTGCGGGCCCGCCTTGCCCGCGGAGCCTTCGACGACCGTCTCGACGAGCGTGTTCCAGGCGCTGCAATGCGGGCACTGCCCGGCCCACTTGGTGACCTGGCCCCCGCACTCCGTGCAGGTGAAGACGGTCTTGGGCTTCGCCATCAGGCCTCGACCATCGGCACGCGCGGCGCCACGGCGCACACGAGCTGGTAGCCCACGGTGCCGGCGGCGTGCGCCACTTCGTCCACGGGCAGCCCCTCGCCCCAGAGCGTGACGGGCGTTCCCACGCGCGCGCCGGGGATGCCCTCGAGATCCACGGTGATCATGTCCATGGAAACGCGCCCGGCCGTCTTCGCGCGCACGCCGTTCACGAGGATGGGTGTGCCGGAAGGCGCGTGGCGCGGATAGCCGTCCGCGTAGCCGCACGCGACGACCCCCACGCGCATGGGCTTCGTGGCCCTGAATGTCGCGCCATAGCCGATGGTCTCGCCCGGGGCGAGGTTCTGCACCGCGATGAGCTGCGAGGTGAGGTTCATGGCGGGCTTCAACCCGAGCGACTCGGCGGTGCGATCGACGAACGGCGCCGCGCCGTAGATCGCGATGCCGGGGCGCACGATGTCGGCGTGCGTGCCGGGGTGGACGAACGTGGCCGCGGAATTGGCGAGCGAGCGCGGCAGGTCGATGCCCTTCGTCGCCTCGTCGAAGCGGCGCACGGCTTCGGCCACGCCCTCCGGGCCGTCGGCGGTGGCGAAGTGCGTCATCAGCGTGATGGTCTTCGCCGCGCCCGTCTTCTTCAGGCGCTCCAGTTGCATGCGCGCCTGCGCGGGCGGAAACCCCAGCCGGTTCATGTCGGTGTTGATCTTGAAGAAGACGTCGAGGGGCTCGGGGCGCAGCGTCTCGAGCATGCGCAGCTGCTCGTCCTCGTGCACGACGACGGCGAGCCGTGCCTTGGCGATCGCCGCAAGCTCGCTCGGCTCGAAGAATCCTTCCAGCAGGAGGATCGGGCCCGCGTAACCTCGCTCGCGAATCGCCGTTGCCGCGTCCAGCTCGACGATGGCGAATCCGTCCGCATCCTTCAGAGCGCGTGTGACGCGCTCCACGCCGTGTCCGTAGCCGTTGGCCTTGACGACGGCGAACGCCTTCGAGCGCGGGGCGGCGCGCTTCGCCGCGCCGTAGTTGTGGCGAAGGGCTTGCAGCGAGATGGTGGCGCGGATCGGTCGCGACATGGGCCGTCATCCCGGCCCGTAGCCGCCGCCTCCGCCGGTGTAGTTCTCGAAGCGCGTGTGCTTGCCGAGGAACGTGAGCTTGACGGTGCCGATGGGGCCGTTACGCTGCTTGCCGATGATGATTTCCGCGATGCCCTTGTCGGGAGAATCCTCGTTGTAGACCTCGTCGCGGTAGATGAAGAAGATCATGTCGCTGTCCTGCTCGAGCGCTCCGGAGTTGTGACTTACTAACCCATCAGCGAGCCAACAACTCGGCCCAGGGACGGTGAGATCGAAGACTTCTTCTTCTCCGTCGGGCTCGATCGCGACAACGCGATCCCAAAACAGATCGGAGCGCGACCAACGTAGCAGCGACTCATCCTGCAGCTTGTCTGCATAATCCTCAATCAGTGCGCGCGAAGGTGCGAAGTAGATATTCGCAGCCGCTTGCGGAGCAACGCCGCGTAGGTTTGCGATCTTCCTGATCGACATGTTTCTCTGTGCCATCGATGCCCGCACATCTACGAACGCCTGCAAAGGCAACGTGTCCACGTTCGTGTTCTCGACCCTCCCTTCCAACTTCGCGCGAAGGGACTCAGCCGCAGCGACGCGTTCGCCGAAAGCTCCAACTCTTGCGAGGAAAGTGCGCTGATATGCACTTCCTGAGACATCGACGTGATAGGCGGCGCGATAGCCCGCCTTGAACACCGTGCGAATGCGTGCGACGATTCCCAGTCGCTGCAAGAGCGCGGCGACATCCAAAGCCAGGCCGCGACTGGTGGAGCAGTAGTAGACGCGATCGCTGCCGCGCTTCTCCCGCGGCCGAACGACGATGCTCCCATCAGTCGCCCACAAGTGTCGAAGCAAAAGGGCGATCTGGTCATTCGCAAGCTGAAAGACCCGCTCGGGCAAGCGCTTCTCATGGCTCCGCTGCCCGAAGATCCCCAGCTCCTTGAGCCACTTCCCAACCCCAGCCGCGTGCCAACGGTTCCCGTTACCGCCGATCAAGAGCTGATGCCACAGGCCCCTGCCCGCGTATCGCTTGACTGTCGAGCCCATCGATTCAGCGGCAGCGCGCACAGCCTCGCTGTTTGCTTCCGACGCGGTCGTATAGCGAAGCGGCGCATGAACAAGGTAGCTACCGTCACCAACCAGCTGCCCAAGCAGAATCAGCTCATGGTCCGCCCAGCGTGTGTTCGATTCTGGCTCAGGAAGCTGCCTGGCCAGCGCGATTCGCGCGCCGGGAATCAGGTTGCCGACCTCGATCCAATTGTTTCCGCACAGCAAACGATGCTTCGCCGTCGCCCGGATCGTCCGCCCGCTGGCCAGGCTCACCTTGAAAACCGGCTTCACGCCGACCGACCACACGCAGTCGGACACCGCCTTCGTGATCTTGCCCTCCTCGGTGACCGCCAGGACCTCGGGCGTGGTGCCCACGAGCTCGCGAATCGGCACGCGCCGGCCATCGGCGAGATTGACCAGCGTCTCACCCGTCACGCATTCACGGAGATCCGACATCACCGGCCGCTTGTTCGGCCGCTGCTCCAGCGAGCGATTCAGCTGTGAGAGCGCCATCACCGGGCAGCCCAGTTCCTTCGCCATCGACTTGAGGCCCCGCGAGATCTCGCCCAGCTCCGTCGCCCGGTTCTCCTGCTGCCCCGACTCGCTGCCCTGCATCAACTGGATGTAGTCAATGACGATCAGGCCGAGCGCCCCGTACTCGCGCCACTTGCGCCGCGCGCGCGCCCTCAGCTCGAGCGGGTTCAGCGCCGCGGTTTCGTCGATGAGGATGGGCGCCTCGTTCAACTTCCCGAGCGCGGTCCCCAGCCGGTCCCAATCCCCCGTGTCCAGGCGCCCGGTGCGTAGCTTCTGCGCATCCACTTTACCCACCGACCCGAGCAGGCGGGTGGCGAGCTGCGTACCGCCCATCTCCATGGAGAAGATCAGCACGGGAAGCTTCAATTCGAGGCCCACGTGCTCGGCGATGTTCAGCGCGAACGACGTGTTGTGCGTGACCACGTAGTCATCGGTGATGTAGAGGTGCAGCGGGTGCGACACCGAGATGCATTGCGTGGCCGTGGTGCGGCTGGGCTGGATCGAGACGATGTAGGCGCGCGCATCGGCCGCTTCGCTCGCGCGGCTCCCGGAGCCGGGAACGAGCAGCGAGGGATCCGCATGCCGGATCTCCAGCACGAAGCCGCCCTCCTTCGGCCGCTGGTCCTCGATGCGGCACCAGCCGCCGAGCGACCGCACGAGATCCACCACGTCGTTGGCGAGGCGATAGCCGCGCGCCACGAAGCGGACGGCCCCCGAATCCTCCATGACCGCGTTGTGGTCCAGGAGCCCGCGCAGCAGCGCCACGCGCGAGCGCCGGCAGGCGTTCATGTAGGGCTCGGGAATGAGCCGCTGGCTGTCGTGCGAGAAGTCGAGACCGAGCTTGCGCAGGGTCTCCGCGAGCGGGTTCGCCGCGCGGGGCAGTGTGCGCACCGCCACCTTCGCGCCGAAACCGTCCTCGACCTCCTCGCGCGGCTCCTGCGTGCGCGGCCCATTCCCCGAGGCGATGAGCGAGCCCAGGACCCACGGATCGATGGGAAGCCGCTCCGTGTGGCCGAACTCGCCGTTGATGGAATCGATCCAGATGCGCTGCCCATGCGCGCGGCGCCCGACGAGGTTCCTCAGCGTGCGGGTCTCCAGCAGGCGCGAATGGGGCCAGTCCGAGCGGTATACGCGCCACAGGTGCTCGTCGCAGCACTCCGTGGAGCGGCCGTCGGAAAAGGTGATGCGGTACACCTGGCGCTCGCCCTGCGGGAAGACGCCGGTGACGATGGACGCAGCGCCGTCCACCGACGCCAGGGCGTCCCCCACCTCGAGCGAGCCCATGGATGCCCAGCCGGTCGGCGTCTTCACCAGCGCATCGATCGATTGCGCTTTCCCCATGGAGGGCCGTCCGGCGACGATGATCAGGTCACCGTCCTGCAGGCCCGTGGTCATTTCGTCCAGGTCCGTGTAGCCCGTGGCCTTGCCCGTGACGGCCGCGGGGTTGCGGTGCAGCTCGTCGAGGCGGCTCATCACCTCGGCAAGCACCTTGGACATCTCGGCGAAGACTTCGGAGGAGCGCCCGTTCGACTCGCCGATCTCGAGGATGCGCGTCTCGGCCTCGTCCAGGAGCTGGCGCGCTTCCCGGCCCTGCGGCGAATAGGCGGAATCGGCGATGGAGGTGCCGACTTCGGCCAGCTTCCGCATGATCGCGCGTTCGCGGACGATCTCGGCATAGCGGCGGATGTTGGCGGCGGACGGCGTGCCGCTCGCGAGCTGGTGCAGGTAGGCGAGGCCCCCAGCATCCTGCGTCTCGCCCGAGGTCTTCAACGCCTCGACGACCGTCAGCACGTCCGCCGGCTTGTTGTCCTCGATGAGCCGGCTGATGATGCGCCAGATCAGGCGGTGATCGGCACGGTAGAAATCCGACTCCCCGACCACATCGCCGATGCGGTCCCACGCCGTGTTGGAGAGGAGCAGGCCCCCGAGGACCGCCTGTTCGGCCTCCACCGAGTGCGGCGGCAGGCGCAGCGACTCGATCTGGGCGTCGCCCGGGATTCCTGCGCGAGGAAAGCGTTCCGAGCCAGCAGGGGCCGAGGGCATGGTAGTAGTTTTCTCCTCGAACAGCGGTGATGCGGCGCTCCTCTGCACCGCGAGGCGAGAGTGTGTCACCCGATTTTTCCCGTCACAAGATTGAAAGCTGTGGATAACCTGTGGGGAAGAAAATAAATTGCGGGAGGCTCATGGGGTGAGCCTCTGGCATGAAAAAAATTGTCGCGGTGAGGCGACGTGTTGCCGCGAGAGCGATGGTCATTCCCGCGAAGGCGGGAATCCAGCCAGTGCGGAAGACTTATGAGGGAAGCGCGTCAGATGAGCTCACGTCCCATCCTCTCGCCCATCGGATCAGGACGCGCACGCCCCGTGCGAAGCGCGCGGCGCCACGCAGCCTTCGCGCCCCGCGGAGAGAGCTGGCGGCGATCCAGGAGGCGGGTTCGCGCGCTTTTCAACTTCATGCGAAGCAGGAGCATGAGCTCACTGTATCGCAGCGCGCGCTCGAATGAAAAGGGGCCGCATCGAGCGGCCCCTTTTCACGGAACGAAAGCGGCTTACGCTTCAGCCACCACATGCACCACGATGTTCGCCTCAACGTCCGCGTGCAGGTGCAACACGATCGGGAACTCGCCCACGTGCTTCAGCGGGCCCTGGGGCATGCGGATCTCGGCTTTCTTCACCTGGACACCGGTGGCCTTGGTGAGGCCCTCGGCGATGTC
>DATIWC010000114.1:0-3010 GCA_035519515.1 Usitatibacter sp.
CGAGAAAGCCGCGGGGCAGCGCGTCGAGGACTCGAAGACGCAGGCCAAGGCGGAGGGCGATCGCCTCCTCGCCGCCGCGAACGCGCAGATCCAGCAGGAGGTCCAGGCCGCCAAGCAGGCGCTGCGCGAGCAGGTGGCGCAACTCGCGGTCTCCGGCGCCGAGAAGATCCTCAAGCGCGAAGTCGATGCCAAGGCCCACGCGGACATGCTCAACCAGCTGAAGGCCGAGCTCTGATCCATGGCTGAGATCGCAACCGTCGCCCGTCCTTATGCCGAGGCCATGTTCGAGGCGGCCGTCGAGGCGGGGCAGCTGCAGCCGGATGCGGACGCGCTCGCGTTCGCGGCGGCCGTCGCGCGCGACGAGACCATGCGCTCCGTGCTCTCCGACCCGCGTGTCACCGCGCGGCAGAAGAAGGAGCTCTTCGACTCGATCGCCGGCGGGCGCTTCACGAAGGGCACGAGGAACCTGATCGGCGTGCTCGTGGACAACCACCGCGAGGAGTTGATCGGCTCCATCGCCGAGCAGTTCGAGCAATTGAAGCGGGAGCACGAGCGCGTGCTGCACGTGCTCATCACGAGCGCGCAGCCTCTCGACGAGGCGCAGAAGTCCGAGATCGTCTCCTCGCTCGAGAAGCGCTACGGCAAGAAGATCGAGGCCGAGCTCGCCGTGGATCCGCAGCTGCTGGGCGGCGCCCGCGTGCAGATCGGCGACCAAGTCATCCACGCCTCCGTGCGTGACGCCCTGGCCCAGATGGCCGCGGCGATCGCGCGATAGGCAATCCCAGTTTCGTCCAAGGAATCGTCATGCAGATCAACCCTTCCGAAATCAGCGAACTGATCAAGTCGAAGATCCAGAACCTGCAGGTGGCCGCCGAGAAGCGCACCGAGGGAACGGTGATCTCCGTGACCGACGGCATCTGCCGCGTGCACGGCCTCACGGACGTGATGCAGGGCGAGATGCTCGAGTTCCCCGGCGGCACGCAGGGCCTCGCGCTGAACCTCGAGCGCGACTCCGTCGGCGCCGTGGTGCTGGGCGCCTACGAGCACATCTCGGAAGGCGACACCGTGAAGTCCACCGGCCGCATCCTCGAAGTCCCCGTGGGACCGGAGCTCATCGGCCGCGTGGTGAACTCGCTGGGCCACCCCATCGACGGCAAGGGCCCGGTGAACGCGAAGATGACCGACCCGATCGAGAAGGTCGCGCCCGGCGTGATCGCGAGGAAATCGGTTTCGCAGCCGGTGCAGTCCGGGCTGAAGTCCATCGACTCGATGGTGCCGGTCGGGCGCGGCCAGCGCGAGCTCATCATCGGCGACCGGCAGACGGGCAAGACCGCCGTCGCGGTCGACACGATCATCAACCAGAAGGGCAAGGACCTCATTTGCGTGTACGTCGCCGTCGGCCAGAAGGCCTCGACGATCGCGAACGTGGTGCGCAAGCTCGAGGAATTCGGCGCGATGGCCTACACCATCGTCGTCGCCGCCTCGGCCTCCGACCCGGCCGCGATGCAGTACATCGCGCCGTACGCGGGCTGCTCCATGGGCGAGTACTTCCGCGACCGCGGACAGGACGCGCTCATCATCTACGACGACCTCACCAAGCAGGCCTGGGCGTATCGCCAGATCTCGCTGCTGCTGCGCCGCCCGCCGGGCCGCGAAGCGTATCCCGGCGACGTGTTCTACCTGCACAGCCGCCTTCTCGAGCGCGCCGCGCGCGTGAACGAGGAGTACGTGGAGAAGTTCACCAAGGGCGCGGTCAAGGGCAAGACGGGTTCGCTCACCGCGCTTCCGGTCATCGAGACGCAGGCGGGCGACGTGTCCGCGTTCGTCCCGACCAACGTGATCTCGATCACCGACGGCCAGATCTTCCTCGAGACCGACCTCTTCAACGCGGGCATCCGTCCCGCCATCAACGCGGGCATCTCGGTGTCGCGCGTGGGCGGCGCGGCGCAGACCAAGGTCATCAAGAAGCTGGGCGGCGGCGTGCGCCTCGCCCTCGCGCAGTATCGCGAGCTCGCGGCGTTCGCGCAGTTCGCTTCCGACCTCGACGAGGCCACGCGCAAGCAGCTCGAGCGCGGCCGCATGGTGACCGAGCTCATGAAGCAGCCCCAGTACCAGCCGCTGCAGGTCTGGGAGATGGCGCTCACGCTCTTCGCCGTGAACAACGGCTACTTCGACGATGTGCCCATCGCCAAGGCGCTCGCCGCCGAGCGCGGGCTTCGCGACTTCGCCAAGGGCAAGTACGCGGACCTCATCGGCCGCATCGAGCAGACCAAGGACCTGTCGAAGGATGACGAGGCGAAGCTGCACGACGCCATCAAGGATTTCAAGAAGAATGCGGCGTATTGAGATTCGGGCAGTGACAAAGGGCTAACCCATGGCGGGCTCCAAAGAGATTCGCACCAAGATCAAGAGCGTGCAGAACACGCGCAAGATCACCAAGGCCATGGAGATGGTCGCGGCGAGCAAGATGCGCAAGGCGCAGGAGCGCATGCGCCACGCGCGCCCCTACGGCGAGAGGATCCGCACGATCGTCTCGCACCTGGCGCATGCCAATACCGAGTATCACCACAAGTTCCTGATGCTGCGCTCCGGCGCGAAGGACGTGGGGCTCATCGTCGTCACGTCCGACAAGGGGCTGTGCGGCGGCCTCAACACCAACGCACTGCGCCTTGCCATCGCCACGGTCAAGGAGTGGCAGGGCGAGGGGCGCGCAGTGAAGGTCACCGCCATCGGCAGCAAGGGCCTCGGGTTCATGCAGCGCATGGGTGCCGAGGTGATCTCGCATGTGGTGGGCATCGGCGACTACCCGCACATGGAGAAGCTGATCGGCCCGGTGAAGGTCGCGATCGACGCGTACGCCGCCGGGAAACTGAGCGGCCTCTACATCGTCTATACCCGCTTCATCAACACGATGAAGCAGGAGCCGGTGCTCGAGCAGCTGCTGCCGCTTCCGGCGAGCCGTCTCGCGGACGACAAGGCCGCGCAGCGCAAGAACTGGGACTACATCTAC
>DATIWC010000115.1:0-39719 GCA_035519515.1 Usitatibacter sp.
CCCGCGCTGCCGCTCGACTTGCATGTGTAAAGCATTCCGCCAGCGTTCAATCTGAGCCAGGATCAAACTCTTCAGTTCAATCCAGTTAAATCACTCAATTCGAATCACTTGGATCCAAAGTGAGCCACTGCTTGATGCCTAATTACTTCGCACCCAACAGCACCCACCTCTATCGGCTGTAACTTTTTAAAGAGCGATGGCCACCCCTTGCCGTGCATATAAGGAGTTGGTTGCGGGGGCAGGATTTGAACCTGCGACCTTCGGGTTATGAGCCCGACGAGCTGCCAGACTGCTCCACCCCGCGCCAGTGTCGATGGGCCCAACGAAATGCACCCGTCGAGAGGTGGAATTATCGCATTCCGGACCTACCCCGTCAACACAAACTGACAGGGAATTCCGTGGGTTAGGCGCTTTTCGGGCGGAATCAGCGACTTACGAAAACCCGCCGGTTCGGCCGTCCCGACAGGCAGCGTCCCAGGGCCGCGGCAACTATGCCGGCCTTCTCTCGAGGACCGCTTGCGCGAGCGTCCCGCTGTCCACGTGCTCCAGCTCGCCACCCACCGGCAGCCCGCGCGCGATGCGCGTGACCTTGAGCCCCTTGGGCGCGAGCATCTCGCTCACGTAGTGCGCCGTGGCCTCGCCTTCCACCGTGAAGTTGGTCGCGAGGATCACTTCCTTCACCTCGCCGTCGGTGGCGCGCTTCACGAGGCGATCGAGGTGGATCTCGCGCGGCCCGATGCCGTCCAGCGGCGAAAGGCGCCCCATCAGCACGAAGTAGAGCCCGGCGTAGCTCTGGCTTTGCTCCATCATGAGGAGGTCGCCGGGCGACTCCACCACGCAGAGCAGCGAACGGTCCCGGCGCGGCGAGGCGCACAGCGAGCAGAGCTCGGCTTCGGTGAACGTATTGCAGCGCGCGCAGTGGCGGATGCGGGCGAGGGCTTCCTGCAGCCCGCGCGCGAGGCGCTCGGCGCCCTTCTGGTCGCGCTGCAGCAGGTGGTAGGCCATGCGCTGCGCCGATTTCGGCCCCACGCCCGGAAGGCAGCGCAGCGCCTGGATCAGCTCCTCGAGCGCGGCAGGCTTGTCCATGCGCGCGTTCAGAATCCCGGCAGGTTCATTCCCGGCGGCAGGTTGAGCCCCGCCGCGAATCCCGCCATCTTCGCCTGCGTGGCGGCCTCGGCCTTGGCGACCGCGTCGTTGAAAGCGGCGAGCACGAGGTCTTCCAGCATGTCCTTGTCCTCTCCCATCAGGCTCGTGTCGATGGCGACCTTCTTCACGGCGAACTTGCACGTGATGGTGATCTTCACGAGGCCCGCGCCCGACTGGCCCTCGACCTCGACCTTCGCGAGCTCCTCCTGCGCCTTGCGCATGTTCTCCTGCATCTGCTGCGCCTGCTTCATCAAGGCGCCCAAGCCGCCCTTCGGGATCATGCAATCACCTCTTGTCGCTGGTGGGGTTGCCCGCGTCGGGCGGGCGGATCGAGGACGGGACCACCTCGGCGCCGAGGTCGCGGACCAGGTCGCGCACGAACGGATCGGCCTCGATCGCCGTGGCGGCCTTCGCCTGCTGCTGCTCGGCCTCGCGCGACTTCACCGCCGCCACGCTCGTGCCGCTGGTGGTGCCCACCTTCATCGTGAGCCGGAACTTCTCGCCGAACCGTGCCGTGAGCTCGGCGCGAAGCTTGTCCTGGTAGGGCTTGTCGGCGTAGAGGCGCTGGCCCTCCGGCACGACGAGTACGAGATGGCCGTTCTCGAACGACGCGAGCTCGGCATTGCGCGCCGCCATGCCCGCCATGCCCGTGAGGCCCGAGCGCTCGACCCAGCCCGGCCAGTCGCCCGCGAAATCGGGGACTTCCGGGGCCGCAGCCGCCTTCGGGGCCGTGACGATCTGCACGGCGGCACTCGATGCGGATTTCGCGGCGGCGCTCGCGGCGCCCGCACGCGCCGGCGCAGGCGCCGGGCGAGGCTGCGAGGACGCATCGGCGAACGTGATCATGCGAAGCAGCGCCATCGTGAAGCCCGCGAACTCGTCGGGTGCGAGCGGAAGGTCGCGCCGGCCCAGGACGGCGATCTGGTACATCACCTGGACGCGTCCCGCGTCGATGCGCTGCGCCATGCTGGAAATGCGCGCGGCATCGGGATCGTCGGGCGCGGGGGCGGCGCCCGCCTGCGCGAGCGCCACGCGATGCAGGATCGCGGCGAGGTCATCCAGCGCGCCGTCGAGCGAAAGGCTGCGCGACGCGATGCGCGAGGCCTCCTCCATCGCGCCCTTGCCGTCGCCTTCGACCACGCGCTCGAGCAGCGGCCAGACGAGGTCGGAGCCGAGCGACCCCAGCATCTGCGCCACCTGCTCCGCGGTGACCTTGCCGCCGCCGTGGGCGATGGCCTGGTCGAGGAGCGAGAGGCTGTCGCGCACGCTGCCCGCGGCGGCGCGCGCGAGCTGCACGAGAGCGGCTTCCTCGAACTCGATCTTCTCGGCGCGCAGCACCCGCTCCAGGTGCCCCGCGAGGAGCGCCGGCGGCAGCGGCTTCAGGTTGAACTGCAGGCAGCGCGAGAGCACCGTCACCGGCAGGCGCTGCGGGTCGGTGGTTGCGAGGATGAACTTCACGTGCTCGGGCGGCTCCTCCAGCGTCTTCAGCATCGAGTTGAACGCATGCCGCGAGAGCATGTGCACCTCGTCGATGATGTAGACCTTGAAGCGGCCCGACACGGGCATGTACTGCGCGGTGTCGAGGAGCTCGCGCATCTCGTCCACCTTGGTGTTGGTGGCGGCGTCCACCTCGAGCAGGTCCACGAATCGCCCGGCGTCGATCTCCGTGCACGCGCCGCACTTGCCGCACGGGTGCGCGCTGATGCCGTGGGTCTCGCAGTTGATCGCCTTGGCGAGGATGCGCGCGAGCGTGGTCTTGCCCACGCCGCGCGTGCCCGTGAAGAGGTAGGCGTGGTGGAGGCGCTTGGATTCGAGCGCGTTCACGAGCGCCGTGACGACGTGCTCCTGGCCGACGATTTCCTCGAAGGCCCGAGGGCGCCACTTTCGGGCGAGGACTTGGTAAGTCATTGGGAATTAGATGGCGAGCCTGACCCTCGGCACTTGAAGGAATCGACTATGGCTGCTTCGTTCCCGACCTGACCAGGTTCACCGCCCCTCAATGCGAGGAGGCCCGCCGGGAAGAATTATACCGTGCTAAGGCCCCTCGACCGCGCACGTGCGAAAACCGGCGAACGGGTCGCTGCGTCCGGGCAGGTAGAAGTTGCGATAGCGCGGGGTCGCGATGCGCTCGTGGGTAGCGAAGCTGCCGCCGCGCAGCACCTGGTGGCTGTGGAACCAGGGCTCGGAGTAGTCGCGGTACGGGCCCGGGGCGAAGCCCGGGTAGGGCGCGAACGGTGTCGCGGTCCATTGCCATACGGCACCCGACATGAGCTCCAGCTCTGGCGACCCCGAGCAGGCCGCGAGCTCCCATTCTGCCTCGGTGGGAAGCCGCCGCCGCGCCCAGTCGCAATAGGCTTGCGCTTCGGCGAGCGCGACGTGGAGCATCGGCGCATCGCGCTCGATCCCGACCTCGCGATCGAAGCGGCGCATCGTCCAATGGCCCGCCTCACGGCGCCAATGGGCGGGGGGTGGCGCCCCCGTCTCCTCGAGATAGGCGGCGTATTCGCCCTGCGTCACCGGGCGCGAGGCCATCGCGAAGGGCGCCACGCTCACGCGATGCGCACGGGCCTCGTTGTCGAACACGAACCCGCCCCCGTCGCGGCCCTGCATGAACTCGCCGCCCGCGAAGCGCACGTCGCGCGCCGGCGCCTTCGCCCGTGGCGGCGCGATGGCATCGATGGCGGGCGCGGGCAGCTCCAGCGTCTGCAGCGTCATGAGCAGCGCTTCCGCGTGCATGTCCTCGTGCCGCAGCGCGAGCTCGAAGAAGTAGCGATCGTCCCCCGGGGCCGTGCGGGCAAGCGCGGCCTGGGTGGCCTCCAGCGTCTCGCTCATGTAGGCGCGCAGCCGCGACTCGGCGGGGTAGTCGAGCGTCCAGCGCGCCGCGTGCGGCACCGTGCTCGAGTTGAACATCGCGTCCGAGCCCTCGAGCAGGCTGGGGCGATCCGCGTCTCCCCCGCGCAGGCACCAGAACTCCTGGAACCACGCGATGTGCGAAAGCTCCCACAGCGGCAGGTTCACGAGGGGGATGCGCGGCACCTCGAGCGCAGCGAGGTCGAGGTGCGCGTACATCGAGAGCGTGCGGCTACGCGCCTGCCCGAGGGCGGCCCCGAGCCGCTCGCCTTCGTATAATCCGCCGATGGTGTCCGCCAAGCCCGTGTTGTGCCTCGTTACGCCGGGTACGCGCCGCGCGAACAACGGCAACTGGCGCACCGCGAGCCGGTGGGCGAAGATGCTGCGCGATCGCTACCGGGTGATTGTACAGACCGAGTGGGACGGGAGGGACTGCGCGGCGATGATCGCGCTGCACGCGCGGCGCAGCGCCGGGTCCATCGCCCGCTTCCACGAGCGCTCGGGGTCGCGCCACCTGGCGGTCGTCCTCACGGGCACCGATCTCTACCGCGACCTGCCCGCCAGCCTCGAGGCCGCGCATTCGCTCGACGTCGCCGGGCAGATCGTGGTCCTCAACGCGGAATCGGCGCGCGGGCTCGCGCCCCGCTGGCGACGCAAGACGCGGGTGATCGTGCAATCGGCCCGACCCGTTCGCATCGCGCGCCGCCGCGCGCCCCCGGTGCGCTTCGTCGCCGTGGGCCACCTGCGCGAGGAGAAAGACCCGCGCACGCTCTTCGCCGCCATCGAGCGCCTGCCGGACGACCTTGCGTTCGAGCTGCGGCATATCGGCGCGGCGCTCGAAGAATCCCTGGGCCGCATGGCCCGCGCCCTCGCCGCCCGCGAGAAGCGCTACGCCTATGCGGGCGCCCTGCCCGCGGCCGCGGCGCGCCGTGCCATCGCCTCGGCCCACGCCCTGGTCCATCCCTCGGCGATGGAAGGCGGCGCACACGTGGTGATCGAGGCCGTGACCTCGGGAACGCCGGTGATCGCGAGCCGGATCCCGGGCAACGTGGGCCTGCTGGGCCGCGGCTACCCCGGCTACTTCCCGCCCGGCGATGCGGCCGCGCTGGCCGCCCGGCTCGAGCAGGCCTGCAACGATCCGGCGTATCTCGAGCGGCTCGCCCGGGCCTGCGCGGCCCGCCGCAAGCTTTTTTCTCCCGCGACCGAATCGCGCGCCGTGAAGGCGCTCGTGCAAGAGCTCACCGCGCGGCGGTAGAATCGAAGGCCGTCCGAAGAGGAAAACCCGATGGACATGCAATTGCGGCTCACCCAGTTCAGCCACGGCGGCGGGTGCGGCTGCAAGATCGCGCCCGGCGTGCTGGAACAGATCCTCGCCCGGAGCGCCCCCGGCATCGTGCCCAAGGAGCTGCTGGTGGGCACGGAGACCAGCGACGACGCGGCCGTCTACCGCATCAACGATCGGCAGGCCATCGTCGCGACCACGGATTTCTTCATGCCGATCGTGGACGATCCGTTCGATTTCGGCGCCATCGCCGCGACGAATGCCATCTCCGACGTGTACGCGATGGGCGGGCAGCCGCTCTTCGCGCTGGCCCTCGTGGGCATGCCGGTGAACCAGATCCCGCTCGAGGTGGTCCGCAAGATCCTCGAGGGCGGCGAATCGGTCTGCGCGCGCGCGGGCATTCCGGTCGCGGGCGGCCACACCATCGATACGGTCGAGCCGATCTACGGGCTGGTGGCCATCGGGCTGGTCGATCCCGCGCACGTGAAGCGCAACTCCGGCGCCCACGTGGGCGACAAGCTCATCCTCGGCAAGCCCCTGGGCGTGGGCATCTTCAGCGCCGCGCTCAAGAAGGGTCGCCTGTCGGAAGACGGCTACAAGGCGATGATCGCGGCGACCACGAAGCTCAACACGCCCGGCCAGAAGCTCGGGTCGCTCGACGCGGTCCATGCGCTCACGGACGTGACGGGCTTCGGCCTGCTGGGCCATGGCCTGGAGATCGCGAAGGGCTCGAAGGTCTCGGCACGCCTCGACTGGGACGCCATCCCGCTGCTGCCCGGCGCGCTCGAGCTGGCCCGCGAGGGAATCACCACGGGCGCCTCCGGTCGAAACTGGTCCGGCTACGGCGAGCGCGTGACGCTGGGCTCGCGCATGGGCGAGGCGGAGAAGGCGCTGCTCACCGATCCGCAAACGAGCGGAGGGTTGCTCGCGGCGGTCGCGCCGCAGGCCGTGGACGAAGTGCTGCGGATCTTCCGCGACGAGGGTTTCGCGCAGGCCGCGGTGATCGGCGAGATCGTGGAAGGCCCGGGAGGCGTCCGGGTGGGCTGAAGCGAGGAGGCGTGATGAAGGATCCGGCTCGCGGCAATCGCACGTCCCACGCAACGCAACCCGGCCCGCTCGCCGGGCGCTTGCGCGCCATTCGCGAGGCCACGCGCTCGCTCGCCGCACCGCTCTCGGCCGAGGACTGCGCGATCCAGTCCATGCCCGACGCGAGCCCCGTGAAGTGGCACCTCGCCCATACGACGTGGTTCTTCGAAACCTTCATCCTTGCCGGGGCCCTGCCGGGCTACCGGCCCTTCCACCCGGATTTCCGGGTGCTCTTCAACTCGTATTACCACTCGGTGGGCGAGCGCCATCCGCGCCCGCAGCGCGGGCTGCTCTCGCGCCCCTGCCTCGACGAAGTCCTCGACTATCGCACGCATGTCGACGAGGGGCTCGCGCGGCTCCTCGAGGGCGGCTCGCTCGATCCTGCCCTGGCCGCGCTCGTGGAGCTCGGCGTGCAGCACGAGCAGCAGCACCAGGAGCTCATCCTCACCGACGTGAAGCACCTGCTCTCGCGCAACCCCTTGAGGCCCGCCTACCAGAAGCAATGGCCTCTCACGCCCATCGGGAAGCGCGCCCACGGATGGATCGCGGTGCGCGGCGGCAAACACGCGATCGGGCATGAAGGCGAAGGGTTCGCGTTCGACAACGAGACGCCGCGCCACGCCGTGTGGCTAGAGGATTTCGAGCTCGCGACCCATCCGGCCACGCACGGCGACTTCATCGACTTCATCGAGGATGGCGGCTACACGCGGCCCGAGCTCTGGCTTTCGGCCGGCTGGGACGCGGTTGTCTCGCACGGCTGGACCGCCCCGCTGTACTGGGAGCGGATCGACGGCGAGTGGCGCACCTTCACGCTGCACGGCATGGCGCCCGTGGAGCGCAACACGCCGGCCTGCCACGTGAGCTTCTACGAGGCCGACGCCTTCGCGCGCTGGTCGAAGGCGCGGCTGCCGACCGAAGCGGAATGGGAGGTGGCGGCGCGCGAGGCGCCCATCACGGGAAACTTCCTCGAAAGCGGCGCGCTTCACCCGCTCGCCCAGCGCGAGCCGGTGGCCGAAGGCGAGGCGGCGCAGCTCTTCGGCGACGCGTGGGAATGGACGCGCAGCGACTACGCGCCCTACCCCGGGTTCGAACCTGCGCGGGGCGCCGTGGGCGAGTACAACGGGAAGTTCATGGCCAACCAGTACGTGCTGCGCGGGGGTTCCTGCGCCACGCCGCGCTCGCACATCCGCGCGACCTACCGCAACTTCTTTCCCGCCGAGGCGCGCTGGCAGTTTTCCGGCGTGCGCCTCGCGCGCGACGCCCGCTAGGCGGCGAGGAAGACGAAGAAGCCCGCGCCCTGGCTTTCCCAGCGGCGCACGGAAGCGAAGCCCGCCTCGGCCAGCAGCCGCGCGAATTCCTCCGCGTGGTACTTGTACGAGTTCTCCGTGTGGATGCGCTCGCCGCGCGCGAAGAAGCGCTCGCGATCGCCCAGCCGCACCACCTGGTCGCCGGTCGCCTCCAGGTGCATCTCGACGCGCCCGCGTGCCTCGCTGTAGAAACCGCGATGCGCGAACGCCTCCGGCGCGAAGTCGAAGCCGAAGCGCGCGTTGAGGTGGCGAAGCGCGTTGCGATTGAACGCGGCGGTGACGCCGAGCGCGTCGTCGTAGGCGGCGTCGAGGACGTCCTTGCCCTTCTTCGCGTCCACGCCGATGAGCAGCGCGCTTCCTGGGCGCGAGGCGCACAGCGCCCGGATGCGCGCGAGGAAGGCCCGTGCATCCTGCGGGTGGAAGTTGCCGATGCTCGAGCCCGGATAGAAGAAGAGCGCGGCGCCGGCATCGAGAACATCGTCCAACGGCAGGCCGGCGGCGAAGTCCGCCACCACGCCCACCATCTCCATCCCGGGATAGTCGGGCGCCATGCGCGCGAGCGACCTTTCGATCTCGGTCGCGGCGATGTCCACCGCGACGTAGCGCGCGGGCGAGAGGAACGGCAGCCACGCCTGGCCCTTGCAGCAGTCGCCCGCGCCCAGGTCCACGAACTGGCGCACGGGACCGAGGGCCCCGGCCATCTGCGCGCGATGCTCGCGGAAGAGCGCCGCTTCGGTGCGCGTAGGGTAGTACTCCGGAAGCTGGCAGATGGCGCCATAGAGCGCGCAGCCCAGCTCGTCGTAGAAATAGCGTGGGTCGATCGACGCGGGCGCGGCGAGCAGGCCTTCGATCACGCGGGCGCGCTCTGCGGCCGGATCCGTGCCGTCGCGAACCACGAGGCGGTACTGCAAGGGCTTGGCGTCAGGCATGCGGCCGCTCGGCGAGGAGTCGGTCGAGCCCTTGGACCGTCCCCGAGTCGTCCCAGTTGCGTTCGCCGAACACGCGATAGCGCACGCGCCCCGCCTTGTCCACCACGAAGGTCATCGGCAGTCCGCCCACGCCCCACGCATCGGCCGCATCGCCCTGGCTGTCGGCCACCACGGGAAGGTCGAGACCCGTCCTGGCGAGGAAGAGGTCGATCTTCTCGCGCGATTCGGCGTAGTTCACCGTGACGATCGTGAGGGGGCGGCCCTTCATCCGCTCGGACAGGCGGGCAAGCGACGGCATTTCCGCCATGCAGGGCTCGCACCAGGAGGCCCAGAAGTTCACCACCACGACCTGGCCGCGCAGCGCCTGGAGCGACACCGCGTCGCCCTTGAGGGTCTTCACCTCGAGGGCCGGCGTGGGCTTGTCGCCCCACGGCTCGAGCGGCGCCTGCTCCGAGCAGGCCGCGAGCCCCGCGACCGCGAGCGCGGCGAGCGCTCGCGCGCGCCAGGAAATCAGGCGATCTCCCTCGACGTGATGGTGTATTTGAAGTGGTCGGGATCGAGCGGATCCAGGCGTCCGGCCACCGTCTCGCCCTGCGGATACATGAGGAAGTTGACCTTCGACCGCAGCGACCCCGGCAGCGGCACGTCGTTACCCGTGTTGTAGGCGAGCCAGTTCATCTCCCACGAGCCGAACAGGCGCTTGCGCGCCGCGAGCACCATTGGGTCATCGACCTTCTTGCCGCCGTCTTCCTCGAGGATCACCTTGCGCACGTCGGCGGGGTCCACCGGAATCCAGCCGTAGCCGGCCGCATAGAACTCCGCGCGGCAGTGCTGCGCCTTGGTGATGTCGCCCGCCTTGCCGAGGCTCTTGTAGCCGAGCTTCGAGTTGGCGACGCGCACGCCGTAGACGTCGCGCGCGGCCACGCCCTGCGAGCGTGCGAACGCGACGAAGAGCCCGTTCAGGTCGGCGCACTTGCCGCCCCAGAGCTTGTTCTCGAGCATGAACTTCACGTCGCCCAGCCCGCAGCCCTTGGTGGTGGGCTCGCGCCACGTGTTGTCCACGATCCACTCGTAGATGGCGTGCGCCTTCTCGATGTCGGTCTTCGCGCCCTTCACGATATCCGACGACATGTCCTTCACGATGCCATCCACGGGCATGTGCTCGCTGGCGCTCGTGTAACGGGCGAGGACCGCCGGATCTTCCGGGCGGGCGTTGCCCGGCCGCGAGAGGTCCACCGCGATGTCCCGCGTGGAGAAGCGCTGGGTGTGCGTGAGCACGGGTGTCACGCCGGACGGCCACTGCGCCGACACGATCGCCACGCCGTACGGCCCGACCGATGCGGCGGTGGCGGTGCCCCCGACCGCTTCGAACCTGTCGTCCAGCGTCTTCTGGTATGCGGTCTCCCACGAGAGCGGCGCGGGCAGCCAGACGCGGGTGACGCCCTCGGGCTTCAGGATCTCGACCTGGGTGGTCACTTCATAGGTCTTCCAACCGTCGTCGGCGAACGCGGACGAAACGGCGCGGGGCAACGCGAGGCTTGCGGAAGCGCTGCCCGCAAGGCGCAGGAAATTGCGTCGGTCCATGGGAGTTCTCGTCGGGGGTTGGTAAGAGAGGAGCCGTCAATCATAGCGCGGTGCCGCGATCCGATAAAATCCTATTCCTTCCACCGCTTTGCTCCTCGATGTCCCCCCCGGCGCTGCACCTCGCATTCGGCCTTTCCTTCGAAGACCTCTACGCAAGCTCCGGCCTGGAGCGCGTCGACGCCGCGTTCATGCGCGAGCTCGAAGGCGCCGACGCCGCGCTCCAGGGGCGGTTCGCGCAGGCCCGCAAGGAGCTCTCGCTGCCCGTCAAGGACGAAGCGGAGCTTCTCATCGCCGTGGCGCCCCACCTGGACCGCTTCGTCGCGAAGCTCTTCGGCATCGAGGAGGAGTGGCAGGAGCTGGTCGAAAGCCACCATCGCCTCGCGCCCCTCTTCCGGGTGAAGCGCAAGTTCGTGCAGCGCCGCGCGATGCTCAAGATCAAGGCCGACGCGGCCGCCGCGCTCGACGGGCCGGCGCTGGAAGCGCAGGTGACCCAACGCATCGGCGGCGCGTTCGACGAGCTCGTGCTCGCCAACAAGATCCTCGAGTGGCAAGCCGACGAGGCCGCGCATGCCGAGGATCTCGCGCTCGCCGAGAAGTTCGCCGCCTGGGCCGCGCACACCGAGGAAGGCCGCTGGCGCTACCGCGAGGGCGTCCTCTTCAAGCCGCCGCAGCGCATCGACCCCATGCACCTCGTCCCGCTGCAGACGGACAAGTCGCGCGGCTACGCGGTGCACACGCTCCACCACATCCGCCGCCGCGAGGGCTTCGCCCTCACCGACCCGGGCACGGGCCTCGCCGGCGCCCTGGATGAAGCGAACTACTGCATCTGGTGCCACGAGCAGGGAAAGGATTCGTGCTCGAAGGGATTGCGGGAGAAGGCCTCCTCGACGGCCGATCCGGTGGTCTTCAAGAAGAGCCCGTTCAACGTCCCCCTCGCCGGCTGCCCCCTCGAAGAGCGCATCTCGGAGTTCCACAAGCTCAAGACCGAGGGCTGGGCGATCGGGGCTCTCGCGATGATCGTGGTGGACAACCCCACGGTGTGCGCCACGGGCCACCGCATCTGCAACGATTGCATGAAGGCGTGCATCTACCAGCGCCAGGACCCGGTGGACATCCCCCAGGCCGAGACGCGCACCCTGAAGGACGTGCTGGCGCTGCCGTGGGGCTTCGAGATCTACGCGCTCCTCACGCGCTGGAACCCGCTCAGCCTGCGCCGTCCCCTGCCGCTCCCCGAAACCGGCAAGCGCGTGCTGGTGGTCGGCATGGGCCCCGCGGGCTTCACGCTCGCCCACCACCTCATGAACGACGGCCACACGGTGGTGGGCATCGACGGCCTCAAGATCGAGCCGCTCGAGGCTTCGATCTCCGGGGTGAAGCCCGACGGCACGCGCGTGGCGTTCCGGCCGATTCACGACATTGCCGAGCTGCGCGAGCCGCTCGAGCGGCGCGTGATGGCGGGCTTCGGCGGCGTGGCCGAATACGGCATCACGGTGCGGTGGGACAAGAACTTCCTCAAGATCGCGCGGCTGCTGGTGGAGCGCCGCGCGCAGTTCGCGATGTTCGGCGGCGTGCGCTTCGGCGGCACGCTCACCGCCGAAGGCGCCTTCGCCATGGGCTTCGACCACATCGCGCTGTGCGCAGGCGCGGGCAAGCCCACCGTGCTCGACCTCCCGAACGGGCTCGCGCGCGGCGTGCGAACCGCTTCCGACTTCCTCATGGCGCTGCAGCTCACCGGCGCCGCGCGCGAGGAATCCATCGCGAACCTGCAGGTGCGCCTGCCGATCGTGGTGGTCGGCGGCGGCCTCACGGCCATCGACACCGCGACCGAGTCGCTCGCCTACTACGCGGTTCAAGTGGAGAAATTCCTCGCCCGCTACGAGACGCTCTGCCGCGAGCGCAGCCCCGGCGCCGTGCGCAACGAGTGGAGCGAGGAAGAGACCGAGATCGCCGAGGAGTTCCTGACGCACGCCATGGCGCTGCGCGAGGAGCGCGAGCGGGCGGCGAGCGAGGCGAGGGAGCCGCGCATCCTCGAGCTCCTGCAATCGTGGGGCGGATCCACCATCGCCTATCGCCGCCGGCTCGTCGACAGCCCGTCGTACACGTTGAACCACGAAGAAGTGGAGAAGGCGCTCGAGGAAGGAATCTCTTTCGCCGAGAACCTCACGCCGATGCGCATCGAGACGGACGCGCACGGCCGCGCCAAGGGTCTCGTGATGAAGGCGCAGCTCGCCAATGCCGAGGGCGCGACGATGGAGACGCTGGTGGAGCTGCCGGCGCGCACCATCCTCATCGCCGCGGGCACGCAGCCCAACACCGTGCTTTCCCGCGAAGACCCGGGCCATTTCGCGCTGGACGGGAAATACTTCCAGGCGGTCGACGAGAACGGCGATCCCGTGAAGCCCGAGCGCTCGGCCAAGCCGGCCGAGGTGCGCGTGCTGATGGCCGGCGCCGCGGATGGCCGCTTCATGAGCTTCTTCGGCGACCTCCACCCGTCCTTCTTCGGCAACGTGGTGAAGGCGATGGGCAGCGCCAAGCAGGGCTACCCGGTGGTGAGCCGCGTGCTGGAGCGGCGGGCGCCGCGATCGGCCGCGGATTCGCGCGCGTTCCTCGCGTCGCTCAACGCGCAGCTGCGCGCGAGCGTGGTGCGCGTCGAGCGCCTCACGCCGAAGATCGTCGAGGTCGTGGTGAAGGCGCCCTACGCGGCGCGCCAATTCCATCCGGGCCAGTTCTACCGGCTGCAGAACTTCGAATCGCTTGCCGCGAGCCCGGAAGGCACGCGGCTTGCCATGGAAGGCCTCGCGCTCACCGGCGCCTGGGTCGATCGCGGGGAGGGCCTCGTCTCCACCATCGTGCTTGAGATGGGCGGCTCGAGCGACCTGTGCGCGCTCCTCGAGCCCGGCGAGCCCGTCGTGCTGATGGGCCCCACGGGCACTCCGACCGAGACGCCGGCTGGCGAGACCGTCGTGCTCGTCGGCGGCGGCCTGGGCAACGCGGTGCTCTTCTCGATCGGCGCGGCCATGCGCGCGGCGGGCTCGCGCGTGCTCTATTTCGCGGGCTACAAGAAGCTCATGGATCGCTACAAGGTCGCCGAGATCGAGGCGGCCGCGGACGAGGTCGTGTGGTGCTGCGACGAGGCGCCCGGCTTCCCGCCCACGCGCGAGGGCGACAAGACCTTCGTCGGCAACATCGTCGAGGCGATGGCGGCGCACGCTTCGGGGAGCCTCGGCGCGCACAAGGTGGACATGCGCGAGGCGAACCGCCTCGTGGCCATCGGCTCCGACGGCATGATGGCGGCCGTGGCCCGCGCCCGGCACGCAATCCTCGCGCCGTACCTTCCCAAGGCGCATGTGGCGATCGGCTCCATCAACTCGCCGATGCAGTGCATGATGAAGGAGATCTGCGCCCAATGCCTGCAGCCGCAGGTCGATCGCGCCACGGGCAAGGTCACCTACGTGTTCTCCTGCTTCAACCAGGACCAGCCGCTCGACGTGGTGGATTTCCCGGCGCTTCGCGAGCGGTTGATGCAGAATTCCCTGCAGGAGAAGCTCACCGCCCAGTGGATCGACCGCGCGCTCGTGCTGGAAGGGGCGCGGACTCGCACGTCCTGACCCTTGAAAGCCCTCGCCGCCCTCGCCGTCGCCCTCGTCGCCATCGCGATCGTCGTCGCGGCCTACAGGGCGGATCCCGACAAGACGATCGAGGCGCGCGAGGCACGCGAGGCGAAGAAGGCGCAGGAATCGAAGTTCTCGTCGCCTTCCGTGGTGCTCTCGATCAACGCGGGCAAGGCTTCGCCCTTTACTGCGCCGCCGTCCAACCCCAGGGCAAGCCCGCTCGCCGCAGAGTTCGACAAGGCGCGCGCGCTCAAGCCCTTGTACGACCGCCTGATGGCGCCCGGAGGCGCGGCCACGGGCGACGCGAAGTTCATCCTCTACAAGATCCTTTCCACCTGCGTGCCGGAGGCCGCCGGGGTGAGCGCCGCCGACCTCCAGCAGGCCCGCGCGAAACGCAGGCAGCAGCTCGAGGCGCAAATTCCCCAGGCGAGCCAGGACCGCGCCAAGCGCCTCGCGATGTACGACCAGATGATGTCGGGGGAGCGCTGCGCCGGTTTCGAATCGGTCACGGCCACCAAGGACGACATCGACAAGCTCCTCAAGGACGCGGCCGCCGAGGGCGACCCGAAGGCGCGGGCCCGGCTCGCCACGCGCGAGCTCGATGCCTCGTTCGTTCCGCCTGCCCCGGGCAAGCCAGCCAACTTCAACGGTCCCGCCCTTACCGATACGCAGCTGCAGACGTTTCGCGACGCGATCGCCTCACGCGATCCCGAGGCCATTGTTATCGCAGGCACCGCGCTCTCGGTCACTTTCCGCGATGCCGTGATCGAGGTGGGACCCACGCACGAGGAGCTGCAGAGCCGCGCCTCGATGGAGGCGTGGCGGATGGTCGCCTGCGAGTACGGGCTCGACTGCGGGCCCGAGAGCCGCACGCTGCAGGAAGCTTGCGCGTACCAGGGCTATTGCGCCGCGACGACCGTGCCGGACCTCGTCTACTTCTATGGCGTGAGCCCCTACGAAGCGCAGCTCATCGACCAGTACCGGCAGGTCTTCCGCAATGCGGCCGCCAACAACGACTGGAGCGGCCTCGAGGTGGCGCGCCGGGCCAACACGAGCGGCAATCGTTTCTACTTCAGTTCCAGCCCTTAAGAAAGGCTGGCCGATGCTGCTGGAGAACACCAGGGACGCAGGCGCGTCACGCTCGCGGAAGGTACGGTGCGGCGCAAGTAGCGAACCGTAACAGCGCGCGGGCCCCGGCTCGCGCAAGATTGCCCGGGTCCACAACCCTGGAGGACCCATGGGCCCGATGATCCTCGCGATGGCGCTCGCCGCGGCTTGCGACGGCGCTCCCTACCACGCGCTCGACTTCTGGCTGGGCGAGTGGGAGGTGAAGGAAGGCAACGAGGTGGTCGCCACCAGCCGCATCGAGCGCGTCTCGGACGGCTGCGCGATCCGCGAGACCTACCGGCAGAAGGACGGCTACAACGGCACCAGCGTCACCTTCCGGGACCCGGCGCTCGGCAAGTGGCGCCAGACGTGGGTCGACACGCGCGGCGCGGTCGGCGAGTTCAGCGGCGACGTGGTGGACGGCGTGATGCGCTTCACGGGCGAGACCCACACGGCCGAAGGCGTCACGGTGATGCGTCGCATGAGCCTCGCGCCGGAGGACGGGAAGATCCGGCAGACGTCGTTCGCCTCGCGCGACGGCGGCGCCACGTGGAAGCCCCACTACGAGATCGTCTATACGGCGAGGCCGCCGCGATGACAGGCGTCAGTCGATGTTCACGAATCGCAGCTCGACGATGTCGTTGGGCGCGATCGGCGTGTGGATCCCCTTGCGCATGACCCACACGATGCGCCGGTACATGAGCGGGATGAACGCGGACTCCTGGTCGATGATCGTGAGGGCTTCCAGGAGCATCGCGCGGCGCTTGTCCGCATCGAGCTCCACGCGGGCGCCGTCGATCAACGCATCCACCTTCGGATTGGAGTAGCGCCCGAAGTTGTAGTCGCCCACGCCCGGCTCGGTGGGTGTGTGGACGAGCGGAAGGAGCACTCCCTCCGCATCGACCGAGGCCGGCGTCCAGCCGATCGCGTACATGCTGGTGTCGCGGCTGGTGATCTTGGGCAGCAGCACGTTGAACGTGAGCGGATGGTAGCTCACGCGAATGCCCACGTGCGCGAGCATCCCGCTCACCGCCTGGCAGACCTGGTCGGCGGGCGCCTGCGCGCTGCAGTCGAGGTCCACCGCGAAGCCGTTGGGATACCCCGCGGCCTTCAGGAGCTCCCTCGACTTCTCCGGGTCGTATGGGAAGGCGTGGTCGAAGCGCTTGTCCCAGCCGTCCACCACCGGCGTGCACATCGCGCTGCCGTAGCTGCTGTAGCCGCGCATCACCTTCGCCTGGATCGCCTTGAGATCGATGGCGTGGCGCACCGCCTCGCGCACGCGCTGGTCCTTGAACGGGTTCTTCCCGCCCGCATCGCCGTGGACCAGCGTGTCGTGCCCGTAATCGAAGCCGAGCCAGTTGGCTCCCGTGCCTTCGCTCGTGCCGAGGGCGATGCCGGGCGTGCTCTTCAGGCGGTCGAAATCCTGCACGCCCGCGTCGATCACGAAGTCGAGATCGCCCGAGACCAGCCCGGCGAGCCGCGTGGCGGCCTGCGCGACCACGAGGTAATCCGCCTCGGTCACGTTGCCATGCCGCCCGTAGTAGCTGGGATTCGCCACCAGCACCGTCTTCACGTCGGGCTCCCAGCTCTTCAGCATGTAGGGCCCGGTGCCGTTGGCGTTGCGGGAGGCGAACGTCTCTTCCTTCGCCTTGAAGTCGAGCGGCTTCTCCACGTGGTGCGCGATGCACCAGGCCTTCGACATGATGCGCGAGTTGGTGAGCGCGCGCGGCAGCACCGGCGTGGGCTTCGAGGTGAGGATGTCCACCGTGAGCGCGTCCACCTTGCGCGCGCCGGTGACGTTCGGGTACGTCGTGCGCTGCGCGGACTTGGGATCGAGCGAGCGCTCGATGCTGAACACCACGTCGTCGGCCGTGAAGGGCGTGCCGTCGTGGAACTTCACGTTGGGCCGCAGCTTGAAGCGCCACACCCTGGGCTCGACCATCGTCCACGAGACCGCGAGGCGTCCCTCGAGCTTGAAATGCTCGTCGCGGCCCACGAGCGGCTCGTAGATCTGCGACAGGATGCGCGTGTGGTAGAGCGAGGCGATCGCGTCCGGGTCCATGGTGCCCGGGTCGACCTGGGAGGCGAGGCGAAACACCTTGCCGTCGGCGCCGGCCGCGAGGGCGAGGCATGCGGCGAGGCCCGCGATCAGTCGGAAGATCATTTTTCGGCGGGGAGCGGGTTCTGCGAGAAGAGGATATTGAACCATTGCCCGTCCCGGCGCTGGTAGATCGACGTGACGATGGCCGGGCTCGGCACGGGCTTGCCGAAGCACGTGGTGGATTGCTGCGCGCGATAGACGAGCAGCGCCGAGTCGGGGCCGAGGCGGCGAAATCGGAACTCGCCTACCGAATAGTCATCGACCTTGCACGCCGGGCTCGCCACGCCCGCCACCACGCGATCCTTGCCGCTTACGCCGTGCGGCTGGATCTCGATGTGGTCGTCCGAAAGGTAACGCTGGTAGAACGCGCTGTCGTGGTCCTTCCACGCGACCCACGATTGCTTCTCGAGCGCGATGAGCTCGGCTTCGAGCGGATCGTCGGCGGCAACCGCCGCCGACAGCAGGCACAGCGCGGCCACGGCCGCCAAATGTCGAATCATGAGGGACTCCTTGCAGGCCGCGTGAGCACGTCGCGTGCGCGTTCCATCGCCTCGTCGCGCCCGGCCATGTAGTCGGCGAACGAGTTGCTCGCGGGCACGTCGGGCGCGAGGCTCTTCACGGCGGCGGGCATGAGCTTGTCGAGGATGAAGCACTCGCGGTCGAAGAGCGCGCAGCCGCGGGCGAGGTCGTGGCGCGCGGTGGGAAGGTAGAGATCGGCCTTCGTGCGCGGCAGTTCCACTTCGAGGCCCTCGGCCCAGAACTCGAGCCGGTCGCCCACGGGCTCGCCCACCACGATCATGCGCGGCCCCAGCGCATCCTTCAGGCGCGCGGCGAGGATGAGGCCCGCCGAGAACGTGTTGGGGCCGGTGATCACCGCGACCCGGCCGTCCTCCGGCAATGCCGCCGCGAGCTTCGAGGGAAAGGTGCGCGTGAGCACGTAGTCTCCGCCCCAGTCGAAGCGCAGGTCCACGATCGCGTTCTTCGCCTTGCGGGCGCGCACTTCCTCCACCGACTCGTCGAGGAACGAGGGCAAGTCGATCTCCCGCGTGGAGTTGCTCCCGTGGAGGCGCACGTAAACGGCGTCCAGGTTCTCGACCCACGCGTGAGCAAAGGGCTTCGGAAGATCGCGCAGGTACAGGGGCTTCGCGGCCATGCGATCGCCCGCGCGGCTCCAACCCCGCGTGCCGAACGATTCGTCGCCCGGCAGCACGTGGCGCCACTCGCGGAAGGCGTCGCCACCCGGGATTTCGGGCTCCGCGTTCACCGCGAGCGTTTGCAACGCGCCATCGGACGTCTCGTATTCGATGAGCAGCGAGGTGTCGTCGCGCGAATTGCCCAGCGCGACCATCACCGAAGGCGACGTGAGGAACCATTCGCTGCGATAGCGCTGCCAGCCGGGCAAGCCCGGAAGGCGCGACTGGAATCGCTTCAGGAGGTCGGCCGGGTCGCTGTTCTCGATGGCGACGACCTTCGCGCCCACCATGGCCTCGAGGCCGGGCCTCGCCTTCACCACGTAGAGGCCGTCGGAAAACCAGTGCACGCGCAGGCCCACGCGGCGCAGGCGCGGATCGATGATCGTGGAATGCGCGTTCTCGTACGTGGCGATCGCGCGCATGAATTCGAGGGTGAGGCGCTCGTCGGAGAGCTTCTCGGAGCGCCAATAGAGATCCCGGCAGAAATCGTCGAATGCCTTCGCCTGCTCGGGCGTGCCGCCGCGCTCGTTGGCGAGCACCACATCGCGAAACCAGACCGTGAGGCCGCGCTGCGCGGAAAGCGTGGCGTCCATCGCGGGCAGGACCGGGCCGCGCGCGATGCGCACGAGCTGCCAGGCGCCGAGCGCGTAGAGGGTCGCCACGAGGGCGGCGAGGACGATCGCGGCACCCCACGCCAGCCGGGCAGGTCGAGTCATGGACCGGGAGCTTAAACCACGGTTGCCGCGAAGCGGGGTAACGTACGCGCCATGAAAGGCATGGTCACATTCGCGAAGACCGCCCTGTGCGCGATCCTCGCCTTGTGCGCCTCGCACAAGGGCGTGATCGAGGCTGCGCCGACGCCGGCCGACCTCGCCAAGGAGGCGTGAGGGGCTTGCATCGTTCGATATTTCGAGTATTATCGAATCATGCAGACCGCCACCGCCATCGCTTCCCTCTCCGCCCTCGCCCAGGAATCGCGCCTCGCCATCTTTCGCCTGCTCGTCGAGGCGGGACCGGCCGGGCTTTCGGTGGGCGAGATCGGCGCTGAGCTGAAGGTGGCGCCTGCCACGCTGTCGTTCCACCTGAAGGAGCTCTCCCACGCGGGCCTGGTCACGCCCCGCCAGGAAGGGCGCTTCGTGTTCTATTCGGCGGCGTTCGAGCGCATGAACGCGCTCATCGCCTACCTCACCGACAACTGCTGCAAAGGAGGCCGCTGTGAAACGGTTCCACGTGCACGTCGCTGTGCCTGACCTCGCCGCATCGATCCGCTTCTATTCCACGCTCTTCGGCGCCGAGCCTTCCGTCGTGAAGGACGACTACGCGAAATGGATGCTCGAGGATCCGCGCGTGAACTTCGCCATCTCGCAGCGCGGCGGGCGCACGGGCATCAACCACCTCGGCTTCCAGGTGGACGAGCCCGCCGAGCTCGAGGAGATCCACGGGCGGCTCGCGGCCGCCGATGCGGGCGTCACCGCCGAGAAGGACGTCTCGTGCTGCTACGCGCGCTCGGACAAGTACTGGACGACCGACCCCGCGGGCGTGCCGTGGGAATCGTTCCGCAGCCTGGGCACCGTGCCCTTCTACAACGCGGCTTCATGCTGCGGCTGACGCCGCTCGTCTCCGCGCTCGGCGTCGCCCAGGTCATCTCCTGGGGGACGCTGTTCTATGCGATCGGCGTGCTCGGCCCGGCGATGCGCGCCGAGCTGGGCATGACCGACCTCTTCCTGTTCGGCGCGTTCACGGCCGGCCTGCTCGTCTCGGGCACGTTCGCCCCGCTCGCCGGGCGGATGGTGGACCAGCGCGGTGGCCGCGCGGTGCTCTCGATCGGCTCTCTGCTGGGCTTCGTCGCGTGCGCGATGATCGCGCTCGCGCCCAATGCCGCGGTGATGGTCGCCGGCTGGCTCGTCGCGGGCGCGGCGATGGCCGCATGTCTCTACGATCCCGCGTTCGCCACGCTCTCGCAGCTCGCGGGCGACCGCTACCGGCGCGCGCTCACCGCCCTCACCCTCTTCGGCGGTTTCGCGAGCACGGTCTTCTGGCCGCTCTCGCACCTGCTGCTCGAAGCCTGGGGGTGGCGCGAGACGTTCGCCATCTACGCCGCGATGCACTTGCTCGTATGCCTGCCGATCCACGTGTACCTGGTGCCGCGGCCCGCCATGCGCGCCGTGCATGCGCAAGTCGCCGCCGAGCCCGTGCCGCGCTCGCCCGGCCTCGACGATCCGCGCCTGCGCTGGCTCACGGCCGCGATGGCCATCGCAACCTTCGTGTTCGGGGTCATCGCGGTGCACATGATCGCGCTGCTCACCACCGGCGGACTCACCGACGCGCAGGCGGTAACCATCGCGATGCTCGCGGGCCCCATGCAGGTCGCGGGACGCATCGTGGAGTTCGGCATCGCGCCGCGCGTGCGGGCCGCGCACATCGGCTACGCGTCCTTCGTGCTCATGCTGGGCTCGCTCGTCGCGCTGATCGCCGTGAACGGCATGGGCGGCCTCGCGATCGTCTTCGTCGTCGCCTATGGGTGCGGCAACGGCGTGCTCACGATCGTGAAGGGCACGGCGCCCGCGGAGCTCTTCGGCCGCGTGGGCCTGGGCGGGTTGCTGGGCCACATGTCGCGCGCGGGCTCGTACGCGAAGGCCGTAGCCCCGGCCTCCTACTCCGCGATGCTGGCGCTGGGCCTCACGCGCAATGCATCGCTCATGGCCCTTGCCGGCCTCACGTTCGCGGCGCTCGCCGCGTACGCGGTCGCGATGCGCCCGCGCACCGCGGCCGCCGCGATCACTCGATGACATCCATGGAAGACAAGCCCTACAACGTCCTCTTCCTTTGCACGGGCAACTCGGCGCGCTCGATCATGGCCGAGGTCATGCTGAACCACCTGGGCCACGGAAGGTTCCGCGCTTATTCGGCGGGAAGCCATCCCGGCGGCAAGGTGAATCCCTTCGCCCTCGAGACGATGGGCGCCGCGGGCCTTCCGACCGCGGGGCTGCGCAGCAAGAGCTGGGACGAATTCGCCGCACCGGGCGCGCCGCGCATGGACTTCATCTTCACCGTGTGCGACAACGCGGCGAGCGAGGCCTGCCCGATCTGGCCCGGCAAGCCGGTGTCGGCCCATTGGGGCGTGGCGGATCCCGCCGCGGTCGAGGGCGACGACGAGTCGAAGCGCGCCGCTTTCCGCGAGGCCGCGCGGATCCTTCGCAACCGCATCGAGCTGCTGGTGAACCTTCCGGTGCACACGCTGGACAGCCTCGCGCTGAAGGCGAAGCTGAAGGAAATCGGCAAGCTGTGACGCGCGACCTTGGCCGGGCGCTGGCCGCGGAAGCGCTCGGCACGGCGCTGCTCCTCGCGGTGGTGATCGGCTCCGGAATCATGGGCGAGCGCCTGGCGGGCGGAAACGTGGCCATCGCGCTGCTCGCCAACGCCATCGCCACCGGCTGCGGGCTCACGGTCCTGATCGCGGTGCTGGGACCGGTCTCGGGCGCCCACTTCAATCCCGTGGTGACCCTCTCGATGGCGGCCCTCGGCGAGCTTCCGTGGCGACGCGTCTTGCCGTACGTAGCCGTGCAGATCCTCTTCGCCATCGCAGGCGTCGCGGCCGCCCACCTGATGTTCGGGGAACCGCTCTTCACCTTCTCGTCGAAGGATCGCACCGGCGTGCCCCTGCTGTGGAGCGAATTCGTCGCGACCTTCGGCCTGCTGCTGGTGATCTGGGGATGCGTGCGCCAGGACCTCGCCGCCACCGCACCGCTCGTCGGGGGCTACATCACGGCCGCCTACTGGTTCACGGCGTCCACGTCGTTCGCCAATCCGGCGGTGACGATCGCGCGCTGCCTGAGCGATACCTTTGCGGGAATCAGGCCCGATGCGGTGCCCGGTTTCATCGTGGCCCAGTTGCTGGGTGCTGCGGCGGCGACCGGGCTTGCCGCGTGGCTGTTCAGGAAGCGCCAGCTGCGCGGTACCATGGGCGGATGAATCCCGAACGAGTCATTCCGGTCGTCGTCGTCCTCGTCGGAATCGGCGCCGCCACCTGGTTCTTCTGGCCCTCGTCGCCGCCGCCGCCCCCGCCGCCTCCCGTAAAAGCGGAGCCGGCCGCCCCCGCGGGCCCGAAGTTTCCCGTCGCGCAGAAGCCCTCGGAGCCGCTGCCCGCGCTGAAGGATAGCGACGTTACCGTGCTCGAGGCGTTGAAGGGCCTGTTCGGCGCGGACAACGTGCCGCAGCTCTTCATTCCCGAAAGCCTCATCCGCAACTTCGTGGCGACGGTGGACAACCTGACGCGCGAGAAGGCCTCCCGACGCGTCTGGCCCCTCACCGCGCCCGGGGGAACGCTCAAGGCCACGGGCAAGGACGACAAGCTCGCCATCGCGCCCGACAACGCCGCGCGCTACAAGCGCTGGGTCGATGCGTTCGACAAGAGCGATGCCGCCGCGGTGACCGGCGCGTACGTCCACTTCTATCCCCTCTTCCAGCAGGCATACGTGGAGCTGGGCTATCCCAACGGATACTTCAACGACCGCCTGGTCGAGGTGATCGACCACCTCCTGGACGCGCCCGAGCCGAAGGGTCCCGTGAAGCTCGTGGTGCCCAAGGTGCTCTACGAGTACGCAGATCCCGATCTCGAGTCGCGTTCGGCCGGCCAGAAGATCCTCATGCGCATCGGCCCCGACAACGAGGCGCGCGTGAAGGCGAAGCTGCGCGAATACCGCAAGGAGATCGTGGCGCAGACCGCGGCGGCGTCCAAGTGAAGGTCCGGCCCATCGAGGCCCGCGACGAGCCGCGCTGGCGCGAGCTCTTCGCCGCCTACACGCGCTTCTACGAACGCGAGCCCGACGAGAGAATCGTGCGCCACGTGTGGTCGCGCATCATGGACCCGGCGGCTCCCGTGTTCGGCGCCGTGGCCGAGGTGGACGGCGAGGTGGTGGGCATCGCCAACTACCTGCTGCACGAGAGCACCGGCGCGGTCGTGCCCGTGTGCTACCTGCAGGACCTCTTCGTCGATCCGGGCGTGCGGGCCAAGGGCATCGGCAAGGCGCTCATCGACTGGCTGCTCGCCGAGATGAAGCGCCACGGCTGGGACCGGGTGTATTGGGCCACGCGGGAGACCAACTACCGGGCGCGCGGCCTCTACGACAAGTACACGCCCCAGAGCGGGTTCCTGAGGTACGTGGTCAGAAACGAGGCAGGCTCCGGCTAACGCGAGAAATCGCGCTCGATGTCCGCCCGGACGCGGGCCTTTTCGTCCTCGCCGACCGGGGTGACCTCGAGCAACTCCAGGAGCTTCTTGCGGCTCGTGTACTTGCGCCGCGCCAGCTCCCTCGTGAATTCGCGGTCCTTCTCCCGGCGCGCGACGTACTTCGCGATCGCCAGGTCGTGCGGGTCGAGGCAGAGGCCGAGCACGCCGTTGGTATCGCCCGGGGGAAGATGAACCAACCGGCCCTTCCAGCCCTTGGGCAGCTTCGCGGTGTGTTCATCCACCGGGTCCGCGTAATAACCGAACGCCTCGTGGAACTGCGAGTCCTGGCCGATGGCGTTCAACCATTCGGTGCGTCCCGGGCGGCCCTTCGCGATCAGGTCGACTTCGGCCGAACGGACGATCTCGTCGGCGGCGTCGGGAAACTTCCCGTGGAGGGCCTGGCTGCCGACGATGATGAACTGCTTCTCGCCGGTGATCTCCCCGGCCGCCCGAAGGACGTGATCAACGTGCCGCTTCTTCATTGAGCCTCGCGACCTCGGAGCGCGGGAGCAGGCCGGCATAGGGCGCGGACTGGCGCAGGCGCGTCGCGCGCTCGTCGCGCCCCAGCATCGCCGCGAAAAGCTCGCCGTCGTCGCCCCTCTCCATGATGCGTTTCCATTCGTCGTAGGCCGACACCCAGACGCCGTTCGATTTCCACCGGTGCAGGTTGGCGAGGCTCTGCGCCCGGATCTGGCGAGGCGTGAATGAGGAGGCCACGGCCGCCGCGAGCTTGCGCTTGAGCTCGTCGAGCGATTCGGTGCCGGCCTGCGCCTTCGAAGGGGGAAATATCCCTTCCGAGGTAACGGCCAGGCGTTCGCCTTCGTGGACGCCCCACGCCTCGAGCGTGCGGCGGGGAATGATGACGCCGAGCGAATTGCCGATCCTGCGAACGACGGTATCCATGGCATTGTTATAACATATTATAATGTAGGATGGCAAGGCATGAACGCGCCCAGCCCGGACGTCGCCACCTTCAGCGGCCTGGAAAGGACGTTGATGCGCCCGGGCCCGCAGCGCGCGGCCACGGTGGTGCTCGCGCCGATCGGCATCGCTTCCGCGCTCGCGATGGCGCTCATGGCGGGATGAGGATGAGGCTGGGGCATGCGCTTGTCCTGGCCGCGACGGCGCTGCCCGCCGCGGCGCTCGCGCAAAGCATCGAGCCCCGCGCCTATTCCAACGCGCCCGTCGGAGTGAACTTCGTGATCGTCGGCGCCGCTTACACGAGCGGGGGCCTTGCGTTCGATCCCGCGCTGCCCGTGGACGACGTGGACCTCAAGACGCGCTCGGGCGTCCTCGCCTACGCGCGAACCCTGGACCTCTGGGGCCTGTCCGGCAAGTTCGACGCGATCGTGCCGTACAGCGAGCTGCGGGGCACGGCGGACTTCGCCGGGCAGCCGATCACGCGCGCCATCAACGGCCCCGGCGACCCGGCGCTGCGCCTTTCGGTGAACCTCTATGGCGCGCCGGCGATGGGATTGAAGGAGTTCGCGTCCTATCGCCAGGACCTCATCGTGGGCGCGAGCCTGCAGGTGACGCCCCCGCTCGGCCAGTACGATTCGAGCCGCGTCGTGAACCTGGGCGGCAACCGCTGGGTGTTCAAGCCCGAGCTGGGCATCTCGAAGAGCGAGGGGCCGTGGACCCTCGAGATCAAGGGCTCGGCCACGGTCTTCACCGACAACACCAACTTTTACGGCGGCCAGACGCGCAAGCAGGACCCGATCTACGGCGCCAGCGCGCATGCCATCTACAACTTCAAGTCGGGCATCTGGTGGTCGTTCGACGGGACGTACTTCGGGGGCGGGCGCTCGACCCTGAACGGCGTGCTCTCCAACGACCTCCAGCAGAACTGGCGCGCGGGGATGACGCTCGCCTTCCCCATCGACCGTCTCAACTCCGTGAAGCTCTACGCGAGCCGCGGGCTCTCCGCCCGCACGGGCAACAGCTTCGACCTTGTCGGGGCGGCCTGGCAGCACCGCTGGGGCGGCGGGCTCTAGCCGACCGCCCGGGGCGGGATTGCGACCGCTCGTCGGTCCATCGCGGTGCGCAAAGTGTGATCCATTTCACTTGAAATGCCCCGGTTATGGCCAGGTAACCGCGGGATTGTTATATATCTCACAGATTCCACGGCAACCGCGGCCCGTCGCCGGGCCCTAAGACGACAAATGGCAAACAACGAATTCTGGTTCGCTTTCGTCCTCATCCCCGTCTATCTCGGGATCGCGTACTCGCTGTCGCTCACGCCGCTCGGCCGCCGCATGTCGCGCCCGATGGCGTTCCTGCTGAACTGGGCGATCGCCGCCGCCTTCCTGGGCACGTACGCGGCCCTCACGGGCCTCGCGGGCGGCAACTGGATGGGCGTCAGCATCTTCTCGGGCACGCTCGCCGCGATGATCGCCACGGCGCTCTCCGCGAAATTCAAGCCGCAACGCGCGTAAGGACCTGCGCCTAGCGTTGCACGCGCGAGAGCGCTTCCCAGTGCTCTCGCGCGAGCTTCCCCAGCCCGGGGTTGCTCGCGGCGATGCTCTCGATGGAGACCGCGCGCGGCACCTGCACCGCGACTCCCTTCTCCGCCACCGGGTCGCCCGCCTCTTCCCGCTTCGGCGTCCCGGCCGCCGTCTGCGTCTTGTAGACGAGCATCCCGTATTGGGCTCCCGATGAGGGCGAGACCCAGGCGCCGCGCCCCTCCTCCAGCTGCAGCGTCCAGAGGTATTGGTTGATCACGCCGCCGGACGACGTGAACTGGAAGCCCACCACCTCGCCCACATACGGCCCGTTCACCTGGTACTCGGCGGTGGCGTTGCGCACGAGGTCGAGGGCCACCCCATTGCCGGTGGACGTGGCGCTGCCGACCGTGGTGTAGCTGAAGCGGTCGGCGAAGCTCGTGGTGATGGTGTAGGCGAAGAGCCACTGGCCCAGCAGCGCCTGCGGCGGGTCGCCCACGCCGAAGTTCTCGCGCTGGATGGAAACCTGCCCGCCCGCGGGGAGCGTGAGGAGCGCCGTCGTGCGCGAGGTGAAGTCGATCACCATGGTCCCGTCGCTGCCCGCCGAGCTCGGGAAGCGATACCCGCCGTTCAGCGGCTGGCCGAAGTCGTACTTGAGCATCGGCGCGCTGAAGTGGGTCCCGTTGTTCGTGAGCGGCCCCGAGGCGATGTACCACTGCATCCGCCCGTTGTTGTCGTAGGCGAAGGTGAGCACGACCATGAGCTCGCCCTGGGGATCGATCGAATAGCCGCGGCCGCTCTCCTGCGGGCTCCACCACAGGCCCGGCTGGGGTTCGGTCGCGCCTGCCGCCGTCGCGGCGAGCATAAGGACAAGCTGGAGAATCTTCCGGGTCATTTCTTCTTCCTCCCTTGGAGTGCGGTTTCCGCGATGCGGGCGACCGCATCCCAGGTATCCACGTAGCGAGTGTAAAGCGGAGCGAAGCCGAAGCGCATGAGATCGGGCGGGCGGCAATCGCCGATCACGCCGCCCGCGATGAGCGACTGCATCATCGGATAGGCCGACCCATGGCGATACGAGAGGTGGCTGCCGCGCCACGTGCCCTCGCGCGGGCTCACGAGCTCGAAGCCCTGCCCCGCGCAGCGCGTATCCATGAGCTCGATGAACGCATCGCAAAGCGCGACGGACTTGCGGCGAATCTCGGCCATCGGCGCCTCGAGGATCACCTCCACGCTCGCTTCCAGCGCCGCCATCCCGATCACGGGCGGCGTGCCGCTGAGATAACGCGAGATTCCCTTCGCCGGCTCGTACTCCCCGCGGAAGTCGAACGGCCGCGCGTCGCCCATCCAGCCCGAGATCGGCTGCGTGAGCTTCTCCTGGAGCCGGCGCGCGACGTAGATGAAGGCGGGCGCGCCCGGCCCGCCGTTCAGGTGCTTGTACCCGCAGCCCACCGCGAAGTCCGCATCGCAAGCGTGCAGGTCCACCGGCACGACACCGGTGGAATGAGATAGATCCCAGATCATGAGCGCGCCGGCACGATGCGCGGCTTCGGTGATGCGGCGCATGTCGTACATGCGCGAGGTCGTGTAGTGGACATGCGTGAGGAGCACGGCGACGGCGCGGCCGCCATGCTCGGCGAGGCATTTCTCGACGCCCTCGTTCGAGCCCTCGGCGAGGAGGAGCTCCACGGCACCGCCCAATTGCGTGACGAGGCCCTGGACCACGTGCAGGTCGGTGGGGAAGTTCGCCCTCTCCGAGACGATCAGCCGCCGCCCCGGATTCGCGCGCACGGCGACCGAGAGCGCCTTGAAGAGGTTCACCGAGGTCGAGTCCGCCGCGACCACCTCGCCCACGCCGGCGCCGATGAGCCTTGCGAGCTTGTCGCCGGTGCGCTGCGGCATGCCGATCCAGCCGGCGTCCTCCCAGCTGCGGATGAGGCCCTCGCCCCACTCCTTCTCCACGACGTGCCGGATGCGCTCGCGCGCCCTCGCCGGCAGGGCCCCCAGCGAGTTGCCATCGAGGTAGATCACGCCCGGGGGCAGGTCGAACTGCGCGCGGAAGGAGCGCAGCGGATCGGCGCGATCGAGGGCTTCGAGGCGGGCCCGCGTGACGGCTGTCATGCCACGAAGTCTACTCGACCATTGCGACGCGACCGGCGCAGGGCTATCGTGCAGGACCGATGGAACCTGAAGATCCTCGAGCGCTCGCCGGCTTGAGCCCGGCGCGCGGCTCGAATCGCGCCCGCGCCGTGATGCTCGCCGGGTTCGCGCTCTGGACGCTCTGGATCTGGAAGGATTCCAACGTGCCGCAGGGGGAAACCGGCAGCCATTTCCTGCACCTCGTGCTGCTGCCCTTCCACGAGGCGGGCCATTACGCGCTCTTCCGCTGGTTCGGCCGGTTCATCATGATCCTCGGCGGCACGCTGGGGCAGCACCTGATGCCCATCGTCGCGGGCTACGCGCTGCTCTTCCAACGCAAGGATGCGTTCGGCGCCGCGCTCTGCTTCTGGCTGCTGGGCTTCTCCGTCCTCGACATGGCCGTATACATGTACGACGCGTTCGACCCGCAGATGACGTTGCTGGGCGGCGGGACCGGGGCGGAGAGCGACGGGCACGACTGGCAGAATCTGTTCGGCGACACGGGGCTGCTCAGGCACGCGCGGGGAATCGGGACTTTCTTCGGCGTTGTGGGACGATTGATGATGGCGGCGGGATTGGGGTGGGCCGGATGGGTGCTGTACAACACGACAAGGAGCAAACCATGACGACAAACCGACGCAGGTTCCTCGGCACCGGCGCTGCGCTGATGGCGGCCCTGCCCTTCTCCCGCGCCTTCGCCGAGGACGCCAAGCCCGCCGATGCGAAGCCCAAGTCGCGCTTGATCCTCCTGGGAACCGCGGGCGGCCCGACGCCCAAGCCGAATCGCTCCGCGCCCGCGAACGTCATCGTCGTGAACGGCGCCTCGTACGTGGTCGATTGCGGCAACGGCGTCGCGCGGCAGATGGTGCTTGCCAAGCTCAAGCTCTCGTCGATGCGCTGCGTCTTCCTCACGCACCACCACTCCGACCACAACGCGGACTATGGCAACCTGCTGCTGCTTGCGTGGGCGACGGACCTCACCAAGCGCATCGACACCTACGGGCCGCCCCCGCTCGCGGAGATGACGCGGCAATTCCTCGCGCTGAACGACTACGACATCCGCACGCGCATCGCCGACGAGGGCCGCCCGCCGTTGAAGGACTTGATCGTGCCCCACGAGATCAGCGCGGGCGGGCCGGTGATGCAGGACGAGAACGTGAAAGTCACCGCGGCGTTGGTCGAGCATCCGCCGGTCACGCCGGCGTTCGCCTACCGCTTCGATTGCCCCGACCGCTCCATCGTGTTCTCGGGCGACACGCGGCCCTCGAAGAACCTCATCGCGCTCGCGCAGGGCGCCGACGTCCTGGTGCACGAAGTGATGCACATGCCGTCGCTCGAGCAGCTGATCGCGACCGAGACCAACGCGAAGACGCTGCGCGAGCACCTGCTGGCGGCCCATTCGACCTGCGAGGAAGTCGGGCGCGTCGCGACCGAGGCCGGGGTGAAGACGCTCGTGCTATCGCACTTCGTTCCCGGCGGCTATCCGTTCCTCAAGGACGAGGTGTGGGCGGATGCCGTGCGGCCGTATTTCTCCGGGAACCTGGTCGTGGGGCACGACCTGCAGGAAATCTGACCGGTGGATCTCGCCGAGTACTCGAGCTACGACGCCCTCGGCCTGGCGGCGCTCATCTCGGCGCGCAAGGCATCGCCCAGGGAGATGGCACAGGTCGCCGCAAAAGCGATCGCCGCGATCAACCCCGGGGTGAACGCGGTCGTCGAGACGTATGCCGACCGCATCGAGGGACTCGACGAGTCGAAGCTCGGCAGCGGCCCCTTCCGCGGCGTGCCCACGCTCATCAAGGACGTGTTCGGCCACGAGGCGGGAAGAAAGATCGAGTTCGGCAGCCGCCTGTGCAAGGACATGGTGGTGCAGTCGGATACGCACCTCGCGGAGCTCTTCCGCGCGGCGGGACTCAACATCATCGGGCGAAGCCTCGCGCCCGAGTACTCGATGGCCGGCACGGCGGAGAGCGCGCTGCACGGCAACACGTCGACACCCTGGCGGCACGGATATTCGGCGGGCGGCTCCACCGGCGGCGGCATGGCGGCCGTGATCTCGGGGATGGTGCCGATCGCGCACGGCACCGACATCGGCGGCTCGATCCGCATCCCCGCGAGCTTCTGCGGCGGCGTGGGCATCAAGCCTTCGCGCGGGCGCATCTCGTACGGTCCGCAGATGGACGAGAACGGCTTCGGCCTCGGCATGAACTTCGTGCAGGCGAAGACGGTGCGCGACGCGGCGGCCCTGCTCGACTGCCTCGCCATCCCGCAGCCGGGCGATCCGTTCGTGATTCCGAAGCCTGGCGATTCGTATGCTTCGCTGCTCCACGCGAAGGGACGGCGGCTACGCATCGGCTGGTCCACCGACGCGCTGATGGGCTTCCCTACGGACCCCGAGGTGCGCGCCGCCGTGGAGAAGGCCGCGTCGGCGTTGAAGGGCATGGGGCACGAAGTGAGCGAAGAGAGCCCCAAGCTGGACGGCCTCGCCGCGATGCGCGCCATGATGGACATCTGGTTCTTCGGCTTCGACCTGCGGCTCGCGGGATATTCGAAGCGAAGCGGACACGCGATCGGCCCGGACACGCTCGAGCCCGTGGTGTTCAGGATCTACCAGTACGCGCGGCAGATGAAGCCCGAGACTTTCATGAACGCCGTGGCCCACCTCAACACGGCTCGCCGGTCGCTTGGTGCGCACTTCTCCCGCTACGACGTATGGCTCTCTCCCACGACGGCGAGAACCTCGGAACCCTGGGGAAACTACAACCTCGGGCGCGCCGACGTGGAATTCGAGGAGCTGCCGGAGAAGCTCCTGCGCCCGGTCTGCCAGTTCACGCTGCCGCACAACATCATGGGGACGCCGGCCATTTCGCTGCCGCTCGCGATGCATTCGAACGGGCTGCCCATTGGCATCCAGCTCGGAACGAGGCACGCGGATGAGCACGTCATCCTGCAGCTCGCCGCAAGGCTCGAGGAATCGATGCCTTGGGCGAAGCGCGTGCCACCCCTTCACGTTTCCCGACCCGTCACATGACCCAAGATCCCTGCCTCCTCTGCGCACACGACCTGTCTCGCGAGATCGCGGCGCAACGAATGACCTCGGCCGACGTGGTCGAAGCGTTCCTCGCGCGAATCGCCCGGCACGATCCCAAGCTGCACGCGTTCGTCGAGGTCTATGCGAACGAGGCGCGCGAGGCCGCCGCGGACGCCGACCAGGCGATTCGCGAGAATCGCTCGCTCGGCCCGTGGCATGGCGTCCCCATCGCCGTGAAGGACATCATCGACATCGAGGGGCGCATCACGACGGGCGGTTCCGTGACGCGGGTCAATCACGTCGCGACGACCACGGCGACGGTGGTGCGCCGAGCGCTCGACCAGGGAATGATCGTGCTGGGCAAGACGCACACGGTGGAATTCGCGTGCGGCGCGTGGGGCACCAACCAGCACATGGGCACGCCGTGGAATCCGTGGGATACGAAGGTCGCGCGCACGCCGGGCGGTTCGAGCAGCGGCTCGGGCGTGGCCGTGGCAGCGCGCCGCGCGCCCAGGGCGCTCGGCACCGACACCGGCTGCTCGGTTCGCCAGCCCGCATCGTGGTGCGGCATCACGGGATTGAAGACGACCATCGGCCGCATCAGCACCCACGGCATCCTCCCGCTCAGCACCACGTTCGACACGCCCGGCACGATGGCGCGCACGGTTCGCGACGTGGCCGCGCTGTACAACTTGCTGCAGGGCCCTGACGGGCTGGACCCGAACACGAACCGCCATCCGATGGACGACCCGTTGCCCACGCTCGAGCAGGGCGTGCGCGGATTGAAGCTGGCGCGATTGCCGGCGGCCGAGCGCGCGGGCGTGGACGCGGCCGTGCTCGGCGCCTACGACCGCTCGCTCGAGAAGCTCGCCGCGCTCGGCGCCGCGATCGTCGAGATCGAGCTGCCCTTCCGCCTGGCCGACCTCGGCAACATGACGAACATCACCATGGCGGAGGGTTACTTCGCGAACGCGCCGGTCGTGGAGAATGCGGATGCGAGGATCGACGACGTCGTGCGCAAGCGCCTCCTCGCCGGCGGAAAGGTCTCCGCCTTCGAGTACCTCTCCGCGATGCACCGCCGCGACGAGATGAAGCGCCAGCTGGACGACGCGATGCGCGGCATGGACGCGTTCCTCACGCCCACCACGGAAACCGCCGCCCTTGCGTTGGACACCGTGGACTTCACCGCCGTGCCGGTGCGCTTCGCGCGCTTCGTGAACCTGCTCGACCTGTGCGGGCTGGCACTCCCAAATGGCTTCACGCCGGAGGGAATGCCGACGTCGCTGCAGATCGTTTGCCGCGGGTATGAGGAAGGGACCGCGCTCAGAATCGGTCAGGCGTACCAGCGCGAGACGGATTGGCACCAGCGGATGCCGCCGGTGTGATGCCCTACTTCAACGCGGGGTCGTCGTCAGCGACACACCGCACGTGAAGCCTCTGGATGCCCAGCACCACGACCACCTCCTGGGTCGTGTCGGTGGGAGGCGGACGATTCACGAGCGCTTTTCGTGCGGCCTCGCAGTCTCCAGGAGTGTCGTACAAGCGGGCGGCGTTCGGGGGAAGCCTCCACCAGTCCTTGAGCGGCGCCTCGACATTGACGGTCACCTTGCTCGTGGGCGGTGATCCGGGAGGCTGGTCGTGCACGGCCGGCGGAACGACGAGGTACCAGCCCGCTGCGAGGCGCACGGCGATTTGTTCCAGCAGCGGCATCTTGTGAGTCGTCACGCGGCTACTATACCGGCCTTGGTTCCCTAGTCGAGCGGCCAGGGCACGGCCTTGGGCAATGTCATCGCCGGCTCGGCCGGCCGCGCCTTGCCCTTTTCGACCCCGCGCCACCACGGATGGACGCGCTCCACGTGCGAAGGCTCGACCGGCTCGCCAAGATGCGGCATGACGAGCTGCACGCCCGAGCCCTTCTCCATCAGGACTTCCGCGGGCTGATCCCACGCGTGCATGGCGAGGCTGAACGTTCCCCAGTGCACGGGCAGGAAGGCGCCGCCGCCCAGCAGCTCGAAAGCCTTCAACGCGTTCTCCGGGCCCAGGTGGATGTCCCCCCACGCCGGATGGAACGCGCCGACCTCGAGCATCACGAGGTCGAAGGGCCCGAGGCGCTCGCGGATCGTCCTGTACTCGGGGGTGAGGCCCGTGTCGCCGCTGAAGAACACCGCGTGCTTCCCGGAACGCACGACGAACGAGGACCATAGGGTCGCGTTGCGATCCTTGAGCCCGCGCCCCGAGAAGTGCTGCGAGGGCGCGGCAGTGACCGAAAGCCCCGTGCCCGGCACCTCGCACGATTCCCACCAATCGAGCTCGACGATGCGCTCGGGCCGCACGCCCCAGGCCTCCAGGTGCGCGCCGACGCCGAGGGAAGTCACGAACGGCACGTCGCGCTTCGCGAGCTCGCGGATGGTGGGATAGTCGAGGTGGTCGTAGTGGTCGTGGGAGACGATCACGAGATCGAGCGGCGGCATCTCGCCAAGCGCCACCGGCACGGGCTGGAAGCGCTTCGGCCCCGCGAAGCGCGAGGGAGAAGCGCGCGGGCCCCACACGGGATCGGTCAGCACACGAAGGCCGCCGATTTCCAGGAGCACCGTCGAATGGCCGAGCCACGTCGCGCGCAGGCCGCTGCCGGGCTTCTTCGACCATGCATCGAGCGGATTCAGCGCAGGCAGCGGGCCCTTCGGAACGCGCCGGTCGCCGCCGCAAAGGAACTCGGTGATGGTCGGCATCGCGGCGTTGCGGTCGCGCAGGCCCGGCAGGATGGGGTGCAGGTTGCGGAACCGCTCCCCGTCGAAGCGCGGGGAGTACTTGATGCGCTCGAGCCGCGCGCCTGCGGATTTCCTGCCGAGGGATTTCATACCACCTGAGACGAACGAAAGGTGCGGATATTGTGATCCCTATTTGACCGGCCAGAGCCGGTCCGGTGCGCGCTTGAGCACCTTCGCCGCCACGTCGTGTAGCTTGGGAGGGCGCAGCGAACCATCCTTCGCTTGCCGCAGTAGCCACTGCTCCAGGTTTCCCCCGGTCTTCGCGAAGCCGGTCTCCTGCATGAGCCCATAGAAGCCCGCGGCGAGCACATGCATGCCGTCGTCCTGCTCGGTCCAGCGCTCGGCCGGATCGTTCGCCACCCCGAGCCGCTCGGAGATGACCTGGTCCAGGGCCTTCACGAGATCCTCGTCGAGAATTCCGGCCATCGTCGAATAGCCAAAGGCGGGATCGTGCTCGGCCACGATACGGCGCAGCAGCGCGTCCTCGTTCAGGACGGCGAGCGCTGCCTTGGCCGCGGGGCCCCGCATGTTCACCGGCGGATGGAGGATCTCGTGGGCCGCTGTCTGGATGGTGATCTTGTCGTCATAGCCGATGCCGGTGAGGAACTTCTGCCCGATCACCTTGATGCCATGCGGATTGCTGAACTCGAGGAGCACGACCTCGATCTCCGGATCGAATGGCCGCCCCGTGAAGCGCTCGGCTTCGGAAATGACGTCGACCGTAGCGAGCCGCTCGCGCGCCTGGGAGAGCCGCGTCGAGGCTTTCGGATCGAAGATGGCGGCGCGGAATTCCGGGAACCTCGCTTCCCTCATCGCGACCAGGATCGAACGGACGACCGGAACGCGGCTCATGAATCGGCGCCAGGATTCGTCTCCGTCATCTTCCCAGTAGGGGCTCGCGCGCAGCGGCGGGCGCAGGATCCGTTCGGCATTGTCCAGCGAATGGAGGATATCTCCGAGGGTGTCGTCGGGCCCGCCCGAAAGCGCCAGGTCGAAGCTCGGCGAAAGCAGCCCGTCCGTGGCCGCGACCTCGGCCTTCAACTTCCGCAGCGCAGCCATCGCGTCGCGCGGCATGCGCGGCTCGAACTGCGCGACTTCCTTCTCGTAGTAGCGGGTGTAGAACGGGTCGCCCGACAACGGCGCCATGAACGCGATGGCGTCGAAGCCCTCGGAGCCCCGGACGATCCATCGCGTGCGCGACTTCTTCGCCGCGGCGGCGAGCGTTGACGCCGGGACGAGGGCCAGCGCGGCAGCCCGGAGGAGATCGCGTCGATTCATCGATGTCGGATATTCTTTGCTGGATGACGCGCCAAAATTACCCCTCCCCCCGGCGGCCGGTATTGGACGATTCGAAGGTTCTGGCGCACCGCCGGTTTCACGGCCTCGAGCGGGGCGTGCGCGCCCTTTCCGGCGCGCGCGGCGTGTGGGTCATCCATCCGCCCGGGCAGGTGATCGGCGAGCACTCGCACGACTGGCCCTACCTGATGCTCCCAGCGCTCGGGGACTACGTGGAGCGCGATGACACGGGGGAGGCTCGCATCGCCGGCCCGGCGACGGTCCTGCACCCGGCGGGCGCCTGCCACGCCAATTGCATCGGGATGCATGGCATGGAGGGCCTTTCCATCGAGTTCGATCCCGCATGGGCGAGGCTTGCCGGCCTGGAGCTCGCGTCGCATGGAGCGCAGGCCTGGGTCGGCGGGCCGGTGGCCTCATCGGCCCGCGCGCTGGCGGCCTTGTGGCGCGACACGTCATCTTCGGATGCCGAGGTTACGAAAGCGACCGCGGCATTCCTGCGCTTCGCATTCGCGCAGGAGAAAGCGACGCCGCCGAAATGGCTCGGCGACGTGCAACGGCTGCTCGATGCGGACGAGCCTCCCTCGACGGCCGAGATCGCGCGGCGACTGGACCTCCATCCCGCCTGGCTCGCGCGGAGCTATCGCGAGGCCACGGGCGAAGGGCTGCACGAGACGCTTCGCCGCAAGCGCCTCGAGCGCGCGACGCTGCTCCTGCGCAATTCCGATTCCCCGCCGGCCGACATCGCGCTCGCCGCGGGCTTCTGCGACCAGAGCCACATGATCCGGGGATTCAGGGCGGTGCTTGGACGCACGCCGCTCGAGGTCCGCGCAGAGCGGGACTCGCTCTACTGCCCCGAAATCCTCAGCGGCACCGGCTCGAAGTGAATCGTCTCGCCGTTCGCGGCGAGCCACACCTGCGCGTCCTGGATCGTGCAATCGAAGCGCATGTTGCGCTCCGCGAGCGAGGTGACTGAGTCCGCGACCGAGTCGGGAATCTCGATGACGGTCAGGTTGCGCAGCCGGGCGAGCGCGCTTTCGTTCTGCGCCCACCAGAGCGCGGCGCTGCGCCCGCCGTAGATGTAGACCTTCACCTCGCGCGCTCGGCCGGCCGCCTTGCGAACCGCGCGCTCGTCGGGAAGGCCCACGTCGATCCAGAGGTCGATCGCGCCCGTGAGGTCGCGCTTCACGAGGTCGGGCTCATCCTCGGAGGAGAGTCCGCGGCCGAACTCGAGCGCTTCGTCGGCGTTCAGCGCGAACGCGAGCAGCCGCACCATCATTCGCTCGTCGGTTTCCGACGGATGCCTTGCGATGGTGAGCGAATGCGTCGCGAAATGGTTGCGGTCGAGGTCGGAGACCTGGAGCTCCGCCTTGAAGATGGTGGACTTGAGCGCCATGCGGACAGCAGTCACTCATCGTCATCCGCCTCGAAGCCCTGGTACTCGGCGCTGATCCAGGTCTCCTTGTCGCGCATGACCGCCTGCGCCGGCAGCGAGGCCGTGGAGGTCGACAAGCCGGGCACGCGCTTGACTGCAGTGCCGATCGCCATGAACTCGACGAGGCTGCCGAGCTCGTGGATGTGGACCTTGATGCCGATCACGTCATCGGCGCCGATCGCGCTCGCTTCGCGGCGAATGAGGTCGATCGCGTGCTCGCGGGCGTCGTAGATGAGCGTCGTGAGGTCGGAGATCTCGCCCTTCGAGAACGACTTGAGCGCCGCCTTGAGGCCGCCCACCAGGCCCAGCGAATAGACCGCGGTGCCCAGGACCAGCTTCAAGGGCGCATAGCCCATGCGCGTGACGTTCCAGGTTTCCTCGCAGGTCAGGTCGCTGGTGGCGCATGCCTGCCCGAGACCGCCGAGGGCATCGTGATGCGCGGCGGTGCCCATCATCACCATCTCGTGCAGCCCCTGGAAGAGCTTCAACTTCGTGACGATGCCGAGCACGCAATTGGCTCCCGCGGCCTTCGCCTCGGTCACGATGCGGTCCAGCGCGACATGGCGTGTCTTGTTGAACACGTCGCTGTATTCCTTGATCTCGCCGCGCGCCATGCTCTTCAGGCCCCCGAGAAGCCCGCCTCGCACGCCGATCGAATAGGCCACGTTGCTGAACACGAACTGCTTGGGAACGTAGCCCGCGTCGAGCAGGCAATAGAGCTCCTGGCCGTCGCCACTCGTGGAGAACTCCAACGTGCGCTGCTTGCCGGCTTCGTGATAAAGGCAGCTGCCCACCGAGATGAATTCGATGTTGCCCTGGAAGTGGCGCAGCTCGCTGGTCACGCCCGAGACGCCAGCGGCCCCATTCTTCTCGGCTTCGGCGACGATGCGCTTCTGCGCTTCGCGCCGCCCCTCGTGGATGATGCCCGTGACCTCGGTCACCTCCCCGCCCATCACGCCCCGGAAGCCGCTGCTGATTCCCCCGATGAATCCCAGGGAATGGACGCTGTTGCCGATCACGACATCGCCCGGCTTGAAGCCCTTCAAGCCGAGGCAGAACATCTCGTTGCCCGAGAAGCCGGTCATTACGGTCATGGGAGTTCCTTTCAGCGAATGTCGATGAGCTCGACGTCGAACACGAGCGTGGCGTTCGGCGGAATGACTCCACCCGCCCCGCGCGCGCCGTAGCCCAGCTCGGGCGGGATGATGAGCGTGCGCTTGCCGCCGACCTTCATGCCGGCCACGCCTTCGTCCCAGCCGCGAATCACCTCGCCCGCACCCAGGCGGAATTCGAACGGGTCGCGCCGGTCGTGGGAGCTGTCGAACTTGCGGCCATGGCCGTCGGGCTGCGACGGGTCGTGGAGCCAGCCGGTGTAGTGCACGATGACGCGGCCACCTTTGGCTTCCGCACCGGTGCCTATAACGACATCGTTCTTCTGGAGTTGGGTCATGGGGGTCCTGGGAGGCGATCGGGGGCCAACGCGTAGGCGGCTATCCTACGCCCAAGGGCAAGACGCTGAAGGCGATGGCTTGACGGGGAAGGCGGCGAGCTCCACGTCGAACGTTCATGTTCCGAGCCGCTCGCGCAAGAAGATCGGCACGCGCTTGTACGCGTCGTCGCGCGCGGCCGGGTTGGTGCCGACATGGGCAACGCCACTCGGTGCACGTGCGAGGTCCGAACGCGTGCGGACCTTGGAGTCCGGATCGTCGAAGTCGTGGTAAGCGCCGGGGTACTCGTGGTACTCGATGGGCTCGCCACGCGCTGCCGCAGCCGCCACGAGGTCGCGGCACGGAGCCGCCGGAGTCCAGTCGTCGGCCCCGCCTTGCATGATCATCAGGGGAACGGGTGTTCGCCAGTTGCTCGACGATGTCGAGTTCGCGTTTTTCGAGTGGCGCGCGGTGGGGCTGGTCGGAGACGAGCAGCCGGGATAGAACGCAATCGCGGCGCGGAAGTCGCCATGGGGAAGCGCCTTCGGACGGCCGGGCGATTCTGCCGCAATGGTGTGCAGGACGGTGCCGCCGCCGTTGGACCATCCCATGATCGCCACGCTGTTCGCCTTCACGTAACGTTGTCCTTGCAGCCACAGCAGCGCGGCGTAGGCATCGCGGGGACGTTCCCGTGACGAATCGACGGGCCGGTCCTTGACCGTGCAGCTTTCGTGCACCCCGCGAGGGGTGAAACTGTCGGGAAGCAGGACGACATAGCCCTCCTGCGCGAGACGCTCGGCCCAATCGGCGTTGCGCTGGACGACCTGGCCGCTGTGCTTGCCCTCCCACCGATACAGCCCGCCGCAGCCGTGCATCAGCACGACGGCGGCGAACGGGCCGGCGCCCGACGGCTTGTACAGGATGGCCTTGATGGTCGTGGGCTTGCCGCCGGTCAGGTCGGCGTCGAGGGATTCGAACGTGATCGTCTCGGCGGCCCGGGCGGCGCCGGCAGATACGATCGCGCAAGCTGCGTAGGCGGCAACGCGCAGGTTCATGGCGGCTCCTGGCCGTGGGCTGCGGGACGCACAATATACGCTCGCCCCCAGTACTAAAGTCCTGGTGCGTCTGGCCGATGGTCCCTGGCCGTTATCCGCTTTATCGTGTGCGCCATGGCAAAACTCCCTCCGGTCGCAGGCGCCAAGATCCAGCTGGTGAAGTGGATCAACAGCAGCGGCTCCAGCGAAGCGATGCTCTGCGCGGACGAGCTCCTCGAGGCTCGCACGCTGCGCGAGCTCGCCGAGCGCGCGCGCCGGATCGCGCTGCGGATGCAGGAAGTCGACGGGGTCCGGATGGCCGATTGCTTCTGGAACGCGGCGAAGGAGATTCTGGTGCGGTGCCGGGATTTGGGCGCGGCGCACAGCTGAACTGCCTGCGGGTGACTGGCGGAGAGGGCGGGATTCGAACCCGCGTTAGGCTGTTAACCTAAACACGCTTTCCAGGCGTGCGACTTAAACCGCTCATCCACCTCTCCGGTGGGCGCGATTTTACTCCTACGGCTTCGTCGCCGCGAAATCCCAGTGCACTTTCCGCGTGATGTCGCCGATCATCACGGTAAATCCGCCGTGGAAGCCGTACACGTCGGTGCCTTCGTTGATCCCGGAGACCATGGCGATGTCTTCCAGGTTCTCCGGCGCGAGCGGCGCCGTGATGCCTGCGGCGACGCATTGTCCGTTGACCGTGACGGGCTTGATCTTGCCTTCGT
>DATIWC010000116.1:0-42958 GCA_035519515.1 Usitatibacter sp.
CCACGTGGATGCGCTGGCCGGCCTGCGCGAGCCAGTCGACGTCGCCGTCGGTGAGCCCGCTGAAGATGAAGAGCACTTTTCTCACCACGCCTCCCCGCGCCGATGCCGTGCCGGGAGTTTACCCGCGATGCCCTCGGGTCACTGGGAGATGGCACCCTGGTGCCGGGAGAGGGAATCGAACCCTCATGGTGTCGCCACCGCGGGATTTTGAGTCCCGTGCGTCTACCAATTCCGCCATCCCGGCCGCGGCCATAATTATCCCATGCGACTTGCCGACTTCGACTACGAGCTGCCCCCGGAGCTGATCGCGCAGCATCCGGGCGCCGAGCGCAGCGCCTCGCGCCTGCTGCACCTGGACGGGCGCACCGGCGCGATCGAGGACCTGCGCTTCACCGAGATCGTGGGGCTCATCGCGCCCGGCGACCTGCTGGTGGTGAACGACACGCGCGTGATCAAGGCGCGCCTGCACGGGCGCAAGGACTCGGGCGGCGAGGTCGAGATCCTCGTGGAGCGGGTGCTCGACGCGCATCGCGCGCTCGCGCAGGTCCGCGCGAGCAAGCCGCCGAAGCCGGGGCGCACGATCGCGGTCGGCGCAAGCGAGCTGCGGGTGGTGGCGCGGCAGGGCGACTTCTACGAGCTCGAGTTCGCCGACGGCGTCTTCGCCACGCTGGATGCGCACGGCGAGGTGCCGCTGCCGCCCTACATCACGCATGCGGCGGGCGCGGGCGACGAGGCGCGTTACCAGACCGTCTACGCGCGCGCTCCCGGCGCGGTGGCCGCTCCCACCGCCGGCCTGCATTTCGACGAGCCGCTGCTCGCCGCGCTTGCGGCCAAGGGCGTGGCGCGCGCCGCCATCACGCTGCACGTGGGCGCGGGCACCTTCCAGCCCGTGCGCACCGACGACGTCGGGAAGCACGTGATGCATTCCGAGTGGTACGACGTGCCTGCCGCGACGGTGTCGGCCGTGGCGGCGGCGCGGGCGAGGGGAGGGCGCGTGGTGAGCGTGGGCACCACGGCGCTGCGCGCGCTCGAGAGCGCGGCGGCGGGCGGCGCGTTGCAGGCAGGCACCGGCGAGACGCGATTGTTCATCGTGCCCGGCTACCGGTTCCGCGCCGTCGACCGGCTGGTGACCAACTTCCACCTGCCGCGCTCCACGCTGCTCATGCTGGTTTGCGCGTTCGCGGGCCGCGAGAGCGTGCTCGCGGCCTACGCCCACGCCGTGCGCGAGCGCTACCGCTTCTTCAGCTATGGCGACGCGATGCTGCTAGAGCCCGCGCAGGTGGACGCGTAGCCGCGCCTCGTCGATGCTTTCCTCGGGGTCGTTCGCGGGCAGCGATTCGTGCGCCGGGCGCTCCAGCGCGTCGGCGGTTGTCTCGAGAAGCGAGGCGATCCAGCGAAGGCCCTGCGCGTGCCAGGCGGCTTCGAAGTGCATGCGATCCTCCTTCGGTCAGTGCGAATCGTTGGCGGCCTCGACGCGGCCGTCGATCGAGATCCAGGACGGGCGCAGCGCCTGCACGACGATGCGCCCGCGGCGTCCGACGACGAACGCGTCGCCGGGGCCGACGATGTGGTCCAGGCGGCTGCCTTCCTGCGTGACCCACACGGTGCCCTGGCGCGAGCGGATGCGCGTGCCGAGGGCGTCGTCCAGCGTGACCACCTCGCCCGCTTCGAGGGCGAGGACCGGGTGGCTGACGTGCATCTGCATGGCGGCTCCTTGATGAATGCGTGCGACGAATGCATAATCCCACCGCATCTATTGGGCATCAAACGAAAAGGGTGCATCCGTAGCATGAATCCCGCGCATGGCTAGCCCGAACCGCGCGCTCCCGCCGCTCGACCTGCTGCGCGGTTTCGAGGCAGCCGCCCGGCACTTGTCGTTCACTCGCGCGGCCGCCGAGCTCTTCCTCACGCAATCGGCGGTGAGCCGCCAGATCCAGTCCCTCGAGTCGTTCGTCGGCACGGCGCTCTTCGAGCGCCGCCACAAGGCCCTCGCCCTCACCGATGCCGGGCAGGCGTACTACCGCGCCGTCGGCCAGGCGCTCGACCAGCTGCGCGAGAGCACGAGGAAGCTGCGCGAGACTCGCCAGGGCCACGTGCTCACGGTCACCACCACGATCTCGTTCGCCGCCCTCTGGCTGGTGCCGCGCCTGGCGCACTTCCGCAAGCTCCATCCGCGCGTGGACGTGCGGGTCGCCGCGACGCACGAGGTGCTCGACCTCGAGCGCGAGGGCATCGACGTCGCGGTGCGCGACTGCCCGGCTAACCGCGCGCCGCCCGGCGCGGTGTTCCTGGTGGGCGAGCACCTCGCCGCCATGTGCAGCCCCGGCTACGCGCGCGAAGCGCGGCGCATGGGCCAGCCCTTGCGCAAGCCGGAGGACCTGCGCCACCACGTGCTGCTCATGCTGCACGACGCCCCGCGCCGCTACCCGTGGCTATCGTGGGCGGCGTGGTTCGAGGCGATGGGGGTGGAGGATCCGATGCCGGCGGGCACGCTCACCTTCGACCAGTACGACCAGGTGATCCATGCCGCGCTGCACGGCCAGGGCATCGCCCTGGGCCGCATGACGCTCGCCGGCCAGCACGTGCGGGCCAAGCGGCTGGTGGCGCTCTTCGGCCGGCAGCAGCGCCTCGCGCGCGGCTACCACGCGGTGTTCGCGCGCGACGCGGCCGCGCGGCCGGAGGTCAATCAGTTCGTGGCCTGGATGCGCGGGGAGATCGCGGCGGGCGACTGAGCCGCCAGCAGCGCGTCGATCTCGCGCGCGCACAGCGCGCCGCTGAAGAGGAAGCCCTGCATCTCGTCGCAGCCGTGCGCGCGCAGGAACTCGAGCTGCGCCGGCGTCTCGACGCCCTCGGCCACGACCTTGAGGCCGAGGATGTGGCCCAGGTTGATCATGGCGCGGGCGATGGCGGCATCCTCGGCGTTGTGCGCGACGTCCGAGATGAAGGCGCGGTCGATCTTGAGCGCGCCGATCGGGAAGCGCTTGAGGTAGGCGAGGCTCGAGTAGCCGGTGCCGAAATCGTCCACCGCGAGGCGCACGCCGAAGCGCCGCAGGTTGTCCAGGGCGCCGGCCGCGCGCTCCGGGTCGTCCATGAGGAGCGATTCGGTGAGCTCGAGCTCGACGAGCGAGGCGGGCACGCCTTCTTCCTCGATGACTCGCGCGACCGCCTTGTCGATGTCGAGCAGGCGGAACTGGCGCATCGAGAGGTTCACGCCGACCGGATGCGCGGCGAGGCCCTGCGCCTGCCATTGCGCGATCTGCCGGCATACGGTGCGCAGCACCCATTCGCCGACGGGAATGATGAGGTCGGTGTCCTCGAGCACCGGGATGAACTCGGCGGGGGCCAGCACGCCCATCTCCGGGTGGCGCCAGCGCAGCAGCGCCTCGAAGCCGGTGATCGAGCCGCTGCGCACGTCCACGCGCGGCTGGTACTGCACCATGAACTCGCCGCGCGGCAGCGCCTCGCGCAGCGCCATCTCGAGCTGCAGGCGGCGCGCGGCCGCGCGGTGCATCTCGGGCAGGAAGAACTGGAAGTTGTTGCGCCCGCGCTGCTTGGCGCGGCACATCGCGATGTCGGCGTTGCGGATGAGCGCCGCGGCGGTGGTGCCGTCGCCCGCGTGCACCGCGATGCCGATGCTCGCCGTGCAGTAGACGGGGCCGTCGAGCTGGAACGGGCGCTGCATGAGCGTGAGCACGCGGCCGGCGAAGATCGCCGCCTCCTCGGTCCGGGCGCGGTCCGGGAGCACGATCACGAACTCGTCGCTGCTGATGCGCGCCACCGTGGCGTCGTCGCCCGCCAGCTCGAGCAGCCGCTCGGAGGCTTCGCAGAGCACGCGGTCGCCCACGCCGTGGCCGAACGTGTCGTTCACGGCCTTGAAGCGGTCGAGGTCCACGAAGAGCACCGCCACGCAGTGGCCGGCGCGGTCGGCCTGCGCGATCGCCTGGTCGAGGCGGTCGTAGAGCAGCGGGCGCGCGGGCAGGCCCGTGAGCGGGTCGCGGTTGGCGAAGTGCTGGGCGCGGGTCTCCAGGCGCAGCTTGAGGAAATGGTTGAGCAGCACCAGCATCGCGGCCAGGGCGAGCAGCGTGACCGGAATCCAGGCGGCGACGGAGGCGAGGGCGGACATTTCGCTCACGTCGCTCAGGCGGCGGCCACGGCGCGGAACTTCACGATGGAATCCTCACCCACGAGGCGGCCCAGGCCCTCGCGCAGCTTCGCGAGGCTGTGGGCGCCGTACATGAGGAAGCCCAGGTGCCCGCCGCCGTTGGGGGCGAGGGCGAGCTCGATGCAATCCATGCGGCCCATCGCGGCCACTTCGGCCACCAGCGGCATGAACGAGTGGCGGCGCGGGAAGCGCTCGGGATCCAGGCGCAGCTCCACCATCACCGGGGCGCCCGGCTTGTGCGAGGTCGCGGGGCGCTTCATTGGAGCCTGCCTTGCGGCGCCTCGGGACCGCAGGCCTCGCCGAGCGCGTTGCGCACCGTGTCCATGCGGCGGCGCGCGCGCTCCAGCAGGTTCGCGGCGAGGTCGCGCGGCTCGGCCGCGCCGGCGTCGTCGATGAGGCCGCGCAGGTGGTTCAGGTCCGTGTCGGCGGCCTCGAGCGCCAGGGCCATGCCCAGGGCCAGTTCGTAGCTGATGCGGGACATAGCGTCCTCCGCGTCGAAAGTGTCCGCGCACGATACGGATTGGCCCGCGGGCCCGCCATCGGCTCGAAGGCCTAGTACTTTCGGTGGAGCGCGCCGGGAATCAGCTCCTGATACCGAGTTTCGCGGCGGCGAGGACGGCCTGGACGCGGGTGGTGACGTTGAGCGCCTTGAACACCGCGGCCACGTGGTTCTTCACGGTGCTCTCGGCGAGGTTCAGCTCGCGGGAGATGAGCTTGTTGGACTTGCCGGCGAGGAGCAGGGCGAGCACCTCGGCCTGGCGCGGCGTGATGCCCAGGCGCTGCGAGACTTCGTCGGGCGAGTGCTGCGGCGGCGGGGATGCGCCCGAGGCGCGCTCGATGGCTTCCCGCGGGACGTAAGTGCCTCCCGACAGCACGAGGCGCAGCGCACCGAGGATCACCTCGCCGCTGGAGGATTTCGGGATGTAGCCCAGCGCGCCGCGGTCGATGGCCGAGCGCACGAGCTCCGGGTCGTCCTCGCCCGACATCACCACCACGGGCAGCGAGGGAAAGCGCTCCTGGAGCCCGGAGAGGGCCGCGAACCCCGCGACGTCGGGCAGGCGCAGGTCGAGCAGCACGAGGTCCAGCTCCGGATTGCGCGAGGCGATCCACAGCGCCTCCTCGAAGTTGCCGGCCTCGAGCACCTCGACGCCGGGTTCGAGGCGGGTGAGCACCGGCCGCATGCCCTCGCGGATGATGTGGTGGTCGTCGACGATGAGGATCTTCACGAGGCCTTCCTCGCCCGCTCGGCCAACGCCGGCTCGGGTTGCCTGCGCTTGATCGATCCGAGCAGGGCGCGCAGCCGCGCGGGGCGCAGCGGCTTGTGCAGGACCTGGCAGCCCGCCCTCTCCGCTTCCATCAGCATCTCCGGCCCGATGTCGCCCGAGATCACGATGCCCGTGGCGCCGGTGTAGCGCTGGCGCAACCGTCCGATCAGCGCCACGCCGTCCTCGCCCCCGGGCAGGCGATAGTCGGCGAGGATCGCGTCCGGCGAGAAGAGCGGCCTCGCGAGGAGCGCCACATCCGCTTCGGGCCCGGAGGCCACCGCCAGGACCTCGCAGCGCCAGCCTTCCAGCAGCACCGCCATCGCGGTGCGGATCTGGCGCTCGTCCTCGATCACCAGGAGCCTCAGGCCATCGAGGCCGGGGGACAGGTGCGTGTGCTCACTGTCGCGGATCTGCGCGGGGTCGCCGTAGGGAACGAGGAGGGAGAACACGCTGCCGCGCCCGACGCGGGAGCGCAGCGTGAGCGGCAGCCCGAGCACGCGCGCCGTTCGCTCGACGATCGCCAGTCCCAGGCCCAGTCCCTGCTCGCGGTCGCGTTGCGGGTTGGCGAGCTGGTGGAACTCGCGGAAGATCGCCTCGTACTGGTCCTCCGGGATGCCGATGCCGGTGTCCCAGACCTCGATCGCGAGGCCCTCGCGCCGCCGCCGGCAGCCCACCAGCACGCCGCCCGTGCGGGTATAGCGCAGGGCGTTGTTGAGCAGGTTCACGAGGATGCGGTAGAGAAGCACCGAATCGGTGTCGATCACCGCCTTCGAGGGCCGGATGCGCAGCGTGAGCTGCTTCTGCGCGGCGGTGTGCCCGAAGGAGACGCGCAGGCGGTCGAGCAGCGTGTTCATCGGGAAGACCGAGCGGCGCGGCTTCACGGTGCCCGCGTCGAACTTCGAGATGTCGAGCAGCTCGTTCAGCAGCGCCGACATCGCCACCACCGACGAGTTGATGCTCTCCACGATGCGCCGCGGCGCGGGCTCCTGGACGCGCTCGCGCAGGCTCTCCACCAGCAGCACGATGGCTTGCATCGGCTGGCGCAGGTCGTGGCTCGCGGCGGCGAGGAAGCGCGTCTTGGCGCGGTTGGCCTCGGCGAGCGCCTCCTTCTGCGCCACCAGGTCGGCGAGCAGGCGGGCGTTCTCCTGGCGCTTGACGATCCACTCGACCAGCACCTGCTGCGAGCGCCGCCCCACGAAGGTGATGGAAGCGAGGTAGAGCGCGCCCATCACCGCGAGCACGTGGTAGCGCGCGTCCTCGTGGCGCGCGCCCACGACGATGATGGGCGCCAGCGCGCAGCCGATCCAGGTGTAGTAGGCGAGCCCGTAGCGCGACGGGCTCGCCGCCTGGAACGTGGCGAACGCGGTCACGATGAAGAAGACGATGAGCACGTTCTCGGGCTGCCCCGGCGACAGGACGAGCGTCATCGCGCCCAGCGCGCCCCACGCCGAGCCGCCCAGCGCGTGGCTCGCGACCGAGGCGCGCTTGCGCGCATCCAGCTCGAGCTGCGTGGCCGCTCGCGATGCGTAGGCCCTGACCACCCGGTAGCGAATGAAGAGGACCGCGTAGAAGGCGATGACCCAGAGCACGAGCAGCCGCCCGGCGATCGAGGGATACATGAGCCAGGCGGCCACCGTGGCCACCAGCGCCGCGATGGAGAGCGATCGCCCCTGGCTCGCGAAATGCTGCTCCAGGAGCTCGGCGAGCACCGGGTCTGGGGGTGGAGACGCGTCGCGCGTCACGCGGCCCGGCAGCTAGTTCAGCGCCGTCTTGCGAAGTGCGGGATGGGAGCCCTCGCGAACGCGCGAATTGGCCGACACGTGCTGGCGCAGGAACTCCATCTGGTCGGCGAGGATGCGGCGGTTGGCGAGGATGAGGAACTCGGCGCGGTTGGGGACGTACGGTGCGTACATCAGCTGCATGTGCGCTTCTTCGGGCGTACGGCTGCCCTTCTTCTGGTTGCAGGCACGGCAGGCGGTGACGACGTTCATCCACGTGTCGCGGCCTCCGCGCGACATGGGCAGGATGTGGTCGCACGTGAGCCGCAGCGACGGGAAGTTGCCGCCGCAGAACGCGCAGACGAAGCGGTCGCGGTTGAACAGCTCGCGGTTGTTGAGCGGCGGGACCTGGTGGAAGCCCTTGATGGCGAGCGCCTTGCCGCGGATGGCGATGATCGAGTTGGCGGTGATGCTCGAGCGCTCGCCCGTCCGGTGGCTTCGGCCGCCGTACACGGTGAAGGCCTCGCGGCCGAGCTCCCACGCGACCCGTTGCTTGGCGTAATACCAGACCGCCTGCTGCCAGGTGACCCAGCGGTGCGGCACGCCGTGCTGGTCGAGCGTGAGGATGAGGGGGAGACTGCGGCTCATCGCCTGCTTTTGCCTGTCAAATCGACAACTTGGATAATGGTGTTGAGAAGCTGCGATAAATCTACCACAGCCGTGGGAGGACAATGAACCTCGATCGTGTGACCAGCGGCCGCGACCTGGCCAACGACTTCAACGTGATCGTCGAGATCCCGATGAACGCCGACCCCATCAAGTACGAGATCGACAAGCAGACGGGGGCCCTTTTCGTGGACCGTTTCGTGCAGACGGCGATGCACTACCCGTGCAACTACGGCTACATCCCCGACACCCTCTCCGACGACGGCGACCCGGTGGACGTCCTGGTGATCAGCCCCTTCGCGCTGATGCCCGGGGTGGTGGTGCGCTGCCGGACCATCGGGCTGCTCAAGATGACCGACGAGGCGGGCGGCGACACCAAGATCCTCGCGGTGCCCATCGACAAGCTCACGCCGCTCTATCGCGACATCCAGACCGCGCGCGACCTGCCCGAGATGGTGCTCTCCCAGATCACCCATTTCTTCGCCCACTACAAGGACCTGGAAGCGGGCAAGTGGGTGAAGGTCGAGGGCTGGGGCAGCCCCGAGGAGGCGAAGCAGGACATCGCGGCGAGCGCCAGGCGCTACAAGCGCAAGGCGAAGGCCCCGGCGTAAGCCCTGGGCGGCGGGCGGCGACCCATGGCCATGCTCCGGATCCTTGCCGCCGCCGCGGCGCTTGCCGCCATGAACGCCACCGCCGACTGCACCGCCCACTCCGGCACGCACGTGCGCGCTCTGGTGGAGCTCTACACCTCCGAGGGCTGCTCGAGCTGCCCGCCCGCCGACCGGTGGCTCTCCCGGCTCGCGGCGAGCGGCGACCCGCGCGTCGTGCCGCTCGCCTTCCACGTGAGCTACTGGGATTACATCGGCTGGAAGGACCGCTTCGCGAGCCCCCTGTATACCGAACGCCAGCAGGACCTCGCCGAGGCGCAGGGCGCCGCGAGCGTCTATACGCCGCAGGTGATGATCGGCGGGCGCGACTTCCGGCGCTGGTCGAGCGAGGCCGCGGTGAACGAGGCGCTCGACGCGATAACGCGCACGCCGGCCGCGGCGTCGCTCGCGCTCACCCAGGAACCTCTCACTGCGCAGGGCATCGAGGGCCGCGCCTCGCTCGAGTGGCTCAAGGCCCGCGCGGGTGCCGGGGCGCGCCTCTACGTCGCGCTCACGCAGGACGGGCTCGCGAGCCATGTCACAGCGGGGGAGAACAAGGGCGAGGACCTGCGCCACCACGCCGTGATCCGCGACTTCGCGCTCGTCGGCACGCGCGAAGGCAGGTTCCGCTTCGCGGCGCGGCCCGACTGGGACGTCGCGCGCATGTCGGTCGTCGCCTTCGCGCAGGATCCCGTGACCGGGCGCGTCGTGCAGGCGCTCTCCGCGCCGCTCTGCCGCTAGCTGCGAGGCATCTGGGGCCGGGGGCGGCGCAGGCCGAGGGCGGCGAGCAGAAGGAGTGCCGTGCCCACGAGCGCCATGCCCGCGATCTCGATCGGCGGCGGCCGTTCCCCCAGCTGCCACGCCGATGAGAGCACGGCGACGACGGGGATTCCGAGCGTGTTGAGCCCCGCGATGCCCGCCTGGGAGCGCGACAGCACGTAGGTCCACAGCCACCAGCCCATGGCCACGCCGAGCACCGCGGAAAAGAAGAGCGCCGCGCCGAACTCGGCGGTCCACCGGACGCCATCATGCGGATGGACGGCCGCGATGAGGGCGAGCGCGAGGAATCCATACAGCACCTGCCACGCGGTGAAGACCATCGGATCGGCGCGCGTGGGCCAGCGCTTCGAGAGGACGGCGCAGAACGCCCACAGCGCGCCCGCGAGGACCGCGAGCAGGCTCCCGCCGAGGCTCGAGAGGCGCCACGGCGAGACGATGAGCACGAGCCCCGCGAAGGCGAGCGCCACGGCGATCCATTGCGCGCCGCGCATGCGCTCGTGAAGGATCGCGTGCGCGAACACGATCATCCAGAACGGCATCGTGTACACGAGCACCGACGTGCGGCCCGTTCCCGTGAGCATCAGCGCGTAGTTCGACAGCACCACGAAAAGGCCCACCTGCAGCAGGCCCAGCAGGAGCGCCATGCGATGCGAGGCGAGCGCGGGCGAGCCGCCGCGAAGCAACACGATCGCGAAGAGCAGCGCCGCGCCCAGGCCCGTGCGAAGCGCGGCGAAGTCGAGCGGATGGGAGTAGCGCAGGCCCACCTTCATGGCGACCCACGAGTAGCCCCAGATGAGGATCAGCGCAGCGAGGGCGGCCGGCGGGCGCCAGTCGCGCGGGCTCACGCCGCTTCGAGGGGCGGGTGCGCGATTATCTCCAGCGGCGGCCCCCCGGGCGACTTCCAGTGCAGGTCGCGTTTCGCGAGGCCCTCGACCTGCGCCACCACGAGCGCGTCGTAGCCGCCCTGCGGCGCGGCCGCGACGTTCACGACGGTGCCGGCGGCCTGGTCGCCGAAGGCCGTGCTGAAGACGGCGTCGCCCGGCTGCGGCCGTTCGTCCGCCGCCAGGTGGGCGAGCGCCATGCGCCGCTTGAGGATGCCGCGATACTGCGTGCGCGCGACGATCTCCTGGCCGGGATAGCAGCCCTTGCGGAAGCTCACGCCGCCCACCAGCTCGAAATTGGCCATCTGCGGGACGAATGCCTCGCGCGTGGCGTTGACGATCGTCGGCACGCCCGCGTGGACCGAGGCCCACTCCCATTGCTCGCGCGTTCCGCCGGCTCCCAGCTTTTCGCGCAGTGCCTCGGCGCCGGCAGCCGGCGAGACCACGAGGAAGCGCTGCGCCTCGAGTCCCACGCAGAGCGCCCCGCCGCTTTGCGCCGCGGCCATCGGCGCCGGCGCGGCGCCCCAGAGCTTCGCGACCGCATTCGCGGCCGTGTCGCCCGCGACGCCGGTGCACGCGAGCGAGGAGCTCACGTCCTCGATGCGCACGCGCGAGCGCAGCACGTACATCGCGAGGCGCTTGGCGAACGCCGCCGCCATCTCGGCGGGCAGCACCAGCAGGAAGTCGCCGCGCCGCCGCACGAGGAGGAAGGTCGCGTAGAGGCGGCCCTTCGGCGTGCACCAGCCGCTCCACTGCGCGCCGCCCTCGGCAAGGCCCTCGACATCGTTGGTGAACTGGCCGTGCAGGAAGGCGGCCGTGTCGTCGCCCGAGACGGCGATCACGGCGTTATCCGGAAGGGGGGCCACGAAGGCGGGCGGCATGGAGGCGAGGTGAGTGCGGCAGGAGCGGAAAACAAGTATAGCGAGGCGGGCGTGGGACTCGAATTGCGGCCATCGAGGGGCGCGGCATGGGCCATCGCGGCCGCCGCGGGGGCCACCCTGGGCCTGCTCGCCCTCGCCCCGGGACCGGCAGCGCTGCGCATCCTCGCGGCCACCTGGGTCGCCTGCGCCGCGCTGGAGGCGATCCATTCGCGCGCGATGCTGCGCGGGGCGCGCGGGGTCCGTTCGCTCGCGCTCCGCCGAGGCGAGGTCGAGATCGAGGATGGCCTGGGCAACCCTCGCGCGGGGCGCCTTGCCGCGGGCTCGTTCGTCGCGCCCTGGCTCACGGTGGTGCGCTGGCGCCCGCACGGCGCGCGCTTCGACCGCACGGTGCCCATCCTGCCGTCGATGGTGGACGGGGCGCAGTTCCGCGGGCTGCGCGTGGCGCTGCGGTGGGGCTGAGAGGCTTGCTCTATACTGCCGCGCTCGCCAACCGGAGGTTTCCTTGCGATCTTCGCTCCTGCTGCGGCTCGCCGCGGCCTCGGCCTTGCTGCCCGGCCTGTCCGCGCTCGCCCTCGACTATCCCCCGACGCCCAGGCATCCCGTCACCGACAGCTTCTTCGGCACGCAGGTGACCGAGGATTACCGCTGGCTGGAGAACGGCGACGACCCCGCGGTGAAGGCGTGGGGAGAAGCGCAGATGAAGCTCACGCGCGCCACGCTGGATGCGCTCGCGGTGCGCCCCGCGCTCGGGCGCGAGCTCAAGGAGCTCTACTCGACCTCGCCCGTGCGCTACTTCGACATGCAGTATCGCAAGCGCTTCTTCGCGATGAAGCGCCAGCCGCCGAAGAACCAGCCCATGCTCGTCGTGATGGGCTTCGCGGGCCATCGCCGCGGCGAACGCGTGCTGCTGGACCCGAATGCGCTGGACGCGGGGGGCACCACGTCGATCGACTGGTACGCGGCGTCGCTCGACGGCAAGTATGTCGCCGTGTCGCTTTCGAAGAACGGCAGCGAGGATGGATCCGCGCACGTGATCGACGTGGCCACGGGCAAGGAGCAGGGCGACGTGGTCCCGCGCGTGAACTGGCCCACGGGCGGCGGCAGCATCGCGTGGGATGCCGAGGGCGCCGGCTTCTTCTACACGCGCTATCCCCAGGGCAACGAGCGCGCGCCGCAGGACATGAATTTCTACCAGCAGGTCTACTACCACAAGCTGGGGACGCCGCCCTCGAGCGACACGTACGCGATCGGCAAGGAGTTCCCGCGCATCGCGGAGACGGCGCTCTCCTCCACGCGCGACGGCAAGTACCTCCTCGCCTCCGTGGCCAACGGCGACGGCGGCGAGTTCTCCTATTACCTGCGCGACGCCTCGGGCAAGTGGGCGAAGTTCGCCTCCGAATCGGACAAGATCCGCCGCGTGGAGCTGGGTTTGGACGGCAACCTGTACGCGCTCTCGCTCGACGGTGCCCCGCGCGGCAAGGTGCTCGCGATGCCGCTCGGCGCGCCCGATCTCGCCAAGGCGAGGGTCGTCATTCCGGAAGGCAAGGCGACCATCGAGGACATCGCGCCGACGGCCACGCGCCTCTACGCGGGCTACATGGTGGGCGGCCCTTCGGAGATCCGCGTCTTCGACCTCGAGGGCAAGCTCCTCGCGACGCTGCCCACCGAACCGGTGTCGAACAACGCCCTGGGCGAGCGGCTGGACAACGACGAGGTCCTCGTGCGCAGCGAAAGCTTCCTGCATTCGACGGCCTGGTACCGCTACGATCCCCGCCCCGGCCGGCTCGTGCAGATCGGCCTCGCGGAGCCGTCGAAGGTGAGCTTCGACGATGCCGAGGTGGTGCGGGAGATGGCGAAGTCCAGGGACGGCACGAGGGTGCCGGTGAACCTGGTCATGAAGAAGGGCACGAAGCGCGACGGCTCCCATCCCCTGTTGCTCTACGGCTACGGCGGCTATGGGGTGAGCGAGCGGCCGCACTTCTCCCTCTGGGCCCGCGCATGGCTGGACCACGGCGGCATCTACGCCACCGTCAACCTGCGCGGCGGGGGCGAGTTCGGCGAGGCGTGGCACAAGGAAGGCAACCTCACCCGCAAGCAGAACGTCTTCGACGACATGATCGGCGCCGCGGAGCACGTGATCGAGCGCGGATACACGAAGCCCGCGCGGTTGGCCGCGGTGGGGGGCAGCAACGGGGGGTTGCTGATGGGCGCGATCCTCACCCAGCGCCCGGATCTCTTCCGCGCGGTCTGGAGCCTGGTGGGCATCTACGACATGCTGCGCGTGGAGCTCACGCCCAACGGCGCCTTCAACGTGACCGAGTTCGGGACGGTCAAGGACGAGGCCCAGTTCCGCGCGCTCTACGGGTATTCGCCGTACCACCACGTGAAGGACGGCACGGCCTATCCCGCGGTGCTCTTCTCCACGGGCGAGAACGACGGCCGCGTCGATCCGTACAACTCCCGCAAGATGGCCGCGCGCCTGCAGGCGGCCGATCCCCACGGCCACCCGATCCTGCTTCGCACCAGCGCCGACACCGGCCACGGCATCGATACGAGCCTGGAAAAGCGCGTCGCGGAGGATGCCGACGGGCTCGCCTTCCTGATGAGCGAGCTCGGCATGTAACTCCCACCCGCGGACGTGGGGATTTCGCCGCCCGCCGCGGCGAGAATGGCGGCATGGAAAGTCACGGCCAGGTGGCGGTTCGCGTCGACGGCGGCGTCGTCCGGGCCACGCTCACGGGCCAGATCGGCCGCCAGCGCAGCGCTCGCGCCATCGAGCTGGCCGCCCAGGCCGCGGGCGAGGCCCATAGCGAGCTCCTGCTCTTCGACGTGAGCCAGGCGCGCTTCGACGACTACCACACGCTCGTGCTGGACGGCGTGCGCCGCGTGAAGGAGCGGGGCATCGGCCACTACCGCATCGCCATCCTCGGCGCGCCGGGCGACAAGCGGCTCGCCTACATGGAGGATGTCGCGGCCAACCGCGGCCTGCGCGCGCGTGCGTTCACCGAGGAGCGCGACGCGCTCGAGTGGCTGCACGCCAGGGCGCCGTGATCGATCTGAGCGAGGCCACGCGCGCGCGCATCCGCGCCACGTTCCCCGAGGGCGAGTGGGGCGAGGTGGCGCTGGTACTGCGCGAGCGCTGCGCCGACAACCTGCCGTTCGTGGATCCCGCGTGGATCACGCTCGTCGAGCGCATCCGCTTCGCGGTCCTCAAGCTCGCCGCCGGCGACCGCGCCGCGCTCGAGCGCCACCTCGAGGCCGCCGCGCGCGACTGGCGCGACGTGCTCGTCGCCGCGGGCTTCGCGCGGGACGTCACGGCGCACCTGCTCTGGATGCCCGAGGGGCCGCCCGCGATATAATTCGCCCATGAATCCGCAAGACGCGCCGCCGCAGCACATCCTCACGCTGCCCGGCGCGTTGGCACTCTCCCCTTTCCGGGTCGAGAAGCTGCTCGCCTCGTTGCCGCGGGCGCTCGCCGAGGCGATCACGGTCGATGCGCGGTTCGTGCACTTCGCCGCCCTTTCCGCGCCCCTGGACGCCGCCGAGACGCAGCGCCTGGAGCGGCTCCTCACCTACGGCACGCCCGCGCAAGGCGAGCCGCGCGGCGTGCTCCTGCTGGTCCTGCCGCGCTTCGGCACGGTCTCGCCCTGGTCGTCCAAGGCGACCGACATCGTGCGCAATTGCGGCCTCGCGAAGGTGGTGCGCATCGAGCGCGGCGTGGCGTATTACGTGACGGCGCGCGACCCCGGCCCGTTGTCCGAGCGTTCACGCCGCGCGCTGGACCGCGCGATCCACGACCGCATGACGCAGACGGTGGTGGAGGACGTGGGCGCGGCCGCGAAGCTCTTCGAGCACTTCAAGCCGCAGCCGCTCGCGACGATCGCGCTCGCGGCCGATGCGCGCGCGGCGCTGGAGCGCGCCAATGGCGAGATGGGGCTCGCGCTCGCGCCCGACGAGATCGACTACCTCGCCGCGAGCTTCGCGAGGCTGGGCCGCGACCCCACGGACGTCGAGCTCATGATGTTCGCGCAGGCGAATTCGGAGCACTGCCGGCACAAGATCTTCAACGCGTCGTGGACGATCGACGGCAAGGCCGAGGACGCGACCCTCTTCGGCATGATCCGCAACACGCACCGCGCGAGCCCGCAGGGAACCATCGTCGCCTACTCGGACAACTCCGCGGTGATGCAGGGCGCGCGCATCGCGCGCTTCCACCCGGATGGCGCCGGAGCCTGGGGCCACCACGAGGACGAGACGCACATCCTCATGAAGGTCGAGACGCACAACCATCCGACCGCGATCGCGCCGCACCCGGGCGCGGGCACCGGCGCCGGCGGCGAGATCCGCGACGAGGGCGCCACGGGGATCGGCGGCAAGCCCAAGGCGGGGCTCACCGGGTTCACGGTCTCCAACCTGCGCATCCCCGGCGCCGTAGAGCGCTGGGAGGCCGACTACGGCAAGCCCGCGCGCATCGCCTCCGCGCTCGACATTATGGTCGAGGGCCCCATCGGCGGCGCGGCATACAACAACGAGTTCGGCCGTCCCAACCTCGCGGGCTATTTCCGCACGTTCGAGATGCCGGTGGACGGCGAGGTGCGCGGCTACCACAAGCCCATCATGCTGGCCGGCGGCTACGGCAACATCGCCGCGCGCCACGCGAAGAAGCGCGCGCTGGGCCCCGGGACGCTCTTCATCCAGCTGGGCGGCCCGGGCTTCCTCATCGGCATGGGCGGCGGCGCGGCTTCCTCGATGGCCTCCGGGCAGAACGCGGAGTCGCTCGACTTCGACTCGGTGCAGCGCTCCAACGCGGAGCTCGAGCGCCGCTGCCAGGAAGTGATCGACGCCTGCTGGCAGATGGGCGATCGCAACCCGATCCTCTCGATCCACGACGTGGGCGCGGGCGGGCTGTCGAACGCATTCCCCGAGCTCGCGCACACGGGCGGCATCGGCGCGCAGTTCGAGCTGCGCAGCATCCCGGTGGAAGAGCCGGGCATGTCGCCGATGCAGGTCTGGTCGAACGAATCGCAGGAGCGCTACGTGCTCGCGATCGACGCCTCGCGCCTGGAGGAGTTCGCGCGGCTGTGCGAGCGCGAGCGCTGCCTCTACGCGGTGGTGGGGCGCGCGCGCGGGGATGGCGCGCTGGTGGTCGAGGACGAGCTCTTCGCCAATCGCCCGGTCGACATGCCGCTCGAGGTGCTGCTCGGCAAGCCGCCGCGAATGCACCGCGAGGTGAAGCGTGCGAAGAGGAAGCTCGCCGCGCTCGACCTGGGCGGCATCGAGCTTCGCGAGGCCGCGCGCCGGGTGCTGCGCCATCCCGCGGTGGCCGACAAGAGCTTCCTCGTCACCATCGGCGACCGCTCGGTGGGCGGCATGTGCGCGCGCGACCAGATGGTCGGCCCGTGGCAGGTGCCGGTGGCCGACTGCGCGGTCACGACGCTGGGCTACTCGACGTACGAGGGCGAGGCGATGGCGATCGGCGAGCGCACGCCCATCGCGCTCATCGACGGCCCGGCCTCGGGGCGCATGGCGGTGGCCGAGGCCATCACCAACATCGCCGCCGCGGCTGTCGGCGACATCGGCGGCATCAAGCTGTCGGCCAACTGGATGTGCGCGGCCGGCCAGCCGGGCGAGGACGCGTCCCTCTTCGACACCGTGAGGGCGGTCGGCATGGAGCTTTGCCCGGCCCTCGGCGTGGCCATTCCCGTCGGCAAGGATTCGATGTCGATGCGCACCGCGTGGAACGACCCGAAGAGCGGCGAGGCGAAGGCGGTGACCGCGCCGCTCTCGCTCGTCGTGTCGGCCTTCGCGAAGGTCTCGGACGCGCGGCGCACCCTCACGCCGGAGCTGCGGCGCGACGTGGGCGATACCGAGCTCGTGCTCGTGGACCTGGGGGCCGGCCGCAACCGCCTGGGCGGCTCGATCCTCGCGCAGGTGCATTCGCAGCTGGGCGACGCGTGCCCCGACCTCGACGATCCGGCGCGCCTCAAGGCCTTCTTCGCGGCGATCCAGGAGCTCGGTCGCGCCGGCAAGCTCCTCGCATACCACGACCGTTCCGACGGCGGCCTGTTCGCCACGCTTTGCGAGATGGCCTTCGCCTCGCGCACCGGCATCACGGCGAACCTGGACGCGCTCGTGTTCGACGCGCAGCGCCTCGACGTCGACGGCCACGAGCGCCAGGACGACATGATGGCCGGCGACATGCAGGGTCGCATCCTCGCCGCCCTCTTCAACGAGGAGGCGGGCGCGGTGCTTCAGGTGCGCCGGGGCGAGCGCGACGCGGTGATGGCCGAGCTGCATGGCCGCGGCCTGGGCGCGTGCTCGCACGTGATCGGGCACCCGAACGCGCAGGGCGAGCTGCGCTTCATCGTGAACGGCAAGGCTGCGTACGCCGAGCGGCGCGCGGCGCTGCATCGCGAGTGGTCCCACGTGAGCCACCAGATCCAGCGCATGCGCGACAACCCCGCGTGCGCCGACCAGGAATACGAGAGGCTCCTCGACGAGGAGGACCCGGGCATGAGCGCGCACCTCGCGTTCGATCCCGCCCACGACGTGGCCGCACCCTTCATCGCGGGCGGGGCGCGCCCGAAGGTCGCGGTGCTGCGCGAGCAGGGCGTGAACGGGCAATCGGAGATGGCGGCTTCGCTCGACCGCGCGGGCTTCCTCGCGGTGGACGTGCACATGAGCGACATCCTCGCGGGCCGCGTCTCGCTCGCGGCGTTCAAGGGCTTCGCCGCCTGCGGCGGCTTCAGCTACGGCGACGTGCTGGGCGCGGGCGAGGGCTGGGCCAAGTCGATCCTCTTCAACGCCCGCGCGCGCGGCGAGTTCGAGGCGTTCTTCGCGCGCGGCGACTCGTTCGCCATCGGGGCCTGCAACGGCTGCCAGATGATGTCGAACCTGAAGGAGATCATCCCGGGCGCGCAGCACTGGCCGCACTTCGAGCGCAACGCCTCCGAGCAGTACGAGGCGCGGGTGGCGCTCGTGGAATTGGCGCGCACGCCCTCGATCGTGTTCGCGGGCATGGAAGGCTCGCGCATCCCGATCGTCACGGCGCACGGCGAGGGCCGCGCGGTGTTCGCCTCGCAGGCCGCCATGGACGCGTGCGATCCCCTCGTGGCGATGCGCTTCGTGGACAACCGCGGCAAGCCCACCGAGGCCTATCCCGCCAATCCGAACGGCTCGCCGCGCGGCATCACGGCGGTCACGACGCCCGACGGCCGCTTCACCATCTTCATGCCGCACCCCGAGCGCGTGTTCCGCTCGGTTCTCCTGTCGTGGCATCCGCGCGAATGGGGCGAGGACTCGCCGTGGATGCGCATGTTTCGCAACGCGCGAGCCTGGGTCGCCTGATCCCATGGAGACGCCGGTGCGCGTTTCCCTCTACACGCTCGCCGCATTCACGCTGGTCGTGCTGGGGCTCGCCCGGGCCACGCTCCTCGTGAGCCACGATCCCGCGCTGGGCTACGGCGATCCCTCGCCATGGCACCGCGTTGCCGGATGCGTCGGCATCGAGCCCGTTCCCGCGGGGCTGGATTCCGCGGCGCGCCCGCGGCCCTCGGCGAGCTACCACACGGCGGGCTTCGGCGTGGGCGGCTGCTATGCGAGCTCGGGCGCGCTCCTCGCGGCGCCCGTGGTGCTCGGCATGGCGATCGCTTCCATCGCGAGCGACGAGCCGGAGATCCGGGTGCCGCTGCAGGCATTCGGAATCTTCACGCTCGCCGTGGTGGGCGCGCTCGCGATTGCGGTGACGATCGCGCTGCGGCCCTTTCCGGGCGCCTCCATCGCGCATGCGGCGATCTTCTTCCTGCTCATCGCCGATCCGGCGACCATGCTCTGGCTCAACACGCTGCACACGGAGCCGGCCGCGCTCCTGGGGACGTACGCCTCGGTGGCCGCGGCTGCGGTCATCGCGCTTCGCGACGACGAATGCCCGGTCTTCTGGTGGATCCTCGGCGCGGGGCTCGCCATGCTCGGGCTCGCGAGCTCGCAGTTCGCGCTGCTGCCCGTGCTGCTCGCCCTCCTCGCCGCGCCCGTGCTCTTCAAGCGCTCGCGCCGGCGTGCCCTGGCCGTCTGCGGCGTGGCGGCCGCGGTGGCCGCCGCGCAGCTCGGGCTCATGCAGATCGAGGGCGACGCATCGGACCGCATGCGCAGCGAGGCGCACGCGGGCTTGCTCGCGGGCGCCTCGTCGGATCCCGCGGCCACGCTCCAGCGCCTCGGGCTGCCGGCGCGCTGCGCGAACGTTTCGCCTTCGGCTTGGCTCGTGAAGCCGGCCGACGGGCCGTCCGCCGATTGTCCCGAGGCGGGGACCGTGGGCCCGGTCGCGTTGGCGCAGCTCGCGCTCGCGGAACCGTACACGCTCGTGCGCGCGCTTTCCCGGGTGCTCATCTCGGCGCAATCCGTGGTCCCGGGCCACCTGGGCATCGCCGCCGAGGGACCGATCGCGTCGATCGACGACCTGCCGCCCCAGGCGATGTCGTTCCTCGCACTGCCGTCGCGCGCCCCGGCCATGGCGATGGCGACGGCCGTGGTGGCCCTGTTGATCTCGTTTCCGGCCGCGCTCGTCTGGCTCGCGTGGACCGCGAGGCGCGAGGCGCGGTCGAGCGCGGTGCCGCTCGTGTTCTCGATGCTGGTGGGGATCGGCGGTTACGCGCTGGTGACGGCCACCTTCGGCGAGGGCCTGTTCGCGGCGCAGCGGCACGACTTGCTGGGCGAGATGGGGTTGCTCGCCGCGGCGCTGCTGCTTCCGTGGGTGCTCTGGCAGCTCACCACCGACCTGCTGCTCGCGCGCGTGGCCATGGCGGCGTTGCTCGGCGTGATCCTTCTCGCCGCGGGATGGGCGCTGTGGACGCAGCGCCAGCCGCTCGCCCTCGGCGCGATCGAGAAGGCGCGCGCGAGCGGAACCGCGCTGCAGGTCGTGGGCTGGGCGCTCGACCCCTGGGAAGTGCGGCGCGTGTACGCGACGGTGGGCGGCGGCGCGCAGGTCGATGCGTCGCGCGGCACGGAGCGGCGCGACATCGCGGCGGACTACCCGGGCTACCCGGACGCCGACGAGGCCGGCTTCGAGATCTCGATTCCGTCCAACGCGTGGCGCGAGAACCAGGAGCTGCGCGTGTTCGTCGAGAATCGCAGCGGCGCGATCACCGAGATCGACCGCCGCCCGGCCGCGACGCGCTAGCGCGGCTTCACCCTGTCCCACATCGCATCCGGGATCGTGTAGCCCGGATGGTCGCGGCGGAACTGCTCGAGCGCCGCATCGGCTTCGGCATCGCGGCCCTGCGCGCGCAGCCCGGCGATGCGCTCGAGCTCCGCGTCGACCGGCGATTGCGCCGCCGGGGCCGCGAGACTCTTCGCGCGCGCCGCGGGTGCGGGGTTCAGCGATTCCGGGGCGATGCGTGCGGCGCCGGCAGCCGGGGGCGATGCGGGAGGCGGCGCGGCGGCGGGCGCTCGTTGCAGGTCCGCCGCGGGCGCGCGCGTTTCCTCGCGTGGCGCTTCCACGGGCACTTTCTCCTCGCGCGCCGCGGCGGGCGCCTTCAGGGCACCCGCGGATTGCGCGGGAAAGGCCTGGGGCGCCGTCTTCGGCTGGGGCTCGGCCGGAGCGAGCCTCTCCCTGGCGAGCGGCTTCGGCTTTTCGGCGGGCTCGGCGCGTTGCACGGGCGGCGGCGCTTCACGGCGCGGGGCCGGCACTGAAGTCTCGACGCCCGGCTCTTCCTGCCGCATCTCGAGCGTGAGCCCGAAGGCGAGCACCAGCACCGCCGCGATGGAGACGGGCGCCGCCCAGCGGCTCGCGAACGACGCGCGCCGGGCAGGGCGCCGCGAAGCCGCGAGGATCGCCGCGTCGAGCGCGGCCCCCGGCTCCTCGCGCGCGAGCTCGCGGTAGCGCCTCGCGAGCTTGTCGTCGCCGTCAGTCATCGCCGATCGCCTCGCGCAGCTTGTTCATCGCATATCTCAGGCGGCTCTTCGCCGCCTCCTCGTTGGTGCCGGTGGCCCGCGCGATCTCCGCGATGCCGAGCCCGCTCTCCTGGTGCAGCAGGAACGCCTCGCGCTGCGCGAGCGGGAGCGCGGCGATCGCGGCGGCCAGGCGCTCGAGCATCTGCGAGGCCACCGCGATGCGCTCGGGCTCGACGTCCGGCGCGGCCGCGGGCTCCTCCACCGGGCGCTCGTCGTCGTCCAGCGAGGCCACCGCGAGCCCGCGGGCACGCCAGTGGTCGATGAGACGATGGTGCGCGATCGTGTAGAGCCAGGTCGCGAACTTCGCCTGCGGCCGGTAACGCTCGCGCGCCTCGATCGCGCGCATCCACACGTCCTGGAAGATCTCGTCGGCCTCGCCGCGCGTCTTCACCGAGCGCAGCACGAAGCGGAAGAGGCCGCCCTTGTGCTTCGCGTACAACGCCTCGAAGGCGCCCGCGTCGCCGCCGGCGTAGGCCAGCATGAGCTCTTCGTCGGAGGCCCCCATCGCCTCCGTATCTTAACGCCAGGGGTCGGGCGCGAAAGCGGTGGGGAACGGGTCCGGATTGCGCGGCGCGCGTTCCGGCTGAAGCACGCCCATGGCCACCAGGTTGCGGTAGCTGTCGTAGTAGATCGCGACGGTCTCGGCCGGCTCTTCGGTGGCGCGCTCGAAGTCGACCATGCGCACGCGCGATTCCTCGCGGCGGCCGTGGCCCGTGCCGAGCGGCGCGCCGGGCGCCGGGGCAGGGCGCGCAAGCGCCCCGTTGGCGGACTTCTCGCGCGCGGGCTCGCGTTGCAGGTCGGCGCCCGATTCGGCGCGCGACTTTTCCTCGGGCGCGTATTGCGCGACCGGCGGCGGCTCGGGCTTGCGGCGGAAGAGCGCCACGCCGATCACGCCCACGTTGGCGGGGCGGTCGGTGCGCGCGGCGTAGGAATCGCCGAGCGGCGTGAAGTAGAACGCGGCCACCTCGTCCAGGCTCTTGCGCCAGCCGCGCACCTCGACGCGCGACCACGGCGCGAGCACGTAGCCCGACTGGCGGGGGCTCGCGGTCTCGCCGTTCATCACGTTCAGGCCGTCGACGGAGACGACGGCGAGCAGGTCCTCGCCGCGGCGGTTGCGCACCACGACCTGGTACTCGTTGCCGGGACGGCCCACGACGTAGGCGCGTCCGTCGTGCCAGTACACCGGCAATTCGCGGCCCGTCGAGCGATCGAGGATGGAAAGGTCGGCGAGGCTGCCCACGGCGTGGGCGGCGAGGCTGGCGGCCGCCAGCGCGGCGGCGAGCAATGCGCGAATCGGCTTCATGTTCGTCTCCAGGGCGGCCGCCGAAGGGCGGCCTCTACCCCATGAAACGAGGCGAGCCGGGAAAAGGGTCAGGCAGCGCCAAAGAAAAAGGGCGGCCGCGGCCGCCCTTTCCGTGAAGCGGGAGAGCGCCTAGCGCTCCTCGATCTTCGACTTGGAGCGCAGGTCCACGACCATCTTCTGGATCTGCTGCTGCTGCGCGCGCTGCTTGAACTGCTCGCGCATCTCGTTGAACGGCGGCACGGTGAGCGGGCGCACGTCGTCCAGCCGGATCACGTGGTAGCCGAAATCCGTCTTCACCGGCACGGCCGAGGTCTGCCCCTTCTGCATGCCCATCACGGCATCGGCGAACGGCTTCACGTAGCGCGCGGCCGGGCCCCAGTCGAGGTCGCCGCCGTTGTCCTTGGAGCCGGGATCCTTCGATTTCTCCTTGGCGATCTTGGCGAAGTCGCCGCCCTTGGCGAGGTCGGCGATGATCTGCTTCGCGTCGTCTTCCTTGTCGACGAGGATGTGGCGCACCTTGTACTCGTTGGTGCCCATGGACGACTTGAAGATCTCGTACTGCTGCTGCAGCTGCGCGTCCGTGATCGGGTTCTTCTTCACCTCGTCCTCGAAGAGCGAGCGCACCAGCACCGCCTGGCGGGCCATGTCCATCTGGGCGGCCACGTCGGGGTTCTTGTCGAGGCCGCGCTTCTGGGCGGCCTGCGCGAGGACCTCGCGGTTGATGAGCTCCTCCTTCACGGCGTTCTGGCGCTCGGGGGTGTCGGGCTGGCCCTGGGCGGTGAGCTCGCGGTTCATCGCCTCGAAGCGCGATTGCGGGATGGTCACGCCGTTCACGACGACCTTGCTCCCGGGAGCGGACGAGGCTTCCTTGGCCGCGGCCTTCTTGGGCGCCTTCTCGGCCTTGTCCTGCGCCGACGCGGCGACGGCGAAGGTGCCGGCCACCAGGGCGATGGCGAGGTTCCTGAGGGTGCTGTGCATGGAATTTCCTTTGCTGGGTATGGAGTTCAAGACTGCTCGGGCGCGGACGCCTCGATTCTGAGGGCATGGATGTCGCGCTTCATGAGGTCGCCCAACGCCTCATAAATCATTCGATGCCTCGCCACGGCGCTCTTGCCGCGGAAGGCCTCCGAAACGATGGTGAGCTGCCAGTGGGTGGATTCGCCCGGCCGGGCGCCCGCGTGGCCGGCATGCTGCGCGCTTTCGTCGCGCAGGTCCACCGAGACCGGGCGAAGCGCCGCCAGGCGCTCTCGGATCGCGCGCTCGCTCGCCATCACGATTCCGGCCCGGCCTGCGCGGGCGGCTCCTGGACGTGCCGCGAGAGCCACACCGCCTGGGCGAGCACGAAGGCGAGGATCAGTCCCACGCCCCCGAAGAGCTTGAAGTTGACCCACGCGTCGGTCGAGAAGTTGTACGCCACCCAGAGGTTGAGGGTGCCCAGCAGCAGGAAGAAGATCCCCCACGCGGCGGCGAGCTGCGTCCAGATGCGCTCGGGCAGCACGATCTCCGCGCCGATCACCGCGCGCACCAGGTTCGCGCGGAAGGCGAGCCCGCCGAGGAAGACGGCGCCGGAGAGCCAGTAGAGCACCGAGGGTTTCCACTTGATGAAGGTCTCGTCGTGCAGCAGCAGCGTGGCCCCGCCGAACACCACGATGATCCCGAAGCTCGCCCACTGCATGCCGGCGACCTTGCGGCCGCGCGCAAGGCTCCACGCGATCATGGCCACCGACGTGACGATCGCGAGCGCCGTCGCCGCGAAAATGCCGGCGACCTTGAACGCGACGAAAAAGACGATGACGGGGAGGAAGTCGAAGAGGAATTTCACTTAACCCGAAATTATAGCCGAAACCACCCTTACAACCACCTTGCGCATCGCGCCTCGATCCGGGTGCGCACCTCGGGGGAAATGCCCGGGGCGAGGGCGAGCGCGCGGGCCTCGGCGTAGAAGGCGCCCCGCTCGCCGGGCAGCGCCCGGTCCAGGGCGTCGAAGGCGAACTCCATGAGGGCCGGATCCTCGCTGCGGATGGCCGTGATGGCGAGGTTGGCGTGCAGCAGGCGCCAGGGCCGTTCGGGGTTGGAGCGCTCGAGGTCGGCCGAAAGGCGCGGGGCCACGTGCGCGATGAACCCCTGCATCAGGGCGAAGGCCGCCGCGAGCTCCTGCTTGCTCGCCGCGTGGTTCGAGCGCCACGCGAGCGCGTTCACGACCGGCTCCGGCACGGTGACCTCCACGCCGTGGCGGATCGCCCAGAGCGCCACCCCGATGGCGAGCGTGGCGAGCGCCTCGGCGGCCTCGAGCTTGCGGCGCCCCGCCTCGGCCTCCCAGTGCGCGATCTGCGCGTGGATCGCCGCGACGAGCGTGTCCACGTCCTCCACCTGGAGCTTCGCGTGCCCCCCGGCGGTGCGCTCGAGCGATTCGAGCGTGGCCATGCGCCCGCGCATGGTGCCGAAGGCGGCGAGCCGCAGGGGCGCCAGGGCCTCCAGACGGTCGAGCAGCTCGCGCGTGGCGTGCTGCCCTTCATCGCCGAAGTTGATGGTCCGGACCGCCATGCGCGCCTCGCGGGGAATCGGTCATTTTGATACAATAAGCGCTTGGACAATTACGACTTGCATAACCATTCGACGTGCTCGGATGGTCTGCTGTCGCCAACGCAGCTGATCGAGCTGGCGGCCCGCACCGGGGTCGAAGCGATCGCGCTGACGGATCACGACACCACCGACGGGTTGCAGGAAGCATGGGACGCGGCCGCGCGCGCCGCGATCGCGTTCATCCCGGGCGTGGAGATTTCCGTGAGCTGGGGCGGCACGACGCTGCACGTGGTGGGGCTGCACGTGGATCCGGAAGCGCCCGCGCTCGCCGCGGGGCTCGCTTCGATCCGCGAGGGACGCATCGCGCGCGGGCGGCGCATCGCCGAGGCGTTGGGCCAGGTGGGCATCGCCGGCACGTTCGAGGGCGCCTACGCGCTCGCGGCCAACAAGTCGATGCTCGGCCGCACGCACTTCGCGCGACATCTCTACGAGACGGGAAGGGTGAAGGACCTGCAGGCGGCATTCGACAAGTACCTCGCGCGCGGCAAGCCCGCGTACGTGGCGCACCGCTGGGCCGGCCTCGAGGAGGCCGTGTCGTGGATCCGCGCGAGCGGCGGCGTGGCCGTGCTGGCGCACCCCGGGCGCTACGACCTGAAGCCCATGTTCCGCGACGAGATGCTGCGCGATTTCGCGGCGGCGGGCGGCGAGGCGATCGAGGTGGTGACGGGCAGCCACCGTCCGGAGCAGTACGCGCATTGGCAGCGGGTGGCGCTGGAGCACGGGTTCCTCGCCTCGCGCGGAGCCGATTACCACGGGCCGGGCGAAAGCCCGGTCGAGCCGGGAAGGCTTCCCCCGCTCGACGCGTCGCTCACGCCCGTATGGAGCCGGTGGGCGCATTAGCCGCCCGGGGAAGAAAACGCTGACTCGGGCGCGGGAGTTTCCGCGCGGATGTCGAGGGAATGGCTCAATACTTTTCGGTTCACCCGGAAGACCCGCAGCCCAGGCTCATCAGGCAGGCGGTGGAGATCGTCCGTGACGGGGGCGTGATCGCCTATCCGACGGACTCCTGCTATGCCCTGGGATGCCACATCGGCGACAAGGCCGCGATGGAGCGCCTGCGCCGCATCCGCGACGTGGACGAGCGCCACCATTTCACGCTCGTGTGCCGCAACCTTTCCGAAGTGGGACAGTTCGCCAAGGTGGACAACTTGCAATACCGCTTGATCCGCGCCAACACGCCGGGCAGCTACACGTTCATCCTGCGCGCCACGCGCGACCTGCCGCGGCGCCTGCTCACGCCGCGCCACACGATCGGCGTGCGCATCCCGGACCACCCGGTGGCCATGGCGCTGCTGGAGGCCCTGGGCGAGCCGATGCTCTCCACCACGCTCATCCTGCCCGCCCACGGGCAGCCGCTCAACGACGCGCAGGCGATCCGCCACGCGCTCGAGCACCAGCTCGAGCTCGTCATCGACGCGGGCCCCTGCGAGGGCGAGGTCACCACCGTGGTGGACCTGTCCACCGACGCGCCGCGCCTGGTGCGCGAAGGGCGCGGGGACATCCGGCCGTTCGGTTTCGTGAAGGAAGCCTTGCACTGATGGGAAACGTCCAGGATTTCCTGCAGACCATCCTCGTCTTCGCGCCGCCCACGATCCTCGCGATCACGCTGCACGAGGCGGCGCACGGCTACGTGGCGCGCATGTTCGGCGACACCACGGCCTACATGATGGGGCGCGTGACGCTGAACCCCGTGAAGCACATCGACGTGATGGGCACGATCGTGATCCCGCTGGTGCTGCTGGTGGCCACCGGCGGGCGCTTCCTCTTCGGGTGGGCGAAGCCCGTGCCGGTCAACTTCAACAACCTGCGCAACCCGAAGGCGGACATGTTCTGGGTGGCGGCCGCCGGGCCCGCGTCGAACGTGGTCCAGGCCCTCATCTGGGGGCTCGTCGCGAAGCTCCTCTCGGGCACCTCCAACGCCGCGGCCGGGTACTGGTACGAGGTGGCGGGCGCCGGGATCGCGGCGAACATCGTCCTCGCCGTGCTGAACCTGCTGCCGATCCTGCCGCTCGACGGCGGCCGCGTCCTCGCGAGCCTGCTGCCGGCGAAGGCCTCCTACGCCTACCAGGGCACCGAGCGCTACGGCATGGTGATCCTCATCCTGCTCATCGTGACGGGCGTGCTCGGCACGATCATGGGGCCGCTGGTGGCCGTGGGCTTGAATTCCATCTACTTCCTCTTCGGGCTGCACTGATGTTCCAGGACCGCGTCCTCTCCGGCATGCGCCCCACGGGCGCCATGCACCTCGGCCACTACCACGGCGCGCTCAAGAACTGGGCGAGGCTGCAGAACGAGTTCCCGTGCCTCTTCTTCGCCGCGGACTGGCATGCGCTCACCACGCATTACGAGGATCCCGCCGTCATCGAGCAGACCGTGTGGGACATGTTCGTCGACTGGCTCTCGTGCGGCATCGATCCCAGCAAGGCCACGCTCTTCATCCAGTCGCGGGTGCCGCAGCACGCGGAGCTCACGATGCTGCTCTCGTTCTTCACGCCGCTCGCGTGGCTCGAGCGCGTGCCGACCTACAAGGACCTGGTGGAGCGCCACGCCGAGCAGGGCCGCGACATCCTCACCTACGGCTTCCTCGGCTACCCGCTCATGCAGGCGGCCGACATCATGATCTACCGGGCCACCAAGGTGCCGGTGGGCGAGGACCAGGTCTCGCACATCGAGCTCACGCGCGAGATCGCGCGGCGCTTCAACCACCTCTTCGGCCGCGAGAAGGGCTTCGAGGAAAAGGCCGAGGCCGCGGTGAAGAAGATGGGCCCGAAGAAGGCCAAGCTCTACCGGACGCTGCGCGGCCGCTTCCAGGAGCAGGGCGACGAGCCCGCGCTCGAGGAAGCGCGCAAGCTCGTGGCCGACGCGCTGAACCTGTCCATGGGCGACAAGGACCGGCTGTTCGGCTTCCTGGAGGGCGGCGGGCGCATGATCCTGGCGGAGCCCGAGGCGCTGCTCACCGAGACGCCCAAGCTCCTCGGGCTGGACGGGCAGAAGATGTCGAAGAGCTACGGCAATGCCATCATGCTGCGCGAGTCGCCGGAGGAGGTGACGAAGAAGATCCGCACCATGCAGACGGACCCGGCCCGCGTTCGGCGCAGCGACCCGGGCGATCCCGACAAGTGCCCGGTATGGAACCTGCACCAGGTGTACTCGAGCGAGGCCACGAGGGACTGGGTGCAGAAGGGCTGCCGCAGCGCCGGCATCGGCTGCCTGGAGTGCAAGCAGCCGGTGATCGATTCGATCAACGCGGAGCTGGCACCCATCCGCGAGCGCGCGGCGCAGTTCGAGGACGATCCGACGCTCGTGCGCAACATCATCCAGGACGGGTGCGAGAAGGCGAGCGACATGGCGAACGACACGATGCGCGACGTGCGCGAAGCGATGGGTCTCAACTACAGCTGAGGAAACGCCGATGAACGCCGATGAACGCAGATGGTTTGTGAGGTTGGTGGCCGCCGTGGTCGTCTCGTGCGCCTCGGCCGCCGCCTGGGCCGCGACGCCGGTGCCCGGCGGCAAGTGGAGCTGGGTGTGGAAGGATCCCCGCGGCTACAGCGACCGGCCGATCCGCGTGTACACGTACCGGCCGCGGGACTGCGATTCGACCTGCCCCATCGTGATGGTGCTGCACGGGCGCAAGCGCGATGCCTCGGCCTATCGCGACTACTGGGAGCTCGTCGCGGACCACTACAAGGTCCTCGTCATCGCGCCGGAGTTCGCCAAGGAATACTGGCCGCGCGCCGCCGACTACAACCAGGGCGGCGTGGGGCAGGAGCAGGACCGCAACAAGTGGGTGTTCGCGACCATCGAGCACCTGTTCGACGAGATGCGCGTGGACCAGAAGAGCTACGTCCTCTTCGGCCATGGCGCGGGCGCGCAGGTGGCGCAGCGCATGGCGCTCCTCTGGCCCGAGAACCGCGCCTCGGCCATCGTGGTGGCGAACCCGGGCTGGTACACGATGCCCGAGTTCCGCAAGGACAAGGCGGCCGACTCGTTCCCCTACTCGGTCGCGGGCTCGCCCTCGGGCGAGGTCGACGTGCGCAAGGCGCTCTCGCGCCGCCTCGTGCTGATGGTGGGCGAGAACGACGACGATCCGGACGACGAGAACCTCGCCGAATCCTCGGGGGCCAAGAAGCAGGGCGAGACGCGCACCGACCGCGGCGAGAACTTCTTCAAGAACGCCACCACGCTCGCCGGCGAGCTCGGCGTGAAGCTCGCCTGGGAGCTCGACGAGCTGCCCGACAACGTGCGCGGCGGCGAAAAGGTGAGCAAGGCCGCCGGCGACGCGGTCCTCAAGAAATGACCACCCACGCCGCCAACGACGCGCTCGCCGGCCAGGCGGGGCTCGACCTCGCGCTTCCCGTCGCGAAGATCCGCGGCGAGCCGATGGCCGAGCTGCCCGCGGACCTCTACATCCCGCCCGAGGCGCTGTCGGTCTTCCTCGAGGCCTTCGAGGGGCCGCTCGACCTCCTGCTCTACCTCATCCGCCGCCATTCGCTCGACATCCTCGACATCCCGATGGCCGAGCTAACGCGCCAGTACATGGAATACGTCGAGATGATGCGCGCCACGCAGCTCGAGCTCGCCGCCGACTACCTGCTGATGGCCGCGGTGCTCATCGAGATCAAGTCGCGCATGCTGCTCCCGCGCCCCCCGCGCGAGGACGCGCTCGAGCCCGAGGATCCGCGCGCGGAGCTGGTGCGGCGCCTGCTCGAGTACGAGCGCATGAAGAAGGCGGCCTACGCGCTGGGCGAGCTGCCGGTGGCGGGGCGCGACTTCTCGCTCGTCGAGGTGTACATCGAGCAGGCCATCGCCGAGCGCCTGCCGGAAGTTCACGTGGCCGACCTTTCGGAAGCCTGGCGCGCGATCCTCACGCGCGCCCGCATGACCCGGCACCACCACATCACGCGCGAGCAGCTTTCGGTGCGCGCGCACATGAGCCGCATCCTGAGGGCGCTCGCCCCCGGCAGCTTCGTCGAGTTCAGCGCGCTCTTCGAGCCCGAACGCGGCGTGCCGCTCCTCGTGGTGAGCTTCCTCGCGCTCCTCGAGCTCGCCCGCGAATCGCTCATCGACATCACGCAGCAATCGCCCTTCGACCCCATCTACGTGCGCCTCAGGTCCGAGCGCGCCACCCTCACCATCGCATGAACATGAACGAACAGACCCATCCCGCCCCGGACCTCGAGCACGTGAAGCGCGTGCTGGAAGCCGCGCTCCTGTCGGCCGCCGAGCCCCTCACGGTGCAGCAGCTGAAGCGCCTCTTCTCGGGCGAGGTGGACGCGGACAACATCCGCAAGGTTCTCGAGGAGCTGCGCGGCGAGTGGAGCGAGCGCTCCATCGAGCTCACGCCGGTGGCCTCGGGCTGGCGCTTCCGCGTGAAGCCCGGCTACCAGAAATTCCTCGACCGCATCTCGCAGGAGAAGCCGCCGCGCTACTCCCGCGCGGTGCTCGAGACGCTTGCCATCGTCGCGTATCGCCAGCCGGTGACGCGCGGCGACATCGAAGACGTGAGGGGCGTGGCGGTCTCCCCGCCCACCCTGAACGCGCTCGTCGAGCGGGGCTGGATCGAAGTGATCGGCACCCGCGAGACGCCCGGTCGTCCGGCGATCTTCGCCACCACGAGGAAATTCCTCGACGACCTCAACCTGCGCTCGCTCGAGGAGCTTCCGCCCCTGGAAGAGCTGCAGTCCGCCCTGGCGGCGGTTCCCGCCGCCTTACAACCCCCGGAATCCACGCAATCCACGGAGCAAACCCATGCGGGATAGACCCCACCCCCAACACAAGCTCGAATGGCCCGGCGGAGTCGTGCCGGAATGGGCCAAGCCCCAGCAGCGCCTGAACAAGCGCCGCGGCAAGGGCGGCAAGGGCGAGCGCAACGGCGGCAGCAGCCCCGGCAAGCGCGAGCGCCTGCAGAAGGTGATGGCGCAGTCGGGCCACGGCTCGCGGCGCAACATCGAGATCCTCATCGCGCAGGGCCACATCACGATCAACGGGCAGGTGGCGAAGCTCGGCGACTCCGTCGGCCCCGGCGACAAGGTGAAGCTCGACGGCCACCTCATCAACCTGCGCTTCGGCGACCCGCTGCCGCGCGTGCTGGTCTACCACAAGACCGCGGGCGAGATCGTCACGCGCGACGACCCGCAGAAGCGTCCCACCGTGTTCGACCGCCTGCCGAAGGTGAACGGCGCGCGCTGGGTCTCGGTCGGGCGCCTGGACTTCAACACCGAGGGCCTGCTCATCTTCACGACCAACGGCGAGCTCGCCAACCGACTCACGCACCCGCGCTTCGAGGTGGAGCGCGAGTACGCGGTGCGGCTGCTGGGCGAGCTCACGGAGGAAGCCCGGCAGAAGCTGCTCGCCGGCGTGGACATCGACGGCGAGTCGTGCAAGTTCGACTCCATCGAGGACCGCGGCGGCGAGGGCGCCAACCACTGGTACCACGTGATCCTGCGCGAAGGAAAGAACCGCGAGGTGCGCCGCATGATGGAAGCGGTGGGGCTCACGGTGAGCCGCCTCATGCGCGTGCGCTTCGGCTGCGTCGAGCTGCCCGGCCACGTGAAGCGCGGCCAGATGAAGGAGATGGACGAGGAGCAGGTGCAGAACCTGCTCAACTTCGCCGGCATGAACGAGCCGCCGCCCGCCGCCTCGGCCGACGAGGAGGTGGAAGACGAGATGGACAACATCGGCAACCGCGGGCCCGAGCCCGGGCGCGAGCGCCACCGCGAGCCGACGATCGACGACGACGTGGGCAACCGCTTCGATGCGCGCGAGCGGCACCGCGAGCCGGCGATCGACGACGACGTCGGCAACCGCGGCACCTACGGCGAGGGACCTCAGCCCAAGCACGAGCGCCGGCCGCAGCAACCGGGGGCCAAGGCGTTCGGCTTCAACAAGAAGCGCGGGCGCGGCCACGGCGAGGGGCGGGGCAACACGCAGGGCAACGTGCAAGGCGGCGGGCGCGAGGCGAACGGCAACGTGGCGGCGCCGCAAGGCAATCCGCAGGGCGAGCCCCGCTCGCAGCCGCCCCAGCAGCAGCGCAAGCACGGCCACGGCGGCGCGCCGCAAGCCGAGGGGCAGGGCCCGGCCACGCCGGCCAAGCCCGGGCGCCATCGCCGCCATCGCAACCGCAACCGCAACCGCAACCGCGGCGCTCACGAGGCCCGGCCGGCGGGCGGGCCGGCTACCGGCGGCGAGCGCGAGCCGGGCTGAGCGCCGCGAGCTCCGCCTTCACCCAGTCGCGGAACGCCTTCACGAGGGGCGCGTCCGCGAGCGGCTTGGGGCTCACGAACCAGTAGCTCTCGCGGCTGGGAACGGTCACGTCGAAGAGCTTCACGAGCGTGCCGCGCTCCAGGTCCTCGCCCACGATGGAGCGGCGCGCGAGCGCGATGCCTTCGCCGCGCGAGGCCGCCTGCAGCGAGTAGGTCGAATCGTTGAAGAGCGGGCCCGTGGGCGGCACCTCCAGGTCCACCTTCGCCGCGCGCATCCATTCCTGCCAGTAGTCGCGGTCCTCGCGGATCAGCCGGAAGCCGGCGAGGTCGCGCGGGTGCTTCGGCACCCGGGCGCGCGGGCTCGCCACGGGAAAGTACTCGTCGTCGAGGAAATGCTCGCAGGCGAGCGCCGGCCACGGGCCGCGCCCGAAACGGATCGCCACGTCCACCTCTTCCGCGGCGAAGTTGGCGAGCGCGGTGCTCGCGATCACGTTCACCTCGACCTTCGGGTGCGCGTCCATGAAGCGGATGAGGCGCGGCATGAGCCAGCGCGAGGCGAAGGAGGGCAGCACGCTCACGGTGAGCCGGTTCTCGCGGCTTGCGCCCGCCTCGTCGGCGGCGTGCGCGATCTCCTCGAGCGCCGCGCGCACGCGCTCGGCGAACGCGCGGCCGGCGGGCGTGAGCGCCACGCGCTTGCCGTGCCGCCGGAATAGCCCGGCGCCCAGGTGCTCCTCGAGCGCGCGCACCTGCCGGCTTATGGCGCCGTGCGTGAGGTGCAGTTCCTCGGCGGCGCGCGAGAAGCTCTCCAGCCGCGCGGCGGCCTCGAAGGGGCGCAGCGCGGAAAGGGGCGGGAGGCGGCGGGCCATATGTGAATAATACTCACAAAGAATCCGAGAATCTATCGTTTAGAGAACGGGCGGCGAGCGTCAATAATGCTCACATTAACTGGAGATGCCCATGTGCCATGCGACCTTCATCCGCTTGTTGACCGCCGTGGGGACGATCGCCGTCCTCGCCTTCGCCCTGGCCGCCCAATCGGCGCGCGTCGCGGCCTGCGCGCTGTGAACGCGCCGCTCACGCTCGCCCCCGGTGAGCTGATGCGCGTGGACCGCGCGCTCGGCGTCGAGGTGGCGTGCGACTCCGGGCGCATCTGGGTCACCGAGGAGCGCTCCATGGACGACGTCTGGCTCGCCGCGGGCCAGCGCGTGCGCCTTGCAGGGCGAGGCCTTGCGATCGTGGAAGCGGTCGCGGGCTCCTCCATCCGGATCACGCGGCCTGGGAGATAATCATGCAATGCGCTACGTGCGAATCCTCGCGGTGGTCCTGGCTGTCGTTGCGCTGGGCCTCCTTCTGGCGTCAGGCCCCGTCACCCGGGCGGGTTTCTGGTCCTGGCAGCTCGGACTCAAGGTCTTCGCCTGGGCCGCGTACGCCGGCTTCGCAGCTGCGGGGGTTGGCCTAGTCCTCACGGTCCTCGCGGCGGTGCCGAGGTGGCGGGCGCGAGCCTGGATCCCGGTGGGCGTGCTGTGCGCGGGCCTCGTGGCGGCCGCACCCGCCGTGATGATGCTGGACAAGGCGAAGTCGGTGCCGCCCATCCACGACGTCACGACCGACCCGTTCGACCCGCCGGCGTTCCTCGCCCTCATGCCCATGCGCGTGACCTTGCCCAACGGCGCGGCCTACGGCGGCATCAGGATCGCCGAGCAGCAGCAGAAGGGTTATCCCGACATCAAGCCGCTGGTGCTGAAGTCCACGCCCGCGCAGACCGTGCAGCGGGCCATCGACGCCGCGCGCGCAAGCGGCTGGGAGATCGTCTCGGCCGACGCGCCCGCCGGCCGCATCGAGGCCACCGCCACCACCTTCTGGTTCGGGTTCAAGGACGACATCATCGTGCGCGTGCGGCCGGAGCCCTCCGGCGGCAGCCGGGTGGACGTGCGCAGCGTCTCGCGCGTGGGCGTGAGCGACGTGGGCGCCAACGCCGCGCGCATCCGCGAGTTCCTCGCCCGCCTCGCGTAAAATCGCACGCTTGCGCCCGCCGCGGCGCTCGCCACGGGAGATTCCATGGGCCGGGAACAGGACATCGTCGCCACGCTTTCGGGCGTGACCACGGCGACGATCACCACGTTGCTCCTCAAGAAGGGCCTGCGCAACGTGTGGATGCGCGGCACCCGCCCGTTGAACCCGGGGCAGCCGCGCCTCGTGGGCAAGGCCTTCACGCTGCGCTTCGTGCCCGCGCGCGAGGACCTCGCCACGCCCGAATCGTGGTCGAAACCCATCTCCACGCGCGCGGCCATCGAGGCGATGCCCGCAGGCTGCATCGCGGTGGCCGATGCGAGGGGCGTGACCGACGCCGGCATCTTCGGCGACATCCTCTGCGCCCGCATCGCGAAGCGCGGCGTGGCGGCGCTGGTGACCGACGGCGTGCTGCGCGACGTGGCGGGCGTGCGTTCGACGGGGTTGCCGGTCTGGTGCCAGGGCGCGGCCGCGCCGCCCTCGGTGGCGGGCCTCACGTTCGTGAACTGGGGCGAGCCCATCGGCTGCGGCGGCGTGGCGGTGTTCCCAGACGACTGGGTGGTGGCCGACGACGACGGGGCCGTGCTCATTCCCGCGGCGAAGATCGACGAGATATGCGCCGAGGCGCCGGAGCAGGAGCGCCTCGAGGGCTGGATCATGTCCGAGGTGGAGAAGGGCGCTTCGCTGCCGGGGCTCTATCCGCCGAATGCCGAGAACAAGGCGCGCTACGAAAAGAGCAAGGCGTGATCGAGGCAAGAGGCGTCTATGTGATCGCGCCGACGCCGTTCCATCCCGATGGACGGATCGACGAGTCGTCGGTCGACCGCATGACGGACTTCTTCGTGAAGGCGGGCGTGGCGGGCATGACGGTGCTGGGGCAGCTGGGCGAGGCGCCGAAGATGGACCATGCCGAATCCGTGTCGATCGTGAAGCGCGTCCTTGCGCGCACGAAGCTGCCGGTGGTGGTGGGCGTTTCGGCGCCCGGCTTCGCGGCGATGCGCGCGCTCACGCAGGACGCCATGGCCGCGGGCGCCGCCGGCGTGATGATCGCGCCGCCCAATACGCTGCGCACCGACGATTCGATCGTCCAGTATTACCGGCAGGCCTCGGAGGCGATCGGCGCGGACGTGCCGTTCGTGATCCAGGACTATCCGCTCACGTTCTCCGTGCAGATGGCGCCGGCGGTGATCCGCCGCATCCACACGGAGAATCCGTCGTGCTGGTTCCTCAAGCACGAGGACTGGCCGGGCCTGGAGAAGATCTCCCAGCTGCGTGCATGGGAGAAGGAGGGCTCCATGCGCCGGCTGCCGATCCTCGTCGGCAACAACGCGCTCTTCCTCGACTTCGAGCTCGAGCGCGGCGCCGACGGGGCCAACACCGGCTATTGCTTCCCGGACATGCTGGTGGACGTCGTGCGCCTGAACGCCCAGGGCAGGCGCGACGAAGCCCACGACCTTTTCGATGCGCACCTGCCGCTCATCCGCTACGAGCAGCAGCCCGGGCCCGGGCTCGCGGTGCGCAAGCACGTGATGATGCGCCGGGGCATCATCGCGTCGGATACACTGAGGAAGCCCGGCGCCGCGCTCACGACGGCCGCGCGTGCCGAGGTCGATTACCTGTTGTCGCGCCTGGCCCACAAGGACTCGCGCGCCAAAGTCTAGGAGGTTCAAGTGTCGAATCCCCTGCTCGAGCGCTGGAGCGGACCCTTCGGCGGCGTTCCCCCCTTCGACCGCGTCAAGGTCGAGCACTTCAAGCCGGCCCTCGAGGCCGCGATGGCCGAAAGCCTCGCCAACGTCGAGCGCATCGCCAACGACCCTGCGCCGCCCACGTTCGCCAACACGGTCGAGGCGCTGGAGCGTTCGCGCCGCACGCTCGACCGCGTGGACTCGGTCTACAACGTGTTCAGCTCGACGATGCGCTCGGGCGCCTTCCAGGAGGTCGAGCGCGAGATGGAGCCGCGGATCGCGGCCTACCGCGACCGCATCGTGCAGAACGAGAAGCTCTTCGCGCGCCTCGCGGCCGTGTACGAGGCGCGCGAGCGCTCCGGACTGGATGCCGAGCAGCAGCGCCTCGCGTGGCTCAAGTACACCGATTTCGCGCGCAGCGGGGCGCGGCTGGATGCGGCGGCGAAGAAGCGCCTTTCGGAAATCAACCAGCGCCTGGCCACGCTCTACACGCAGTTCAGCCAGAACGTCCTCGCCGACGAGGGCTCGGCGCTGGTCCTCGAGAGCGAGGCGGACCTCGCGGGCCTGCCCGAATCGCTGCGCTCGGCGACGGCCGAAGCGGCCGCGGGCCGCGGGCATCCCGGCCGCTGGGCGATCCTCAACACGCGCTCGAGCGTGGAGCCGTTCCTTTCCTTCTCCCGGCGGCGCGACCTTCGCGAGAAGGTGTGGCGCGCCTTCGTGAGCCGCGGCGACAACGGCGATGCGCGCGACAACAAGCGCGCCATCGCGCAGATCGTGCGCCTGCGCGCCGAGCGCGCGCGCCTGCTGGGCTACGCGAGCCACGCCCACTGGCGCCTCGAGATGAGCATGGCGAAGACGCCGGAGCGCGCCACCGAGCTCATGGAGGCGGTGTGGCGCCCGGCGGTGAGCCGCGTGGCCGAGGAGGTGGCGGACATGCAGGCGCTCGCCGACCGCGAGGGCGCGGGCATCGCCATCGAGCCCTGGGACTACCGCTATTACGCCGAGAAGGTCCGCAAGGAAAAGTACGACGTGGACGACAACGAGGTCACGCCGTACCTGCAGCTGGAGAACCTGCGCGAGGCGATGTTCTGGGTGGCGGGCGAGCTGCTCGGCCTTGCGTTCACGCCGGCCGCGGGCGTCCCGGTGGTCCATCCCGACGTGCGCGTCTGGGAGGTGAAGGACGCCAGGGGCCGCCATGTCGCGCTCTTCTATTTCGATCCGTACGCGCGCCGCGACAAGGCCTCGGGCGCGTGGATGAACGCCTACCGCGCGCAGGAGCGCTTCGAGAGCGACACCCCGCCCATCGTCTCCAACAACTCGAACTTCGTGAAGGGACGCCCCGGCGAGCCCACGCTGGTGAGCTGGGACGACGCGATCACGCTCTTCCACGAGTTCGGGCACGGCCTGCACGGCATCAGCTCCAGCGTGCGCTACCCGTCGCTTTCCGGCACGCGCGTGGACCGCGACTACGTGGAGTTTCCCTCGCAGCTCCTCGAGCATTGGCTCGCCACCCCCGAGGTGCTGCACAAGTTCGCGCGCCACTGGAAGACGGGCGAGCCGATCCCGCGCGAGCTGGTGCAGAAGATCGAGCGCGCCGCCAAGTTCAACAAGGGCTTCGAGAACGTCGAGTACCTTTCGTCGGCGCTGGTGGACATGCGCATGCACCTGGATCCGGCGAGCGCCGAGGACGTGGCGCGCTTCGAGCGCGAGACGCTCGCCGCGCTCGGAATGCCGCCGCAGATGGCGATGCGCCACCGCCTGCCGCATTTCGGCCACCTCTTCGACGGCGATGCCTATGCGGCCGGCTATTACAGCTACCTGTGGGCCGACACGCTTTCGGCCGACGCGTTCGAGGCGTTCACGGAGGCGGGAAGCGCGTACGACAAGGCCGTGGCGCAGCGCCTGCACGCGTACGTGTTCTCGAGGGGCAACACGGTCGATCCGGCCGAGGGATACCGCGCCTTCCGCGGCCGCGACGCGCAGATCGGCGCGCTGATGCGCCGGCGCGGCTTCGCGCCTCCCGCCGCGTGAGCGGCCCGCGCGTCGGCGTCGCTGGCGTCGGCGCCATGGGCCTGGGCATCGCGAAGGCGATGCTGCGCAAGGGCGTGGAAGTTCATGTGCGCGATATCGTGGCCGAGCGCGAGCGCGAGGCGATCGAGGCAGGCGCCCGCGGCCTCGCTGGGCCCGTCGACATCCTCGTGAGCGTCGTCGTGGACGCGAGGCAGACCCGCGAGGTCGTGCGCGACCACGCGCACCTCGCCCCCGTCTTCATGATGTGCAGCACCATCGCTCCTGCGGATTCCGCGGCGATCGCGCAGGAGCTTTCCGCCAAGGGCGTGGCGATGCTGGACGCGCCTGTCTCCGGCGGGCCCGGCCGTGCGCACGCGGGCACGCTCTCGATGATGGCTTCCGGAAGCGACGCGGCGTTCGCCGGTTGCAAGCCCGCCTATGAGGCGTTCACGGCCAAGTTCTTTCGCGTGAGCGCGCGTCCCGGCGACGGCTCGCGCATGAAGATCGTGAACAACATGTGCGCGGCGGCCAACCTCGCCGCGGGCGCCGAGGCGATGGCGCTCGCGGTGAAGCTGGGCCTCGATCCCACGCAGGTCGCCGACGTGGTGCAGGTGAGCTCGGGCGAGAGCTGGATGTTCGGCGAGCACATGCCGCGAGTCATCGCCGCCGACTACGCTCCGCGCGCCGCGGCGCGGGTGCTCGTGAAGGACGTGGGCCTCTTCGTCGAGGCCGCCCGCGCCGAAGGCATCGAGCCGCCCATGGCGCTTTGCGCGCTGGAGGCGTTCCGCGACACGGTCGCGCGCGGCTACGGCGAGGAGGATCTCGCGGCCGTCATGAAGCGCTACGGCGACCTGTGGGGCGTGAAGGTGCCGCGATGAGCCATCGCGCGGCCTAGGAGCGCTTCAAGGCGGCGATGCGCGCCTTCACGAGCGCCTGCAGCTGCTCCACGCGCAGGTCGCGAATGCCGTGCTCGTGCAGGGTCGCGGTGGTCCTGAAGAGATAGTCGTACGCGGGGCCGTAGCGGCCGGCGGCGCTCGCGATGGCTTCCACCATCACTTCCTCGGGGATGGCGCCGGCATAGCCGGTGCATTGGCGGTTCACCGTGAAGCACAGCGCGCGGATCGTCTCGTCGCCCACCAGGCAATTCAGCCACTTCGGGCGGTAGGAGCCGTACGTCATCTCGCGCTTCCAGATGAGCTGCATCTGCTCCTGCACCTTGTCCGGCGCGATGCGGTAGACGATGCCGCGGCAGCTGCCGCCGCATTCGAGCGTGAGCACGAGGCCCGGGTTCTCGGGCGTGCCGCGGTTGATGCGCGACCACAGGCGGAAGGAGCGGTGGTAGCCGCGGAGGGTCGCCACGTGCTTCGCGTCGAAGGCGAAGCGCGGGTTCCACATGAGGGAGCCATAAGCGAAGATCCAGAAGGGCGTGCCGGGCTCCCAGGGCGCGAGCGCCTCGCGAAGCGTGCCCAGGAGCTCGGTGGGCGAAAGGGGCACCGCCGCTTCCGCGGACGGGGCGTACTCGGCGAGCCTTGTTACGGAGCGAGCCTTTGAATCGTCCATCCCTCGGGGTTTCGGGTGTAGATGACGCGGTCGTGCAGGCGGCTTTGCCGCCCCTGCCAGAACTCGAAATGGGTGGGAACCACGCGGTAGCCGCCCCAATGCGGCGGGCAATCGGGAGCTTCGCCGTGCTGCCTCGCGAGCTCCGCCCAACGGCGCTCGAGCCATGCGCGGCTTTCCAGCACCTGGCTCTGCGGCGAGGCCCAGGCGCCGATGCGCGAGCCGAGCGGGCGCGAGGCGTAGTACGCCCGCGACTCCTCGACACCCACCTTCTCGACCCGGCCTTCGATGCGCACCTGTCGCTCCAGCTCCTTCCACATGAACGCAAGGGCCGCCCAGGGGTTGACCTCGAGCTCGTGCCCCTTGCGGCTGCCGTAGTTGGTGAAGAAGACGAACCCGGTGGCGTCCACGCCCTTCAGGAGCACGATGCGGGCCGAGGGGCGGCCGCGCGCATCGGCCGTGGCGAGGGTCATCGCCGTGGGCTCGGGGACCTGGGCCGCGATCGCCTCGCGCATCCACGCCTCGAACTGGCGGACGGGATCGCGATCGACCTTCGTTTCGTCGAGCGTCTCCCGCGCGTATTCGATACGGATGCGGGCGAGGTCTAAGGGCGCGTCGAGCGGGCTTCCGGGGGGCATGTAGCCCATTTTCCCACGGAAGCCCGTCCCGTTACAGCGAGCGCAGGAAGTTCAGGATGTCCTGCTTCTGGCGCTCCGTGAGGCTGCCGAACGCGCGCACGACGGCGTTGGCCTCGCTCGCGTTGCCCTGCTGCGGCGTGCCGCCCTGGTGCGCGGCGATGGCGGCGAGCAGGTCGCCCGTGCGGCCGTCGTGCAGGAAGTACAGGCGCTGCCCCAGGCCCCACAGCGGCGCGGTGCGGAACTCGGTGCCCGACGCCTGCCCCTGCGAGATGCCGTCGGCGAGGCCGGGCCCCATGTTGTGCACGAGGAGGTCGGAGTACAGGTTGGCGTCCTGGTAGCGCAGCGCGGCGACCGATGCGTTGCCCGTGCGCAACGTGGGCGTGTGGCAGAGCGCGCAGCCCACGGCGGAGAAGAGCGTCTTGCCGCGGCCGATGGAATCGGCGCCGCCGGGCGTGTCGGGCGAGGGCACGGGCGCGGCGAGCATGCGCTGGAACAGGGCAAAGCGCATGATTGCCGGCATCGCGTCCACCGGCGCCGCGGCCGTGGTGCTCGTCGCGTCGTTGGGCACCGTGGCCTGCTGGCAGTTGGCGGTCTCGTCGCGCTCGGTGGGGAAGAGCTCGTTGGACACGCCCATCTCCACGTTGTAGGCCTCGCCGGAGAAGAGCAGCAGCGACTTGTTCTGCGCCTTCCAGCCGAAGCGCGCGACGGTGCCGTCGTTGCCGTTCTTGTTGGTCTGCCCGCTGATGACGCGCCCCGTCACCGCGATGTTGGCGCGCCCGGCGATGCCCAGCGGCTGCTTGGCGCCCAGGTTGGCCGAGGCGTTGGCGAGGATCGCGGCGTCCGGGATCGACTCGATCAGGCCCGCGCCGAACACGGGCGTGGGCACGCGGAAGATCACGTTCGACGCCCCGAGGGCCTTGGTGAAGTCCTCCTGCGCGAGCACGCACGCGGCGGAAGCGTCCGAGCGTCCCGCGACGCTGAAGATCGCGTGCACGCCTCCATCGGCCGTGCCGTCGGCGTTGCGCACGTACCTCGCTTCCCGTACCGGCCCGTCGGGGTGGATGAACGGCGGCACGACGTTGTGCGCGCCGAGCTTCTTCGCGAACGCCACCTGCGGATTCACCGCCGGGCTCGAACCGCCGACCGCGGGCTGCGCGTGGCATCCGCCGCAGCTGTCGAGGTTCATCGTGGGGCCGAGGCCGTCGGCGATTTCCTCGACATCGGCGAAGTCCGCGAGGCCCGCCTGGAAGAACTGCAGCTCGCTCGCGGTGAGGCCGGCGATGGGCCCGCCCGCGGCCGGTGGCCCGCCTCGCGGGCCGGGGTCATGGGCGCGCAGCGGGGTGACTTGCGGCAGTGCGTAATCGGAATGCAGGAGCGCCGCGGCGACTCCCGCGGCGAGGGGCAACAGGTACTTCTTCATGGACGCGTCTCCCTGGTGTGCGCCGGGTTGTTTGCGTTGTGGCCGGACTGCACGCAGGGCGCGTGCCAACTATCGCAATGGCCGCACGATCAGGGTGTTAGGTGCTGCACTCGGCAAACGATGACGATGCAACCGTCGCCGTGTGACTACACGAGGTAGTTGGAGACCTCGATCAGGTTGCCGTCAGGGTCGCGGAAGTAGACGGAGGTCATCGGGCCCAACGCGCCCGTCTTCGGCACGGGGCCTTCGGCGATCGCGACACCGTGGGACTTGAGGTGCGCGATCACCTGCTCGAGCGGCGTCTCGGTGATGAAGCACAGATCGAGCGATCCCGGCACGGGCTTCAACGCCTTGGGCTCGTACTCCCGGCCCGCCTGGTGCAGGTTGATCTTCTGGCGCCCGAAGGCGAGGGCGCGGCGGCCTTCGCCGAAGGTCACCGCCTCCATCCCCATCACGCGGGTGTAGAAATCGATGGAGCGCTGCACGTCCTGCGCGGTGATGACGATGTGGTCGATGCGGTCGATCTTCATGGGTTAACATTATTCCATGCATGCCGACCCCGCCCTGATCCGCTCCGCGAAAGCGCACGTTTCGCCCGAGGAATGGGCCGTGCGCACGGACCTCGCCGCCGCCTATCGCGCCGTCGCGATGCACGGCTGGGACGACCTCGTCTTCACGCACATCTCCGCGCGAGTCCCGGGGCCCGAGCACCATTTCCTCATCAACCCGTACGGGATGACGTTCGACGAGATCACGGCCTCCAGCCTCGTGAAGATCGACCTCGCCGGCAACAAGGTGATGGACTCGCCCTTCGAGATCAACCCCGCGGGCTTCACCATCCACAGTGCCGTGCACGAGGCGCGCGAGGATGCGCTTTGCGTGATGCACCTGCACACGATCGAGGGCGTGGCGGTCTCTTGCCAGAAGGGCGGATTGCTCCCGCTTTCGCAGTTCTCGCTCTTTCCCCTCGCGAGCCTCGCGTATCACGACTACGAAGGCGTGGCGCTCAACCCCGACGAGAAGAAGCGGCTCGTCGCCGACCTGGGCGACAGACACAGCATGATCCTGCGCAACCACGGCCTGCTCACGTGCGGATCGACGGTCGCCGACACGTTCCTCTTCATGTACATCCTGCAGAAGGCGTGCGAGGTGCAGGTCCGCGCGCAGTCGGGCGGCGGCGAGCTGATCCCGGTGCCGCAGCAGATCGTCGCGGGCATCAAGCAGGCTTCGAAGATGGTGCTGCGCCAGTCGGGCGGGATGATTGCCTGGCCGGGGATCCTGCGCAGGCTCGACCGGGTGGATCCTTCCTGGCGCACCTGACGTCACCCGTTCGCACGGGCGGGATGCGACGCACGGTCGTACATCGGCAGCTTTCCTGATTTCCGTTCCAATGGACCTGGCTGTCCACTGGAACGGTTTCCTGGAAAGTCCGATACGCGAGAGTAGACGTTTGGAGAGCGCCGGGCAGGGTGCTAGGGAAGCCGCTCCCGAACGATGGTGAATACGTAGCCCGCGCCCGCGGCCACGCGCGGCCATTCGAACGCTACCTTCGGGTACGCCTTCTCCAGCGCCGCGCGGTTGTGCCCGATCTCCACCACGAGC
>DATIWC010000117.1:0-15191 GCA_035519515.1 Usitatibacter sp.
CGATGAACGAGGTTGTTGTGCAAGGCGCGATCACGGATTTGGTGCAGCGCTACAAATCCGGTGTTCTGCCGTACAAGCAGATGGGATATTGGAATCCGGACTACGAGCCGATCGAAACGGACGTGGTTGCGTTGTTCCGCATCACGCCGCAGCAAGGCGTCGATCCGGAGGAAGCGGCGGCCGCGGTGGCGGGCGAATCCTCGACTGCGACCTGGACCGTGGTGTGGACCGACCGGCTGACCGCCTGCGAGCTGTATCGGGCCAAGGCGTATCGTGTCGACCCGGTGCCCAACACCGGCCCGGGCACCAAGACGCCGCAGCAGTACTTCGCCTACATCGCTTACGACCTCGATCTGTTCGAGCCGGGCTCGATCGCGAACCTGACCGCCTCCATCATCGGCAATGTGTTCGGCTTCAAGGCCGTAAAGGCGCTGCGCCTCGAGGACATGCGGCTGCCCGTGGCCTATGTGAAGACCTATAGCGGTCCGCCCACCGGCATCGTGGTGGAGCGCGAGCGCCTCGACAAATTCGGCCGTCCGCTGCTCGGCGCCACGGTCAAGCCGAAGCTCGGCCTCTCGGGGCGCAACTATGGCCGGGTGGTGTATGAAGCGCTGAAAGGCGGGCTCGACTTCACCAAGGACGACGAGAACATCAACTCGCAGCCCTTCATGCACTGGCGCGACCGCTTCCTCTACTGCATGGAGGCGGTGAACCGCGCGCAGGCCGCCACCGGCGAGGTAAAGGGCCACTACCTCAACATCACGGCCGGCACGATGGAGGAGATGTACCGGCGCGCGGATTTCGCGCGCGACCTGGGCTCCGTGATCGTGATGGTGGACCTCGTGGTCGGCTGGACCGCGATCCAGTCGATTTCCCACTGGGCGCGCGACAACGACATGATCCTGCACATGCACCGCGCGGGCCATGGGACCTACACGCGGCAGAAGAACCACGGCGTGTCGTTCCGCGTGATCGCCAAGTGGCTGCGCCTGGCGGGCGTGGACCACCTGCACGCCGGCACGGCGGTGGGCAAGCTCGAGGGCGATCCGCCCACCGTGCAGGGCTACTACGACGTGTGCCGCGAGAGCGTGACGCCGGAGAACCTCCCGCGCGGCAACTTCTTCGAGCAGGACTGGGCGGGGCTGCGCAAGGTGATGCCGGTCGCCTCCGGCGGCATCCACGCGGGACAGATGCACCAGCTGGTCGACCTCTTCGGCGAAGACGTGGTGCTGCAGTTCGGCGGCGGCACCATCGGGCATCCCATGGGCATCGAGGCCGGCGCCACGGCCAACCGGGTGGCGCTCGAGGCGACGATCTTCGCGCGCAACGAAGGCCGCGACCTGCGCACGGAGGGCCCGCAGATCCTCGCCGAGGCGGCGCGCACCTGCAGGCCGCTCGCCGCGGCGCTCGAGACCTGGAAGGACGTGACCTACGACTACGCGAGCACCGACACGTCCGACTTCGTCCCCACGCCGGCCGTCTCCTGACGAGGAACCCACCATGCGAATCACGCAAGGCACCTTTTCGTTCCTTCCCGACCTCACGGATGCGCAGATCTGCGCGCAGGTCGACCATTGCCTCGCCAAGGGCTGGGCGGTGAGCGTGGAACACACCGACGACATCCATCCGCGCAACACCTACTGGGAAATGTTCGGCATGCCCATGTTCGACCTGCACGACGCCGCGGGCGCCCTGCAGGAGATCGCCGCCTGCCGCGCGACGTTCCCCGAGCGCTACATCCGCGTGAACGCGTTCGACTCGACGCGGGGCTGGGAGACCGTGCGCCTGTCCTTCATCGTGAACCGGCCGAAGGTGGAGCCCGAGCTGCGGCTTGCGAGGACCGAAGGGCCGGGCCGCCTGCAGCGCTACGCCATCGAAACGCGCGGCCGCTGACGCAACTGCCGGAGCCCGCATGTCGAGCGCCCTGACCCTTCCCGAATCCGCCCCGGCGACGGGACATTCCGCGGACGTGAGCGCGCTGCTCGCGGAGCTCGACGCCGAGCTGGTCGGCCTCGCGCCCGTGAAGCGGCGCATCGCCGAGATCGCGGCGCTGCTCGCCGTCGACCAGGCGCGCGCGGCGATCGGGTTGAAGGGCACGGCGCCGGGGCTGCACATGTCGTTCACCGGCAATCCCGGGACGGGAAAGACCACCGTCGCCCTCAAGATGGCCGGGATCCTCCACAGGCTGGGCTACGTGCGCAAGGGACACCTGGTCGCCGTGACGCGCGACGACCTCGTCGGCCAGTACATCGGCCATACGGCGCCGAAGACGCGCGAGGTCCTCAAGAAGGCGATGGGCGGCGTGCTCTTCATCGACGAGGCCTATTACCTCTACCGGCCCGAGAACGAGCGCGACTACGGGCAGGAGGCGATCGAGATCCTGCTGCAGGCGATGGAGAACCAGCGCGGCGACCTGGTGGTGATCCTCGCCGGGTACAAGGACCGCATGGCGCGATTCTTCGAATGCAACCCGGGCTTCTCGTCGCGCGTCGCCCACCACGTGGACTTCCCGGACTACACCCGCGAGGAGCTGATGAAGATCGCGACCCTGATGCTCGGCCGCCTCGGATATGCCTTCGACGAGGGCGCGACCGCGGCGTTCGAGCGCTACCTGGAGCGGCGCATGGCGCAGCCGCATTTCGCCAACGCGCGCAGCGTGCGCAACGCCCTGGACCGCGCGCGCCTTCGCCACGCGAGCCGCGTCTTCCCGCGCCTGGAAGCGGCCGGCCGCGAGGCGCTCACGACGTTCATCGCAGACGACATCCTCGCCAGCCGCGTGTTCGAGGGCGAGGAAACGGGAGCCACGCATGCTTGAAGCCCTCCTCTTCGACGTCGACGGGACCATCGCGGAAACCGAGGACCTGCACCGGCGCGCCTTCAACCTCGCGTTCCGCGACCACGGGATGGGGCTCGACTGGAGCCCCGCGGAATACCGCCGCCTCCTCGCGATACACGGCGGCAAGGAGCGCATCGCGCGTGCGCTCGCCGAACATGGCGTCGCGCACGACGCCCGCCTCGTCGCCGCGATCCACGCCACCAAGACGAAGATCTACCAGGCCCTGCTCGCCGCCGAAGGCGCCCCGTGGCGGCCGGGGCTGCGGCGCCTGATCGGCGAGGCGAGGCGCGCCGGATTGCGCCTGGCGCTCGCCACCAGCACCACCGAGGCCAACCTGCACCCGCTCTTCGCCCCCGTATTCGGTTACGGCTGGCGCGATCGCTTCGACGCCGTGGTCACGGGAGACGCCATCGCGCGCAAGAAGCCGGCGCCCGACACCTACGTCGAGGCGCTGCGTCGCCTGGGCGTGGACGCGGCGCATGCCGTCGCGTTCGAGGACTCGGGCGCGGGCGTCGAGGCGGCCAAGCGCGCGGGGCTCGCGGTCATCGCCACGCGCAGCCACTGGTTCCCGAACGACGACCTGGACGCCGCGGACCTGCTCCTCGAGCACCTGGGCGATGCGGGCTTGTTCTGGGAACAGCCCCATCCGTTGATTCGCCAGCGCTGGCTTTCGGTGAAGGCGCTCGCGACGTGGCATGAACGCCTCCAGCGCCGCGACCGGCATGGACCCCGGATGCTGCCCGCCCTGCGCTGGAGCAATTCGCGATGAACCGCGGCATGAAGACCCTCACCCAGTTCCTCATCGAGGAGCGGCGGCGCTTTCCCGCGGCGACCGGGGAGCTCAACGGCCTGATCCTGTCGATCGCGGTCGCCTGCAAATCCATCGCCACGCATGTCGGCCACGGCGCTTTCGCGGCGGCGCCCGGTGCCGCGGCCCGGCAGCCCCTCGAGGCGCTCGCGAACGAGATCTTCCAGCGTTGCGTCGAATGGGGAGGCCACGCGGCCGCCATGATGTCCGGGCAAACAGTGACTCCCTTCGCGGCCGAGCCGGGCACGTCCGGGAAGTACCTCGTCGTCTTCGACGCGCTCGACGGCGCACCGGACATCGAGCTGAACGTGAGCGTCGGCAGCCTCTTCTCGATCCTGAGGGCCGGCGCGGAGGACTCGCCGGCGGGAGCCGTCACCCAGCACGCCTTCCTGCAGCGGGGGGCCGCGCAGGTCGCGGCCGGCTATGCGATCTACGGACCCAGCACGATGCTCGTGCTCACGGTGGGCAACGGCACGCACGGTTTCACGCTCGAGCGCTCCATCGGCGAATTCATGCTCACGCACCCGGACCTGCGGATTCCCGCGGCGACGTCGCAGTTCGCGATCGACAGCTCGAACAGCCGCTTCTGGGAGGCGCCGGTGCGCCGTTACGTCGCCGAGTGCCTGCTGGGCGCCGCCGGTGCGCGCGAACGCGACTTCGAAATGCGCTGGGTCGCCTCGCTGGTGGCCGATGCCCACCGCATCCTGATGCGCGGCGGCGTCTTCCTGAATCCGTGGAACCGGCTCGTCCCGCAGCATCCCGGGGGCGTGCGGCTGCTGAGCGAGGCCAATCCCATCGCCTTCCTCGTCGAGCAGGCCGGCGGCCGCGCGAGCACGGGCCGGCTCCCGGTGCTGGGCGTCGAGCCCGCCGAGATCCACCAGCGGGCCGGCCTCGTCTTCGGCTCGCGCGAAGAGGTGGAACGCGTCGAGAGCTATCACCGCGATGACCTGGTGGAGGCCGGCATCGACCTGCCGCTGTTCCAGTCGCGCGGCCTGTTCCGCGATTCGCTGGTTGCCTGAACGGAGGACCCATGTCCGCGAAGCATCCCATCATCGCCATCACCGGCTCCTCGGGCGCGGGAACCACTTCCGTCACGCGCACGTTCGAGAAGATCTTCCGCCGCGAGTCGGTCGATGCCGCCGTGATCGAGGGCGACAGCTTCCATCGCTACGACCGCGCCGAGATGCGGCGCCAGCTGGCGGGGGCCGAGAAGGCAGGCCACCTGAGCCATTTCGGACCCGACACGAACCTGCTCGAGGAGCTCGCGGGCCTCTTCCGCCAGTACTCGCAGGACGGCACGGGCCAGCGGCGCAAGTACCTGCACGACGAGGCCGAGGCCCAGCCCTACAACCAGCCGCCGGGAACCTTCACGCCCTGGGAAGACCTGCCCGCCGACACCGACCTCCTCTTCTACGAAGGCCTGCATGGCGGATACGCGGCCGAGAAGGCCAACGTCGCGCAATACCCGGACCTGCTGATCGGCGTGGTGCCCGTGGTGAACCTCGAGTGGATCCAGAAGCTGCACCGCGACCGCAGCATCCGCGGCTACTCGACGGAGGCGGTCACCGACACGATCCTGCGGCGCATGCACGACTACGTGCACTACATCTGCCCGCAGTTCACGCGCACGCACGTGAACTTCCAGCGCGTGCCCACGGTGGACACGTCCAACCCGTTCATCGCGCGCGAGATCCCGACGGCCGACGAGAGCTTCGTGGTGATCCGCTTCCGCGACCCGCGCGGCATCGACTTCCCGTACCTGCTCAACATGCTGCACGACTCGTTCATGTCGCGGCCCAACACCATCGTCGTGCCCGGCGGGAAGATGGAGCTCGCGATGCAGCTCATCTTCACCCCGTTCATCTGGCGCCTGGTGGAGCGGCGCCGCAAGTCGCTGGTCGCCGCGGCCTAGCGCGAAGGAGCCCACGTGCAACCCCTCGAAGCCCCTGCGCTCGCCGAGCGCGACCGCCTGTGCGCGAACGCGCTGCGGATGCTCGCCATCGACGCCGTCGAGCGGGCGAAATCGGGACACCCCGGGATGCCCATGGGCATGGCCGAGATCGCGGTCGCGCTCTGGACCCGGCACCTGCGCCACAATCCGGGGAACCCGCGCTGGCCCGACCGCGACCGCTTCGTCCTCTCGAACGGCCACGGGTCGATGCTCCTCTACGGCCTGCTGCACCTTTCGGGCTACGGCCTCACGATCGACGAGCTGAAATCGTTCCGGCAGCTGCACTCGCCGGCGCCGGGGCATCCCGAGGTGGGCCTCACGCCGGGCGTCGAAACCACCACCGGCCCGCTCGGGCAGGGCCTGGCGAATGCCGTGGGCATGGCGCTCGCCGAACGGCTCCTCGCGCAACGCTTCAACCAGCCCGGGTTCGACATCGTGGACCATCGCACCTTCGTGTTCGCGGGCGATGGATGCCTCATGGAGGGCGTGTCGCACGAAGCCTGTTCCCTCGCCGGCACCCTCGGCCTCGGAAAGCTGGCCGTGCTCTACGACGCCAACGGGATCTCGATCGACGGGCGCATCGACGGCTGGTTCACCGACGACACCCCGGCGCGATTCGCGTCGTACGGGTGGAACGTGATCGGCCCCATCGACGGGCACGACATCGACGCGGTCGATCGCGCGCTCCACGCCACGCGCCGCAGCACGCGCCCAACGCTGGTCGTTTGCCGCACCACGATCGGGAAGGGCAGCCCCGCCAAGGCGGGCACGGCCGACGTTCACGGCGCGCCCCTGGGGGCGGCGGAGGCCGAGGCGACGCGGCGCGCGCTGGGATGGACGCATGCGCCCTTCGAGATCCCCGCGGCGGTCGCGCAGGGCTTCGACGCGCGCGAGCGCGGCGCCGCATGGGAAAAGGAGTGGAACGCGAGATTCGAAGACTATCGCCGGGCGCATCCGAAGCTTGCCGAAGAGTTCGTGCGCGTCATGGCGGGCGAGCTGCCGCCCGAGTTCCACGCGGCCTTCGGTACCTACCTCGCCCAGGTGCGGGCCTCGAAGGATCCCGTCGCCACGCGCCAGGCTTCGCAGCGCACGATCGGCGCGCTCGCCGCGGCCCTGCCCGAGCTCGTGGGCGGCTCGGCGGACCTCACGCACTCGAACCTCACGAGCTGGCCGAAGTGCGTCCCGGTGCGCCCGCAGGCCGGCGGCAACTACCTCTCGTACGGCGTTCGCGAGTTCGGGATGACCGCGATCATGAACGGCCTCGCGCTGCACGGCGGAATCATCCCGTTTGGCGGAACCTTCCTGGTGTTCTCGGACTACGCGCGCAACGCGGTGCGCATGTCGGCGCTCATGAAGCAGCGCGTGATCCATGTCTACAGCCATGACTCGATCGGGCTGGGCGAGGACGGCCCGACGCACCAGCCCGTCGAGCACGTCGCGTCGCTGCGCCTCATTCCGGGACTGGACGTGTGGCGCCCGTGCGACGCGGTGGAGACCGCCGTCGCGTGGCGCGAGAGCCTCGAACGGCGCCGCGGGCCGAGCGCGCTGGTGCTGTCGCGCCAGGCGCTGCCGCCGATGGCGCGCGACGATGCCTCCTGCGCGGCGATCGCGCTCGGCGGCTACGCGCTCAAGCGCGAGCTCGCCCCGCTGTCGCTCGTGATCGCCGCCACGGGCTCGGAAGTCGCGCTCGCGATGCGAGCGGCAGACGCCCTCGAAGGCGAGGGATTCGGCATCCGGGTCGTCTCCCTGCCCTGTGTCGAGCGCTTCCGCCAGCAGCCCGATGCGTTCCGCGAAGCCGTCCTGCCGCGCGGGGTTCCGGCGCTCGGCGTCGAGGCGGGCCATCCGTCGGGATTGCTGGGGGTGCTCGGCCCGGGAAGCGAGACGATCGGCATCGCGTCGTTCGGCGAATCGGCGCCCGGCCCCGCGCTCATGGAGCACTTCGGTTTCACCGTCGCGAATGTCGTGGAACGCGCGCGGCGGCTTATCGGCTGAGGCACTTTCCCGGGAGATCCTGCCGCAGATCAGGATTTTCCGCGGCCCTTGCGCTAGCCTGTGCGGGTGGAATTCTTCCGGCGCCAATTCGACCGCCAGATCGCAGAGGCGGAGTACGTCCTCAACCCGTTCGAGAAGCTCGCGCTGCCCTACTTGAGGGGCCGGGTGCTCGACCTGGGCTGCGGATTGGGAAACCTCAGCGTTGCCGCGGCAGCGAACGGCGCGAACGTCACCGCGCTCGATGCGTGCGAGAACGCGGTGAGCGACCTGAACCGGCGCGCTTCGCAACAGGCCCTCGACATCAGGGCGTTCCAGGCCGACCTGCGGGGCTGGCATTGCGCCGAGACGTACGATGCGGTCGCCTGCATCGGCCTGCTCATGTTCTTCGAGCGGGCGACGGCGCTGGAGGGCCTTCGCGCCGTCCAGCACGCGGTGAAGCCGGGCGGGATCGCCGTGGTGAACGTGCTTACGGAGGGAACGACGTACCTCGAGATGTTCGGCCCCGAATACCACCTGTTCTCGAAAGACGAGCTCGTCGCGGCATTCGGTTCATGGGAGTGCCTGCACCTTCGTGAAGACGAGTTTCCCGCGCCCGGCGATGCCGTGAAGCGTTTCGTGACCCTCATTGCCCGCCGGCCTTGACCTGCAGCAAGCCGGGCGCGGCGTCTCGCCCTAGCATTTCAGGAATCTGGGCGAGATGAAAGCGGGACGGTTTCGTGAACGCATCGAGGCAGGCGGTGAACGCGCCGGGCGCGACGACGAGTGAGCATGAAGCGCGCGCCCGCGCCGCCATGGCGGCGGCAGCCGCTCCCGATGCGCGCAGGGCCACGCAGGTGCTTGCCGCGCAAGTAGACCGCGACGTCGCCTGGCAGCTCGAGGCATGCGTGCGCTGCGGGCAATGCGCCGAAGCTTGCCACTTCCATCTTGCAACCAACGACCCGCGGCTTGCGCCGGTGCGAAAGCTGCAGCCCCTGCAGACGGCGTACCGCAGGGAACGGGTTCCCTTTCCGGCGTTGAGGCAATCGCTGGGGCTCGCGCCCGCCGAGCTCACCGCCGGGGAGCTCGCCGAGTGGTCGGAGCTCGTCTACGACAGCTGCAACCTCTGCGGCCGGTGCACGCTCGCCTGTCCGATGGGTATCGATATCGCCGGGCTCGTTCGCCGCTCGCGCGAAGGCCTGTGCGCGGGAGGTTTCGCCCCGGCGGATCTCTACAAGGCGGCCCAACGGGCGCTCGACACCGGCAGCCCGACGGGCGTGGGCTGGCCCACCCTCAAGCGCCACATCGAGGTGCAGCAGGAAGAAACCGGGATCCCGATTCCCGTGGACGTCAAGGGGGCCGAGTATCTCGTCATCCTCTCTTCCATCGAGATGGCGAACTTCCCTGAGGTGATCGGAGCGTTGGCGCGAATCTTTCGCCAGGCGAAGGTCTCCTGGACGCTTCCCAGCCGCGGGTTCGAGGCCACCAACGTCGGCATCCAGATCGGGTCGCGGGACGTGGCCGCGGCGCTGCTTTCGCGCATTGTCGAGGCGGCCGAGCGCCTCCAGGTGACGCATGTCATCAGCCCGGAGTGCGGGCATGCCTACTCGGCGCTGCGATGGGAGGGACCCAACCTTCTCGGGCGGCCCTATCCGTTCAAGGTGATTCACATCGTCGAGTTGCTCGACCAGCTCGTGCGCGAAGGCCGGCTGCGCTTGCGCGGAAAGGACGGCCGCCGCCTTGCGTTCCATGATCCCTGCCAGCTCGTTCGCCGCGGCGGCGTGATCGAGGAGCCGTACCGGCTGCTGAACGCGGTCAGCGCGAATCCCGTCGAGATGCCTTCTTCCGGAGCCGCGAACTTCTGCTGTGGCGGCGGCGGGGGCGTGAGCGCGATCGGGCGCGCCGAAGGCCTGCGCTTCGCGGCATTTGAATGCAAGAAGCGCCAGGTCGAGGCCGCGGGGGCGGAGGCGCTCGTCACCGCGTGCGCCAACTGCCGCAACGTGCTCGAGGAAGCGATCGACCACGACGGGATGCAGCTGCCCGTGCTCGGCCTCACCGAGCTCCTCTCCCAATACCTCGCGGCCGAACCGGGCGCAACGGGATGAACGCCATGGACCTTCTCGAATTCGCGCGCGGCCCCGCGCTCTGGTTCTCGCTCTTCGTGCTGTTCGCCGGCAGCGCATGGCGCGTGGTCGCCATCGTGCGGCTCGGGAAACGGCCCGACCTCTCCGAGCCTCGCGACGCGCGGCCATTTGCCGGTGCCATGCGCGGAATCCTGCAAAGAATGATCCTGCGGAAGGAATTGCGGTCCCGCAGCAAGCTCGGGGCGATGCAGGGTTACCTCTACCATGCGGGGCTGGCGGTCGTCGTGTTCGGGTTCCTGCCGCACATCGCGTTCGTCGAGCGGCTCACCGGGATCTCGTGGCCGGCGCTTCCCGGTCCGCTGGTCTACGTGGCCGTGGCGCTCACGATCGTCTCCCTGTCCATCGTGCTGCTCGAGCGCCTGACCGATCCGGTACTGCGCCTCATTTCGACCTTCGACGACTACTTCAGCTGGGGGGTCGTCTTCCTGCCGCTCGTCACCGGAATGGCGGCGCTGGGGGGCTGGCCGCAGGAGTCCGCGGGCAGCGCGCCTCTGTACCCGGTTCCCCTCGCGATCCACCTGCTCAGCGTCGAGCTGCTGCTCGTCTGGCTGCCTTTCGGCAAGCTCGCGCACGCGTTTCTCGTCTTCGGATCGCGCGCCGTGACGGGAATCGCCATTGCGCGCAAGGGCGCGGCGCTCTAGGGGGGTCAAAGCGTGGGGATTGTCCATGTCGGGCTTCGCCCTTCCCCCGGAGACGTTCAGCGCCCCGATCCATCTTCTCTCGCTGCCCTTTCCGACCACCCCGGGCATCCGCGGATTCATCGCGCTGAACCAGATGGGGGCGCGGCTGGACACGAGATCGAACCGGAGATCCTGCACCTGGGCGTGTTGTGCGTCCTCATCCTCGCGACGGCGTGGTTCGCCTCGTCGTGGCGCGTATCGCATGCGCGCTCCTCGGCGCAGGATTCTTCAAGCCTCCAGCCCGATGCAAGACGCTGATCGCCCCGGCACGGAGAATCCGCAGTGTAGCGATCATGTTTTGGTGGGCTCCTCCCCGAACGCTTCTGGCGTTCGCTTCATGACCGGGCTGGCCTCCAGCCCGGTCTCCTTCTCCCCGTGACCACCGCGCAGATCATGATGGCGGCCGCGATCATGCTGGCCGTCACCGGGATCGCACTGCTCGCGGCGCGCCGGCTGCACATGGGTTCGATCGTGGCCCTCCTGGCCGTGGGGATCGCGTTGGGTCCGCACTCGCCTTACTCGCTCTTCCAGGGCCATGTGCCGGAACTCGAGGCGATCGGTTCGATCGGCGTGATCCTGCTCCTCTTCGGGGTCAGAGCCCTTTTTCGCGAAAAAGGGCTCTGACCCCTTAGATCTCTCGGATCATGGGGTCGTACACGGTGCTCTTGATGGCGTCGGTCACCAGCACGAGACTCCGTCTCCCAGGAATGCGTAGGCGCGCCCGCCCGTGGGCCTATCCGGCGCCAAACCGTCGCGCGAGGCCACGCTGCAGCCGGCTCGCCCGCGATGGCGGCCCGATCACGAAGCCCGATTGCCTCAGCGGTTCGGCGCTCCCCTGGGTCCAGGCGTTGTCCTGGTTCGAGCGCAAGACGTTCTGCCAGGCCACACTGAAGGCGGCCTGGGCGATGTCCGCATGCACCTGCGCCGCCCCGAGGACCTTGTCGGCGAGCGCGAGCTGCCCCTCGGCGAGCTCGCGGCGCGCCTTGTCCAGCCCGTCGCTTTCCGCCGGGGCCTGGGCATTCTCGTGATCCGCGCGCGGCTCGGCGGATCCGGCGGCGATCGCCGCCGCGAGGGCGCGAAGCGCCTGCGCTTCCTCGAGCATGGCCTGCGACGAGCGCACCAGCTCGAACGTCACCACGAGCTGCGCCCACACGTCCTGCTCATCGGGCGTGCGGTCGCCGGACGTGTAGATGGCGGGCTTGATGTCACCCCCGGCGCGAAACGCGGGAGGCGTGGGCTGTTGAAGAACGCGCGGTGCCGGGAAGACGAGTGCGATCAGTGCACCCAGGAGCGCCGAAAGCACGAGAAGGCTGGAAAGCGTTGCGGTGAACAAGCGGCGGGTCGGCACGGGATGCTCCTTTCAATCGGCCCCTGATGCCTTCTTCGATTTCGCGCGATGGGCCACGCGCTCCACCAGCGACCAGAGGGCGTCTTCGGGCAACGAGCCCACTTCGGCGGTGACGATGTCGAGGGCCAGGGTATGGACTTCGCGCGCCGCCTCGATCCTCGGCGAGCGGATCCGGATCGAGGCGAGCGCGACCAGAATGAGCGCGAGCACCAGGTTGCACAGGCAAAGGATTCCGGCAGCGCTCGCGGCCGACATCGACTCTGCCATCGCGAGGAAGGCAGCCGCCTCGGCGGCGACGAGCGCGGCGAAGGACAGGACGCAGGCCGCGAGCACGGCGCCCGCGCGCAGCGCGGCGGCGCGCACCCACAGCGCGACGATCGCGCGGTCGGCGCTCCACAGCGAGCGCAGCGCGCGCCCGATACGGGTAAGGGCCTGGGACAAGGTATGCATGGTGCCGAGTCTCGCAATCGCGGCACCGTACGTCTTTGCGTTCCGTGCTCGCTTGAAGGATCTTGCCGCCGCAAGTTATTCGTCGATGCGATACGATAAGTGCGCGCAAGATGCGCAGGAATGTCGATGCCGATGACGGGCCCAAGAGGTAAATCGGACCAGGAGCGGCGCTTCCAGCTGGTCGTCGAGGCTGCGCCGAATTCCATGATCATGATCGACCCGGCCGGCAAGATCGTCATGGTCAATACCCAGGCCGAGCGGACATTCGGCTACTCGCGGGCCGAGCTCGTGGGCCAGCCGGTGGAGATGCTCGTCCCCGAACGGTTCCGCGGCCAGCACCCGGAATTGCGCAAGGCATTCTTTGCCGATCCGCGGTCGCGGCCCATGGGAGCCGGGCGCGATCTCTTCGGCACGAGGAGGGACGGCAGCGAGTTCCCGGTCGAGATCGGCTTGAACCCGATCGAGACCGACGAGGGACCGATGGTGCTGTCGTCGATCGTCGACATCAGCGCTCGCAAGGCAGCCGAGCTGGCGCTGCGCGAGAGCGAGCAGCGCTATACCCTGCTGGTCGACGGCGTCACCGACTACGCGATCTACATGCTCGATCCCGATGGCATCATCACCAACTGGAATCGGGGCGCGGAGCGCATCAAGGGCTACCGCAGCGAGGAGATCGTCGGCCAGCATTTCTCGCTCTGCCACACCGAGGAGGATCGTGCGGCGAATGTACCGCGGCATTCGCTCGAGATCGCAGCCCGCGAGGGCCGGTACGAGAGCGAAGCCTGGCGCGTGCGCAAGGACGGCAGCCGCTTCCTGGCCAACGTGGTGATCGACGCCCTCAAGGATGACAGCGGCCGGTTGATCGGCTTCGCCAAGATCACGCGCGACATTACCGAGCGCGTCCAGGCCGCGCGCGAGCTGGAGGAGGCGCGCGTGAGCCTGGTGCAGTCGCGTGCCGAGGAGGCGCTGCGCCGCGCGCAGGCCGAGCTCGCGCGCGTGAACCGGGTCACGACCCTCGGCGTGCTCGCCGCCTCGATCGCGCACGAAGTGAATCAGCCGCTCGGCGCGATGGTGACGAGCGCCGCGTCGTGCTCGCGCTGGCTCGCCGCGCAGCCGCCCGACCTCGAGCGGGCGCATCGCGCGCTCGAGCGCATCGGGCAGGACGGCCGCCGGGCGAGCGAGATCATCACCCACATCCGCACGCTCGTGAAGCGCCAGCCACCCCGGCGTGATCGCGTCGACATCAACGAAGCAATCCTCGAGGTGGTCGCGCTCACGCGCGATGAGGCGCACCGGCACGAAATCTCGCTCCAGATGTCACTTACGGAAGGCCTGCCGCCCGTCGAGGGCGACCGCATCCAGCTGCAGCAAGTGATCCTCAACCTCATTGTCAACGCCATCGAGGCGATGAGCGCGGTCACCGGTCACCGCAAGCTCACGATTCACTCGGCGGCGGATGGGTCGAACGCGGTGCGCGTCGAGGTGCGCGACTCGGGCCCCGGCGTGGATCCGGCCCGCGGCAACGATATCTTCGAGGCGTTCTACACGACCAAGGCCGAAGGCCTCGGCATGGGCTTGTCCATCAGCCGCTCCATCATCGAGGCGCACGGCGGACGGCTGTGGGTCGAGCCGAACGAGCCGCAGGGAGCCGCCTTCCTGTTCTCGCTGCCGGTCGAAGAGGCTGCACGGTAGATGGGGATGGAAACACCCATCGTCTTCGTCGTTGACGACGACCAATCGATGCGCGAGGCGCTCCAGGATCTCGTCGCGTCCGTCGGCCTCGAAGCTCGCGTGTTCGCTTCTCCCGAGGACTTCCTGCGCGCGAAGCGGCCCGAGGTCCCGGGTTGCCTCGTGCTGGACATGAGGCTTCCCGGCTCGAGCGGGCTCGCTTTCCAGCAGGATCTTTCCAGGGCGGGAATCAACGTGCCGATCGTCTTCATCACCGGGCACGGCGATATCCCGATGTCGGTGCGCGCGATCAAGGCCGGTGCGATCGACTTCCTCACGAAGCCCTTCCGCCACCAGGAGCTGCTCGATGCGATCAACGCCGGCATCGAGCGCGACCGCGCGCAGCGCAAGGAGTCCACGCACGTCGCGGAGCTTCGCCGGCGCTTCGACGAGCTCACGCCGCGCGAGCGCGAGATCATGCCGCTCCTCATCCTCGGGCGGCTCAACAAGCAGATCGCGGGCGAGCTCGGCGTGAGCGAGGCGACCGTGAAGGTCCATCGCGGGCAGGTGATGCGCAAGATGGGCGCGAGGACGCTGCCCGAGCTCCTGCGCATGGGTGATCGCCTGGGCCTGTCCACCCCGGCGAAGCCGCCGGCGGCCTAAACCAAAGTCGTAGGCCCTCCCTACCCGCCGTCATGGGGGCTGCTCCCACGTGGCGACGTCCCCTACGCACGTCCAATGGTCGATTGCGCGCGAGCCGCCTAGCCTCCGGTCATCAGATCAGGAGGTGAGCGCGATGACACCCGATGGAACGCTACAATCGATCCCGAACCCTTCAGGCCGCATCGACCGCGCGCTGGGCATGCTGCGCGCGCACCTCCTGGAGCGCACGGCCCAGGACGATTGGCACGAGAGACATGCCCACGAGATCGCGCATGCCATCGTCACATGCCTGCGCGAATCCACCGACGTTGCCGCCGACGACAGGCCAGCGCGAGCTCCCGGGCTCTCGAGGGAATGCCTGCGGCGCGGGCCGCGTTCCGAGCCGCGTCGCAGCGAAAAGCGGCCTAAACCAAAGTCGTAGTCGCCTACCACTTACAGCCATGCGCGTAGGCGTATGTCGAATGACAGCCCGCGCGCAATTGCCTAGGCTCGCGCCATGAGATCGGGCTTGCCGCTGATCGCGGTCGTGGACGATGACGAGTCGATGCGCGCCACCACGGCGGACCTGCTCGAGGCGGCGGGGTTCGCTGCCGAGGCGTTCCCGTCCGGGGAGGCCTTCCTGGGTTCCGGGCGGCTGCAGGACGTCGCGTGCCTCATCACCGACATGCGCATGCC
>DATIWC010000118.1:0-3289 GCA_035519515.1 Usitatibacter sp.
CCTGCAAGGCTCGTGGACAGGGCTGAAGAACTTCACCTTCACCCTGGGCTGCAAGAACATCTTCGACCGCAACCCGCCGCTCACCAACCAGCAGAACACGTTCCAGCTGGGCTACGACCCGCTGTACTACGATGCCCGCGCGCGCTTCGTGTACGGCAGCATCCGCTACGCATTCAAATAACAACGAGTTTCACGCAACACCGCAAAAAGGGGCCGCAAGGCCCCTTTTTTTTCGCCAAGCTATCCTAGGCGGATGCACAACATCCGCACCGCCGTGCCGGGCGACCTGCCGGCGATCGTCGCCATCTACAACGCTTCCATTCCCGGCCGCATGGCCACCGCCGATACCGAGCCGGTCACGGTCGCGCAGCGCGAGGAGTGGTTCCGGGGGTTCGATTCGAAGTCGCGCCCGATCTGGGTCTGCGAGGCCGATGGGGCCATCGTGGGCTGGCTGGGGCTGCGCTCCTTCTACGGGCGGCCCGCCTACCACCGCACGGCCGAGAGCGCCGTCTACGTGGCCCCGGAGCACCAGCGCGAGGGCATCGCCCGCAAGCTGCTGCAGCACGCGCTGGACGAGTGCCCGCGGCTGGGGATCGCCAACGTGCTCGCCTTCGTCTTCGCCCACAACATGCCGAGCGTGACGCTCTTCGAGGCGCACGGCTTCGGCCGCTGGGGACTGCTGCCCAAAGTGTGCGAGATGGACGGCAGGGAGCACGACCTGCTGATCCTGGGCAAGCGCCTCTGAACGCCCTCCCGCTCGGCTAGAATCGCGTTAAGCCGCATGAAGACCTACCTCGAGCTCCTGCGCCACGTGCGCGACCACGGCACGCGCAAGGAAGACCGCACCGGCACCGGCACGCTCTCCGTGTTCGGCCACCAGATGCGCTTCGACCTCTCGGAGCGCTTCCCGCTGGTCACCACCAAGAAGGTCCACATGAAGAGCGTGATCCACGAGCTCCTGTGGTTCCTCAAGGGCAGCACCAACGTGGCCTACCTGCGCGAGAACGGCGTCACGATCTGGGACGAGTGGGCCGACGCGAAGGGCGAGCTCGGGCCCGTGTACGGCTACCAATGGCGCTCGTGGCCCGCGCCCGGCGGCGCCCACGTGGACCAGATCGCACAGGTGATCGCGCAGATCCGCGCCAATCCCTCGTCGCGCCGGCTGGTGGTGTCCGCATGGAACGTGGCCGACATCCCGAAGATGGCGCTTGCGCCCTGCCACGCCCTCTTCCAGTTCTACGTGGCGGACGGGCGCCTGTCCTGCCAGATGTACCAGCGCAGCGCCGACATCTTCCTCGGCGTGCCCTTCAACATCGCCTCCTACGCGCTGCTCACGATGATGGTGGCGCAGGTCACGGGGCTCGAGCCGGGCGAGTTCGTGCACACGCTGGGCGATGCCCACCTCTACCTCAACCACCTCGAGCAGGCCGACCGGCAGCTCGCGCGCGAGCCGCGGGCGCTGCCGGTGATGAAGCTCGATCCCGCGGTAATGGAAATCGACGCCTTCCGCTACGAGGACTTCACGCTCGAGGGCTACGATCCGCATCCGGCGATCCGCGCCCCGATCGCCGTCTAGCGTGCGCATCGCCCTGGTGGTGGCTGTCGCCCGCAACGGTGTGATCGGGCGCGACAACGCCCTTCCCTGGCGGCTGCCCGACGAGATGGCGCACTTCCGCCGCGTGACCCTCGGAAAGCCCGTGGTGATGGGCCGGCACACCTGGGAGTCGCTGAAGAAGCCGCTCGCGGGGCGCGCCAACATCGTCGTGTCCCGCCAGCCCGGCTTGCGCGCGGAAGGCGCGATCGTGGTCCGGTCCCTCGACGAGGCGTGGCGCGCGGCCGGGAGGGCCGAGGAGGTTTGCGTGATCGGCGGATCCACGCTCTACGCCGAGACGCTTCCCCTCGCCGACACGATCTACCTCACCGAGGTGGACGCCGACGTCGAGGGAGATACCCGCTTCCCGCCGTTCGACCGCAGCGCGTGGGAAGAGACGGAAGTCGCGCGGCACGCGGCCGACGAGCGGCACGCGCACCCGTTCCGGATCCTGGAGCTGCGGCGCCGCCCTTAGTGCCCGCCGGGGCCGCTGGGGCAAGGCGCCGGCCACGCGGCGCAAGGAAGGCCACGCACGCTTTGCTGCCGCCAGCGTTCGTAATCGTCCTGGTTCATCACCGACACGCCGTCGGCCTGGGGCGAGCCCTTCGCCGGGATGTTGCTGCCGGTTCGATAGGTCTTCTCCACCCATTCATGGTCGGGATCGGTCGAAGCGACATCCGCGCATCCGGTGGCCAACAGCGTCAAAGCGATAGCAAGGGCCTTCGTTTTCACTCGTCATCCTCCCTGGTTCGATTCGGCCGGAAATACGATGTCGGTGCAGTAGTGGCGAGGCGTCGCCAACTGCGAAGGGGGGAACTTGAAATCGAGCAGGGCCACGCGCGCCTGGTCCTCGAAAGGCATCATCAGCCACGTCAATCCCCGCGGATAAGCCTTGGCGGTCGTGTCGACGACGTTGCCCTGCGGGTCGATGGTCGCCTTCGCGAAGACGATCACGCCGTCCTGCCAGCGAAAGCTGCTGATGTTGTGGGGATAGGTCGCCTTGCGCGTCGCGATCGGCCGGGGTTGGTCGCCCTTCCACTCGGGACCCTCGCCCTGGACGTAGACCTTCGGCTTGCCATCCTCCACCTCGAACCACGCGCGCACCTGGATGCGTTCCCTGCTCGGCTGGCACTCGGCGTCGAGCGGCGGGTGGAAGCGCCACATGGGCAGCGCGTCGTGCACCGCATCGACGAACGCCTGCGGGCCCAGGTTGCCGGGCCCGGGCCGGACGTCGACCAGCTCACCGCGCGCGTTGACCCTTGCGTCGATCACGACGTAGCCGCTGGTGCCCTTGGCGAGCTCCGCTTTCGGATAGCGCGGCTCTCCCAACAGCCAGGGTTGCGCGACGTGGTCGTTGGGAGTGCGCTCCTGCGCGTAGGTCTCGCCGCCACGATCGGTCCCGAAGGTGCTGGCGCAACCGGCCACGAACGTCATCGACCCGGCCGCCAGCAAGGCTCTGATTGCGAGGTTCACGAGCGAGTCTCCATGAACGCGGTGGGCCATCTTGCCAACGAAGGCCCCGCAAATCAGCAGGCTGAAAGGTAATGTAACAAGGGCGCCGCCCGGGGCCGGAGCCCTGGCGCGCCCGGCCGCCGCGCATCCTGGAACTGCGTCGCCGCGTTATTGGCGCGAATCGCGCCCCTCGATCCGGCGCTTGATCTTGCTCACCACGACGCCTTGCGCGTCGAAGGTCACCGA
>DATIWC010000119.1:0-8854 GCA_035519515.1 Usitatibacter sp.
TGATGTTCGGCAGGAACTTCGCCGAATCGCTGCATCGGTGGGCTAGGCCTTGCGCTGCGCGAGGAAAGCCTTCGCCGCTTCTTCCCAATGCTCGCCATCGAACTGCTTCACCGGAAGCGAATCAAGATCGATTCCGTCCACGCATCGAAGGTTGACGACCCATACCGCCGGGTTGATCCGGGGCCGCGCGAAAGGATGGATGCCGCAATGGCGGCAGAAGTAATGCTTCGCGGTCTTCGTTCCGAATTGGTAGAGCTCGAGATCGGATTCGCCGGTGAGGATCTTCAGCGTGGCATCGGTGGCGGTCGTCCAGAGCGCGCCGCGCCGCCGGCAGATGGAGCAGTTGCAATAGACGGCGTACTCGGGCTTCGCGTCGAGCTCGAAGGTAACCCTCTTGCAGTGGCAGGAGCCGTTGTGTGTCGTCATCCCGGACTATGCGGCCTCGTCGTACCGGGCTGGCGCTTCGATCGGCCGAATCGACCTGGCATGGCGCGCCATGTAGGTCCGCAGGATCGAATAGACGTCCGGATCGAAATCGATCTGCGCGCGCGCGGCCGCGAGGTCTCCCAGCTCCTCTTCGCTGCGCGCGGTGCCCAGGTGCGACCAGCGTTCGAACACGTGCACCTCGTCCATGCGCCCTTCGCAATGGTGCTCGCGAACCGCCACGCGCCCGGGGAAAGGCCAATCGGCCAGCCGATACGGCGCCAGCACGGTGATGAGCCGCAGGTTGTGCTGCTCCGGCGTCTCCTCGCCCAGGCAAGCCCCTCGGCACTTCTTCACCTGGCGCGCGAAGCACGGCCCGCCGCGCTTCTCCCACCCGAGTTGCCGCCAGCAAAGGCCATGCTCGCCCGCCAGGTTCTCGAGCATCGCCTTCACGTGGGCCCGCGTGGCGAACGGCCCGAACAGCGCCTCGGCGCCCGCCTCGCGCGCATTCCAGTCGATGTCCTTCGTCTTCACGATCTCGGGCGCCGAGCGCAGGTCCGGGATGCGGATGAAGCATGCGTTGAGCTTGCGGCGCAGGCGGTGGTTGTGCAGTGGCAGCAGCTCCTTCACGAGCCGCGCTTCGCGCAGCAGCGCGCCCAGCTCGCCCGCCGTCTCCTCCACCTCGATGCGGCGGATCTCGCTCGAGATGCGCACGTCGTTGGCCGACTGGTAGTCGCTGGAAAAGTGCGAGCGCACCCGCTCGCGCAGGTTCTTGCTCTTGCCGATGTAGATGGGCAGGTCGTTCACGCCGTAGAAGCGGTACACGCCCGGGCCCTCGGGCAGGTTCTCGAGCGCGTCGGGCGCGAGCTGCGGCGGCAGGCTCGGGATGCGCAGCAGGCGCTTCACGACCGCCTCGACCTCCGCGGGATCGCGCTCGCGGTAGAGCATCTGCACGAAGCGCCAGATCGCGCGAGCGTCGCCGAGCGCCGAATGCCGCCCGGTGCGCGCCGCGCCATCGGGCGCGACGGCGTCCTGCAGCCCATGGCGCGCGATGAGCGCGTCGAGCCCGTGCCCGCTCGCCTCAGGGTACATGCGACGCGAAAGGCGCACCGTGCACAGCACGTCCGCCGTGAACTTCATCTCGCAGCGGCGGAACTCGTGCTTGAGGAAGCCGTAGTCGAAGCGCGCGTTGTGCGCGACGAATACGTGGCCGTCGAGGCGCTCGAACACCTCGCGGCGAATCTCGGAGAAGGTCGGGGCCTCGCGCACCATCTCGTTGGTGATTCCGGTGAGCGCGCGGATGTCCTCCGGGATGCTGCATTCCGGGTTCACCAGCGTGGACCACTCGTCGAGGAATTCGCCCTCGGCCGCGCGCACGATGCCGATCTCGGTGATGCGGTCGCCGCGCGCCGCCGTGCCCGTGGTCTCCAGGTCTACGAACGCGATGGCCGGCGAAAACATGCCGTCGATTGTAGCGATAAAATGTGGGATGCCCCGCACCCGCTCGAAATCCCATCCCCGCCTCACCCGCGACGCCGAGCGCCTCATTTCGCTCGCCAACGGCCTGAACGCATCCGGCAGCCTTACCGAGGACCGCTTCTGGGAGACGGCCATGTCGTCGCTCGTGGCGAAGCTCCTCGAGAACGGCAACGACGCCCCCATCGACGGGGCGCTCGACCACCTCTACCAGACCAACCTCGGCGCCTACGACACGCTGATCGAGCTGGTGGAGAACGAGTCGGAGTCGGTGGTCGCGATGCAGGGCGACCGGGCGTGGCAGGCGTTGCTGGTGGCCGCCCCCATCGTCGCGTGGTCCAAGTACGCGATTCCCTCGGGCGGCATCGCGCGCGACGAGGCCGAGATCCTGCGCGTGCAGCTGCAGGCGCACGTGCTGGCGGGCGGCGCGAAGGTCACGCTCGTGCCCTACCTCTATTCGATCGACCAGCTGCCGCGGCACTTCTCGGAATTGCGCCGCCTCGCGGCGCGCCTCGCCGATGCCGCCGTGACGGGCGAGAACCCGCGCCTGGATTTCACTCGCCTGCCGGAAACGGCGAACCTGCTCGCCGACACGCGCTTCCTCGTAGCCTGCGCCGCGGTGCCGCGCGGCGAGGCGCTCTTCCGCTGGCAGGAAGATTCGTCGGGCCACGCGGGCCGCACGGGAAGCCTCGAGCAATGGATCTCGCAAGCGCGCCCCACGATCTCGAAGCTCCTGCCCGGCTGCGTGTTCGAGTGCCTGCTGCCCGATGCGTACTACGTGAACTGCCGCGAATCGGACCGGCGCGTGCGCCCGTTCGGCATTCGCGCGGCCGTGGCTTTCCTCGAGAACGCGCTCAAGGTGAAGGCAGCCGACCTGCACGCCACCGTCGCCGGGTTCGGCGAGGAGCGCGTGGACGAATACCGCATCGCCTTCACGCGCGGCGACGAGGCCGAGGTCGCCCACGGCGTCGTTTGGCCGCTCTACGGCCGCGAGGACGAGAACGCCCGGCCCGGCCCGCTCGACGAGGTGGTCGAGCAGCTCACGCAGGTCGGCGTGAACGAGGTGAAGAAGCTCTCCCGCACGTTCACGCCCGAGTACTGCGAGGATTGCGGCGCGCCGCTCTTCGCCAACGCCGAGGGCGAGATCGTGCACGCCGAGCTGCCCGAGGAGGCGGACACGCAGGCAGCGCACTTCCACTAGGTGGACGCGCTCTCCGAAGTCCTTCGCCTCGCAAGATTCAACGCCGGCGTCACCCTCGACGCGACGGCGCGCGATCCGTGGTGCGTTTCGGTGGCGGCGAGCCCCTCGATCGCACGCGCGCACCTGGTGATCGACGGCCAGTGCCAGCTGAAGCTCTCGGGCGCCGAGCCCATTACGCTCAACAGTGGCGAGTTCGCCTTCATCCCGCGCGGCGACGCGCACCTCATCGGCAGCTCGCTCGACGCGGATGCCACTTCGCTCTCGGCGCTCGTGAAGTCGCCCATCGCGGGAGAGCTGGTCCCGATCCGGCTGGGCAGCGAGGGTGCGGCCACGCGCTGGATCGCGCTCTCCTCCTCGTGCGAGCGCCACCTGGCCGAGCCGCTCATCGCGGCGCTGCCCCGCGTGATGCGCGTGGACCTGCACAACGCGCCCGCGCTCTACTGGCTCATCGATGCCCTGGGCCTCACGCTTTCGTCGAGCTCCGCGCCGCCCATCGGGGCCAGCGCGGAACGCTCGCGGCTCGCGGAGCTCGTGATCATCGAGGCCATCGCGCGCTACATCGGGTGGCTGCCGCCCGGCGGCAAGGGATGGCTCGCGGCGCTGAACGACCGCTACGTGGGCCGCGCGCTCGCCCTCGTGCACGGCCGCCCCTCCGAGGCGTGGACCGTGCAGAAGCTGGGGCGCCAGGTGGGGCTCTCGCGCAGCGCGCTCGCCGAGCACTTCGGCGAAGTCATGGGCGAGCCGATCTTCGGCTTCCTCACCAACTGGCGCCTCACCATGGCCGCCGAGTTCCTTCTCACCACGTCGCGCCCGATCGACGCGATCGCGCACGAAGCGGGCTACGAATCGGCCGGCGCCTTCTCCGCGGCGTTCAAGCGGATGTTCGGCAAGCCTCCCTCCACCTGGCGCAAGCGCCGCCGCGCTAGGGCTTGAGCGCCTTGTAGAGGAACGGGAAGGACACGTCGTACCGGTAGTCGATGTCCGAGTGGTTGTCGTCGAACTCCTCGTACGTATGCGCGATGCCGGCTTCGTGCAGGCGCTTGGAGAGGATGCGCGCGCCGTAGTGGATGTGGTACTGGTCCTTCGAGCCGCAGTCGATGTAGATCCCCTTCAGCGACCGCAGGTTGGCGCGGTGCTTCGAGACCAGGTTCACCGGGTCGTTGTCGCGCCAGCGCTTCCAGCGCTCGGGAATCAGCTCGCCGGTCTCGAGGTTGAAGGGCAGGCGGAAGCCGTTGGGCGCCTTCGGGTCGGGATCGTAGGTCGCGGCCATGCAGAGGTTCATGATCGCGTGGCCCTCGGCCATCGAGAGCTTGGGCTTCTTCCAGACCGTGTCCAGGAACCGCCTCACGCGCCCGTCGTCGAGACCCGCGTCGGCGCCCTTCTCCATCTTCGTCACGTCGTAGGGACCGGGCCTGAACGTGTTGGCGCGGTAGCGCGCAAGCTCGTTCAGCGTGTTGGGCCAGTCATGCCAGTACACGAACTCGAAGTAGGCGTCGCCGGAGTGGTCCGCGATGGCGCCCCACGTCTTCGCGTACTTCATGCCGTGGATGACGGCGCCGTAGCCGCCCGAGGACTTGCCGAAGCAGCCGCGGTGCTCGCGCGAGGCGAGCGTGCGGAATTCGCGGTCCACGAAGGGCACGATCTCCTGCGTGAGGTAGTCGGCGTAGTCGCCCACCGCCGACGAGTTCACGTACTGGTTGCCGCCCAGCGCGGTGAAGCAGTCCGGCAGCACGAAGATCGCCGGGCCCATCGCCTTCTCGTGGATGAGGCGCGCGACGCGCTCGGGCAGGTTCTCGCTGAAATTGCGCCATGCGATGTGCGCGAGCCCCGAGCCCATGAATCCCACCATGTCGTAGATCACGGGGAAACGCCGGCCGCGGCCGCGCGTGGCGCCTTCGTTGTACTGGGGCGGCAGCCAGACGGCGAGCTTGCGCACGTGCGGGTCGCCCAGCGGGTTGTTGCGCAGGACCTTCGATTCGTGCTCGAGGACCACGGTGGTCCCCGCGCCCCACGTGGGTCGCTTCAGGGTCATTCGGTCTCCTTCAACCAGCCTGGGGTAGAGGCGCGAGTTGCTGCGTGCCGGACTTGGCGGCCTCCAGGATCGCCTTGCGCACGGCCTTGGTGACGTCGATCGTCTTCGCGGTGCCGCCAAGGTCGGGCGTGAGGATACCATCCGCGGTCACGCGCTCGACCGCGTTCATCAGGCGGCGCGCCGCATCGTTCTCGCCCAGGTGGTCGAGCATCATCGAGACCGTCCAGAACGTCGCGACGGGATTGGCCACCCCCTTGCCCGTGATGTCGAACGCCGAGCCGTGGATGGGCTCGAACATGGAGGGGAATTTTCGCTCGGGATTCAGGTTCGCCGTGGGCGCGATGCCGAGGCTGCCCGCGAGCGCGGCCGCGAGGTCCGAGAGGATGTCCGCGTGCAGGTTCGTGGCGACGATCACGTCGAGCGTCTGCGGCTTGAGGACCATGCGCGTGGTCATCGCGTCCACCAGCTCGCGGTCCGTCTTCACGTCGGGGAAATCCTTCGCGACCTCGAAGAAGATCTCGTCCCACATCACCATGCCGTGGCGCTGCGCGTTGGACTTGGTGACGAGGGTGAGCTGCTTGCGCGCCCGCGTCTGCGCGAGCTTGAACGCGAAGCGGTGGATGCGCTCGACGCCCACGCGCGTGAACACCGAGACCTCGGTGGCCGTCTCGATGGGCAGGCCCTGGTGGGCGCGCCCGCCCATGCCTGCGTATTCGCCCTCGGAGTTCTCGCGGATCACGACCCAGTCGACGTCCTTCGCATTCGCGAGCGGGCTCTTCACGCCCGGCAGCACGCGAGCCGGGCGCACGTTGGCGTACTGGTCGAAGCCCTGGCAGATCGGCAGGCGAAGGCCCCAGAGCGAGACGTGGTCCGGCACCTCGCGGCTTCCCACCGCGCCGAAGAGGATCGCGTCGAACGCCTTCAGGCGCTCGAGTCCGCCCTTCGGGATGTACGCGCCGTGCTTCTGGTAGTAGTCCGAGCTCCAGGGGAAATGCTCGACGTCGAAGCGGAATCCGCCGTCGGACGTGGCGAGCGTCTCCATCACGTCGAGGCCCGCGGCGACCACCTCGGGCCCGATACCGTCACCGCCGATGGCGGCAATCTTGTGGATGCGCATGGAAGGGCTCCGTCATTCCCGTGACGACGGGAAACGAGCCCATTCTAGAGCGGGAAAACAAAGGGCGCCGACGGCGCCCCAGTATTGCTCCCGGCGTTGCGCCGGGCGATGGAGAAGCGGCCGCCTTATGCAGCGACCCTTCTTTTGTACTCGTTCGTCCGCGTGTCGATCTCGATGCGGTCGCCCGTCTCGCAGAAGGCGGGGACCTGGACCTCGAAGCCGGTGGAGAGCTTGGCGGGCTTGAGCACCTTGCCCGACGTGTCGCCGCGCACCGCGGGCTCCGTGTACTTCACTTCGCGCACGATCGTGGTGGGCATCTCGAAGGAGATGGCGCGGCCCTCGTAGAAGAGCGCCTCGCCCGTCATGCCGTCCTCGAGGTAGTTCACCGCGTCGCCGAGGCTGTCCTTCTCGATGTCGATCTGGTTGTACTCGCTGTCCATGAAGACGTACATGGGATCGGCGAAGTACGAGAAAGTCACTTCCTTCTTCTCGAGCATCTGCAGCTCGAACTTCTCGTCGGCCTTGTACACCGTCTCGGTGTTGGAGCCGGTGAGGAGGTTCTTCAGCTTCATCTTCATGGTGGCCGCGTTGCGGCCGCCCTTGTTGTACTCGGCCTTGAGCACGACCATGGGGTCCTTGCCCACCATGATCACGTTGCCGCTGCGTAGTTCCTGAGCGATCTTCATTGGTTAGTCCTAGACGTTGGTAGCGGGCTGCCGCATGCCCGCTGCATAGAAAAGCCTATAATTATAACGTGTTATCGACGAAATCGACAAGCTCCGCGGCAAGGTCGCGCCGGGTCGCCAGGGCCGCCGCCCAGAACAGGGCGTGCCGCTCCAGCACCTCGCGCCGGGCCGTGAACCCGGCCCAGGACTGCGCCACCGAGGGCTTGATCGACTCCGCACCTTCGCCGTCCACCGGCCGGTTCCACGCCTCCCACATGGAGGTCACCGCGGCCGCTTGCAAGCGATCGAGCCCGGCCGTGTAGCGCGCCAGGAAGGCGGACATCTTCACCCAGTGCGCGCCGTCCTCGGTCGGATAGATATGCCAGACGAAGGGCCGGCCCGCCCACTGGGCGCGCACGAACGAATCCTCGCCGCGCACGAAGTTCACGTCGCAGGCCCAGAGCAGCAGGTCGTAGCGGTCCTGCGCTAGGAAGGGAATCGTGAAGGTGCGGATGGAGGCCCGCGCCCGATCGGAGAGGCGCCAGCGATCGAGCGCGCTCGCGGCATAGCCCTCCGGGGCCACCACCCATACGGGGCCGCTGCCCTGCGCGCACGCCCGCGCGAGCGCCTCGACGGGCGCGCCGGCGTAGCTGAAGAGGCTCACCTTGAGCGCGTCTTCCGGCGGGGCCTCGCCGACGATGGAACGCCAGAAGGCCGCCCGCGTGCCCTCGTCGGCCTGGAACTCGTCCCGGCGCCTGAGGAGGCTCTCCTCGCGCAGCAGGCCGCCGGTCCTCGACGTGAAGCCCGGGAAGAAGAAGTGCTTGGTGAGCGGCAAGCGCGGATGGGGCGACGGAAGCGCATGGCTGCCCTCGACCCACTCCTCGGCGCTCAGGTATTCGAGGTTGATCCAGCGCGGCTTCTCGTCGCGCGCCGCCATCGCCGCCACGTAGGCCTCGGGCGGATCGCAGCCGAAGGTCTCGACCACCGCGTCGGCCACGTCGAGGTAGTCGAAGGGCTCGCCGATGCGCACCACTTCGACCGCGTCGAGCTTCTGTTCGTCGTACGAGGGATGGATCTCGGGGCGCAGCTTGGCGAGCACCGTGAGGTCGTCGAGGAAGAGGCGCACGCGCTTGCCGTGCTCGCGCGCGATCTGCCGCGCAAGCCGCCACGACACCCCCACGTCGCCGAAATTGTCGACGACGCGACAGAAGACATCCCACCGATCGGTTGGCATGGGCGCGATTCTAATCGTCCGCGCCCTGCCGGTGCTTCAACCGGCTACTTGATGGTGTAGCCCTTGCCCTCGAGGCATGCGGCGCGCGCCTTCTGGTAGGCCTGCTGGCCCGCCTGGTTCTGCTGCGCGGCCTGCTGCTGGCCTTGCTGCGCGGCGGCCGCGTTCTGCCTGCGGCTCGCGCTGCGCGCCACGACGGCTCCGGCTGCGGCGCCCGAGCTCGCATTGCCGCCCGCGACCTCGCCCACCACGGCGCCGGCTGCCGCGCCCCTGACACCCGCACCCGGCTTCGTGCCGGTTGCGGTCGTCGGCGGCGGGGCGGCTTGCGCGGCCGGCGGCGGATTGGCCGGGTCGTACTTCGACTGTTCCACCGCCCACGTGTGGCAGGCGGCCTCGTCCTTCTTCTGCTGGTCCGGCGTCTGGCCCTTGGCGGGATAGACGTACTGCTGGGCGAAGGCGCAGCCGATGAAGGCGGCGCCGACGGCGATTGCGAGGCGAAGGGAGCTCTTGTTCATGGCCAGTTTCCTTTCGATCAGAAGCGGAAATCGACGCCGATGAGATCGCCGTCGACCTTGATCTTGTCGTTCTTCATCCACTCGGCGAACACGCCCGTCGACTTGTTGAAGTTCCAGTGACCGAGTCTTCGTTCAGACTGTCCATTATCTGAAACGGGCGGAGAACGCCTTTGACTTGGCGCAAGTCGCGGCAA
>DATIWC010000120.1:0-9258 GCA_035519515.1 Usitatibacter sp.
GACGACGCGCACCAGCATCACCACGCCGACGTAGTTGTCGAACCACGAGTCGATCACCAGCGCCTTCAGCGGCGCCGCCGGATCGCCCTTCGGGGGCGGGATGCGCTCGATCACGGCCTCGAGCACGTCGTCGATGCCCTCGCCCGTCTTGGCGCTGCAGCGGATCGCATCGTGGGCCGGGATGCCGATCACGTCCTCGATCTCCTGGATCGCGCGGTCGGGCATGGCCGAGGGCAGGTCGATCTTGTTGAGCACCGGCACCACCGTCACGCCCAGCTCCGTGGCGGTGTAGCAGTTGGCCACGGTCTGGGCTTCCACGCCCTGCGAGGCGTCGACCACCAGGAGCGCGCCTTCGCAGGCCGAGAGCGAGCGCGAGACCTCGTAGGAAAAGTCCACGTGCCCGGGCGTGTCGATCAGGTTGAGCTCGTAGTCGCGGCCGTTGCGCGCGCGGTACCTGAGGGCGGCGGTCTGCGCCTTGATGGTGATCCCGCGCTCGCGCTCGAGGTCCATGGAGTCGAGGACCTGCGCTTCCATTTCGCGGGTCTGCAGGCCGCCGGTGCGCTCGATCAACCGGTCGGCGAGCGTGCTCTTGCCGTGGTCGATGTGCGCGATGATGGAGAAGTTGCGGATGTGGTCCATTGACGACAAAAAGGGCACCGCAGAGGTGCCCTTTTGCAATGCAACATTTTATCTCATCCTCGCGAGGCGCGCATCCACGACGTCGAGGTCGAGGAAGTAATGGCAGAGCTCGCGCTCGCCGTCCAGCAGCACCGGGACCTTGTCGCCCCACTTCTCCTCGAGGCCCGGGTCGCGGTCCACGTCCACCACCTCGATCTCGAAGTCGTAGCGGCCCTGCAGCTGGCGAAGGGCCGCGAGCATGTCCCCGCAAAGGTGGCAATACTCGCGGCCGAGCAGCGTGAGCTTGGGCCGGATCAACCGAGCTCGAGGCGGAAGGTGATGAAGCGCTGCCCCGTCTCGTCCTTGATGAGCAGCGACACCGGCTTCTTCACGTCGAGCTTGGCGACCGCCTCCTTGAAGGCCTTCACGTTGGCGATGTCGGTGTTGTTGATGCGCAGGATCACGTCGCCGGGGCCCACGTTGGCCGCCTGCGCGGCGCCGTCGGAAGCCTCGACCATGACGCCGCCCGTGATCTTGAGGGCCTTCTTCTCGTCGACGGAGAGGTCCTTCACGGCGAGCCCCAGCTTGTTCTCGCGCGCCGCGTCCTTCTTGCCCGTGGTGCCGTTGGCCGCGGTCTTCACCGGCTCCTCGTCCTTGAACTCGGCGATGGTCACCGGCATGTCGCGCGCATGGCCGTCGCGCCAGACGGAGAGCACGACCTTCTGGCCGGGCTTGATCGCGCGGATGCTGCGCGAGAGGTCCGCCGAGCCGTCCACCGGGCGCCCGTCGATCTTGAGGATCACGTCGCCCACCTGGATGCCCGCCTTGGCGGCCGGCGATTCGGCCTCGACGTTGCCCACCACGGCGCCCTCGGCCTTCGGCAGCCCGAGGCTGTCGGCGATGTCGCGGCTCACGCTCTGGATGCCCACGCCGATGCGCCCGCGCGTCACGTGGCCGGTCTTGATGATCTGGTCGGCGACGTTGAAGGCGTAGTCGATGGGGATCGCGAACGAGATGCCCGCGAAGCTGCCGGTGCGCGAGAAGATCTGCGAGTTGATGCCGATCACCTCGCCGCGCATGTTGAGCAGCGGCCCGCCGGAATTGCCCGGGTTCACCGCGACGTCGGTCTGGATGAAGGGCACCGCGTCCACGTTCGGGTCGTTGCTGTAGAGGTTCTCGCGGCTCTTGGCCGAGACGATGCCCGCGGTCACCGTATTGGCGAACCCGAACGGCGAGCCGATGGCGATCACCCATTCGCCCACGCGGACCTTGGACATGTCGCCGATCTTCACCGTGGGCAGGTTGGCGGCGTCGACCTTGATCACCGCCACGTCGCTGCGCGTATCGGCGCCGATCACCTTCGCCTTGAACTCGCGCTTGTCGTTCAGGCGCACCGTGATCTCCTCGGCGTTCTCCACCACGTGCGCGTTGGTGACGATGTAGCCGTCGGCCGAGACGATGAACCCCGATCCCAGGCCGTAGGGACGCAGCGGCCCCTTGGGCGCCTCGGGCGGGTGGCCGCCGCGCGGGTTGGGGTTGGGATTCGGGCCGCCGCGGCCTTCCGGCGGCATGAAGCGGCGGAAGAACTCGTAGAACGGATCATCCTCGGACAGCCCGGGGATCTGCTGGCGCGCCACGCGCGTCTGCGTGTTGATGTTCACGACGGCCGGGCCGTATTTCTCGACCAGGTCGGCGAAATCGGGGAGCACCTGCGCCGAGGCGCCGGGCGTGCCGGGCGTGGCGATCCTGGCGGGGGGCTGGAGCTGGGCCTGGGCGGCGAGGCTCACGGCCAGTGCGAGGCCGGCGAGCGTGGGGAGCAGTCGTTTCATGGTGTCGGCTCTAGTTATCGAGTGATGGCGGTTGCGGGGCATCGGTTCGCCCGCCTTAGATGGCGCCGGGCGGAAAAAATTTCCAGTCAAGCGTAGCGAATTTTCAGGGTCGCCGCGCGACCGAGCGGGCGAAGCGCTCCGCGGTGCCCAGCGGGACTTCCCCCAGCACCGTGACCAGCGTCTCTCCCATGGGACGCACGTAGAAGGCCGTGGTGCCGTCCTCGCTCGAGGCGTCGGCGGTGCGCGGCGGGGGCGAGTTGGGCTCGACGAAGACCGACAGGCTCGCCACGCCGTCGCTGAACACGAGCTGCGAGACCGGCGCGGGGCGGCCCGGCAGGTTGCGCTTGAGCTCGGCGAGCTTGCGGAAGCCCGGCGGCGGATCGCTCACGGCCCAGCCGGTATCCACGCTCTTGGCCTCGTCGCGCGGCTGCGAATCGGTGATCCAGCGCTTCACCCGCGCCTCGAAGATCGACTTCACGTCGGGCCGCACCGCCGCGCCCGAGCCCATCTTGAAGTCCGTGAAGGTGTATTGCTCGATCACCTGGCGCTGGGCGTTGAACGTCTTGGCGCGCAGGACAAGCCCGCTGTTCACCTCGGAGCAGAGCGCCTGCGGGAAGCGCAGCGCGTCGCGGGGCTCGAGCTGGATCCACTGGCAGTTGTACTCGAGGACGTTCTCGGCGCGCCCGAGCTTCACCTCGTAGCTCGAGGCGACGGCCTCGGGCGTGCCCTCGATGATGGCGGGGAAGAAGCGCGCCGTCACCCGGCGGTCCACGCGGACCGTCTTCGCGTCCGGGAAGTAGCAGAACATGTCGTCGTTGCGCCGCACGATGTCGTACGGCATGCCGTCCAGCGGCTCGATGCGCTCCTGCTCTTCCTTGCCCACGTTCGCGTGGGTGATGCGGACGGTCGAGGTCCGCCCGCCGTTGCTGTGGACGTAGGTTCCCGAATAGGTCGCGGTCCTCGCCGCCTGCATCGCGCGCTGCAGCCAGGCGAGCGGATCGTTGCCCGGCGCGCCTTGCGCGGCGCACGCCACCCCGAGTGCCAGCGCCGGAATCAACCGGCGCCCACTCGCCACGGCGGCCACCCTCATCGGGCGCGCGCGGGAACCCGGTTGTCGACCTGGCGATAGAACTCGGGCGACGGAATCTGCCGGTGGGCGACGAGGTACTGTTGCAGGTCGGGGGCGGGTTGCGCCGCCGGCAGGGTGGTGGTGCTCGCCACCGGCTGGAGGTTCGAATCCGACTTCGCGACCATGGGTCCGGCCGGCCCCTGGCCGCCCTGCCCGCCGATCCATCCCACCACGCCGATCGTCGCGACCGAGGCCGCGGCGGCGAAGGCCACCCTGGCGAGCGTCGTGGAGAGCGGCCGGCGCGGCGCGAGCACCGTCGGCTGGGCCTTGAGCGAATCGATCACCTGGGTGGGGAACGCGAGCCGGCGCGGCGCCTGGCCGCGCATCGCGTCCCCGATCACGTGGTACAGGTACCACGTTTCCTTGCGCTCCTCGCTCGCGCAGCACGCTTGGACCGCAATCCCGGCTTCCTGGGCGCCGAGCTCGCCGTCCATCAGCGAGGAAATTTCCTGTGTCATGTCCTGCTCCTGTCGTTGGGCCTTCCGTCTGGCGCGGAAGATGCCCGCTCTTTAAGGGGTTGCAGCCCCGAACCTCGTTGTTACCAGCGCTTGTCCTTGCTCGTGCCGAGCTGCGGGCGGAGCTTCTCGGCCACCGCCTCGCGGGCCCGGAAAATTCGCGACCGGACGGTGCCGATCGGGCAATTCATGATCTGCGCGATCTCCTCGTACGACAAGCCGTCGAGCTCGCGCAGCGTGATCGCGGTGCGCAGCTCCTCCGGGAGCGCGGCGATCGCGTCGTTCACGGTCTGGGCGATCTGCTTGGAGGCGAGCTCGCTCTCGGGCGTGTTGATGTCGCGCAGCCCCGCGGCGTCCTCGAAGCCCTCGGCCTCCTCGCTGTCGAACTCGGTCGAGGTGGGCGCGCGCCGGCCCAGCGCGATGAGGTAGTTCTTGGCCGTGTTGATGCCGATGCGGTAGAGCCACGTGTAGAACGCGCTGTCGCCGCGGAAGTTGGGCAGCGCGCGGTAGGCCTTGATGAAGGCCTCCTGCGCCACGTCCTCGATCTCGGACGGGTCGCGAATCACGCGCGACAGCAGCCGTTCCAGCTTGCGCTGGTACTTCGTGACGAGGAGCTCGAAGGCCTGCTTGTCGCCGCGTTGTGCTCGCTCGACCAGTTGCTGGTCGACTTCCCGGTCGCTCATTCGGGCCTGGAGTGGAATCCTGGTTGTGGGGGCGATGCCGGCAAGCCCCCCCTGCGCGGCCGGCGCCACGAAGGGCTTGCTGGCCTCCTGGGGTATTATAAAGCTCAACGATTTCATTCCTTTGGCACGCATTTCGGGAATCTGTCGAAAAGACAGGCTTGTCGGAAGAAGGTTCCTGCTTTTGTAGGGTTATTGGCGACCCGGTGCCGGGCCGATCAACCAGTCTGACCTGCCTCCATTGAAAGACTACGACGTCCTGATCCTCGGCAGCGGTCTGGCCGGAATGTCGGCCGCCCTGCGGCTCGCGGAGCGCTTCGAGGTGGCCCTGGTCACCAAGCACGAGCTCCTGGACGGGGCCTCGAGCTGGGCCCAGGGGGGCATTGCCGCGGTGCTGGACAGCGCCGACTCCGTCGAGGACCACATCCGCGACACCCAGGTGGCCGGGGCGGGCCTGTGCCACGAGGACGCGGTGCGCTTCGTGGTCGAGCGCGGCCGGCGCGAGGTGGAGTGGCTGGTGGCCCAGGGCGTGCCCTTCACGCGCGAGGACGCCAACCACGAAGAGCTGCACCTCACCCGGGAGGGCGGGCACAGCCACCGGCGCATCGTCCACGCGGCCGACGCCACCGGCAGCGCCGTCCAGAACACGCTGGTGCGCCGGGTGAAGGACCACCCGCGCATCGACGTGCTCGAGTACCACATCGGCGTGGACCTGGTGACCTCCCGGCGCCACCTGGGCGACGTGCTGGGGCCCAACCGGGTATGGGGCGCGTACGTGCTGGACATCCGCTCTGGCCGCGTGGGAACGATCGGCGCCCGCTGGACCGTCCTCGCCACGGGCGGTGCGGGCAAGGTCTACCTCTACACGACCAACCCCGACACCTCCACCGGCGACGGCGTGGCGATGGGCTGGCGCGCGGGCGCGGCGGTGGCCAACATGGAGTTCATCCAGTTCCATCCCACCTGCCTCTACCACCCGCTCGCCAAGTCGTTCCTCATCAGCGAGGCGGTGCGCGGCGAAGGCGGGCTCCTCGTGCTGCCCAGCGGGGAGCGCTTCATGCCGCGCCACGACCCGCGCGCCGAGCTGGCGCCCCGCGACGTGGTCGCCCGCGCCATCGACTTCGAGATCAAGAAGCGCGGCATCGACTGCGTCTTCCTTGACATCCGTCACAAGGGAGCGGATTTCATCCGCTCACACTTCCCCAACATCTACGCGCGCTGCCTCGAGTACGGCATCGACATCACCCGCGATCCCATCCCCGTCGTCCCGGCCGCGCACTACACGTGCGGCGGCGTGGTGACGGACCTGCACGGCCGCACCGGCGTGGAGGGCCTCTATGCGCTGGGCGAAGTGGCCTGCACGGGCCTGCACGGCGCCAACCGCCTCGCGTCGAACTCGCTGCTCGAATGCCTGGTGTTCGGGGAGTCGGCCGCGGCGCACATCTCGGCCGCGCAGGCCCCCGCGACCCCGAAGCTGCCCGCCTGGGACGAGAGCCGCGTCACCGATGCCGACGAAGAGGTGGTGATCTCCCACAACTGGGACGAGCTGCGCCGCACCATGTGGAACTACGTGGGGATCGTGCGCACGACCAAGCGCCTGGAGCGCGCGCGCCACCGCATCCGCCTGCTGCAGGACGAGATCGAGGAGTTCTATGCGAATTTCCGCATCTCCAACGACCTGATCGAGCTGCGCAACCTCGTGCTCACCGCCGAGCTCATCGTGCGCTGCGCGCTCCAGCGCCACGAGAGCCGCGGCCTGCACTTCAGCCCCGACCATCCCGGCATGCTCGCCCAGCCGCGCGACACCGTGCTGCTGCCTTGAGCGCGATCCCCGTCCTCACGCTCGAGGAACTGCGCGGCGTCGAGCAGCGCGCCGCCGCCCAAGGGGTGCGGCTCATGGAACGCGCGGGCCAGGCCCTCGCGCGCGCGGCCGCCGCCATCGTGCGCGACAACGGCGCGCCGGTCCTCGTCGTGGCGGGTCCGGGCAACAACGGGGGCGACGCGTGGGTCGCCGCCGCGCAGATCCAGGAGTCGTTCCACCGCGTGGTCGTGCTCGATGCCGCCGGCACGGAGCCTCCCGCGGCCGAGGCGCGCGCCGCGCGCGAGCGCTTCAAGGCGCATGCCGGCGAGATCGTGCGCGAATGGCCGCGCGAGCTGCGCGCCTCGCTCATCGTGGACGGCCTGCTCGGCATCGGCCTGTCCCGCGACGTGGACGACGAATTCGCCGCGATCATCGGGCGGATGAACGCGAGCGGCACGGCGATCCTCGCGATCGACGTCCCGAGCGGCCTCGACAGCTCCAGCGGCCGGATCCGCGGCGCGGCCGTACGCGCCACCGACACCCTCACCTTCATCGCGCACAAGCCGGGGCTGCACACCGCCGACGGGCTCGATTGCGTGGGCCACCTCGAGTGCGACGACCTGGGCGCGCAGACCTGGATCGGCGACGCGAAGGGCTCGCTCCTCGAGCCCGGCATCGTGCGCGATTGGCTCTCGCCGCGCCCGCGCAATGCCCACAAGGGCGACTTCGGCACGCTTTCCGTGATCGGCGGCAACCGCGGCATGGTGGGCGCGGCGCTCCTCGCCGCGACGGCAGGCCTGCTGTGCGGCGCGGGCAAGGTGCGCGTGGGACTGCTCGCCGCCGACGCGCCCGCGGTCGATCCCGCCCATCCCGAGCTGATGCTCGCGTCGGTCGACGACGCGATGGACGCCGACGTGGTGGTCGCCGGCCCCGGCGCGGGGCAGTCTCCCTCGGCCACTTCGGTCTCGATGTTCGAGCGCACGGTGCTGCCGGCCCTCCTGCATCGCGCCGGGCCGCTCGTCCTCGACGCCGACGCTCTGAACGCGATCGCCTTCAGCGAAGCGCTCGAGAATGCGGTGTGCGCGCGCACCGAAGGTCCCACGATCCTCACCCCGCATCCCGGCGAGGCGGCGAGGCTGCTGCACCGGACCACGCTCGAGATCGGGGAGGACCGCGTCGGCGCCGCGGTGGCGCTCGCCCGCCGCTACCGCGCGCACGTGGTGCTGAAGGGCGCGGGCAGTGTGTGCGCCTCGCCCAACGGCCGCTGGTCGATCAACACCACCGGCAACGCGGGCCTCGCATCCGGAGGCACGGGCGACGTGCTCTCCGGGATGATCGGGGCGCTGCTCGCGCAGAAGCTCGCGCCGCGCCAGGCGCTCGACTACGCGGTCTGCCTGCACGGCGCCGCGGCCGATGCGTGCGTCGAGCGCGGCATCGGGCCCGCGGGGCTCACGGCCACCGAAGTCGCGCTCGAGGCGCGGCGCCTGCTCAACGACTGGTCGCGTAAGATCTGAATCATGGGCGAACGCGAAGCGATGACGTATGACGTGGTGGTGGTGGGCGCGGGCCCCGCGGGCTTGTCGGCCGCCATTCGCCTGAAGCAGCTGTGCGCCGCGCAGGGCCGGGATTTCAGCGTCTGCGTCGTGGAGAAAGGCTCGGAGGTCGGCGCGCACATCCTCTCGGGCGCGGTGATCGACCCGCGCGCGCTCGCCGAGCTCTTCCCGGACTGGAAGGAAAAGGGCGCGCCGCTCAACCAGCCCGTGACCGAGGACCGTTTCCTTTTCCTTTCGCAGAAGGGCTCGGTGAAGCTTCCGGGCTGGATGCTGCCCGCCTGCTTCAAGAACCACGGCAACTACATCGCGAGCCTCGGCAACGTCTGCCGCTGGCTGGGCCAGCAGGCCGAGGCCGTTGGCGTCGAGATCTATCCGGGCTTCGCGGCCGCCGAGATCCTCTTCACCGCGGACGGGCGCGTGCGCGGCGTGGCCACCGGCGACATGGGCATCGGCAAGGACGGCGGCAGGACCGCGCGCTTCCAGCCCGGCATCGAGCTGCACGCCAAGTACACGCTCTTCGCCGAGGGCTGCCGCGGGCACCTGGGCAAGCGCCTGGAGCAACGCTACAAGCTGCGCGAGGGACGCTCGCCACAGGTGTACGGCATCGGCCTGAAGGAGCTCTGGGAGGTCGCGCCGCAGAAGCACGTGCCGGGCCTTGTCGTTCACACGGCGGGCTGGCCTCTCGACAGCGCGACCTACGGCGGCTCGTTCCTGTATCACCTGGAGAACAACCAGGTCGCGGTCGGATTCGTGGTCGGACTCGGATATCGGAATCCGTACCTGTATCCCTTCGAGGAATTCCAGCGCTACAAGACTCACCCGGCCATCCGGGATTTCTTCGCGGGCGGCCGGCGCATCTCCTACGGCGCGCGCGCGATCGCCGCGGGCGGGCTGCAGTCGCTGCCCAGGCTCACGTTCCCGGGGGGCGCGCTGGTGGGCGACGACGCGGGCTTCCTCAACGCCTCGCGCATCAAGGGCACGCACGCGGCGATCAAGTCCGGGATGCTCGCGGCCGAGGCGGCCTTCGAGGCGCTCGCCGCCGGGCGCGAAGCCGACGAGATCTCCGCCTACCCGGCCGCCTTCGAGAAGAGCTGGCTGCACGAGGAGCTGCACCGCGCCCGCAACTTCAAGCCGTGGATGTCCAAGGGCCTCTACGCCGGCACGCTGATGGTGGGCGTCGACCAGGTCGTGTT
>DATIWC010000121.1:0-65340 GCA_035519515.1 Usitatibacter sp.
TACTGGTTGAGCAATCCGGCCGTCAACGTCGCCGCGTCGCCCGCCTTCGCGTCCGTGAACGCATCCGGGCCCGCCCAGTACCACACCATGTGCGCGACCGGCAGGTACGAGAACGTGAACCAGAGGACGATGAAGAGCAGCACGGCGGAGAACTTCGCGCGCTCGGCGATGGCGCCCAGGATCAGGCAGCACGTGATCGCGGCGAAGGTCGCCTGGAACGCCACGTACACCAGCTCGTAGAGCGGGGTGCCCTTCGAGAACGTGGCCGCCATCGAGAAGTTGCCGGTCGCGGAGTCGAACGTCCCCTTCAGGAACAGCCGGTCGAATCCCCCGAAGAATGGACTCAACGACCCGCTACCCTGCGTGAACCCCACCGAGTAACCGTAGATGCACCACAGCACGGTCACCAGCGAGAACACCACGAACACCTGCATCAGCATCGACAGCATGTTCTTCGAGCGCACCATGCCGCCGTAGAAGAGCGCCAGCGCCGGCACGCTCATCATGAGCACGAGCGCGGTGGATGTGAGCATCCACGCCGTGTCGCCCTTGTTGGGCGTGGGCGCCGGCGCGGCCGCGGGAGCGGCCGCCGCGGCCGCCTCCGCGGGCTTCGCGTCGGCGGGCTTGGCGGCATCCGCGGGCGCCTTGGCGTCTGCGGGTGCGGCCGCGGCGGCCGGTGCGGGCGGGGCGTCCGCCTTCTTGTCCTGGGCGATCGCGGCGCCGCCGAAGGCGAGCGTCGCGGCAAGCGCGATGAGACCGAGTATCCGTTTCATTTCGTCTGTCCCCTTGTCCTAGAGTGCTTCGGCGCCGGTCTCGCCGGTGCGGATGCGGACGACCTGCTCGAGGTCGAAGACGAAGATCTTTCCGTCGCCGATCTTCCCGGTGTTGGCGCTCTTCTCGATCGCCTCGATGACGCGGTCGAGGATGTCGTCCTTGATGGCGGCCTCGACCTTCACCTTGGGAAGGAAGTCGACGACGTACTCGGCGCCACGGTAGAGCTCCGTGTGGCCTTTCTGCCGCCCGAACCCCTTCACCTCGGTGACGGTGATGCCCTGCACGCCGATGCCCGAGAGGGCTTCGCGCACCTCGTCGAGCTTGAACGGCTTGATGATCGCGGTGACCAGTTTCATTTGCTTTCTCCTCCCTCGATTAGGGCAAGATTCCCCAGGTGTACGTAACGAAGCCGACCAGGCGCGTCTTGCCCCAGTTCTTGTCCTTGATGGTGTAGAGGGTGTCGTCGGCGTTGGTGCCCTTCACGTAGCCGCCCGCGGTCCAGCCGTTGCCGAAGTCCCACGTGGCGCCGGCCTTCCACACCGTGTACGAGAGCGAGCCGTTGTGCGCGTAGGTCTGGTGGCCGACCACGCCGTTGAAGGTGAGCTTGTCGCTCAGCGCCGTGATCGGCTGGTTGTAATCGATCTCGAAGTAGTCGCTGCCCTTGCTGTTGGGCACGCCGAACGTGTTGTTCACCGAGTACGAGTACTTCGCGGAGAGGGGCCCGTACCCCGCGCCGATGTAGAACTCGTCGGTGTTGGGCTTGGGATTGAACTCCGAGGAGTTGGGGTACTCGTAGCGCAGGTAGCCCACGTCGATCGTCACGTCCTTCACGATCTCGAACTTGTAGCCGCCGTAGATATCCCACTCGACGTCCGCGCTGGTGGAGAAGCCGTTCACCTCGGCCGTGTCCTTGAGCCACTTGATGTTCGAGAGGAACGTGCCGATGTAGAGACCGCTCGAATGCGAGTAGTCGAGGTTCATCTGCAGCGCCGGCTTCTCGGAGGTCTGCGAGATGCCGCGGTATTCGTACTCGCTCCACAGGCCGAACTTGGCCGCGAGGGTATGCTCGGGCGTCTCCGCGGGTGCGGGCGCCGGCGCGGCGGCTGGGGTAGCGGGAGGCGTCTGGGCCTGGGCGAGGCCGGCCGTGAAAGAGAGTCCGGCAAGTCCTGCCATGAGCAATGCCTTGGGGGCTCGGGGCATATTCGTTATCCTTTTCTCTGGTGGAAGGGCGACTACCGGACCGGAATAGCAGCAAGCGTGCCACCGCTAACTCCTTGTTCCGCAACGCCCCGTTTCGAAGCCAACCGAACCACGCCCACGCGTTGTGCACCGTTGGCGTGCCATGCACCAATCCAGCGCGCCTTTGGCGCGCGTCAACCGGCCGGGACCTTTCCGGATTGAGATGAATGAAGAGTTGCTCGCCGACCTGAGCGCCAAGATGGCCGAGATGGCCGCCGCCAATCCCGCGCAGGACCTGCGCAAGAACTTCCGCGCCCTGCTTGCTTCGGCCTTCGCGAGGCTCGATCTCGTGAGCCGCGAGGAATATGACGTGCAGGTCGAGATGCTCGAACGGGCGCGCGCGAAGCTCGCCGCGCTCGAGTCGCGCGTGGCCGAGCTCGAGGCGCACGAGAAGAAGAAGTAGCCCGAACCCGCGAAGAGCGCATTCCCCGGGGATTGCGAAGAACCGCAAGCCCCGAGGACCTGCGTGAATGCGTGTCGCCGTCGTCTACAGCCGTGGCCTCGCCGGCCTCGAAGCGCCGTTGGTGAGGGTCGAGGCCCACGTCGGCGGCGGCCTCCCGCAGTTCCGCATCGTGGGTTTGCCCGATACCGAGGTGAAGGAAGCGCGCGATCGCGTGCGTGCCGCGCTCAACACGTCGCACTTCCAGTTTCCCGATGGCCGCGTCACGGTGAACCTCGCGCCCGCGGATCTTCCCAAGGAAAGCGGCCGCTTCGACCTGCCGATCGCGCTGGGCATCCTCGCGGCGTCGCGCCAGGTGCCCGATCGCCACTTGCCCTCGCTCGAATTCGCGGGCGAGTTGGGCCTGTGCGGCGACCTGCGCACCGTGCGCGGGGCACTTGCCATGACGTTCGGGGCGCATCGCGACGGGCGCGCCTTCGTGCTGCCGGAGTCCGCGGCGGCCGAGGCGTCGCTCGCGCGCGGGGCGCGCGTGCTCGCGGCCCGTTCGCTGCTCGAGGTGTGCGCGCACCTGAACGACCAGGCGCCGTTGCCCGAGGCGCGCTGCGCCGCGGTCGCGCGCGAGGTTCGCTATGCCGACCTCGCCGACGTGCGCGGCCAATCGCAGGCGCGGCGCGCCGTCGAGATCGCGGCGGCCGGCGCGCACTCGCTGCTGCTCGTCGGCCCGCCCGGCACCGGCAAGACGATGCTCGCCACGCGCATCGCGGGCATCCTCCCGCCGATGAGCGAGGAGGAAGCGCTCGAATCCGCGGCCGTGCAAAGCCTCGCCACCGGCGCCTTCGCCGCGGAGCGCTTCGGCGAGCGCCCCGTGAGGTCGCCCCATCACACGGCCTCGGCCATCGCGCTGGTGGGCGGCGCCTCGCCGCCGCGCCCGGGCGAGGTCTCGCTCGCGCACCACGGCATCCTCTTCCTCGACGAGCTTCCCGAGTTCAGCCGCCGCGTGCTCGAGGTGCTGCGCCAGCCGCTCGAGTCGGGCCGCATCGTGATCTCGCGCGCCGCGCGCCAGGCCGAATTCCCGGCCCGCTTCCAGCTCGTCGCCGCCATGAATCCGTGCCCCTGCGGCTACCTCGGGCACTACGCCACGCCGTGCACATGCACGCCCGATCGCATCGCGGCCTACCGCCGCCGCATTTCCGGGCCGCTGATGGACCGCATCGACCTCCAGGTGGAAGTCCCCGCGCACAAGCCCGAATTCTTCGCCGCCGCTGCTCGGGGAGAGTCCAGCGCGGCCGTGCGCCGCCGCGTGGACGCGGCGCGCGAGCGGCAGCTTCATCGCCAGGGATCGCCCAACGCGCGGCTGGAAGACGCGAGGATCGAGGCGGCCTGCGCAACCGAGGCAAGCGCGCTCGCGTTCCTCGCGCAGTCGGCCGGCCCGCTCGCGCTCTCGGCGCGCGCCCACACCCGCGTGCTGAAGGTGGCGCGCACCATCGCCGATCTCGCCGCCAGCGCCACGGTGCGCGAGGAGCACGTCGCGGAGGCGCTGCGCTATCGCCTATAATTTCGCATGCCGGTGAACGTGCCGCAGGCGATGCAGCAGGCGATGGCGGCGTACCAGGCCGGCCGCGCGCAGGAAGCGGGCGAGTGGTGCGAACGCGTCCTTGCCGCCGACCCGAAGAACCTCGATGCCCTGAACGTGCTGGGCGCGCTCGCGCTGCAGCGCGGCGACGCCGAGGGCGCGCGCGCCACCTTCGAGCGTGCCACGCGCGCCGCGCCGGATGTCCCCGAAGTCCACAACAACCTGGGCGTCGCTCTGCAGCGATTGGGCCGCTGGCCCGAGGCGCTCGCCTCCTTCGACCGTGCGATCCGCCAGCGCTCCGGGTTCGCCGACGCCTGGTTCAACCGCGGCGTGGCCCTGGGCGAGCTCGAGCGATGGGAGGACGCGCTGCAGGCCTACCGGCGCGTCCTCGACCTGAGGCCGCAGGATCCGCGCGCCCTCAACAACTGCGGAAACGTCCTGCAGAAGCTTCGGCGCTGGAGCGCGGCGCTGCCGTACTACCAGCAGGCCCTCACGCAGCGCCCCGACTACGCCGAGGCGCGCAACAACCGCGGCGCGGTGCTGCGTGAGCTGCGCCGCTGGGGCGAGGCGCTCGCCGACTACGACGCGGTGCTCGCCGCCAACCCGGCCAACGCCGAAGTGCTCAACAACCGCTCCATCGCGCTGCGCGAATCGAACCGCTGGGAAGAAGCGGCCGCGGCCGCGCGCCGCGCCATCGAGGTGAGGCCCGGTTTCGCCGAAGCCTGGAACTCGCTCGGCTTCGCGCTGCACGACCTCGGCCGCTTCGACGAGGCGATCGCCGCCTACGAACGCGCCATCGAGCTCAAGCCCGATTTCGCGGAGCCGCATTGGAACCTGGCGCTGACCCACCTGCTGCTCGGCCACCACGCGAAAGGATGGGAGCTCTTCGAATGGCGCTGGAAGACGCCCGACATCGCGCCGCTCGAGCGCCGCTTCGCCGAGCCCCGCTGGCACGGCCACGACAACCTCGCAGGCCGCGCGATCCTCGTGCACTCCGAGCAGGGCCTGGGCGACGTGATCCAGTTCTCCCGCTTCGTTGCGCCCCTTGCCCTGCGCGGCGGGCGCGTGATCTTCGAGGTGCCCAAGCCGCTCGTCACTTTGATGCGCTCGAGCTTCCCGGCGATCGAGGTGTGCGCGAGCTTCTCCAATACGTCGCCGTTCGATTTCCACTGTCCGCTCGCGAGCCTGCCCCACGAGCTCGGCAACACGCTCGAGAACCTTCCGGGCGCGCCCTACCTCAAGGTGAGCGACGAAGCGCGCGAGCGTTGGGCAGCACGGCTCGGGCCCCGCACTCGCCCGCGTGTGGGGCTCGCGTGGGCGGGCAACCCGGCGCAGCGCAACGACCACAACCGCAGCATGCCGTTTGCGCGGCTGGCTCCCCTCTTCGGCCTCGACATCGAGTGGCACTCGCTGCAGAAGGACGTGCCGGCGCGCGACCGCCAAGAGGTCGAGCGGTGCGCGAGCCTCAAGCGCTGGGGCGACGAGATCGTGGATTTCTCCGATACCGGCGCGCTCGCCCTGGCGCTCGACCTCGTCGTGTCGGTGGACACTTCCGCCTCGCACCTCTCGGGAGCGCTGGGGCAGCGCACGTGGATCCCGCTCACCTGGCGCGCCGACTACCGCTACCTCCTCGATCGCGAGGGCAGTCCCTGGTACCCCACCGCGCGGCTCTTCCGCCAATCCACGCCCGGCGACTGGGATGGCGTGGTCGCGCGCCTGCGCGCCGCGCTCGAGCACGACCTCATAGGAAACTGATGGCGCCGTCCAAGCGCTGGGCCTTCGCCGCGATGCTCGCGGCCCTCGCCATGCTGGGCCCCTTCTCGATCGACGCCTACCTGCCCGCGTTCGCGAGCATCGAGGAATCGCTCGGCACCGACCCGCTGGCGATGCAGCAGACGCTCTCCGCGTATCTCTTCGCCTTCGGCGTGATGTTCCTCTTCCACGGCGCGCTTTCCGACAGCTTCGGCCGCCGGCCCGTGATCCTGGTGGCAGTGGTGATCTACACCATCGGCTCGGTGGGCGCGGCGCTCTCGGGCAGCGTGCACGCGCTGGTGCTCTGGCGCGTCGTGCAGGGCCTCTCCGTGGGCGCGGGCATGGTGGTGGGCCGCGCGATGATCCGCGACCTCTTCGGCCCCGAGGACGCGCAGCGGCTCATGTCGATGGTGACGCTGGTGTTCGGCCTCGCGCCAGCCGTCGCGCCCGTGATCGGCGGCTGGCTCTTCGCCGCCCTGGGCTGGCGCTCCATCTTCTGGTTCCTCGCGGCGTTCGGCGCGATGCTCGTGGTCGTGGGCTGGCGGCGGCTGCCGGAGACGCTTCCCGAAACGCATCGGCATCCGTTCCACCCGATCGCCCTCCTCAAGGGCTACGAGGAAGTCGGCATCCATGCGCGCTTCCTGCTCCTGTCGCTCGCGGCCGGCTTCAACTTCAACGGGTTCTTCCTCTACGTGGTCTCGGCGCCCGTGTTCCTCGGCGTGCACCTGCACCTGGGCCCGCAGCAATACGCCTGGCTTTTCCTGCCCTGCATCCTCGGGATCATGTTCGGCTCGCAGCTCTCGGGGCGCGCCGCAGGGCGGCAGGTCCCCACGCGCACCGTGCGAAGCGCCTACGCCTTCATGTTCGTGGCGTCGGTGGGGAACCTCGCCTACAACTTCGTTGCGTCGCCCGCGGTGCCGTGGGCCGTGATCCCCATCATGATGTACGGCATCGGCTTCGCCATGGCGATGCCGTCGATCACGCTGATCACCCTCGACCTCTTTCCCACGCGCCGCGGCATGGCGGCCTCGCTGCAGGGCTTCGTCTCGGGCATGGTGAACGTGGTGACCTCGGGCCTCATCTCGCCCGCGCTATCGGGCGACACGCATTGGCTCGCCATCGGGATGGTGGCGCTGATGTCGATGGGGCTCACGAGCTGGGCGCTTTACCTGCGCTCGGCGCGCCGCGTCGCGAGGCGCCCGGCCACGGAGCCGGCGCCGGAGATCCGCGACTAGTACTGCTCCCAGGGCAGGCCCTCGACGCGCCAGCCGTTGCGGGAGTTGCGGTGATGCTTCTCGTCGAGCTCGCCCTCGAAGCCGTGCACGACGTTCATGACGTGCTTGAACCCCGCGCCCTCGAGCGCCGCGCCCGCCTCGAGGGTGCGGTTGCCGCTGCGGCAGATGAGCACCACCGGGCGCTTCTCGAAGTTGGCGCCGGCGATGCGCTTCACCTGGCCCACGAAGTGGGGATTCAGCTCCCAGTCCGCGCCGTCGTACCACGGGACCATCATGGCGCCGACCGGGTGGCCGACGAACATGTATTCCATCTCGCTGCGGCAATCGACGAACACCGCATCGGGGTGGTCCTTGAGGAACGCGAAGGCGGCCTTGGGCTCGAGATGTTCCATAGGTCCCGGATTATAGAGCGAGGGCGTAGAATTTTGGCCATGAACGCACCCGACAAGGCTTTCCCCTACGACGCCGCGATCGCCGCTGCCGCCGACCGCCTCGAATCCACCGTGGTCACCTGGCGGCGCGACCTGCACCAGAACCCCGAGCTCGGCAACCGGGAGCAGCGCACCGGCAAGAAGGTGGCCGACCACCTGCGCGCCCTCGGCATCGAGGTGCGCGAGAAGGTCGCGCACACCGGGGTGGTGGGCGTGCTCAAGGGCGGCCTGCCGGGCCCGGTCGTCGCGCTGCGCGCGGACATGGACGCGCTCCCCGTGACCGAGGAGACCGACGTCCCCTTCAAGAGCACCGTGCGCACCCAATGGAACGGGCAGGACTGCGGCGTGATGCACGCCTGCGGCCACGACGCGCACACCGCGATCCTCATGGGTGTGGCGCAGATCCTCTCCGGGATGCGCGACAAGATCCCCGGCACGGTGAAGTTCATCTTCCAGCCCGCCGAGGAAACACCGCCCATCGGCGAGGATGGCGGCGCGCGGATGATGGTCGAGCAGGGGTGCCTCAAGAATCCCGACGTGGGCGCGATCTTCGGCCTGCACATCACCTCGATCCATCCCACGGGCCTCATCGGCTACCGCTCGGGCCCGCTGATGGCCTCGGCCGACGATTTCCGCGTGTTCGTGCGCGGCACGCAGACGCACGCCGCCATGCCCTGGCGCGGCACCGACCCGATCGTGATCTCCTCGCAGATCGTGCTGGGCCTGCAGACGATCGTCTCGCGCCAGATGAACATCACGCACGAGCCGTCGGTGGTGAGCGTGGGCGTCTTCCACGGCGGCGTGCGCCACAACATCATCCCGGACGAGGTGAAGCTCGAGGGCACCATCCGCTCCTTCGACGAGAAGCAGCGCTCGGAGCTGCACGCGCACGTGAAGCGCATCTCGGAGATGATCGCGCAGGCGGGCGGCGCCACGGCGAAGGTGCACATCCACAAGTGGTACGACGTGACCGTGAACCACCCGGGCCTCACCGAGTGGACGGTCCCGGTGCTGGGGCGCATCGCCGGCGAGGCCAACGTGCGCGTGATCGACAAGGTGTGCGGCGCGGAGGACTTCTCCTTCTACCAGAAGGAAGTGCCCGGCTTCTTCTTCTTCGTGGGCTGCACGCCTCCCGATCGCGACCACACGAAGGCCGCGCCCAACCACAGCCCGCGCTTCTACGTGGACGAGGCGTGCCTCAAGGTCGGCATGAAGGCGCTCTCCGGCCTCGCGCTCGACTGGCTCGCGGCCAACGCCGGGGGCTGAAGGCATGGCGGGCATCCACGACCTCGCGCTCTTCATCGTCGCGGGGCTGCTCCTCAACGTCTCCCCGGGGCCCGACACGCTCTACATCGCGGGCCGCGGCGCGACGCAGGGTTTCCGCGCGGGCGCCGTGGCGGTGCTCGGGATCTTCGCCGGCTGCTTCGTGCACATCGCGGCGGCGGCGATCGGCCTGTCGGCGCTCATCATGGCCTCGGCGGAGGCCTTCCTGGTGGTGAAGCTGGCGGGCGCCGCGTACCTGTTCTATGTCGGCTGCTCGATGCTGCTCACGCGGGCATCCACCGAGAGCGAAGTCCGGCCGCGGTTGAAGCCCGCGCCCCTTTCGACGGTGTTCTGGCAGGGCTGCCTCACCAACGCGCTCAACCCGAAGGTGGCGCTCTTCTTCCTCGCGTTCATCCCGCAGTTCATCGCGGCCGACGCGCCGCACAAGGCGCTCGCGTTCTTTCTGCTGGGCGTGATTTTCAACGTGAACGGCGTGTTCTGGAACCTGTTCGTGGCGTGGTCGGCCAACCGAGTGGCGGGCGGCGTTCGCCGCGGGCGCGCGGCGCTGTGGGTGAACCGCACCATCGGCGCGATGTTCATCGCCATGGGCGTGCGCCTCGCGCTCTTCGAGCGCGGCTAGCGGCCGGGCCGGGCCGAGCGGCCCTCGATCCATTCGAAACCGATGTGCACCGCGAGCGCGAGCACGGCGGCCGGCAGCGCGCCCGCGAGCAGCATCGTGTTGTCGTTGAGCGCGAGGCCCTGCGCGATGCGCTCGCCGAAGCCGCCCGCCCCGATGAACGCGGCGATGGTCGCCGTGCCCACGTTGATCACCGCGGCCGTCTTCACGCCGGCGAGGATCGTCGGCCACGCGAGCGGAAGCTCGACGTGCACGAGGATGTCGCGGCGCTCGAGCCCGAGGGCTTGCGCGGCCTCGCGCATCGCCGGGCGCACGCCCGTGATCCCGGCGTGCGTGTTGCGCACGATGGGCAGCAGCGCGTAGAGGAAGAGCGCGATCACGGCGGGCCAGAGTCCGATGGTCCCCGTGAGCGGGATGAGGATCGCGAGCAGCGCGAGCGAAGGGATCGTCTGGATGAGCCCGGTCGCGAGCAGCACGGCCTGGCCCATGCGCGCATGGCGCGCGGCGAAGACGCCCAGAGGGACGCCCAGGACGATGGCGAACGCCACGGAGACGGCCACGAGCGCCACGTGCTGGCCGAGCAGGCGCGCGGAGTCCGGCGCGAAGAGCGCGGAAGCGAGCGTGCGGCCCCTTCCCTCGCCGCCGCCCAGGAACTCGCGCGCGACCGTCGCGAAATCGCGCCCGTCGAGCTCGGCGCGCGCGTTGAGGCCGATCATGGTCTTCTCGTCGATGCGCCCGCCGAGCGACTGGACCGCGCGCCACGCCGCGGGGTGTTCCGCCGGAACCTGCGCGCGATACAGCAGCACCGCGTCGTAGCGCGGGAAGTACTTGCGGTCGTCCTCGAGGACCGTGATCGCGTAGCGCGCGATCTTGGCGTCAGTCGTGTAGAGGTCGATCACGTCCACCTCGCCCGCGGCGAGCGCCTCGTAAGCCAGGCCGTGGTCGAGCCCGCGCGGCGTCGCGCCCAACCCGTACGCCGCGGCGAGGCCCGGCCAGCCGTCGCGACGCCCGATGAACTCGTGCGAGAGCCCGAAGCGCAGCGCGCCGCGCCCCGCGAGGTCCGAGATCCTGCGTAGCCCCTCGCGCTCGGCGACGTCCTTGCGAACGCCCAGCGCATAGCCGTCGGAGAAGCCCAGCGGCACGCCCGCCTGCAGCCCGCGGGCGGCGAGCCGCTCGTTCAATGCGGCGAGGTCCAGCCGCTCTTCCGTCCCGAGGATTTCCCGCGCGATCGTTCCGGTGTATTCCGGATAGACGTCGATGGCGCCTTGCGCGAGCGCCTGCGCGACGATCGCGGTGTTTCCCAGTCCCGGCTTGTGCACGGCCTGCGCGCCGGCGCGCTCGCAAGACTGCGCGACGATCTCGCCCAGGATGTACGACTCCGTGAAGCGCTTGGAGCCGACCACCAGCGGGCGCTCGGCAGCGAGGACCGGAGCGATGGCGAGGCCGAGAACCAGGGCCAGCGCACGCACGCTAGGGATGCTTCGCTCTTTCTTCGGAGATCCAGTCGCGCACGACCGTGACGCTGTGACGGCGCGCCATCTCGGGCGGGAAGGGCGCGATCACCCGCTGCGCCTCGGCGAGCAACGCATTCGCCTGGGGCGGGTTGGACAGCGCCGCGGCATACAGCGCGGTGGCCCACAGCAGGTGCTCGGTCAGGTCCTCGGTGCCGCGCGCCATCAGCTTGCGATGCAGCGCCAGCGCGGGCTCCAGCGTGGCGCGCGCTTCGGCGAGCTTGTCCTGGCGCGCCAGCGCCGCGGCGAGAATCGCCTGGTCGGCCGCGATGCCCAGCTCATCGTCCAGGTTGCGGCGCGGCAGCCCGCCTCGCGCCTCCAGGGCCTGGCGGATCGTGCGCTCGGCGGACGCGAAATCGCGCTGGTACAAGTACGCCCTCGCCTCCGCTTCGAGGGCGCCCGCGAGCCCTTGCCGCATATACAGCCTCTGGACCTCGCTCGTGGTCGGCACCTGCCGTATGCGCGCCGACGCAGCCGCGGCCACTTCCCGCATCTTCACGTAGTCGCCCCGGGCCTCGGCCGAGAGATACTGGAAAAGCGCCATCCACTCGGTCCACAGGTGCCGCGCGAAGCCGTCCTTGGCGAGGCCGGCGAGGTATATCTCGTTGTAGCGGCGGTGGAGATCGACGAACGGATTCGCTTCGGGCGCCGCGCCATCATCGGTCGCCCACACCATGGCCCAGCCCGAGCCGAAAGCGAGGCCGAATCCGAGGAAAGAGCTGGTGGCGGCATCCGCCGGCATCTTGCGCAACTCGGCGAGGCCGCGGTCGAGCGCTTCGCGAGAGCGCCCCATGACCCAGTTGCCCCACATGATGTTGCCGAAGCCGCCCATCCGGTTCGACAAGGCGATGGAGTTGCCCGGGTCCGCCTTGATGAGCGCGTCCCAATCGGCCATTCCGGACTCTGCCAACGCCACCGCTTGCCGCGGCCGCAGGTCGCGCAGCGCGACGTTCGACAAGGCGTCGGACAGCAGCGCCCTCGAGCGCAGCGCGCCCATGTGGCCGGGACGCTTCTCGAGCACCGCGGTGGCGACCTTGCGGCCCTCCTCCGCCTGGCCGGGAATATCCGCCGTCCTTCCGAGATCGTTGAGGGCCTCGATCTTCCACGACGTGGCTTCCGCGAACGCCGCAGCCGACGCGAGGTCGTTCAGCTTCAGCCCGTCGATGCTGCGGGCCGCCTCGCGCGAGCGGTCCAGCCACTGCACGGCCTCCGCGGGATTGCCGTTGCGCAGGGCCGTGAAGCCCCGGTAGTTCGCGGTTTGCGCGAAGGCGCGCCGCACGGCGACCGACGGCTCCGGCCCCGCCATGAGCGGCTCGATGACCTTGATCGCTTCATCGGCCAGCGGCGCCGCGCTCGCGAAATCCGCAGCGCTGTCGTAGACGCGCGCCCGCGCCGACAGGCCCAGCGCGAGGCCGATGGTCGCCGCGTCGGACTTGTCGCCTCCGGCGCGCAGCTTCTGCAGGACTGCGATCGCGTCGTCGAGCGCCTTGCCGGCCGCATCGAGGTTGTTGAGGTAACGCTGGGTGTATCCGTAGCGAACGAGCGCCAGGGCGCGGGTCCGCTCGCTTTCGGGATTGCGCAGCTCGGGGGGCAGCGCCGCGTAGTAATCGATCGCGCGCTTGGAGAGGTTGGCGACGATATCGAGCCGGCCCACCGGCTCCAGCTCCAGGTAGAAATCGTCGAGCAGGTAGACGATGAGCTTCTCGGCTTCGGCCCGCGCGCTCTCGGCGAGCGTGCGGGTTTCCAGCGCCCTCGCCTGCGCCTCGCGGGCGCGCTGCATGTTCACGTAGCCGAAGATGGCGCCGGCGAGCGCGATCAGCGCAAGCGCCGCCGAGCCCGCGGCGATGCGACGCGCGCGCACCAGCGCCTTGCGCGTGGCCACCTCGCGCTCGCGCTGCGCCGCGAGCTCGCGCTCCGCCGCTTCCGCCTTCTCGCGCTCGTGCCGAAGGTCGCGGCTGCCGCGCACCACCGGGCACAGCACGTCGTGGGTAAGCTCGACGCGGCGCACGTCGAGGCGTTCCTCGATGCGCAGCAGGCGCCGGTTCACCAGCGTGGCAAGCGCCCCGGGCGACGCGCCGGCCGCGGCGAAGGCGCGCTGCACGCGCTCCTCGGCGAGGCTCTCGCGGAAGCCCGACTCGGTGAGCATCTCGTCTTCGATGAAGCGGCGCACGCCCTCGGGCTGGTCCGTGAGCGCGCGTTCGTAGAATTCCGAGAGGATCGACTCGTGCGAGCCGGCGAGGACGTCGGCCGAGATCTCCGCGCGCTTCTGCGCGACGCGCGCGTTGTTGAGCTCGCGGCAGACGAGGGACAGGAGCGAGGGCTCGACCTCGGCGTTGCGCAGCTCCGCGCCGGCCACGAAGCGCACGATCGCCTCGGCCACTTCCTGCGAGACGAGCCTGCCGCCGGGCTTCACCACCGCGGCGAGCGCCTGCGTCCCGGTCATGCGCGCCAGGCGCATGCGGTTCTGCGTGATGGACGGCATCACGGTCTTGAAGCTCTCGAGGTGCGCGAGGTAATCCTCGCGCAGCGCGATCAGCAGCCGGTAGTCGGCGCGGTCGAAGTCGAAGCGCTCGACCACGCTGTCGTCGCTCTCGAGCTTGTCCTGCAGCGCCTTCGGCGGCCGGTTCTCGACCAGGTCGGCGAGATCCTCGATGAACTCGGCGGCGCGCTTGCGCCCGAAGTCGTCGGCCTGCCCGAGCGTGAAGATCTCCTCGAACTGGTCGAAGATGAGCAGCGGGATGATGATGTTGCCCTCGCCGCCGCGCAGGACGTCGTCGCGGTGGTGGAGGAATTCCCACAACGACTCGCCCGCCACGGCGGTGCCCGGCTGGGACCAGCGGCCGGAGGACTCGGTCGCGCGGAAGATCGCCTGCTTGATCTGCTCGGAGGGCGGCGGCGACTCGGGCGAATAGTCGATGCGCACGTAGACCGGGCAATAGCCCTCGCGCCGCAGGCGCGGCACGATCCCCGCGCGCAGGATCGAGGTCTTGCCCAGGCCGGACTGGCCGAAGAGGATGGTGAGGTTCTTCCTCTGCACGCGCCGCGCGAGCTCGGCGATCTCCTCCTCGCGGCCGTGGAAGAACTGGCGCGTCTCCTCGCTGAACGAATCGAGGCCGAGCCAGGGGTGCTCGTCGTCCACCAGGTTCAGCGGGGCCGAGGTATCCGGCGCCGGGCGCGCGGCCTCCTGCTCGACGGCGCTCACGCCGGGCGCCTCGCGGCGAGGAGCTCGCGCAGCCGCTGCACGAACGCGGGCGTGGGCTCGCCGCCTTCCAGCCGCGTGAAGTGCAGGGCGCGGAACCGCTCCGGCACCTTCGCCGCCTCGATGTCGATGTCGTCGATGCACACCGGCAGCACGAAGATCGCGCCCTCGGTCATGTTGCGCATGCGGTCGAGCGCGTAGCTCCACTCGCGCCGGAAGTACGCCTCGACGCGCCGTTCCGTGCTCGCGGAGACGATCGGGATGAAGTAGGAGCAGCGCGAGATGTTGCGCTGGATCGTGCGGTCGTAGTCGTCGCCGCTCTCGAGGCGGTCCATGTCGAACCACGTGCGCACGCCCGCGGCGTCGAGGCCCGCCTTCAGCCGCTGCACCGCGGCGAGGTCTTCGCGCGCATAGCTGATGAACACCGCGTTCTCGGGCATCTCGCGCTCGGGCGGCAGGACGCGCTGCGGCCCGGCGGCGGAAGCCGGCCGCGACGCGGGCCGGCGGCGCGCGAGCCAGCGCGAGTGCAGCTCGTCCACGAACTGCTCCGCGCCGCTGTACACGCGCGTGCGCACGCTCACCTGCTGCAGGAAGAGCATGAGGCGCTCGTCGTGGTCGGTGTGGTCGTCGGCGAGCACCTCGCCCACGTCGCGCGGGTCCGAGAGGCGCCGGCGCTTGGCCATGCGCAGGAAAAGCCGCGCGAGCCAGTTGGAGAAGTTGCTGCCGATGATCAGCAAATGGCTGTGCTCGAGCTCGTGGAAGAGCTTCTCCGGCGTGAGGTGCTCGCTTTGCAGCGCGCACACGAATTCCAGCATGTCCTCGTCGGAAACCACGTAGGTGGGCGAGGCCGAGCAGCGGCCCAGCAGGTGGTAGACCACCGGGCGCTCCAGGTGCTCGCGCTCGCGCGGCAGGTCGGCCACGCGGTTGGGCGCGTAGGCGATCGCCTCCGTGGTGGCGGCGCCGGCGAAACGCTCGGCGTTGATCGCCTGCTCGAGGTAGGAATCGAAGGTGGTGGTGACGAAGAGGTCGAAGTCGGTGATCTGCGCGAGCTTGCGCAGCGCCGCGGGCGGGGCGAAGTCCACCTCGCGCAGGATGCTGCGCATGCGCGTGTAGGTGTCCTCGCGGCGGCCGCGCGCCGAAAGGAACCAGCACACCACGTCGTTCAGCGTGTAGCCCTCGGGGAGCGCGGTCACGTCCACGCCGAGCTTGCCGGCGAGCTTCTCGGCCATCCAGTCGTAGAGCAGGCGCGGGCCCGCGGGCGTCTCCACCTTGAGCAGCTCCGGCCCCACGATCGGGATGACGCGCTTCTCCTCGATGAAGTTGAGGAGGTCGTCCCAGGCGTCGTCGTCGAGGCCGGGAAGCGGCGCGTGCAGCGGTACCACGTTGCTCATCGTCTTCTTCTCGGGCTGCCGGGCGCTGGCGGACATAGCATAGCGTACGTGGCCTATCATCGGCGCCATGGACGATGCGACGCCCCCGGCCGAGGAACGGGTCGCCGCTTGCCGCCGCCACCTCGAGCGCGGCGAGCCGCTCGCGGCCTACAACGAGGCGCAGGCCGGCCTCGCCCAATGGCCGGGACACCTGCGGCTGCGCCAGCTCCAGGCGCTCGCGCTCGCGCGCAGCGGCGACACCGGCCGCGCCAACGCGCTCCTGCAGGAGCTCGCGCGCGAAGGCGTGAGCGACGCCGAGACGCTGGGCATGCTCGCCCGCACGCACAAGGACCTCGCGCTGGAAGCGCGCGAGCCCGGCGAGCGAAGCGCGCACCTGGACGCCGCCTGGTCGCTCTACCACCGCGCCTACGAGAATGCGCAGGTCGCGGGCGACCTCGACGGCGCGTCCTACGCCGGAATCAACGCGGCCACGCTCGCGCTGCTGCGCGGCGACCTCGCCGGGGCGCGTGCGACCGCGGCCCGCGTGCGCGAGATCTGCTCGGGCGTGGCGAGCGCCACGCCCGACTACTGGCGCGAGGCGACGCTGGGCGAAGCCGCGCTCGTGCTCGGCGAATACGATGCGGCGGCGGAGCACTATTCGCGCGCGGCCCGCGCGGCACGCCACCGCTACGGCGACGTGGGGAGCACGCGGCGCCAGGCGCGCATCCTGCTGCGCCACCTTCCCGGCGCGCCCGCGAGCGTCTCGGCGGCGCTCGTCATTCCGCCCATCGTGGTCTTCGCGGGCCACATGATCGACGACGCGCGGCGCGCGGTGCCGCGATTTCCCGCCTCGCTCGAAGCGGCCGTGCGGCGCGAGCTGCAAACGCGCCTCGCCGCGCTCGCGCCCGCGGCTGTCTATGCCTCGGCGGCGTGCGGAGCGGACCTCCTTTGCCTCGAGATCGCGCGCGAGCTGGGGGCCGAGACCCACGTGGTGCTGCCCTTCCCGGCCGCCGATTTCCGCCGCGTGAGCGTCGATTTCGCCGGCGCGAGCTGGGGCGAGCGATTCGAGCGCGCGCTGGCGGCAGCCTCCAGCGTGACGGTGACGAGCGACCACTACGCGAGCGGCAGCGCGGCGACGTTCGAATACGCGAACCTGGTGCTCACGGGCGGCGCGCGCCTGCGCGCGCAGCAGCTCGACACGTCGCTCGAAGCGCTCGCCGTGTGCGACCTCGAGGCCGACCCGCGCCGTGGCGGCACCGCGTGGACGCTCGGGCAATGGCGGCAGGCGGGCCTTCACGTGGACCGGATCCCGATCGAGTCGCTGCGCTCCGATAGCCCGCAGCAGCCGCAGCCGCCCGCGGCGCCCGGGCCCGAGCCGCCGCGGATCCGCCACGAGCTGCGCGCGATGCTCTTCGCCGACGCGGTGGGCTACAGCAAGCTCGCCGAGGACCAGATCCCCGGCTACATCGAGGGCTTCCTCGGCGCCGTGGGCGAGCTCTCGCGCAGGAGCACGCATCGCTTCGAGCACGTGGAGGTGGCGGGCGACGGGCTCTACATGGTCTTCCGCGACGCGGCCGACGCCGGGCATTTCGCCCTCGAGCTCTCCGCGCTCGCCAATGCGTTCGATCGCGCCGCCTGGTCGCTGCCGCCGGCGTTCAACCTGCGCATCGCGCTGCACTGCGGGCCGGTGCATTGCGCCCGCGATCCCATCACCGGGGGCCCGCTGTACACGGGACCGCACACGAGCCGCACCGCGCGCATCGAGCCGGTGACGCCGCCCGGGCAGGTGTACGCGAGCAGCGCCTTCGCCGCGGTCGCCGCCGCCACGGGCCTCGGCTTCGCGATGAGCTACGTGGGGCGCATGCCGCTCGCCAAGGGCTACGGGACCCTGGGCCTCTATCATCTGCGCGGGTTTGCCGAAAGCGCCCGGGGCGCATAGAATGGGGTTCAGCGCCGATTTGATCCTCAGCTTGCGGGCGCTTAATAAATGCTGCTAAAGCGACAGGCCGAAGACCCGTCGCACTGAGCCGACGGGTTTTTCATTTTTCGACCATGGACCAGCCGATCGCCACCCGCCCCGCCCGCCTCGAAGCGCTCCAGCGCGCGCTCGAGCAGCGCATCCTGGTGCTCGACGGCGCCATGGGCACCATGGTGCAGCGCTACAAGCTCTCGGAGGCCGAGTTCCGCGGCGAGCGCTTCCGCGCGCATCCGCGCGACCTGCGCGGCAACAACGACCTGCTGTCGATCACGCGAGCGCAGGTGATCCGCGAGATCCATACGCAGTACCTGGAAGCCGGCGCGGACATCCTCGAGACCAACACCTTCAACTCGACCGCGATCTCGCAGGCCGATTACGGGCTCGAAGGGATCGTGGCCGAGATGAACCTCGCCTCGGCGCGCATCGCACGCGAGGTGGCCGACTCCTTCACGGCGCGCACGCCCGGCAAGCCGCGCTTCGTGGCGGGCGTGCTCGGCCCGATGAACCGCACGCTCTCGCTTTCGCCCGACGTGAACGACCCGGGCTTTCGCGCCGTCACGTTCGACCAGGTGCGCGATGCCTACCGCGAGGCCGCCGCGGCGCTCGTCGAGGGCGGCGTGGACCTGATCATGGTCGAGACGATCTTCGACACGCTGAACGCGAAGGCGGCGATCTTCGCGATCGACGAGCTGTTCGAGTCGCTGGGCGTGAAGCTGCCGGTCATGATCTCCGGCACGATCACCGACGCCTCGGGCCGCACGCTCTCGGGACAGACGGTCGAGGCGTTCTGGAACTCGGTGCGGCACGCGAGGCCGCTCTCGGTGGGCCTCAATTGCGCGCTGGGCGCGCGGCAGCTGCGCCCGCACGTGGAGGAGCTCGCGCGCATCGCCGACGTGTACGTCTCCGCGCATCCGAACGCGGGGCTGCCCAACGCGATGGCCGAATACGACGAGCAGCCGTGCGAGACGGCGGGCTTCATCCGCGAGTGGGCGGCGAACGGCTGGCTCAACATCACCGGCGGCTGCTGCGGCACCACGCCCGACCACATCCGCGAGATCGTCGAGCACGTGACGCCCTTCAAGCCGCGCACGGTGCCCAAGCTCACCCCCGAGCTGCGCCTCGCGGGGCTCGAGCCCCTCAACGTGGGCGACGGCTCGCTCTTCGTGAACGTGGGCGAACGCACCAACGTCACCGGCTCCAAGGCGTTCGCGCGCCTCATCCTCTCGGGCGACTACGCGCAGGCGCTGTCGGTCGCCCGGCAGCAGGTCGAGGCCGGCGCGCAGGTGATCGACGTGAACATGGACGAGGCGATGCTGGATTCGGCCGCCGCCATGACGCGCTTCCTGCAGCTCGTCGCCGCCGAGCCCGACATCGCGCGCGTCCCGGTGATGATCGACAGCTCCAAGTGGTCCGTGATCGAAGCGGGCCTCAAGTGCGTGCAGGGCAAGTCGATCGTGAACTCCATCTCGCTCAAGGAAGGCGAGCAGGAGTTCGTGCGGCACGCGCGGCTTGCGCGCCGCTACGGCGCCGCGGTGGTGGTCATGGCCTTCGACGAGAAGGGCCAGGCCGATTCCCTCGAGCGCAAGACCTCGATCGCCGAGCGCTGCTACCGCATCCTCACGCGCGAGGTGGGCTTCCCGCCCGAGGACATCATCTTCGACCCGAACATCTTCGCGGTGGCCACCGGCATCGAGGAGCACAACCGCTACGGCCTCGACTACCTCGAGGCGGTGGCGTGGATCCACCGGCACCTGCCGCACGCCCGCACCTCCGGCGGCGTCTCGAACTTCTCCTTCTCCTTCCGCGGGAACGAGCCGGTGCGGGAGGCGATGCACACCGCATTCCTCTACCACGCCGCCAAGGCGGGGATGACCATGGGCATCGTGAACGCCGGGCAGCTCGGCGTCTATGCCGAGATCCCGCCCGAGCTCCTCGAGCGCGTGGAGGACGTGATCTTCAACCGCCGCCCCGATGCCACCGAGCGCCTGGTCGAGTTCGCCGAAACCTTCAAGGGGCGGGCGAAGGAGGAAGCGCAGGACCAGGCATGGCGCAGGGGAACGGCACGCGAGCGGCTCGTGCACGCGCTGGTGAAGGGCATCACCGACCACATCGTCGAGGACACCGAGGAAGCGCGCAAGCAGTTCGAGCGGCCCATCCAGGTGATCGAGGGCCCGCTCATGGACGGCATGAACGTGGTGGGCGACCTGTTCGGATCGGGAAAGATGTTCCTTCCGCAGGTGGTGAAGTCGGCGCGCGTGATGAAGCAGGCGGTCGCCCACCTGGTGCCCTACATCGAGGAGGAGAAGGCGCGCCTGGGCACCGCGGACGCGAAGCCCAAGGCCAAGGTCGTGATGGCCACCGTGAAGGGCGACGTGCACGACATCGGCAAGAACATCGTCGGCGTGGTCCTCCAGTGCAACAACTACGAGGTCGTGGACCTGGGCGTGATGGTCCCGTGCGACACGATCCTCGAGACCGCGCGCCGCGAGAAAGCCGACATGGTGGGCCTGTCCGGGCTCATCACGCCCTCGCTCGAGGAGATGGCCCACGTCGCGAAGGAGATGCAGCGCCTGGGCTTCGAGCTGCCGCTGCTGATCGGCGGCGCGACCACGTCGCGCACGCACACGGCGGTGAAGATCGAGCCCAACTACTCGGGCCCGACCGTGTGGGTGCCGGACGCCTCGCGCGCGGTCGGCGTGGCGACCACGCTCGCCAGCCCCGAGCAGCGCGCGAAGTACATGGAGGAAGTGCGCGCCGATTACGCGAAGGTCCGCGCGCAGCACGCGGCCAAGACGGGGCAGCGCAGCGTGACGCTCGCCGCCGCGCGCGCCAACGCGGTGGCGCTCGACTGGACGTCGTACGTTCCGCCCGTGCCGCGGGAGCTCGGCGTGACCGCGCTCGCCAACTACCCGCTCGAGAAGCTGGTGCCGTTCATCGACTGGGCGCCCTTCTTCCAGGCGTGGGACCTCGCAGGGCCGTATCCCGCCATCCTCGACGACGCCGTCGTGGGGCAAGCCGCGCGCAACCTGCTCGCCGAGGGCCGCGCGATGCTCGAGCGCGTGGTGAAGGGGCGCTGGCTCACCGCGAGCGGCGTCTACGGCCTGTGGCCCGCGGCCTCCACGGGCGACGACATCGAGATCTATGCCGACGAGCGGCGCGCCCGCGTCCTCATGACGTGGCACAACCTGCGCCAGCAGAACGAGAAGCCGGCGGGAAACCCGAACCAGTGCCTCGCGGACTTCGTGGCGCCGAAGGATTCGGGGGTGCGCGACTACGTGGGCGCCTTCGCGGTGACGGCGGGCCTGGGCGTTGAAGCGAAGGTGCGCGAGTTCGAGGCGAAGCACGACGACTACTCGGCCATCATGTTGAAGGCCATCGCCGACCGCCTCGCCGAAGCGTTCGCCGAGCACCTGCACCATCGCGTGCGCACGCAGTCCTGGGGCTATGCCGCGGGCGAGTCGCTGTCGGTCGATGAGCTCGTGGCGGAGAAATACCGCGGCATCCGTCCCGCGCCGGGTTATCCGGCCTGCCCCGACCACACGGAGAAGGGCCCGCTCTTCGCGCTGCTGGACGCGGGGAAGAAGGCGGGGATGACCCTCACCGACGCCTTCGCCATGCTCCCCACCGCCTCGGTGAGCGGCTTCTACCTCTCGCATCCGCAGTCGCGCTACTTCGCGGTCGGCAGGATCGAACGCGACCAGGCCGCCGACTACGCGCACCGCAAGGGCATGGACCTCGCGCAGGCCGAGCGCTGGCTCGCCTCCAACCTGAACTACTGACCCTCGGCGCGGTGGAAGATGCCGTAGAGCAGGAGCCAGCGGCGCGTGTCCGGATCGGTGACCGGCTCCACGCCGTCGAATGAGTTGTCCGTCTTGGAGCTTTTCGTACTGCTCGAGGGTGAGCTGCAACGCGGCGATGGAATTGCAATTGCACCACGAATCGCGCCGCACTCCGGCCGCGCGAATGCGCGGATTCCTTGCGAGAATGCCGGGATGAATCCTTTCCTTCCCGCCGTTGCAGCCCTCCTTGCGCTCGCGTCCACGGGCGCCCCGGCGGCCGAGTGGTCGCCCGCGCGCGCCGTGCACCTCGTCGTCCCGTTCGCCCCCGGCGGCCAGCCGGACGTGGTCGCCCGCGCGCTCGCCGACCCGCTGTCTCGCGCGCTGGGCCAGGCCGTCATCGTCGAGAACCGGCCTGGCGCGGGCGGCAACATCGCGGCCGAGGCGGTGGCGCGTTCGGCGCCGGACGGCTGCACGCTGCTGGTGGGAACCAACGGGCCGCTCGCCGTGAGCCCCGCGATCTACCGGAGCCTGCCCTACGATCCGCTCAAGGACTTCGCGCCGGTGACGCTCGTCGGCACGTCGCCCAACCTCATCGCGGTCAACACCGCCTCGGGCATCGGCACGCTCGCCGACCTCGTCGCAAGGGCGAAGGCCGCGCCCGGCGCGCTCAACTTCTCGTCGGTGGGCAAGGGCAGCGTATCGCAGCTTTCGATGGAGCTCCTGAACAGCACGGCGGGCATTCGCACGGTGCACATTCCCTACAACGGCGGCGCCCCCGCGGTCGCCGCGCTCCTCTCGGGCGACGTGCAGGTGCTGTCGCTCAATCCCACCGCGCTCATAGCGCACGTCGAAGCGGGGAAGCTGCGCATCCTCGCGCAGACCTCCGCGCGGCGCTCGCCGCTCATCGCCTCGGTGCCCACCGTGGCCGAGAGCGGCTATCCCGGCTTCGAGGCCACCGTGTGGATGGCGGTGATGGCGCCTGCGGCCACGCCCCCGGAGGCGATCGCGCGCTTGAACGCCGAGCTGGTGAAGATCATCCGCGACCCCGCCATGAAGCGCACGTTGTGGGACCGCCAGTGGATCGACCCGGTGGGCAGCTCGCCCGCCGAGGTCACGCAGCTCCTGCGGCGCGAGCGCGCCAAGTGGGAGCGCACGGTGAAGGACGCGGGGATCGAGCCCGAATGAGCCCCGTCCTCGCGCCGCGCGCCTGGCGGCTCGACGAGCGGCTGCGCGACGTCCCGGTGGACCCCGCCGCGTTCGGCCGCGAGGTCGATGCGCGCATCGAGGCCATCGCGAGCGCGCGCTCGCAGCCCGCGCAGTTGCTCGCCATGCTGCTCGATGCGGGCCCGCTGCTCTGCATCGCGGGGCGCCTCGATGAAGCGCGCAGGACGGCTTCGGCCGCGGTGGCGCTCGCCGAGCTCCTCGAAGACCGGGCGAGTCTCTTCGCCGCGCAGCTCGGCCTCGCGCGCGTGCTGCAGCGCGAGGGGCGCTTCGAGATCTCCACGCCGCTCTTCGACCAGCTGGTCGCCGCCGCGCGTTCCATGCCCATGCACTCCGCGTCGCTGCACGCGGCCCTCTTCGATGCCGGGCGCAACCTCTTCGACCAGGGGCAGGCCGCGCAGGCCGCGCGGCTCTTCCGCGAGGCGCAGGCGCAGCGGCGGCAACTTGGCAACGAGGAGCTGATCGAGGATTGCGCCGAGGCCCTGCGCCGCTGCGCGCTCGCCTCGCGCTAGAGCGGCGCGATCCGCGCCGGGTCGGGCCGGCGCAGGAACTCGTGGAACGCCTCGGCCAGGCGCTCGCTCTCGGCGATCGCCTTGCGCCAGTAAGCCATGCGTCCCGCGTCGTCGCCGGCGAAGCGCGTGAAGTCGCGCCGGTCCGGAAGCTTGCCGTGCGGCAGCTTCGCCAGGTATTCGCGCGAAGGCGCGACGAGCACCACGTTGTCCAGCCACTCCCCGCTCGCGTGCCGCCATGGCATGCCCTTGTCGAGCCAGCCCGGCACGATGCGGTCCACGAAATGCGGGTAGATCACGAGGCCCTGCGCGCGGTGATAGGGCAGGTGCAGGTGATAGTCGATGATGCCGCCGTCCCAGTAGGTGCCCGAGGGCGCGCGCGGGATGTCCGCCACGCCTTCGAGCACGAGCGGAATCGATGCGGAGGCGAGGAGCGCTTCGCCCAGGTTCTCGCGGTCCAGCGGCACGACGTGGTTGTGGAACGCGTCGAAGCGGCGGTCCGCGTCGATGAACGCAAGGCCGCCGCGCGGATCGACGAAGACCGTGCGCTCGAGGAAGCGCGCCAGGTGCCGGCGCCCGAAGGCGTTCGCGAGCGCCGCCATGCCGAAGCCCATCGTGGTGGACCAGGGCGAGGCGCCCGCATACGGCCAGCGGCCGCGCACCGTGAGGATGTGGAGGCGGTAGTGCGGATGGCCGAGGATCTCCTCCTCGCGCCCGGCGAAAAGGCGCGAGAGCATCTCGCGCGCCGCCTGGGAGACGAAGCGCGCCGATGGCCGCGGCGGATAGCGCTGCTCGGTGTAGGCCCGCGTGAACTCGCCCAGCGCCTGCGCGGGATCCCTGCGGCAGGCCGCGGCGAATCGCCAGGCGCCGATCGACGATCCGACCAGGTGGCGCACGCCGGGCGAGGACGGCAGCCATTCGCAGAACACCGCGCGATCGAGCCCCGCGATGCCCAGCCCCTTGGGCCCGCCGGCGGCGCCCGGGACGATCTCGACGTCGGACGCCTGCAGGCCCGCCTCGCGGATTCGCGCGAGCGCCCGGCGGCCCGCGCGCAGGGTGAGGACGGAATTTGGCATGATGTGCGGCCGACATTCTCCCTTATCCAAGAGCATCCCGCGCCATGCCCTCCCGACTCTTCTCGCCGCTCACCCTGCGCTCGGTGACTTTCCGCAACCGCGTCTTCGTCTCGCCGATGTGCCAGTACTCGAGCGACGACGGCATGCCCAACGCATGGCACCAGGTGCACCTGGGCAGCCGCGCCGTGGGCGGGGCGGGCCTCGTATGCGTCGAGGCGAGCGCGGTCACGCCCGAGGGGCGCATCACGCCGTGGGACGCGGGCATCTGGTCCGCGGCGCACGGGCGCGCATGGGCACCCATCGCGCAATTCATCCGGGAACAGGGCGCGGTGCCGGCCATCCAGCTCGCGCACGCGGGGCGCAAGGCCTCGTGCGCCAAGCCGTGGGCCGGCGGCAAGCCGCTCGCGCCCGGCCCTCTCGCCTGGCAGACCCTGGGGCCGAGCGACCTCGCGTTCGGGCAGTACCCGGTGCCGCGCGCCATGACCCTGGAGGAGATCCGGCGCACCGTCGCGCAGTTCCGCGACGCGGCTCGCCACGCGCTCGATGCGGGTTTCGACGTGGTCGAGGTCCACGGCGCCCATGGCTACCTCATCCATTCTTTCGCCTCGCCGCTTTCCAATGCGCGCACCGACGAGTACGGCGGCCCGCTCGAAAACCGCATGCGCCTCGGCCTCGAGGTGGCGCAGGCGGTGCGCGAGGCATGGCCCGCGGACAAGCCCGTGTTCTACCGCATCTCGGCGAGCGACTGGGCGCCGGGCGGCTGGGACGTGGAGCAATCGGTGGCGCTGTGCCGGCGGCTCAAGGAGCTCGGCGTCGACCTCATCGACTGCTCGAGCGGCGGCAACGTGCACGACGCGAAGGTCGAGCTCGGGCCCGGGTACCAGGTGAAGTTCGCCGAGGCGATCCGCGCGGGCGCCGCGATGCCCGTCGCGGCCGTGGGGCTCATCTCGGAGGCGGTGCAGGCCGAGGAGATCGTCTCGCTCGGGCGCGCCGACGCGGTGTGCCTCGCGCGGGCGATGCTGCGCGACCCCTACTGGGCGCGCCACGCGGCGCGCACGCTGGGCGTGGAGATGCCGTGGCCCGACCAGTACGCGCGTGCCGACGTGGGCCCGCTGGGGCGCTAGCGGCGATGCGGCATAATCGCCGCACCTGGAGGTGACTCATGATCGACCTGTACTACTGGACCACGCCCAACGGCCACAAGATCACGATGTTCCTCGAGGAAACGGGGATGGAGTACACCATCAAGCCCGTGAACATCGGCAAGGGCGCCCAGTTCGAGCCCTCCTTCCTCGCGATCTCCCCGAACAACAAGATCCCCGCGATCGTGGACCACGCGCCCGCCGGCGGCGGGAAGCCCATCAGCGTGTTCGAGTCGGGCGCGATCCTGCTCTACCTCGCGGGCAAGAACGGGCAGTTCATCCCGAAAGACCTGCGCGGGCAGGTGGAGACCCTCGAGTGGCTGATGTGGCAGATGGCGAGCCTGGGGCCCATGCTCGGGCAGAACCACCACTTCGCCAACTACGCGCCGGAGAAGATTCCCTATGCGATCGACCGCTACACCAAGGAGACCTCGCGCCTGTACGCGGTGCTGAACAAGCGCCTGGCCGGGCGTGACTTCATCGTAGGCAAGCACTACTCGATCGCCGACATGGCGTGCTATCCGTGGATCAACCCGGAGCGGCAGGGCCAGAGCTTCGACGATTTTCCGCACGTGAAGCGCTGGCACGCCGCGATCCGCGCGCGGCCGGCGACGCAGCGCGCCTACGCGCGAGCCAAGGAAGTGAATCCGAACGCGGGGGGCATCCGGACCGAAGAGGAGCGCAGGATCCTCTTCGGCCAGGACAGGTCGGTGGTGAAGTGAAGGCCTAGTTGTTGCGCTCCGCCGCGGCTTTCTGGTCCGCGTCGATCTTCTTCATCGTATCGTTGTAATCCGTGATGGCGGAGTTGATGGCTTCCTCCTCCGACTTCATCGCGGCCTTGTGGTCGTCCACGTACTTGTTGACGCAGGTGCGGTAGCGGTCGATATCCCTCTTGAAGGACGCGCGGCGCGTCTCCGACTGCATCGCGAGGTGCCCCGGATACTCGGGCTTGGGATCGCACTGGGCCTTGGGGATATCGGCCGCCTGCGCGGGCGTAAAGTTGGCGCATGCCGCGACGGCGGCGGCCAGGATGATTCGCTTCATTGCTGCTGCCTCCTCAGGGATTTTGTGGGGCGCTAGTTTACTTCAGTCCGGCACCGGCACCGTGTAGTTCAACGCAAGGCGCCCCCCGTCGGCATACACGACCTGGCCGGTGACGTAGGAAGCCTCGTCGCTCGCGAGGAAGGCCGCGACCCGCGCGATCTCGGCCGGCTCGCCCATCCGGCCCATGGGCGTGCGCGACAGGATCTTGCGTTCCGCCTCGCGGTTGCCCAGCACGGCGGTCTTCGCGAGCTCGGTGAGGATGGTGCCCGGGCCGATCGCGTTCACGCGGATGCCGTGCGGCGCGAGGCCCACGGCCATCACCTTGGTGAGCTGGTTGATGCCGCCCTTGGAAACCACGTAGGGAACCTGGTTGGGGATCGCGAGCACGCCGTTCACGCTCGACATGTTCACGATGGCCCCGCCGCGGCCCTGCTTCACCATGCGGCGCGCCGCCGCCTGGCCGGCGAGGAAGATGCCCTTCAGGTTCACCGCGATCACGCGGTCGAAGTCCTGCTCCTCGAGGTCGAGGAATTCCGCCGCGTGCACGATGCCCGCGTTGGCGACGAGGATGTCGATGGCGCCGAAGGCCGCCACGGTCGCCTCCACCGCGCGCTCCACGTCGGCCCTCTTCGAGACGTCGCAGGCGGCGAAGGCCGCCTTGTATCCCTTCGCCTGGAGCGCGGCGGCGGACTTCTTCGCGCCCGCCTCGTTCACGTCGGCGAGCAGCACGCTCGCGCCGTCGGCGGCGAGCGCCTCGGCGCATGCGAAGCCGATGCCCTGTGCGGCGCCCGTGACGAGCGCTGACTTCCCGGAGAGCCTCACTGCGGCTTCACCACCTCGCCCAGCTCCGCGCAGAAGGCGTCCTCGCCGGTGGGGCAGAGGGTCTTCGCGCGCGAATACACGGCGTCGCGGTCGTCCTTGGTCGCGGCCTTCAGGTGCTGGAGCACGAAGGCCTTGTAGCCCGCGTCCTTCGCCACGGCCGCGGAAAACGTCGGCACGTTCTTCCAGTCCACGACGAGCCTCAGCAGCGCGTCGGCGAACTGGTCGCTCACGTCCCCGCCGGTGTCGCAATGGCCGAAGTCCTGCCACGACTTGTAGAGCTGCTGCCACGTCACCACCGCGTCGATCGCCTTCATGGCCCTCTGCTGGTCGGGCTTCGTGCACGGCTTGTCGGCTGCCGCCGCCCACGTGCAGGAGAACGACATGAACGCGATGGCGAAGAGCCGGGCGCGAACAAACCTCACGCGGCCTTCCCGGAGCGAACGCCCGACGGGGCGAGCCGCTCGCGCACGCGGCGCACGATGCCGGCCGCGTCGAGGCCGCAATCGGCGAGCAGCTGCGGCGCCTCGCCGTGCTCGACGAAGCGGTCGGGCAATCCCAGCATGAGCATCGGCACGGCCACGCCCGCCGCCGCGAGGGACTCCGCGACCGCCGAGCCCGCGCCACCCTGCACGACGTTGTCCTCCACCGTGACGACGAGGTCGTGCGTCGTGGCGAGGCGGTAGGCGAGGTCCGCGTCGAGCGGCTTCACGAAGCGCATGTTGGCGACGGTGGCGTTCAGCTCGCCGGCGGCCTCCAGCGCGGGGGCGAGCATCGTGCCGAACGCGAGGATCGCCACGCGCTTGCCTTCGCGCCGCACTTCCCCGCGCCCGACAGGCAGCGCCGTCATCGCGGGCTGCACGTCCACTCCGGGCCCGGTGCCGCGCGGATAGCGGACCGCGGCGGGCGAAGGCAGCGTGAAGGCGGTGTAGAGCATCTGCCGGCACTCGTTCTCGTCCGCGGGCGCCATCACCGTCATGTTCGGGATCGCGCGCAGGTAGGAGAGGTCGAAGGCGCCGTGGTGCGTCGGGCCGTCCGCGCCCACGAGGCCGCCGCGATCGAGCGCGAACACGACCGGCAGGTTCTGCAGCGCCACGTCGTGGATCAGCTGGTCGTAGGCGCGCTGCAGGAACGTGGAGTAGATCGCCACCACGGGCTTCATGCCGTCCGCCGCGAGGCCCGCGGCGAAGGTGACGGCGTGCTGCTCCGCGATGCCGACGTCGAAGTAGCGATCCGGGAAGCGCCGCGAGAACCCGACGAGCCCCGAGCCCTCGCGCATCGCCGGCGTGATGCCGATCAACCGCGAGTCCGACGTGGCCATGTCGCACAGCCAGTCGCCGAACACCTGCGTGTAGGTGGGGCGCGGCCGCGCGCCCGCGGCGGGCTTCGCCTTCACGATGCCGATGCCCGGGTCGAACTTGCCCGGCCCGTGGTAGGTGATGGGGTCTTCCTCGGCGTAGGCGTAGCCCTGGCCCTTGCGCGTGACGACGTGCAGGAACTGCGGCCCCTTCAGGCGCTTCACGTTCTGCAGCGTCTCGATGAGCACGTCGAGGTTGTGCCCGTCGATGGGGCCGGTGTAGTTGAACCCGAACTCCTCGAAGAGCGTCGAGGGCGTGAGCATGCCCTTGGCGTGCTCCTCGAAACGCTTGGCGAGCTCCTTCATCGGCGGCGACACCGACAGCACCTTCTCCGCCGTCTTCTTGGTGGCCGCGTAGAAGCCGCCCGACATGAGCCGCGCCAGGTAGTTGTTGAGCGCGCCCACGTTCTCCGAGATCGACATGTCGTTGTCGTTCAACACGACGATCACGTTCGCGTCGGCCTGCTTCGCGTTGTTCAGCGCCTCGAAGGCCATGCCCGCGGTCATCGCGCCGTCGCCGATCACAGCCACCACGCGATGGTCGAGCCCGAGGCGGCGCGCGGCCACCGCCATGCCGATCGCCGCGGAGATGGAAGTGGAGGAGTGCGCGGTGCCGAACGCGTCGTAGGGGCTTTCCTCGCGGCGCGGAAACCCGGCGATGCCGCCCTTCTGGCGCAGCTTCCCCATGGCCTCGCGCCGGCCGGTGAGGATCTTGTGCCCGTAGGTCTGGTGGCCCACGTCCCAGATCAGGCGGTCCTCGGGCGTGGCGAAGACGTAGTGCAGCGCGATGGTGAGCTCGACCGTGCCGAGGTTCGACGAGAGGTGGCCGCCGGTCTTCGCGACCGAATCGAGGATGAACGCACGCAGCTCGTCGGCCAGAACGGCGAGCTGGCGGCGATCCAGGCGGCGGACATCTGCCGGGTCGCCGATCGTCTCGAGGAGGGGGTAGGAGCCCATCGGAGACCCCATTCTAGCGCCGGCGCTCCACGATGAAGGCGGCGATCTCGCGCAGGCGAGTTGCCCGATCGCCGAACCCTTCGACGGCGGCCTCGGCATCCTGCAGGAGCTCGCGGGCGAATCGCTTGGCATCCGCGAGGCTCATGAGCGAGGTGTAGGTGGGCTTCTGGGCCGCCTTGTCCTTGCCCGCGGTCTTGCCGAGCGCGGCCGCATCGCCCTCCTCGTCGAGGATATCGTCGACGACCTGGAACGCGAGGCCCACGCATTTCGCATAGCGGTCGAGGTGATCCAGCTCGGCCTGCGAGAGCGCCTGGCCGCAGCGCGCGCCCATGATCACCGAGGAGCGGATCAACGCCCCGGTCTTGAGGATGTGCATGTATTCGAGCTCGGGGAGCGCCATCGGCTTGCCCACGGCATCGAGGTCGATCGCCTGCCCGCCCGCCATGCCGCGCGAGCCGCACGCGGAGGCGAAATGCTCGATCATGCCGAGCTGCGCGCCGGCCTCGTCGGCGAGCCGGTGCTGGGCGAGCAGCTGGAAGGCGAGGCTCTGCAGCGCGTCGCCCGCGAGGAGCGCGGTCGCCTCGTCGAATTCCACGTGGCAGGTGGGTTTCCCGCGCCGCAGGACGTCGTCGTCCATGCAGGGCAGGTCGTCGTGGATGAGCGAGTAGGCGTGCACCATCTCGACCGCGGCCGCCACGATCTCGAGGCGGCGCGCGTCGGCGCGCGTCACCTGCCCCGCCCCCATCACGAGCATCGCGCGCACGCGCTTGCCGCCGCCCAGCGTGGAATAGCGCATCGCATCGTGCAGGCGCGCGGGCGCGATGCGCGAAGCGGGCAGCAGCTCGCCGAGCACGACCTCCATGCGCGCGGCGACCTCGCGCGACCAGGTGTCGAAATCGGGGCCGCTCACTTCGGGTCGGGCGTGAAGTCGCGCAGCGTCTCGCCGTCGAGGATGGCGATGCGCGCCTGCGCCGCGGCGAGCCTGGACTCGCAGTACTTCACCAGCTCGGCGCCGCGCTGGTAGGCGGCCAGCGATTCCTCGAGCGGGAGCTTGCCATCCTCCATGCGGGCCACGAGCGCCTCGAGCTCCTCGAGGGCCTTCTCGAAGGAAAGCGTGGACGGGTCGGCGTTCGCGGGGGTCGGGGGCATGGGAAGGCTTGCTGGAGCCCGTAATGATAAGGGAAATTCCGGCGGAAGGTCTTGAAAAACAAGACAACTTGCCGCAAAATATGCGGTAGCACTCACGGGACGGAGCTGCAGAGTTAAAAGCTAGCTGACTCGATTAGCCCGCGTTGTTTTCATCTTCGATCGGTATTTGTTGGAGGTGCGGATAATGACGGATCTGGCGAGCCAGCGATCGCTGACACGCGCATCGCCCCATCTTCCCCTGCGGTGGTACTTCGACCCGCGCGTCGCCGAGGTCGAGCAGAAGCTTCTCTTCGACAACGGCCCGGGCTACGTCGGCCATGCGCAGATGGCGCCGAACCCCGGCGACTATCGCGTGCTCGACTGGCGCTCGAACGCCGGCTGGTCGCTCGTCAACAACGCGGGCCGCCACGACCTCGTGTCGAACGTGTGCCGGCACCGCCAGGCGATCATGCTCAAGGGCGCGGGCCAGCTGCCGGGCGGCACGATCACGTGCCCCGTGCATCGCTGGGCCTATGACGGCCAGGGAAAGCACATCGGCGCGCCCTCCTTCGCCGACATGCCGTGCCTCGACCTTCCGCGCCAGGAGCTGCAGGCCTGGAACGGGCTGCTCTTCAACGGCAAGCGCACCGTCGCGAAGGACCTCGCGCGCCTGGGCGTGGCGAAGGAGCTCGACTTCGAGGGCTACATGCTCGGCAAGGTCGACGTGGTCGAATACCCGTTCAACTGGAAGACCTTCATCGAGGTGTACCTCGAGGACTACCACGTGGCCCCGTTCCACCCGGGCCTGGGGCACTTCGTCACCTGCGACGACTTGAAGTGGGAATACGGCGATTGGTACAGCGTCCAGACCGTGGGCGTGAACCAGGCGCTCGGCAAGCCGGGCTCGGACGTGTACCGGATGTGGCACGAGCAGGTGCTCAAGTACAGGAACGGCGCGCCGCCGCCCCACGGGGCGATCTGGCTCACCTACTACCCGAACATCATGGTCGAGTGGTACCCGCACGTGCTGGTGATCTCGACCCTCTGGCCGCGCGGGCCGGAGAAGCACGTGAACGTCGTGGAGTTCTACTACCCCGAGGAGATCGTCCTCTTCGAGCCCGGGTTCATGGCCGCGCAGCAGAAGGCGTACCACGAGACCGCCCTCGAGGACGAGGAGATCTGCGTGCGCATGACCGAAGGCCGCCGCGCGCTATTGATGGACGGCCGCGAGGAGCACGGCCCCTACCAGTCCCCGATGGAAGACGGCATGGTCCACTTCCACGAGTTCATGCGGCGGGAGATCGGGCAGCACGTCTAGCGCGCCGCGGAAAGGCCGGTCAGGAGTCGTTGTCGAACTCGTGCACCACCGCCCAGAGCGTGGCGAACGTGTACTGGCTGAAATCCGCGTGCAACGCTTCGTAGTCTTCCGCGCGCTCGGGCTCCCGTTCCTTGCCCTTGCGGATCTCGAACCATCGGGCCTGGATCTTCTCGCGCACCGCGTGGGGCGGCATCGAGGGCCTGCGCAAGGAGGAAGCCGTTCCAGAGAAGAGGCGCCGCTTGAGCGTCACGTCCGCCGACGAGATGCGGAAGAGCTTCGTGAGCATGTTGGAGGTCGCGCCGTTCACGATGAAATGCTCGAGCTGGCGTGAGCGCTTGCTCAGGTAGTCGACCTGCCGCAAGCCGTGCTCGAGCGATCCGGCGTCGATCTGCACCGCGACGCGCGGCTCGGTCATCTCGGAGAGCTTCACGAGCTCCGCCGTGGACAGCGCGGCGAGCTCCTCGGCCTGCGCCTCGGTGAACCCTTCGGGCGGTGAAATCTTGTCCTGTGCCGCTTGCTGCAGCTCGCGAACGAGCTGCGCCAGCACCAGGAGCCTCAGCTGCTGGTCCCGGATGACGATCATCGTTGCCCCCCGCCGCGTTCCTGATCTTTTGCTTGCGTCTTTCGGGGCAAACTTGCTCCGCGCGCGGCGCGAAGTCAACCGGGAATTCCAATTTTCCTGGAGTGCCGGCTGAGCGCTCCCGGCGGGCATCAAAATTGCGCTTGAGCGAGCGCCCGCTTCAGTCCTCTTCGCGCTCCAGCTTGAACTGGGACGCGAGCTGGTGCTGCATCTGCGGGGGCACCGGCGCGTAGTGGCTGAACTCCATCGTGTAGGCGCCCTGCCCGCCCGTCACCGAGCGCAGCCGCGACTGGTATTCGGTCACCTCCGAGAGCGGAACCATGCCCTTGATGGACATGAGGTCTCCTCCCGTGGATTCGGTGCCCGTCACCTGGCCGCGCTTGCCGGAGATGTCGGACGTGAGGTCGCCCACGAAGCGGTCGGGCGCCGTGATCTCGATGTTCACGATGGGCTCGAGCATGATCGGCGAGGCCTTGAGGATCGCGTCGATCACCGCCTTGCGCCCGGCGGTCACGAAGGCGATCTCCTTCGAGTCCACGTCGTGGCTCTTGCCGTCGTAGACGATGACCTTCAGGTCCTCGATGGGGTAGCCCGCGACCACGCCGTGGTCGAGCGCCTGCTTCACGCCCTTCTCCACCGCGGGAATGAACACGGTGGGGATCACGCCGCCCTTCACCTCGCTCGCGAACTGGAAGCCGGTGCCGCGCGGCAACGGCTCGATCTTGAGATACACCTCGCCGAACTGCCCCGCGCCGCCGGTCTGCTTCTTGTGACGGCAATGGCCCTCGGACTTCTTCGTGACCGTCTCGCGGTAGGGAATCTTCGGCGGCTTGGTGGCCACGTCCATCTTGTACTGCGTCGAGAGCTTCTCGAGCTTGGTGCGCATGTGCAAATCGCCCAGGCCGCGCATCACCGTCTCGTGCGTGGTGGGGTGGCGCTCGATCCACAGGCACGGATCCTCCACCTCGAGCTTGTGCAGCACGTCGAAGAGCCGCTGCTCGTCGCCCTTCTTCTTCGTCTCCACCGCGATGGCGTGCATCGGCGTGGGGAACTCGAGGGAGCGCAGCCGGATGTGGTCCTCGTCGTGGGAATCGTGCAGCACGGAATTGAAGTCGATCTCCTCGACCTTCGTCACCGCGCCGATGTCGCCGGGCACGAGCGAATCCACCTCGACGTATTCCTTGCCCTGCAGCTGGAAGAGGTGGCCCGCCTTGAACGCCTTCTTGCCCTCGCCGATGTAGAGCTGCGTGTCCTTGTGGATGGTGCCCTGGTGCACCCGGAAGACCGCGACCTTGCCCACGTACGGATCCATGATGATCTTGAAGACGTGCGCGAGGACGTGCTTCTTCGGATCGGGCTCCGCGTGGAATTCCTCGCCTTCGGTATCGGCCGAGCGCAGGAAGGGCGGCGGGTTGCTCTCGGAGGCGTTGGGGGCGAGGCGCGCGAGGATCTCGAGGAATTCGGGAACGCCCGCGCCGGTGCGGGCGGAGGCGAAGCACACGGGCACGAGGTGCCCCTCGCGCAGCGCCTTCTCGAAGGGCGCGTGCAGCTGCTCGGGCGAAAGCTCCTCGCCCTGCTCGAGGTAGACGGCCATCAGGTCCTCGTCCACCTCGACCACCTGGTCGATCAGGGCCGAGTGCGCGGCCTTCACCGACGAGAAATCGGAATCGCCGTCGGGATTGAAGAAGCAGTCCACGACGTCCTTGCGCCCGTGCGCGGGCAGGTTGATCGGCAGGCATTCCTTGCCGAAGACCTCCTGGATGCGCGCGAGGAGCGCGGCGAGATCGACGTTCTCCGAGTCGATCTTGTTGATGAGGATCATGCGGTCGAGCCCGCGGCGGGAGGCCGCGCGCATCATGCGCGTGGTGTTGAGCTCGATCCCGGTGGCGGCGTTGATCACGATCACCGCGAGGTCGACCCCCGCGAGCGCCGCGACGGATTGCCCGGCGAAATCCGGCATGCCGGGCGTGTCGATCAGGTGGACGTGGATGCCTTTGTAGGGGAAGTTGACGATCGAGGAGGTGAGCGAGTGGCCGTAGGTCTTTTCGAGGGGATCGAAATCGGTGACGGTGGTGCCTCTCTCGGTGCTGCCCATCGCGCCGATCACCCCGGTCTTCCACAGCAGGGCCTCGGCCAACGTCGTCTTTCCCGCCCCGCCGTGGCCCACCAGGGCCACCGTGTGGATGTTCTCGGTAGTGTATTTCGCCACGGCGAAGACTCCTCTCTGCTGCTTTGCAGCAACGCGGGGTTCGAAAGGGTATGAGCCCTAGGTTACACAAAACCGGGCGCGTGGCGCGAGGCTCGCGGCGCGAGAGGGGCTAGGCCGAGATCTCGAGCTGGACGGTGGCCATGTCGCCGGCGAGCGCCTGCGCAAACCACAGGTACGCGCGGATCGCCGAGCGCGCGTTCTCGAGCGCCTCGACCTCCGTGGCGCCGCGCGAGAAGCAGCCCGGCAGGTCCATCACGCGCGCGAAGTAGCAACCTTTCACGCGATGGATCGCGATGCGGTAGCGGGGCTGCGCGGCGGGGCCGTTCATTGCGCGAACATACGCGATGCGCTCGCCGCGCGAACACGCAAATCGCTCGCGTCGGTTCGCGATTCTCGGATGCCCGTCGCGCGAAGGCTCCCTACGATTCGCCTTACCGGCCGGGCGCGAAACCGATCCCGCCGGATCCAAAGGCAACCGCTTCAATGGAGGACACCGTGAAAGAGCTGAGCTTCGAGGAGGTGCTGCGCATCGCCGGCGGCGTCCCGGTGACCGCGGCGCTTGATGAAGTCACCTACCGCGCGCCGCAGGAAGCCGTGGGCGATGCGCCGGACCCCGCTCGCATCCTCGGCGCCGTCCTTCGCGAGTCCAAGCCCCTCTGATCCGCGCGGGCGAGGCGACGCGATTCCGGCCGCCCGCCACAAACCAGGAGAAACGCATGAAGGAGCTTCCCACCAAGGACCTGCCGGACGTTTCCGGCGGGCAGGTCACCGGCGACCCGCCGCCCTACGTGCCGGCCGGGCCGTTGCCGTATCCGCAGGTGCCCGGCGGACCGGTCGTGAGCCCGATCGAGTACCCGGATCCCCCCAGCAAGAGGCCGATGAACAGCTGAAAGGAAACACGCAAATGCAAGAGACGAAAGACACGAAGGACGCGAAGGTGAACGAGATCTCCGGCGAGCAGGCCGCGGACGTGTCCGGCGGAGCCGAGTGCTCGCCCGGGGTGACGATCACCGTCGCACCGGGGACCCAGATAACGGGCCCGAGCGTCGCGCAGGTGTACGACGATATCGTCGATGGCGCGTCGCACATCATCGAGACGGTCGCCAACGCCACGAAGGCCAGGTAGCGCCACGATTCCCGGGGCGCGGGCCCCGGGAGCACACCCCATGCCCTCGAACCCGAAGGACGTCCTCACCCAGGGAGCGGTAAAGCCCTGGCACGTGATCTTCATCGTGCTGGTGGCATATGTCGTGGGCGGCGTCGCCGCCGACAAGCTCCTGCGGGCCTTCGATTCCGGCCTCCGGCCTTACGTACGCGATGGCCTGAGCGTTTCGATCGCGGCCGTCATCATGATCGCGTACACGCTGGTAGTCCCGGAGTTTCGGCGCGTCCTCCCGATCCTCTTCCGCCGCGCCCGCGTTCCCGTCACGCGCACCGATGCCGGGTGGGCATTCGCCGTCGCACTTTGCTGGGGCTACGGACTCTATCGCGCCGGCTTTTGCTTGCCGGCCCTCCAGCTGAAGCCCGAGTGGTTCAGCGTAGTGGGGCTCAACGAAGCGATGCCCGATTTTCAGTTTCGATACCTGCTGCTACTGGCGGGCCCCGTCCTCCTTGCGCCGCTCGCGGAAGAGCTGGTGTTTCGCGGCTTCCTTCTGAATCTGTGGATCGCGCGCTGGGGCGTGTGGCCGGCGATCATCGCCTCGTCCCTATTCTTCGGCGCCATGCATTGGGAGCGAACCCTCTTCGCCGGTGTCATGGGCGTCGGTTTCGCTCTGGTGTACCTCAAGTACGACAGCCTCTGGCCGGGCATCGCGCTGCATGCCGCGTACAACCTGCTCACGTTCTACTGGCTGCTCGGCGGACTCTTCTCGATCAAGGACCGCGCGACCGTCCAGGATCCTTCCAACTGGATCCCCGAGATCGCGCTCGCGATCCTCTTCTTCCCCTTCGCCTGGCTCTTCTGGAGGCGCTTCAGGCCCGGCCGTCCCGCGGGTTAGGCGATCTCGCGATGGCAGGTTCGTTGTTCCGGCAGGAATCGGAGGAGGCGCGCTCGACCCGCTGGCTGGGGCGCGTGGTGCTGATCCGGCCCGTGTCGTTCACCTTCCTCACCGCCTGCGCCATGGCCTTCGCGCTCGCGCTGGCCTCCTTCTTCGCGCTCGGCGAGTACACGCGCAAGGCGCGCGTCACGGGCGTGCTCGCCCCCGCCGATGGCGTGGCGCGAATCCTCGCGCCGCAGCCGGGGATCGTCGAATCGGTCCTCGCGAAGGAAGGCGACTCCATCGGCAAGGACGCGCCGCTCATCGTGATCGGCGACGGCCGCGCGGGCCGCGGCCGCGAACCGGCGGGAGCGGCGATGCTGGCGAGGCTCGACGAGCGCAGGCGCGCGCTCCTTCGCCAGCGCTCGCACGCGGTGGAAGCGATGCGCGCGGAGCGCGCCTCCTATGGAATGCGCCTCTCGGGGCTCGCACGGGAGCTCGTCGCCGTCGATGCGGAGATCGCGACGCAATCGCAGCGCGCGTCGCTCGCGGCCGAAAGCGTCGGGCGCGCGCGCCGCCTGGACGACATCGGCTTCGGATCGCGCGCGGCCCTCGACCGCGAGCGAGATGCCGAGCTCGAGCAGCAATCGCGGGTGGAGCAGCTCGCGCGCACGCGCACGGCGCTCTCGAGCGAGGCGGGCGCGCTCGAGATCGAGGCCGGGGGGGCGCGCTCGCGCAACGATGCCCAGGTCGCGGCGATCGACAACCAGCTCGCGGCCCTCGAGCAGGAGCGCATCGAGCGCGACCTGCAATTCCACGCGGCCATCGTGGCGCCCGCCGCCGGCGTGGTCGCCACCGTGCTGGTCGAGCCGGGACAAATGGTCACCGCGGGAACTGCGCTCGCGACTCTCGTTCCCGCCAACTCCCGGCTCGAGGCGCTGCTCTATGCGCCATCGCGCTCGATCGGCTTCGTCCACGAGGGGCAGGACGTGCTGCTGCGCTACCTCGCCTATCCCTACCAGAAGTTCGGGATGCATCGCGCGAGCGTCGTCGCCGTCTCGAAGAACCCGATGCTGCCGGGCGAGCTGGGCTTCACCCCCATCGACGGCACGCGCGAGCCCGTCTACCGCATCAAGGCCGCGCTCGATGCGCAGGCGATCCGCGCCTACGGAAAGATCGAGCCGCTCCAGCCGGGCATGCAGGTGGAGGCCGACATCCTCCTCGACCGGCGGCGCCTCATCGAGTGGATCTTCGAGCCGCTGCTCGGGCTCGCGGGCCGCGCATGATCGAGGCGCTCGCCGGCCTGCGCCTGGGCGCCGCGCGCCGGCTGCCCGTCTTCCTGCAGACCGAAGCGGCCGAGTGCGGGCTTGCGAGCCTGGGCATGGTGGCTTGTTTCCACGGGCACCGCATCGACCTCGCGGGCATGCGGCGGCGCTTCACCGTGTCGCTCAAGGGGGCCACGCTCGCCTACCTCATGCAGGTCGCGGGACGCCTGCATCTCGCGCCGCGCCCGCTGCGCCTCGAGCTCGAGGAGCTGCCGCACCTTCGCGCGCCCTGCATCCTGCACTGGGATCTCAACCATTTCGTGGTGCTGCGCTCGGCGGATGCGCGCGGGGCGGTGGTCCACGACCCCGCCTTCGGCGTGCGGCGGCTCACGCACGAGGAAGTGTCGAAGCACTTCACCGGGATCGCGCTGGAGCTCTCGCCCACGACCGAGTTCACGGCCGCCGACGACCGCAGGCCGGTGAGGCTTCGCGACCTGATGGGTCCGGTGTCGGGCCTCAGGCGCTCGCTCGCGCAGGTCTTCGCGCTGGCGCTCGCGCTGCAGGCCATCGCCCTCGTGGCGCCGTTCTACGTGCAATGGGCGGTCGACGGCGCGGTGGTCTCCGCCGATCGCGACCTGCTCACCGTCCTGGGCCTGGGATTCCTGCTGCTCGCGCTGGTGCAGGTGTCGCTTACGGCGCTGCGATCGTGGGTGGTGATCTACCTGGGCACGACCCTGAACCTGCAATGGCTTGCCAACGTGTTCTCGCACCTGCTGAAGCTTCCCGTGAGCTGGTTCGAGAAGCGCCACCTCGGGGACGTCGTCTCGCGCTTCGGCGCCGTGAGCAACATCCAGCGCACGCTCACCTCGAGCTTCGTCGAGGCGCTGATCGACGGCGTCATGGCGGCGGCGACCTTCGCGATGATGGTCGTCTACAGCGCTTCGCTCACGGTCATCGCCGCGGCTGCGGTCGCGCTCTACGGGCTCGCCCGCTGGGGCTTCTACGACCCGCTGCGCCGCGCGACGGAGGAGCACATCGTCCACACCGCGAAGCAGCAGAGCCACTTCCTCGAGACCGTGCGCGGGGTGCAGTCGATCAAGCTCTTCGGGCGCCAGGAGGAGCGGCGCTCGCGGTGGCTCAACCTCGTGGTGGACGCGACGAACCAGGATCTCGCCACGCAGAAGCTGGGGCTCGCCTTCCGCTCGGCGAACGGGCTCGTGTTCGGCGTCGAGCGCGTGGCGATCGTTTGGCTCGGCGCATCCCTCATCCTTGACGGCGGCTTTTCCGTCGGGATGCTCTTCGCCTTCATGGCGTACAAGGACCAGTTCTCGGCGCGCGTGGCGGGCCTCGTGGACAAGGCCATCGAGCTGCGCATGCTGGGCCTGCAGGGCGAGCGGCTCGCCGACATCGTGCTCACGCCGCCCGAGGAAGAGCCGCTGTCGATGCCGGCCGATCCCATCGACGCGTCCCTCGAAGCCGCGAGCCTCTCGTTCAGGTACTCGGACATGGAGCCCTTCGTGCTCCTCAACTGCTCGTTCACGGTGGCGCCCGGCGAGTCGGTCGCCGTCGTGGGGCCTTCGGGGGGCGGCAAGACCACGCTCGTGAAGCTCATGCTCGGATTGCTCGCCCCCACCGACGGCAAGATCCTCGCCGGCGGCCTCGACATCCAGAAGCTCGGCATCGACCGCTACCGCAAGCTCGTGGGCACGGTCATGCAGGACGACCAGCTCTTCGCCGGCTCCATCGCGGACAACATCTCCTTCTTCGACCCCGTGCCCGACCAGGCGGCGATCGAGCACTTCGCGCGGCTCGCGGCCGTGCACGAGGACATCGTGGCGATGCCCATGGCGTACAACACGCTGATCGGGGACATGGGCGCCGCGCTCTCGGGCGGGCAACGCCAGCGCATCCTGCTTGCGCGCGCCCTCTACAAGCAGCCGCGCATCCTCTTCCTCGACGAGGCCACGAGCGCCCTCGACGTGCAGAAGGAGCGCGCGGTGAACGACGCGATCCGCTCGCTCAAGCTCACCCGCATCATCATCGCCCACCGGCCCGAGACGATCGCCTCGGCCGAGCGCGTGATCGTCCTGCAGGCGGGCAAGGTCGCGCAGGACCTGCGCCGCATCGCCAACGCCGGGCAAGGGACGTTCGCCTAGAATGCCGCGATGACCTCGTCGTGGATGCTCGTCGCCGGCTTCTTCTTCGCGGCCATGGGCGTGATCGTGAAGTACGGCTCGGGCGACTTCGACTCGGCCGAGATGGCGTTCTACCGCTCGTTCGTGGGCTTCATCCTCGTCTCCGGGATCATCCTCGCGCGCAAGGGCACCGTGCGCACCGCGCGCCTGGGCGGCCATGCGATCCGCAGCGTCGTGGGCACCATCTCGCTCATCGGCTACTACCACGCCATGGCGTTGCTGCCGCTCGCCACCGCGCAGACGCTGAACTACACCTCGCCCATCTTCCTCGCCATCGCGACGGTGGTCGTGCTGGGCGAGAAGTTCTCGGGCTGGCTCGTGGTGGCGATCGCGGTGGGCTTCTGCGGCGTGGCGCTGCTCCTGCAGCCCACGGTGGGCGCGGGCAAGGAAGCGCCCGCCCTGATCGGCCTCTTCTCGGGCGTGTTCTCCGCGTGGGCCTACCTCAGCGTGCGAACGCTGGGCCAGCTGGGCGAGCCCGACTACCGCGTGGTGTTCTACTTCACCGCCATCGGCTCGGTGCTGTGCGCCGCGTGGCAGCTCTCCACCTCGCATTTCCACCCGGTCACGGCAAGCAACATCTGGGTGGTGATCGGCATCGGCTTCTGCGGCACGGTGGCGCAGCTGTGCATGACGCGCGCCTACCGGACGGGCAACACGCTCGTCGTGGGGGCGCTGTCCTATTCCACGCTCGTGTTCTCCTCGCTCGCCACGTTCCTCGTCTGGGACGAGCGCCTCGCGCCCGCGGAGATCGCGGGCATCGCGATCATCGTGGCGGGAGGCCTGCTCGCGATGCGCGTCGAGCGCAAGGAGCAGATCGAGGAAGCGGGTTTCGAGAGCTAGGGGCTCGCGCAGGTTAGAATTTTGCGATGGAGAAGATCCTCGTCGGCACCGAAGAGCTCGAACGCCACCTGGGCGACCCCGATTGGGTCGTCTTCGATACGCGCCATGACATGACGGATACGGATCGCGGGCGCCGTTCCTACGCGGCGGGGCACATTCCCGGCGCTTACTTCCTGCACGTGGACGACGACCTCTCGGGCCGCAAGACGGGCACCAACGGCCGCCATCCGCTGCCCGACCTTGCCGCCTTCGCCGCGAAGATCGACGCGCGTGGCGTGAAGCCCGGCACGCAGGTCGTGGTCTACGACGACCTGAACGGCAACTTCGCCGTGCGCCTGTGGTGGATGCTGCGCTGGCTCGGCCACGAAAAGGTCGCGCTGCTCGACGGTGGCTGGCCCCTCTGGGACCACGAGGAGCGGCCGGTCTCCACCGCAGAGCCCGCGCCTCGCAAGGGCCAGTTCGTCGCGAAACCGCACCTGGGCGAAACCGTGGACACGCCGTTCGTCGAGCGATTCCGCGAGGATCCCTCCATCGTCCTCATCGACGCGCGCGCGCCCGACCGGTTCAACGGGCTGAAGGAGCCGATCGATCCGGTGGCCGGCCACATTCCCGGCGCGGTCAACCGCTTCTGGCAGAAGAACCTGCAGCCCGACGGCCGCTTCAAGGCCCCCGCCGAGCTGCGCAAGGAATACGACGCGCTGCTGGGCCCGCACAAGCCGGAGCTCTCCGTGCACATGTGCGGGTCGGGCGTAACCGCATGCCACAACATGTTCGCCATGGCGCTCGCGGGCCTTGCGCCCGGCCGCCTCTACCCCGGATCGTGGAGCGAATGGTGCGCCGACCGCTCGCGGCCGGTGTCCGCCCGTCCCTGACCCCCCGCGACCCATGAAGACGATTTCGCTCGTGCTCGCCGCGCTCGCAGCGGCCGCGCCCGCATTCGCCGAGGACATCACGCCGCCCGCCGCGCTCGTCCTCGACGGCGTGCCGCCGATATCCACCGACATCGCGAACAAGCTCGCGCCCTATGGCGAGTTCCGCCCCCACCGCATGCTCTCGTGGAACCCGGTGAAGCGCGAGATCCTGGTGGCCCGCCGCCTCACGGGCACGAGCCAGGTCCACCTCGTGGAGAGCCCCGGGGCCGAGCCGCAGCCGCTCACCGACTACCCGGACTCGGTGAGCTACGCCACCTACGAGCCCACCCGCGGCGACTACTTCGTCTTCGCGCGCGCCGAGGGCGGCAACGAGACCTATCGCCTCTACCGCCAGGACATCGCGACCAAGCAGGTGACGGCGTTGAGCCCCGAAGGCGAGCGCGCCTCCGAGCTCGAGTGGCGCCGCGACGGCAAGCTCGCCGTCTACACGGCGCAGCCCGTGGACCGCAACAATCCCGGCCACAAGGTCACCACCGCGGTGCACGTGATCGACCCGGCGAAGCCGGAGTCAGACCGCGTCGTCGCGACCCTCGACGGCGGCGGCTGGTTCGGGTTCCGCTTCTCCGAGGACGGCAAGCGCCTGGCTTTCGTCGAGTACATCTCCGCGAACGAGTCGTACCTGTGGGTGATGGAAGTCGCCACCGGCAGGAAGCGGCGCATCACGCCGCCCTCGAGGGGCGGCAAGGTGTTCTGGGGCAGCGCGCACTTCTCGAAGGACGGCAAGGGCGTCTTCACGATCACGGACCAGGGCAGCGAGTTCCGCAAGCTCGCTTACCTGCCGCTCAACGGCGGCAACGCGCGCCTCATCACGCCGCGGCTCGACTTCGACGTGAGCGAGCTCGACGTCTCGTTCGACGCCAACCGCATCGCCTTCGTGACCAACGAGAACGGCTCGAGCGTGCTGCGCTTCGTCGACCTCGCCACGCTGAAGGAGCTGCCGCGGCCCCCGCTCGTGCAGGGCGTGATCGAGGGCCTCAAGTGGCGAGCGCATTCGAGCGAGGTCGGCTTCTCGCTCGAATCGGCGCGGACGGCGGGCGACGTGTTCTCCTACGACGTGAAGGCGAACCAGAGCCTGCGCTGGACCAACGGCAACAATCCCGAGGTGAACACGAGCCAGTTCGTGGAGCCCAAGCTCGTGCGCTGGAAGAGCTTCGACGGCCGCGAGATCACGGGCTTCCTCTACGAGCCGCCCGCGCGCTTCACCGGCAAGCGCCCGGTGATGATCAACATCCACGGCGGTCCCGAGGCCGAGGCGCGCCCGGGGTTCATCGGCCGCAGCAACTACTACGTGAACGAGCTGGGCATCGCGGTCATCCTCCCCAACGTGCGCGGCTCCGAGGGCTTCGGCAAGACCTTCCTCAAGCTCGACAATGGCGTGAAGCGCGAGGATTCCGTGAAGGACATCGGGGCGCTGCTCGACTGGATCGGGGAGCAGCCGAACCTGGACGCCTCGCGCGTGATGGTGATCGGCGGCAGCTACGGCGGCTACATGGTGCTCGCCTGCGCCTTCCACTACGCCGAGCGCCTGGCGGGCGCCGTGGACGTGGTGGGCATCTCCAACTTCGTCACCTTCCTCGAGCGCACCGAGAGTTACCGGCGCGACCTGCGGCGCGCCGAGTACGGGGACGAGCGGGACCCGGCGATGCGGGCGTTCCTGGAGAAGATCTCGCCGCTCAACAACACCGAGCGCATCGCCAAGCCGCTCATGGTCGTAGCCGGCAAGAACGACCCGCGCGTGCCCTGGACCGAGGGCGAGCAGATCGTGGCCAACCTGAAGCAGCGCGGCACGCCCGCGTGGTTCATCCTGGCCAACGACGAGGGGCACGGATTCAGGAAGAAGCCCAACGCGGACTTCCTCTACGCCGCGATCGTCGAGTTCTCGCGGGAGACGCTGCTCAAGTAGCCGGCCGGGATCAGCGCGGGAACAGGAACCTCGCCGACTCGCCCGCCACCAGCATGCAGCGCCCGCTGTGCCCGCAGCCCGCGATCCGGTGGATCTCATGCTTCGCGCCGAACCGCTCGTCGATGTACCTCACGTAGGCATAGGCTCGCGCCAGGCGCGTCGCGCCCTGCGCCATGGCGCCGCACGTGTCGTCGAAATCATGCAGCGGCAGGATGTCGTACTCGCCTGCCAGGTAGACCGTGGGTCTCTCGACCGCCTGTTTCCTCAGCTGCTCGTCGGGTACTTTCGCCGCGTAGCCGCTGCGATCCTGCAAGCCGTAGGGCCAGCGGTCATGGCTCACGCAGCTTTCCGCGTCGTGGAAGCGGGCGAAAGGTTGCGGTGCCCGCTCGGGCGCCGGCGGATGGAAGCCCGGGGCAAGCGCCTCGGGGTGCGCATCGAACACGGCCTGCGTAGGCCGCATTTCATCGAGGTATGTATAGGACGAGGGATTCATCACCACGTACGTGGGCTTCACCGCGAGCGCGTCGTGCGCCTTGTTCGACATCGCATATCGGCCCACGAACTGGCCGCCCGCCGAATGGCCGACCACCACGATGGACCGGAGATTCGGGAACAGCGCCTTGTCGTCGAGCCTCTTCAGCAACTCGTCCACGGCATCGAAGGTCGTGACGCCGCCGTCGACGCAATCGCCTCCGTTGCGCCAGCTCACGTTGCGCGGCCGGCAGTGCCAGCCCACTTCGCCGGGCGCCAGCGTATCGCCGCAACCGCGCTCCGCGGACTTGAAATGCGGCGCGATGACGATCGTGTCCGCCAGCGCATGGGCGGCGAAGGCGCCCGCGAGCGCGCTCGCATAGTAGGCGTCCGCATCCCGTCCGAGGCCGTGGATCACGATGAGCGCGTGCTCCACCGCGGGGTCCGGCTGCGCGAGGGGATGGCTGCGGTAAACCACGATGCCGCCCCTTGCGCCCGGCAGCGGCAACATCTCGGTGCAGCTCGGGTTGGCGTCGGTGCAGGGAGCTTGCGCCGCGCTTGCGGCGCCCGCGAGGGACCCCACGATGGACATGAAAACGGCGAGCATCTTCCTCATCCGGACCTCCGTTTGCGGGCGTGGCTATACTAGCCGCTCTCCCGAAGGCGCACGAGGGTGGATATGTCAGGAATCATGGGCATCCTTTCGGTCGGCGCGGGCACGCTGCTCGCCATCGTGCTGCTCGCGGTGATCGTCTTCGTCTTCATCCAGGACATCACGCAGAAGAAGCACGCGGTCCTGCGCAACTATCCCGTGATCGGGCGCCTTCGCTACTTCCTCGAGAAGCAGGGCGAATACTTCCGGCAGTACTTCTTCGCGGGCGACCGCGACGAGATGCCGTTCAACCGGGCCACCCGCGCCTGGGTGTACCGCGTCGCCAAGAAGGAAGACGGCAGCGGCATCATCGGGTTCGGGTCCACCTACGACCTGAAGGCGCCCGGCGCGATCATCTTCGTGAACGCGCCTTTCCCGGTGCAGGAATGGGAGAGGCAGCCCACGCCCCCGCTCGTGATCGGCGAGGGCTATTGCGACAAGCCCTTCCTCGCGAAATCCATCGTGAACATCAGCGGAATGAGCTTCGGCGCGATCTCGAAGCCGGCGGTGCAGTCGCTCGCGCGCGGCGCCGCGCTCGCCGGCTGCTGGATCGACACCGGCGAGGGCGGGACCTCGCCCTACCACCTCGAGGGCAGCCCGGACGTGATCGCGCAGATCGGCACCGCCAAGTACGGCGTGCGCAATGCCGACGGCAGCTTTTCGCCCGAGAAGGCGAAGGAGCTCGCGCAGAAAGTGGCCGCCTTCGAGATCAAGATGTCGCAGGGCGCCAAGCCCGGCAAAGGCGGCGTGCTTCCCGGGGGCAAGGTCACCCCGGAGATCGCGGCGATCCGCGGCATCCCCGCGGGAGAATCGTCCATCAGCCCCAACCGCCACCGGGACGCGGCCAACACCACCGAGCTCCTCGACCAGGTGCGCTACATCCGCGAGCTCACCGGGCGCCCCGTGGGCATCAAGACGGCGATCGGGGGCTGGCACTTCCTCAACGAGCTCGCCGATAACGTGCTGCGCCGCGGGCTCGAATATGCGCCCGACTTCCTGGTGATCGACGGCGGCGAGGGCGGCAGCGGCGCGGCGCCGCAGGCCCTCTTCGACCACATGAGCCTTTCCATCGAGGAGGCGCTGCCGCGCGCGGCCGACGTGCTCTACGAGTCCGGCCTCAAGGAAAGGATTCGCCTGGTGGGCTCGGGCAAGCTCGTGACCTCCGCGCGCGCCGCGTGGGCGCTTTGCGTGGGCGCCGACTTCGTGAACACCGCCCGCGGCTTCATGTTCTCGCTGGGGTGCATCCAGGCGCTGCGATGCCACACCAACACGTGCCCCACCGGCATCACGACGCACAACCCGCGGCTGCAGCGCGGGCTCGTGGTCGAGGAGAAATTCCAGCGCGTCGCCAACTACGCGCAGGGCATGAACCACGACATCGAGATGATCGCGCACTCGTGCGGAGTGGCGCACCCGCGGCTGCTGCGCCGCGAGCACTGCCGCATCGTGCAGGCGAACGGCGCCACGGCCGCGCTCAACATGCTCTACCCGTACCCGAAGCAGAAGTCCGCGCCGCTGCGCGCGCAGGCGCCGGCGCCGGCCGCGGCCGCTGCGCCCGCCGAGTGACCTAGCCCTTCTGGGCCGAGATCCCGAGGACGGTATTCACGGCCTGCACGAGGCCGCTGATCTTGAAGGGCTTCGTGACGTAGCCGTCGGCGCCGAGAGTAAGGCCCCGCGCGACGTCGGTGACCTCCGACTTGCCGGTCATCATGATCACCGGCAGCGCCTTGATCTTGGGATTGCTGCGGATGCGCTCGAGGATCTGGAAGCCGTCGGCGTCGGGAAGCGAGACGTCGAGCAGCACCAGGTCGGGCAGCGGCGGCTTGTTGAACTCGGCGTTGATCTCGGCGCGGCTCTTGGCGAAGCGCGTGAGGAAGCCCGCCTTGGCGAGGACCTCGCCCACGAGCTCGGTGAGCGCCTTGTCGTCCTCGATGATGAAGATCGAGTGGCGCTCGCCGTTGCGCGGCGGGATGCGCCCGCCGGCATGCCGCGCCATCGCCACGTAGAAGCCGGTCTTCTGCAACTGCGGGCTGCCGGTGCTCGCTTCCTTGCGCGCGCTGGCGACCTTCTCCGGGGCCGGCGGCGGCGCGGGAGGCTGGGGCCGCGTGAAGTCGAGATCGTCGTCCGCGTCGGGATGGGGGGTCATGTGGCGGCCTTCTTCTCGCCGATGCGGCTCTCCTCGCCGCGCAATAGCTTCACGATGTTGGTACGGTGGCGCAACACCAGCAGCACGCTCATGGCCGCGACGGCGGCGAACAGCGGCCCCTCGCCCTGGAAGTACCACATGAGCCCGGGGGCCGCGAGCGCCGCCACCAGCGCCGCGAGCGAAGAATAACGGCTAACGGCGACGATGGCGAGCCAGGCCGCCAGGACCACGAGCCCCACGCGCCAGTCGAGGCCCATGAGGACCCCCGCCGCGGTGGCCACGCCCTTGCCCCCGCGAAAGCGCAACCAGACCGGGAACACGTGCCCCAGGAAGGCGCAGAAGGCGACCGTGGCGAGCGTCGCGCCATCCACCTGGGCGAGCTGCGCGGCGGCCACGGCGGCCCAGCCCTTGCCCGCGTCGCCCAGCAGCGTGAGCAGCGCCGCGACACGGCTCCCGGAGCGCAGCACGTTGGTGGTGCCGATGTTTCCCGATCCGTAGGTGCGCGGGTCGGGAAGGCCCATGGCGCGGCTCACCAGGATCGCGAAGGGGATGGAACCCGCGAGGTATCCGCCCAGCGCCCAGGCGAGCGTCATCATGTCCATACTCTACAATACGGGCCCATGGATACGGTCTTCATCCGCGAGTTCCGTGTCGATGCGTGGGTCGGCATCTACGAATGGGAGAAGCAGCGCGCCCAGACGCTCGAGATGGAGATCGACATCGGCCTGCCGGACCAGGCGAAGCGCACCGAGAACATCCGCGACACGGTGAACTACGGCGCCGTGGTCGAGCGCATCGCCGCGGAGCTCGCGCAGCACAAGTTCAAGCTGCTGGAGGCGCTCGCCGAGCACGTCTGCTCCGTGCTCGCCACCGATTTCCACGCGCGGTGGGTGCGCGTCTCCGTCGCGAAGCTCTCGCACATCCGCAACGTGCGCAAGGTGGGCGTCACCCTCGAGCGCGGCGAGAAGCGCTGAGCCGCCGCGCCTATGCCTGCGGCCCGGCCATCGGCGGGTCGGTGAAGATCTCGCGGTAGGAAGCGTACGTCGAGGTGATCGCGAGGGGCACCCACACCAGCATCCCGAGCCCGAGCGGGATCGCGGCGACGATCGCGAGCAGCATCATCACGATGCCGTACACGAGGAACGGGAAGACGTTGCGCAGGCACGCGCCGAAGCTCGCCTTCATCGCGTCGATGGGCGTCATGCCGTGCATCACCACGAGCGCCGGCGCGAACCAGTAGAGCATCAGCAGCGGCACCGAGAGGGCGAGCGCCACGAGGCCGGCGAGCGCGATCGACAGCCCCGAGTTGAGGATCGTGGCGCGCACGTTTTCCGGGTCGCCCGAGAGGATCGCGCCCAGCACGCCGAAGCCCACGAAGGCCATGCAGACGAAGAAGATCGCCACCCAGCCCACCACCACGAGCAGGCCCACGACGAGGAGGTTGCCGAAGCGGCTCTTGAAGCCGGCGAAGAGGTGCTCCAGCTCGAACTCGCCGCCCTGCTCGAGCGATCGGCACGCGATCACGAGGCCCGCAGCGAAGACCGGGTTCAACACCTGGAAGGCGAGCGAGCCGATGAACGGCACGAAGCCCATCACGATCGCGATCACGAAGAGGATGAGGATCGCGACGATCCACATCACGGGCGAGCGCACGAACAGGCGCCAGCCCGCGCCGATCCAGCTCACCCCGGAGCCCAGCGGCACGCCGCGGCCCGGGACGACGAGCTTCAGGTCCGAATCGGGTGCGTCCGCGCCAGCGGTTTCGGTCACGGCAGTCATGGCTTGCCTCCCATCGCGCGGGGTGCGCGCCGATCGAGGTTACTCCCGAAGGCCGACCTCAACAAGCACGGGCGAGAGCACGCGCACGAGCTCGCCCGGCGCCATGCCGAGCAGGTAGCCGCGCCGCCCGCCGTTGATGTAGATGCGCTCGAGCTCCAGCACGCTCTTCTCGAGATAGACCGGCATCGCCTTGCGCGTGCCGAAAGGCGAGGTGCCGCCGATGAGGTATCCCGAGTGGCGTGTCGCCACCTCGGGCTTGCAGGGCGAGATCCTCTTCACGCCCGCGCTCCTCGCGAGCTCCTTGGTGGAGACCTTGCGGTCGCCGTGCATGAGGACCACGAGGGGGTCGCCGCGGTCGGTTTCCATGATGAGCGTCTTCACCACCGCGTGCTCCGGCACGCCCAGCATCGCCGAGGAGTGCGACGTGCCGCCGTGCTCGACGTACTCGAACTCGTGCTCGGTGCACGAGACGCCGTGTTTCGCGAGGAAGGCGGTGGCGGGCGTGGAGCGCAACGCCTAGCCCGCGAGCGAGCGCACCAGGAGCGAGCCGCCCGTGAGGAGCAGCAACCCCCCGATGGCGCGGCGCATCTGCGCCTGCGTGAGGCCCACGTGGATGCGGTGGCCGATGCGAAGCCCGACCCAGACGAACGGCACGAGCACCACGAGCCCCGCGAAGACCGCCGCGTGGATCAGGAGCCCCGTGATCGCATAGACGACCGCGCGGGTGAAGGCGGAGACCGAGATGAGGGACGACATCGTCGAGCGGATCTCGGTCTTGTCCTTCAGGCGCCCCGAGAGGTACGTGGCGTACACCGGGCCGCCGGCGCCGAACACCGTGGCCACCGCGCCCCCGACGATCCCCGCGGGAACCGACCACCACGCGGAGATGGACTTGACGACCGAGGGGTTCACGATGCTGTACACCCCTACCGCCACGGCAAAGATTCCCAGCGCGATGCGAAGGTACTTGTCGGGAACGCCGACCAGGACCGTCGCGCCGACCACGAAGCCCACGAACATGAACGGGATGATCCGCTTCATCTCCGCCCTGGCGACGTGGCGCCGGCCGTGCACGTGCATGGTCGAGGCGGACACGAGGTCGAGCAGCGCCATGAGCGGCACGAGGTAGGAGATGGGCAGGAAGTGCGCGAGGATGGGCACCGAGATCACCGTGGAGCCGAAGCCGCTCAGGCCGAACACGGTGTACGCGGTCGTGATGACCAGCGGTGCGAGCACGAGCAGCCAGGGCGAGAGCGACGAGAGCTGCTCGAGGTCGATCATCCGCGCGGGTGGTGCTTGCGGTGCAGGGCCTTCAGCCGCTCGCGCGCCACGTGCGTGTAGATCTGCGTGGTGGAGATGTCGGCGTGGCCCAGCAGCATCTGGACGACGCGCAGGTCGGCGCCGTGGTTGATGAGATGCGTGGCAAAGGCGTGCCGCACGGTGTGGGGCGAGATGGCGGTGCGGATGCCGCCCTTCAGCGCGTAGCGCTTGATGAGCCCCCAGAACGCCTGGCGAGTCATCGGGGAGCCGCGCGCCGTGACGAAGAGCGAGTCGGACTTGCGCGCCGCGAGAAGCTGCGGCCTCGCCTCGCGCTGGTAGCGGGCGATCCAGGCGGCGGCCTCTTCGCCCAGCGGCGTGAGGCGCTCCTTCGAGCCCTTGCCCAGGACGCGGATCACGTTCATGTCGAGGCTCACCTGGACGGTCTTCAACCCCACCAGCTCCGAGACGCGCAGCCCGCTCGCATAGAGCGTCTCGAGCATCGCGCGGTCGCGCAGGCCCTGTACGCTCGCCACGTCGGGCGCCTCGAGCAGCGCTTCCACTTCGGCTTCCGAAAGGGACTTGGGCAGGCTGCGCGGAATCCTGGGAGAAGCGAGATCGATGGCGGGGTCGTCGCGGCGCAGGCCTTCGCGCAGCGTGAACTGGTAGAAGCGCTTCACGGCGCTCACCAGCCGGCCCGTGGTCCGCGGCTTGGCGCGGCGCACTTCGACCTGCCACGCGAGGTGGCGCTGCAGGTCCGCTGGCGCGGCTTCCAGGAGCGAGCGGCCGCAGGCTTCCCCGAGCCACGCGGCAAGCTGCGAGACGTCGCGGCGGTAGCTCTCGAGCGTGTTGCGCGCGAGCCCGTCGTTCAGCCACAGCCCGTCGGCGAAGCGGTCGAGCACGCGCGCGTCGGCCTCAGAGAGCGCCTTCATGCTCCAGCAGCCAGCGCTTGATGGACAGCTCGAAGCCCTCGTCGCGCGACCCCATGAATCCGCCCAGCCCCGTGGACGCGACCACCCGATGGCAGGGAACGACCACCGGGATCGGGTTGGCGCCGCACGCCCCGCCCACGGCGCGCGCGGACGAGCGAAGCTCCGCCGCGAGCTCGCCGTAGGTGCGTGTCTTCCCCGCGGGAATGCGCTGCATGGCCTCCCAGACCGCAAGCCGGTGGTGCGTGCCCGCGAGCTTGAGGGGCAGGTCGAACTCGAAGCGCGGATTGTCGAGGTAAGCCTGGAGCTCGACGCAAGCGAGGTGTGCGATCGTGTTGCGCCTGGGCGCACGGGCGGGCGTCGACGAGGGCAGGAAGCGGATGCCGGTGACGTGCGTGTCGGTTGCCGTGATCCCGAGCGTCGCGAACGGCGTGCGCACGCAGGCCTGGAAGGATTGCACGCCGTGCGAGCCGTCAGGCATGCGCCTCTCCCGCGAGGCCGCGGATGCCGGCGAGGAGCTCGGCGGGGATTTCGACGCCTTCGCGCGCGGCACGCTCGCGGCTCGCGCGGCGCCGCTCGCCCGGCAGCCGGACCTCGGGATCCTGGAGCATCGCGGCGATCAGCGTTTCCACGCGCTCCGCATAGACGGCTTCGCCCGCGAGCGCTCCCGGGTCGATGGCGATGATCGCCTGCCCGATGCGCGTGGGGCGCCCTTCCTGCGTGAAGAAGCTGTCCGATTCGAAGCCGTACGCCGCGCCCGAGAGCGCGCCCACCAGCAGCTCCACGATGAGCGCGAGCATCGCGCCCTTCGCGCCGCCCGCGGGAAGCATCACGCCTTCGAGCGCGGCACGCGCATCGGTGGTGGGCCGCCCTTCCTTGTCGAGCGCCCAGCCCTCGGGAATGGGCTTGCCGTCGCGCGCGGCCACCATGATCCGGCCTCGCGCCACGGCGGAGAGCGACAGGTCGATCACGAGCGGCGGGCCCGCGCGGCGCGGGAAGGCGGCGGCGATGGGGTTGGTGCCGAAGAGCGCGCGCTTGCCGCCCCACGCGGGCAATGCCGCCGGCGAGTTGCCGAACGCGATGCCCACGAGCCCCGCGGCCACGATGGACTCCAGGTGGTACGCGGCGACGCCGAAGTGGTTGCTGTTGGTCACCGCGACGTAGGAGACGCCGTATTCCTTCGCGCGGCGCGCGGCCTCGCGAGCGGCGAGCGCGCATGCCTCGAAGGCGAGCCCCTGCCTCGCGTCGACCACCGCGGCCGCGCGCGAATCGCGCGACACGACGGGCACGGCCGCGCCGTTGGCGCGCCCGTTCTTCACGTGGCCGCAGTACTGCGGCACGCGCGAGGCGCCGTGCGAGGCGAGGCCGTCCATCTCGGCCGCGACGAGCGCGCGCGCGGTGGCCTGCGCCATGGCGGCCGTGGTACCGCTGCGCACGAGCGCGGCGGCGATCACCTTTTCCAGCTCCCCCGTGGCGATGCGCGCCACGCTCATGCGGAAACCAGCGTCTGGCCCGGGCGCACGCGGGTGAACTCCACGGGCCGCCATGAAACCGTGAACGCGCCTCCTTCCTTCCTCACGCGGCTGAAGGCCGAGCGATCGAGGTCCGCGGTCCCGGGATGGTCCGAGCGGAAATGGGCGCCGCGGGAATCGGTGCGCGCCAAGGCTGCGGTGCAGATGGCGGAGCTCACTTCCAGGAGGCTGTCGAGGTTAAGCCAATCGTGCCATGTGAGATTGTAGCGAAGGTCGCCCGCCTCGACGCCGGTCGCGTGCAGCCGCTCGCGCAACTTCCCGAGCGAGGCGATCGCCCGCGAAAGGCTCGCGGCATCGCGCACGATTCCCGCTTCCTGCCACATCAATTCGTGGAGCTCGTCGCGCAGCCCTTCGACGTCGCCGGGGGGCATCCCCAGCGGAACGCGCGCGCGCGCGACCGCCGCCTCGAGGGATGCCGCGTCGGGCTCGCGCCATGCGCCCTCGCGCGGCGTCCACCGCGCCATCGCGTCGCCGGCGATCGCGCCGAACACCGTCGAGTTCGCCACGCCGTTGCCGCCGAGGCGATTGGCGCCGTGCACGCCTCCCGTGTCTTCCCCCGCGGCGAAGAGCCCCTCGAGCGAGGTCCTGCAGTCGGCGCTGAACTCCACGCCGCCCATCATGTAGTGCGCCGTGGGGACCACCTCGACGAGGCCGCCCGCGAGGTCGAAGCCGCAGTCCTCGCAGCGCTCGACCATTCCCCTGAACTGCGCCCGCACGTTCGCCGGGCCCAGGTGGCCCATCGAGATGTAGAGGCCGCCGTTGGGCGTGGCGCGGCCGGCGCGCATCTCGGCGAACATCGCACGGGAGACCACGTCGCGCGTGGCGCGCTCGCCGCGCTCGTCGTAGGCGTGCATGAAGCGCTCGCGCGCGCCGTTCAGCAGGTATCCGCCCGCGCCGCGCAATCCCTCCTCGAGCACCGTGCCGGTCATGCGCGTGTCCGGGCCCGCGAGCAATCCGGTCGGGTGGAACTGCACCATCTCCATGTCGCGCAGCACGAGCCCGGCGCGCAACGCCATCGCGAGGCCGTCGCAGCTCTTGTCGCCCGAGGGCGTGTGGTAGCGGTACATGGTGGGCCCGCCGCCGGTGGCGAGCAGCACGGCGCGAGCCTGCACGAACACGAGGTCGCCCTCGCGCATGTCGATGAGAAGCACGCCCGCGAGCGCCCCGTCGGGCGACTTCACGAGCTCGATCGCCCGGTGCTCCTCGAGGCGCTCCACGCCCGCGGCCCACACCTGCTCGCCCAGCCGGTTCATGATCTCGATGCCCGTGAGGTCGCCCTTGTGCACGGTGCGGTCGAAGGTCTGGCCCGCGAAGGCCTTCTGATGGATGGTCCCGTCGGGATTGCGGTCGAAGAAGCAGCCAAGCTCGTTCTCGAGCTCGTGCACGCGCTCGACCGCGCGCGTGACGAGCGTCCAGGCGAGCTCCTGGTCGGGAAGCCACTTGCCGCCCTCGATGGTGTCCATGAAGTGGCGCTCGACGGAGTCGCCGGGCGCGAGCGCCACGTTGTAGCCGCCCTGGACCATGCGCGTGCAGCCGCACTTGCCGACGAGGCCCTTCACGGCGACGGTGACCGAGAGCGAGGGCTGCGCGCGGCGCGCGTGCAGCGCGGCGAAGAGGCCCGCGCCGCCGGCACCCAGGACCAGGATGTCGGTGCGGGCTCTTCTCACGCCACGGCCGGGATGCGGCGCCTCACGTGCTCATCTCCTTCGCGCCCCTGCTCCGGGACGAAGGAGCAATTCTACGCGCGGGCTTCCAGGACCCAGAGCCTCGCGAGGTCGGCGGTGCCGTCGGCGCCCTTCACGTCGCGCAGCGTCTGCGCGGCCTTGGCCCTCTGGCCCGCCTGCAGCTGCAGCTCGCCCAGCAGGAGCTTCGCGTCGTCGGGGCGCTTCAACCCGCCCTTGCGGATGCCCGCCTCCATCATCGGCAGTCCCTTGTCGGGCTTGCCCTCGAAGGCGTAGTTGGCGCCGATCTTCACGAGGTCGTCGCCATCCTTGGCCGCGGCGGAATCGCGCTCGACCGCGGCGCGGTTCTTCTGCGACTCGGCGAGGTCCCTGGCGACCAGGTCGCGCAGGCGCTGGTGGCGCGCGGCCTCGGGGCCGGTGCCGAGCGCGCCCGCCTGGTAGCCCTTGTCGACGACCACCTTCGCCTCGGCGGGAAAGCCCGCCTGGAGCGCGAGCTGCGCCATCTCCATGTAGTCGTTGGTGCCGCCGAAATTGCCCGTGGCCATTTTCAGGCGGTAGACGTGGATGCCCAGGCGGTCGGAGAAACCGGGCTTCTTCTGCACGCGCGAGAGGAGGTCCGTCCAGTACTCCTTCTTCGGGTAGTAGAGGACCAGCTTCTCGATGGCGGCCACGTAGCCGCCGGTGTCCTTCTGGCGCAGGTAGCAGTTGGCAAGGATCTGCAGCTCTTCCTCGGTCGCGTGCTTCTCCTCGGATCCGCCGTTGTTGAGCATCTTGCTCACGGCGTTGCAGTCGTTGCCGAGGTAGTAGCTCTGCAGCAGGACCGTGCGCATGGCCGGGTCGCTGCCGCCTTCCTTGAAGTAGCGCTGCGTCCACTTGGCCGCTTCCGCGTAGTCCTTCTTGTTGTAGTAGGCGACGGCGATGCCCTGCACCAGCGTGGTCGCCTCGCGCCCGGAGACCTTGCCGGAATCGAGGAGCGCCTGGTTGCTGCGGATGGTCGCGTCGTTGTCGCCCGAGGCCGAGGCGGCGGCGGCCTTCATCTGGGCGATGACCTGGTTCTCGAACGGCGTGCGGTTGGGCACGGCCTCGGCCTTGGCGATCTCGCCCATGGCCTCGCGCGCCTTGTGCTGCTTGATGAGGGCCTGCGCGGCCTGCAGCGGCTTGCCCACCTCGGGCCTCACCGTGTCGGCGGCCAGCGCGAGGTTGCCGCCCGCGGCGAGCGCGAGGCCTGCGCACAGGACGACGTGCGACGCAATGCGTTTCATCTGTTCGCCTCCGTCAATCGAGGAACTGCTCGGCTCCTATGAGGCCGATCTTGACTATGCCCAGGCGCTGCGCCGCCGCCATCACGTGCGCCACGTGCTTGTACGTGACGAGCTTGTTGGGGCGCAGGTGGAACTCGGGTTGCACGGGCAGCGCCGCGGCGCCGCGGAACTTCGCATCCAGCGTCGGGCGGTCGACCTGCTCGCCGTTCCAGAGGATCGCGCCGTCGAAGTCCACGTCGATCGTGACCACCACGGGCGGCTCGGGCGGAGGGGGCGGGTTGCCCACCGGCATGTTGAGCTTCACCGCGTGCGTCTGGATCGGGATCGTGATGATGAGCATGATCAGCAGGACCAGCATCACGTCGATGAGCGGCGTGGTGTTGATGTCCACCATCACTTCGGGATCGGCCGACCCGCCGCTGCCTACGTTCATTGCCATTTGCGACCGTCCTTCGCTAGCCGCCGATCGCCGTGCGCTGCGGCGGCTCGGTGATGAAGCCGATCTTCAGGATCGAGGCGCGCTGGCAGGTGGCCACGACGCGGCCCACCGATTCGTAGCGCGTGTCCTGGTCGGCGCGGATGTGGATCTCGGGCTGCGGCACCTGCACAGCCACCTTCTTCAGCCGCTCGAAGAGCGCCTTGGAGTCCTTCACGTACTCGAGGCCCCAGAACACGTCGCCGTCCCTGTTGATGGCGATCACGATGTTCTCGGGCTTGGTCTGCGTGGGGACGTTGCGCTCCTTGGGCAGCACGAGGGGCACGTTCTGGACCACCACCGGGATGGTGATCAGGAAGATGATGAGCAGCACCAGCATCACGTCGACGAGCGGCGTGGTGTTGATGGCGGCCATGACCTCCTGTTCGCCTTCGCCGACGTCCTGGCCGACGGTCATTGCCATGGGCTATCTCCTGCCTGCTTTCCCGATGGCTTAGCGCGCGACCGCGGCCGCCGGGCGCTTGGAGACGCCGCCGCCGCTCATGAGGACCATGTGCAGGTCGGCGCCGAAGGCGCGCAGGGACTCCAGCGCGATCTTGTTGCGGCGCACGAGCCAGTTGTAGCCCAGCACCGCCGGGACCGCGACCGCGAGGCCGAAGGCCGTCATGATCAGCGCCTCGCCCACGGGGCCCGCGACCTTGTCGATCGAGGCCTGGCCCGCGATGCCGATCGCGGTCAGCGCGTGGTAGATGCCCCACACCGTGCCGAACAGGCCCACGAACGGGGCGGTGGAGCCCACCGTCGCGAGGAACGCCAGGCCGTCCTGCAGGCGCGAGGACACGTTGTCCACGGCGCGCTGCAGCGACATCGTGACCCAGGTGTTGAGGTCGATCTGCTCGAGGAGCTTGCCCTCGTGGTGCTGGGTGGACTTCACGCCCGTCTCCGCGATGTAGCGGAAGGGGGTGCCGTCCTTCAGGTTGTTGGTGCCGTCGGTGACCGAGGCCGCGCCCCAGAACTTGTCCTGGACTTCGCGCGACTGGCGGAAGAGCTTGGCCTGCTCGTAGACCTTCACGAACATGATGTACCAGGAGCCCATCGACATGATGACCAGGATGATCAGCGTGCCGCGCGAGACGAAGTCGCCGCCTTTCCAGAGGGCCTCGAGGCCGTACGGGTTCTCGATGACCTCCTTTTCGGAGCTCGCGTCCTGGCCGGCGCCGGCGGGCGGCGCGGGCGGGGTCGCGGGCTTCGCCACGTCGGCAGACGCGGCCGGGGCGGCGGTCGCGGGAGCGGGCTGGGTGCCCTGCGCGTAGGCATTTTGGGGCGCCACGAGCAGCGCAGCCGCGGGCACGAGGCCGATGATCGCGGCCACGAGCAACGCCGGCAGTCTATTGGTGAAATTCATTGTTCGTTCCTCCAGGAAGGTGCGGATGCAGGCCCTTAGTCCTGCAAGTTGAAGACGATCTCGTACTCGCCGATGAAGCCGACGGACTCGGGTTGGAAGCGGCATTGCGACAGCGCGCGGACCACCTCGCGGTCGAAGATGCGGTTGGAAGATTCCCTGATCTCCACGTTGTTCACCGAGCCGTTCGGCGAGACGTGCACCCAGGCTGTGACCTTGCCCGTGATGCCCTGCTGGATCGCCTGGCGCGGGAACGCCGGCTGCGGGCACGAGGTGGCCTTGTAGTTCTTGCGGACCGCGGGCTGCGTCGGCGCGACTTCGTGCCGCACGACGGGCGGCGGGCCGGGCGGCGGCGGCGTGGTTGTTACAGTCGTAATGGTGGGCGCCTGCGTGACCGTGGGCACCTGGATGTTGATTTCCGGCGGCGGGATGAAGGGCGGCGGCGGCGCGGCGAGCTTGGGCGGCGGCGGCGGCGGCGTTTCCGGCGGCGGCTTCTTGATTTCCTCGATGATCTTGGTCTCGATGGGCGCCTTGATCACCTCGACCACGCGCCGGGCGAGGCCCGTCACGAGCGCATAGCCGATCACCAGGTGAAGGATGACCACCATCATGATGCTCGGCAAATGCTTCGCGGGATTGCGCTCGCGCTCTGCGTAATTCACTTCAACGACCTCCTAGGTGCTACGGGCGGGGTGGTCCCTCGCCTGCCTGGGCGTCTCCTCGTGGGAGCGCCGGGTCCGGGCGGCTTCCGGGGGCTGGACCCCGGGCCAGCTTTTGGAAAACGCGCGAGTTTACCCTACCCGGCGATTCGATGCCACCGTGTCAACACGGCGTCACATACCACTTGGCGGGGCCTTGACGCCCAGCCCGGCCAAAGTGTTCGCCCGCCGGGCGCGGGCCTTGCGGTCGACTTCCTGGTAGAGGCTGCCCCCGTGGCTGTCCATGGCCACCAGCAACGGCCCGAATCCGCGCACCCGGAACTTCCACAGGGACTCGGGATTGAGGTCATCCAGGTCCACGTCCTCGATGGCCTCGATCCAGGTGGTCTCGAGAGCCGCGGTCCCGCCGATCACGGCGAGGTAGGCGCCCCCCAGCTCCGCGAAGGCCCGCAGCGATTCGGCGCCCAGCCCGCCCTTGCCGACCAGCAGCCGCACGCCCATGCGCTGCATGAGCGGGCGCGTGAACCGCTCCATGCGCGACGAGGTCGTCGTGCCGACGCATAGCGGCTCGTAGCCGGCGGGATTCTGCGGCGAGGGCGCCACCTTGCGCACGTTGGGCGCGGTGTGGATCGCGGCGTGCCCGCGCATGTCGAAGCGCGTGGTGCGCCCGCGGTCGAAGAGAGCGATCTGGTTGGCGTCGCGAATGCCGAAGAGCGGGCCTTCGAGCGTCACGGTGTCGTTCACGCGCAGCTCGCGCGCCTTCGCCTCGTCGATCGGCAGGGTGAGCGTGTGGTGGGTCATGGCAGGCGGCGCGGCACGCGGTGGCGATCGATCCACCAGCCCCACGGCACGAAGAGGTAGCCCAGCAGGGTGGAGGCCGCGAGCGCCGGCACCGACGGGGGCGGCGGGCCGAACGTCGCGCCCATATATAGGATGACCAGCAGCGCCACGAGCGCCCAGAGTGCGGCGGACCCCACGCGGTCCTTCGCCCGCGTGGCGCGCAGGTAGAGCGCGAGGCCCGCCGCGAGCGTGGCGAGCTCGAGCGCGAGCGAGATGGGCACGGAGTTCCACAGGCCCAGGCCGTGGCGTTGCGCTTCGCCCGGATACAAAGGCAGGTCGGGCCGGTGCACCACCCAGTCGAGGAACCAGTGGCTCACGACGATCGCGCCCAGCCACAGCGCCGCCGCGCGGTTGCGCCGCACGAGCCAGTACACCGCCGCGAAGGCCACGCCCCACGCGATCGCCATCGCGAGGCTGTGCGACCACGGGTAGCTCGTGAAATCGAGCGGCGTGACCTTCGTGATGCCGGGCACGATCTCGACGGTCTCGACGCCCGACAGGAGGAAAAGCGGCCAGACGCTGTCGAGGAATTCCGCGGCGAGGATGGTGGTGCCCAGCGATGCGGTCGGCGCGACTTCCTTCGCCGCGAGCGCCACGCCGAAATGGCCGAGGAACATGGCGCTAGAAACCGTACGTCACGCCCGCGGGCGTGAACGAGGCGCGCGCCCTGCGCGCCGAATGGCATTGCATGTTCACCGCGACCGGATTCATCGTGATGTGGGTGGCGGCGACCTCGACGTGCACCGCGAAGGCGGTGGAGTCGCCGCCCAGGCCCTGCGGCCCCACGCCCAGCGTGTTGACCGCCGCGGTGAGGCTCTTCTCGAGCGCGGCGCCTTCGGGATCCGGGCACGTGGTTCCCAGGGCGCGGGTCGCGGCGCGCTTGGCGAGCGCCATGCAAAGGTCGGACGTCCCGCCGATACCCACGCCCACGATGGTGGGCGGGCAGGTCTTGCCCCCCGCCTCGAGCACGCAATCGACCACGAACGTCTTGATCGCATCCACGCCCTCGGCGGGCACGGCCATCCTGAGCCAGGAATTGTTCTCGGAGCCGCTGCCCTTCGGGACCATCTCGATCTCGAGGCGCTCGTCGTCGCAGAAATCGAAATGGATGGGCGGCACGCCGGGGCCGCACGACGTGTGCTCGTTGCGCCGCGTGATCGGGTGCACGACCGAGGAGCGCAGCGGGTGCTCGCGCGTGGCGCGCTCGCAGCCGCGCCGGATGGCGCGCTGCAGGTCGGCCCCGGCGATCTCGACGCCGCGGCCGATGGTCACGTTATATATGGGGATGCCGGTGTCCTGGCAGAGGAGGTTCTGCGTGTCCTCGGCCACGCGGATGTTGGCGATCATCGTGCCGAGCACCTGCTTCGCGGTCGCGTCGCCCTCGGCCGCCGCGAGGCGCGCGAAGCCTTCCTTCACGTCGGGCGGCAGCACCTTGAGCGCCCGCACGTAGAGCTCGCGCGCGACTTCCTCGACCTGGGCCGGATCGACTTTCATCAGTTCGCCGTGAGCCCCCGCTCGTGGATCACCCTGGCCCAGCGCGCCGACTCCTCGCGGATCGCGGCGGCGAACTGCGCCGGCGCGTTGCCCACGGGCGCCATGCCCAGCTGCGCGAGCCGCGCCTTGAACTCCTCGGAGGCGAGGATCTTCGCGCTGTCGCGGTAGACCTTGTCGATCACCTCCTGCGGCGTGCCCGCGGGCGCCAGCAGCCCGAACCATCCGGCGTTCTCGAAGCCGGGCAGCACTTCGGCTGCGGCGGGCACGTCCGGCAGCTGCGGGTTGCGCTCGCGGCTCGTCACGGCGAGCGCGCGCAGCTTACCCCCCTGGATGAAGTTGATCGCGCCGCTCAGGTTCGCGGGCACCATCTGGATCTGCCCGCCCAGGAGGTCGGTCAGGGCCGCCGATTCGCCCTTGTACGGCACGTGCGTCATGTCGATGCCCGCGGCATACGCGAAGTTCTCGCCCGCGAGGTGCACCTGCGTGCCCACGCCGGCGCTGCCGAAGTTGACCTTCTTCGGGTTCGCCTTCGCGTAGGCGATGAGCTCCCGCAGGTCCTTGAAGGGCGAGGCGGCATTCACGACGATCACCTGCGGGCCGCTCGCGATGTTGGTGATGGGGACGAGGTCCTTCGCCGGATCGAAGGTCATCGACTTGTACATGTAGGGATTGGCCGTGACGATCGAGCCGGAGGCCATGAGGAGCGTGTAGCCGTCGGCGGGCGACTTGGCCACCACGTCGGCGCCGATGTTGCCGCCCGCGCCCGCGCGGTCCTCGACGATCACCGTCTGCCCCCACGCGTCCCCCAGCTTCTGCGCGAGCAGGCGCGCGACCACGTCGGTGGCGCCGCCGGCGGCGAAGGGCACCACCATCTTCACGGGTTTCGCGGGCCAGGGCTGCGCGGCGGCGAGCATGGGCGCCAGGGCAAGGGCGAGGACTGCAAGGAAGCGATCCATGAAACGGCTGCGCATCATTCCCTCCTTCGTTGGGCCTGTCCCAAGAGCATAACGCTCAGCGGGCGAGAGCGAACACGAGCCCCGCGGCGAGCGCGAAGGCCGCGGCCACGGCGGCGAGCGCCTTGTGCCACTCGCGCCAGGGCAGGAACTCCAGCGCAAGGATGCGAACGCCGCCCGCGAAATGCGCCGCCAGCAGCATGACCAGGCCCCACTCCGCCGCCTTCACCAGCGGCCGCTCGCTCCAGCGCAGGAATTCATCCAGCGCCGCCGCGCCGCCCAGGGCAAGGCCCAACACGAGGAAGTGCGCGGGCAGGAAGAGCGCGAGGCCCACGCCCGACAGCCGATGGACGATGAACGCCCACCAGCCGGGGTGGTTGCGCGCGGGCCGCATCACAGGACCACCGCCGCGACCGCGCGAAGGCCCAGGAGCGCCAGCGCGAGGCCGGCGAAGGCCGACGCGGCATCCGCGCCGGCGCCGCGCCATCCGAGCCACTCCGCCGCGACCGTGCGCAGCCCGATCGCGCCGTGCAGCGCGGCCGCGAGCACGAAGGCCGAATAGAACACGCCCCACGCGAGGCTGCCGTGGGTTCGCTCGAGGATCGCCTGCGCGGACAATCCCGCGCGCACGGCGAAGACGAGGGTCGCGAGGTGCACGAGCACGCACGGCGCGAGCAGCGCCGCGGTGGCGCGCTGCGCGAGCCAGAGCCGCGCTTCGTTCCTCGCGCTCACGATTCGCCCTCCCCGAGCGCGAACCCGAGCGTTGCGCGCTTCAGCCCCGCGATCGAGCGCGTGGGCGACAGGTGCTTGGGGCAAAGCTCGGTGCAGCTCATCATCGTGTGGCACGCGTGGCATCCGGCGTCGCCCGCGACGGCCGCGAGACGCTCGCGTTGCGCCCCGTCGCGAGGATCGTTCGCGAGCGTCCACGCGCGGTTGAGCGCCGCCGGGCCCAGGTAGGCGGGGTTCCACTTCACGACGTCGCACGCGGCGTAGCACACGGCGCAGCCGATGCACTCGATGCCCGCGTCGGCTTCGCGCCGTTGCCTCGAGTCGGGCCGCACGCGCGCAAAATCAGCATCGCGCGCCTGCGTCGGGTGGAACCGCCCGCCCGCGCGCGACCACTTGTCGAAGAACTCGCGCAAGTCGGCGACCAGGTCCTTCACGACCGGGAGATTCGCGAGGGGCTCGATCACGAGGCGCCCGTCGCCGCCCACGCGGTCGACGTGCGTGCGGCAGGTCCAGCGCGGCTTGCCGTTCACGGTCATCGCGCAGGACCCGCACATGCCGACTCGGCACGCGAAGCGGTAGGACAGCGTGGAATCGAGGCGGCGCTGTATGTAGGTGACGACGTCGAGCACCGTCTGGCTGGGCCGGCGCGGCACCTCGAATTCCTGCAGCTTGCCCTGCGCGCCGCCGCGCCAGACGGCCACGCGCAGCATCACTTCCACGCGAGCACCCCGAGCACCATCGCGGCGAGGAAGAGCGTCTCGAGCACGACCAGCATCACGGGCCTCAAGCCCATGTCCACCAGCGACTTGAGGGAGGTCTTCATGCCGATGGCGGCGATGGCGGTGACCAGGCACCAGCGCGAGAGCGCGGAGCCCGCGTCGGCCACCACGGCGGGGATCCAGCCCAGGCTCGTGACGACGACCAGCGCCGCGAAGGCCACCGCGAACCACGGCAGCACCGGCGCCGCATGCGCCGCGGTCGAGCCGCGCACGTGCAGCGCGAGGCCGATGGCGACGCACGCCGGGAGCAGCATCGCCACGCGCAGCAGCTTCACGATCGTGGCCGTGTCGCCGGTCTGCTGCGAAAGGCTGTAGCCGGCGCCCACGACCTGCGCCACGTCGTGGATCGTCCCGCCCAGGAAGATGCCCGCGCCGTGGTGGTCCAGGCCCACCGATCCCACCACCACCGGATAGAGGATCATCGCGAGCGTGGACATCGTCGTCACGATGATCACGGTGAAGCTCGCGTCGCGCTCGGCGTTCTCGTGCTTGGGCAGGATCGAGGCGATGGCGAGCGCGGCCGAGGCGCCGCAGATCGCCACGGCGCCGCCGGTGAGCGTGCCCAGCGCGCTGCCCAGCGACAGGGCGCGCGCGATGGCGATGCCGGCCACGATGGTGAGCGAGACGGTGACCACCACCAGCGCGATCGTCCCCCAGCCGAGCGCCTGCACCTGCTCGATCGTGATGCGCAGGCCGAGGAGCGCCACGCCCACGCGCAGCAGCACGCTGGAGGCGAGCTGGATGCCCGCCACGCACCGGCCTTCCTCGCCGAGGAAGTTGAGCGCCATGCCCAGCAGCAGGGCGAAGAGCATCGCGGAAGCCTTGTACTGCAGCGACAGGAACGTGGCCGCGATCGCGACCACGCCCGCGACGGCCAATCCGGGTCCCGCTACGCGCAGGCCGTTCATGGGCGAAGCACGATCTTGGCGCTGGCGCTGCGCCCTTCGTGCAGGTCGCGGAAAGCCCGCGCGCCCTCGGCGAGCGGCCGCTCCTCGACCCACGCCAGGTCGCCGAAGGCGCCCGCGCGCAACGCGGCGACCGTCGCGCGAAGGTCCGCGGTCGAGTACGTGTAGGTGCCCAGCAGCGTGATCTCGGCGAGCGTGAGCTTGCGCATGTCGATCTCGCTCGCCCAGTCCTGCAGGCCCACGTGCATGATGACGCCGCCGGGCTTCACCGCCGCGAAGGCCGCGTTGCGGGTGGCCTTGGCGCCCACGGCGTCCACGACGAGGTCCATGCTCGCCTCGGCCACCGGCACCGCGAGGGGATCGAAGGCGCCCACGCCCGCATGGCGTGCGACCGACTCGCGGCGCAGCGCGTTGGTCTCGGCCACGCGGATGTCCACGCAGCCCAGGTGCTTCGCGAGCAGGGCGGCGAGCATCCCGATGGCCCCGCCGCCGATCACGAGCAGCTTGCCCTCGGCGAGCGGCCGATGCATCGCCCGCATCGAGAGGTTGAGCGCGTGCAGCGCGGTCGCGGCCGGTTCCGTGAGCGCCGCGGTGCGCGCGTCCATGTCCGCGGGAATCTCCACGAGGCTCGAGGCCGGAATCGACATGCGCTCGGCGAAGGCGCCGGGGCGCGTCATGCCCACCATCGTGCGATTCGAGCAGAGGTTGTTGCGCCCCTGCACGCAATAGTCGCAGCGCCCGCACGTGATGAGCGGGTTCGCGGTGAACCGCTTGCCCAGGTTCGGGCCGGCGACCACCGTGCCGGACAGCTCGTGGCCGAGGATGAGCGGCGGGTTACGCCGCGGATCGTGGCCGTGGTAGGCGTGCATGTCCGAGCCGCAGATGCCGACCGCGTCGATCCTGAGCACCACCTCGCCCGCCTCGAGCGCGGGATCCGGCTCGTCGCGATAGGTGACCTCGAGGGGCGCGGTGTAGACGAGGGCTTTCATCGGTTCATTTCGCCGTGAACCCGCCGTCCACCGGCAGGGTCTGTCCCGTGACGTAGTCCGAGGCGGGGCTGCACAGGAACACCGCCGCGCCGTGCAGGTCTTCCAGCGCCCCGTTGCGGCCGATCGCGGTCTGGCTTGCGAGCGCCCGCGTGCGCTGCGGGTCGGCGTACACGGGGGCGGTGAGCGCCGTGGGGAAGAACCCGGGCGCGATCGCGTTGCAGTTGATGCCGTGGGGCGACCACGCCTCGGCCATGTGCCGCGTGAGCTGCACGATGCCGCCCTTGGCGGCGCCGTACGCGCTGCCGTTCACGAACGCGCGATACGACTGCAGCGACGCGATGTTGAGGACGCGCCCCCAGCCTTTCGCCTTCATGCCCGCAACGAGGTGGCGCGTGAGGAAGAACGGCGCCGAGAGCATCACCTCGATCTGCTCGTCCCACGCCGCGTCGGTGACGTCGTCGGCGTGCTGGCGATGGTTGAGGCCGGCGGCATGCACGACGATGTCGACGGTGCCGAAGGGCTTGGCCGCGGCGCCCGCGAGCGCGGCCAGGGCGCCCCGATCGCCGACATCGCCCGCAACACTGGCGGCGCGGGCGCCCGAGGCCGCGATGACCGCCTGCGCCTCGGCGAGCGGCGCCGCGCGCCGGCCGCAAAGCACGACCGCGGCCCCGGCCTGCGCGAGGGCCTCCCCGATCGCGCGCCCGATGCCCGAGCCCGCGCCCGTCACCAGGGCCACGTGCCCGTCGAGGCGGAAGCGGTCGAGGACGTTCGCCACGCGCTAGGCCTTCACCGGCTCGCCCAGCGTGAAGCGGTCCTGCGGGAAATACTTCCC